>JAZUDO010000017.1:0-191617 GCA_045639685.1 Lachnospiraceae bacterium
TAATTACCTGACAGCAGTTCTTTTTATGCTGTCAAGGGTGGCGGAACTCATTCTCATTCTTAAATATTTGCAGTTTTCAAGGTTCATCTGAGCCTATTTTCTTCGGCTCATTTTTTCATAGGTCATTTGACACTATCTATATAATAATTCCCTGATTTCGTTTTTTGCAATATGCGATTATAAACTTCGATAATCTCGCCATAGAATAATTCTCCTTTTTAAGATTTTTGACCTTATTTATCTTTTTTTCGATTGATAAAATGAGGTCACAGTGAAGCTAAAAGGAGGATTTTTTATGAAGAAAAAGAAACGTCTCCAAAGGTATGACAATTCCGGGTGGTTTTTTGTTATGCCGGCGTTTATCTACATGATGATATTTGTGGGATATCCGATAATCAGTAACATTTTCCTTAGTATGCAGGATGTAACAGTGAGGAACCTTGCAAAGGGAACAAGACATTTTGTCGGATTCGCAAACTATGTGACAGTTTTCCAAAGCGAAGTGTTCAGAAAGGCATTGGGGAATACGGTTGTTTTCACGGTAGCAAGTATATTTTTCCAGTTCATAATCGGATTTGCCCTCGCGGTGTTCTTTACCCAGAAATTCAGATTTGCCAAAATGGTACGAGGCATTCTGATGATCCCCTGGATGATGCCAATGACAGTTACGGCTCTTATGTTCAAACTTTTCTTTGCAACAGATATAGGCGTACTTAATTATATTTTCAGAACACTGCATCTGATAAATGAGAATGTTGACTGGCTGACTAATCCCAAGACCGCTATGATAGGCGTTGTTGTGGCAAATGTCTGGATTGGAATTCCTTTTAATATGATTCTTCTTTCTACGGGACTGACGACGATTCCACAGGAACTGTACGAAAGTGCATCTGTTGACGGAGCCACAAGAATAAAGCAGCTAATTCACATTACACTGCCCCTTCTTCGCCCCACAATCGAATCGGTGCTGGTGCTTGGATTCATATATACCTTTAAGGTGTACGATCTTGTATATGTTATGACAGAGGGCGGACCGGTTAATTCGACACACCTGTTGTCAACATACTCATATAAACTGTCATTTGACATGTTCAAATACAGTGAAGGCTCCGCAGTAGCCAATATTCTGCTTGTTATACTGCTGCTGGTAGGAATGCTGTACATGAAGATTACGATGGAAGGAGAGACAAGAGACGATGATTGAGAAACAGTTAAATGATAAACAAAGCGCTATTTGCAGTATTATCTCTATAGCTATTTTACTTGTCCTTCTGTTCCCTTTATTTTGGACTCTCAATACTTCCCTGAAGACAGAGATAGAGATATTTAAGAACCCGCCGACCTGGTATCCCCACGAGTTGAATACGAAGTCCTATGCCGCACAGGTTGAGACCGGTGATTTCAACATGTTCAGGTCATTTGGAAACAGCTTCATCATTTCTTTGGGAGCGATGGTAATATCTGTTATTCTTGCAATTCCCGCCTCCTATGGAATTGCCAGATTCAGGTTCAAAGGAAGAAATGCAATATTTCTTGGATTCCTTGTAACCCAGATGTTGCCTGTTTCGGTACTGCTGACCCCAATGTTTATTATGTTTAAAAAAATCCATCTGTATAATACATGGGGGTCTGCAATCCTGGCGGACGCAACTATCGGTATACCATTTTCTGTACTGATTTTAAAAAACTATTTTGCTTCCGTTCCAAAGTCATTGGAAGAGGCAGCTTACATAGACGGATGTACCAGATGGAAAGCATTTATAAGGGTACTTGTTCCGATTACCAAACCGGGTATTATGGTTTGCGCAATCTTTTCGTTCCTGTATGCGTGGGGTGACCTGGCATACGGCATGACATTTATTCTGGACCAGGAGAAGAGACCTATTACCGCAGGAATCTTTAATTTCATGGGACAGTACGGAACCAAATGGAGTTACCTTTCAGCATTTGCAATCGTTGCGATTATCCCTGTTGTACTTATCTTTATCTTTATGCAGAAGTACATAATAAGCGGAATGACAAGCGGTGCTGTTAAAGAATAACCATATAATCCATATTGAAAAGGTTTTAGGCTCTATTATAAAATGATAATAGGGTCTAAAACTATTTATGGGGCTATGAAAAACATGAAGACGGTAAGTTTTAAAAGAAGTTTATTAAGAGCATTTATTGTTACGTCGGTGCTGCCCATTGTGGCATTGGGGGTTTATTCTTTTTTTGCCATAACCCAAACATTGCACAAGAATACCGAGAACCTTATGAAGAGCAATATGGCCCAGACGGATACAAACCTTCAGATAAGTCTTGATGCCTATGAGGACGTTGCTTATCAGATATATACAGACGATAACATGGTTCTGTGGGTGAGAAAACTTGATGCGGGAGAGGATGTGCCGGCTACGGTCAATCAGATGAGAAGATTTATGAACGGACTTCTCAATACCAAGGACTATATTAAGGCTATAACCATTATTACAGAAGGCGGCAATATTGTTACATATGATGAAATGTCAGGTGTAACAACCCAGCGTTCGTGGATTGATAATTTCAGCAAAACCACTGAAGAGATATATGATAAGGTGGCAGCAGACTATAAGATGCATTTGTTTTCTACGGAATACGGAACCACATTTGCAAATGAGGACTTCTACCTGTTTCATATTGCTCACAGAATCGTCGATTACAGGAAACTGGATGACAGAATAGGAATAGTAATTCTGACACTTGATGAGCATCTTCTTAGTGACATTTATTCCGGTGACGAAGACGGAGAACAGAGACATACATTTATTCTGGATGGCAATAATATGGTCATTTCCAATGAGACCAATAAGGAAATGATCGGAACTGTTTTGAAAACTGCTGACAAGACGGAATTTAAAAATTTTCTTGAGAAAAATGACGGAGAAGGCAAATGGACAGAATTTTACAGATACTATGATGAGGACCTGGAATGGACAATAGTAACGGCTATCAATGACGTAAATCTTCGTGACGCACGGTACAGGCAGATGTATTTGGCGATAATTATCGCTGTGATTATACTTGTTGTGGCGTTCCTCATTTCCATACGTATTACAAACAGGCTTAATACTTCCATCAATAAAGTTGCTTCCGGCATGAAGAGAACACAGGAGGGTGATTTGTCCACATATATTGAGATGGACAATGACATGCCTCTTGAAGTTGGTACCATGGCGTTGGCTTACAACGGCATGATTGATGAGTTAAAACTGGCGGATGAGAAGGAGAAGGAAGCAAACAGGAAGCAGCAGGAGGCCCAGATTGCGGCGCTTGAAGCCCAGATAAATCCGCATTTCCTGTATAATACCCTGGACACCATCAACTGGATGGCAATCGAAAGGGAGGATTATGAAATCAGTAATGCCATAAATGCCCTTGCAACTACCTTGAGATACGCCATTTCCAAGAGTAATGCAACGGTAACGGTTCGTGACGAAATGGAATGGCTCAAAAAGTATATTTTCCTGCAGCAGTTCAGGTTGAAGGACAAATTTGAATGCAAGCTGAATATTAGTCCGAAACTTATGGATGCTCCAATTCACAAGCTGTTGATGCAGCCTTTTATTGAGAATGCAATTATTCACGGATTTGATGATGAAACAGAAAATGCAACGTTGTGGATCAGTATGACAGAGTCTTCGGACAACGGCAGTAAAAGTGATAATGCTTCGGACAGCGGAAGTGAAACAGACGAAAAGAATTGTGGGGAAAACAGAAAGAATTATATCCGAATAGAGATAAGGGATAACGGAAAAGGAATCGACAGGGAGACAATTGATCAGATTAACAACGGAAGCATTGAGGCCAAGGACAGACAACATATCGGAATGGAAAATGTCATTACCAGAATGCGTATGTATTACGGTGAGGCTTCATCTGTAAAGGCTGAGAGTGTTCTCGGTGAGGGAACGGTCATAACGTTGCTAATTCCCTACGAGGGAGAAAAAGCTTAGTAATGTCATTCACCGGAACAGAAACTTTAGATATTTTATCCTTTTTTAGAATTGTTGAGTTTTGAAGATACAAAGTACTTTATATAATTCAGTTACAAAGTTATAAAACCGGTTTTCCACAAGTTATCTTTTACTAATTAGGAGGTTAGGAATGAAAAGGAAATTGTTATCAGCAATTTTAGCCGTAACCATGGCAGCAGCAATGCTTGTAGGTTGTGGCAATGTAGTTGAAGAAGTAGCTCCGGTTCAGGAAGCAGCTCCTGTAGAAAACGCAGATGAGGTTGCCAAGAACGCAGAGGTTTCTACCGTAGAAGCTACAGATGCAACAGGTGATGTTACAATCTGGTATTATTGGGAAACAGAAGGTCATCAGAAGGCACTTGATCATATTATCCAGGCTTACAATGACCAGCAGAATCAGATTCATGTAGAAGCAAAGTATGTTCCGTTTGCAGACTTCAAGAAGCAGCTTTCAATCGGTGCTTCAGCAGACGAACTTCCGGATATCGTAATTCTTGATAATCCGGATCATGCAAGTTACGCAGCAATGGGTGTATTTGCAGACATTACAGATAAGTTTGATGTAAGTACATATTATCCGGGTCCCGTTAACTCATGTACATTGGACGGAAGACTTTACGGTGTTCCTTTCGGAAGCAACGACCTGGTACTTTTCTATAACGAAGACATGCTGGCTGCAGCAGGATGTGAAGTTCCCACAACATGGGATGAGTTACTTGACGTAGCAAAGAAGACAACAACAGATAACGTATATGGTTTTGGTCATTGTGCAGTACAGAACGAAGAAGGAACATTTAACTTTCTTCCTTGGGTATGGTCAACAGGCTCAACCTCTTACGAAATCAATACAGAGGGCGGAATTAAGGCTCTTCAGTTTGAAAAAGACCTTGTAGATGCAGGTGCATTCCCGAAGGAAGCAATCAACTGGACACAGGGCGATACAATGAACCAGTTCAGCGCAGGTAACCTTGCAATGATGATTAACGGAACATGGCAGATTCCTACAATGCGTGAGAACATCAAGGACTTCAAGTGGAATGTAGCACCTATTCCGCAGGATACAGTTCAGGCTTCAGGTCTTGGCGGTGAGAACTACGCAGTTATTGCCGGCGGCAACGAAGACGCAGCAATTTCATTCCTTAAGTATGCTACAGCCGGTGAAACATGTCTTTACATGATGGAGCATATGGGTTATATCTCATCTGACTCTACACTTGCTAAAGACCAGTTTGACGGTGATGAAGTATATCAGGTATTTGTAGACGAAATGCAGTATGCAGGAGCGAGAGGTCCTCTTCCTGAGTGGCCGGATATCTCAGATGCCATTTCACTTGCATTCAATAAGGTTATTACCGGTCAGAGCGAGCCTGCAGATGCAGCAGCGGAAGCTCAGACAACCATTGACAGTATTTTGGCTAAATAATAAAACCCGGGTAAAAAGAAATAGATTAGTGAAAAAGGCAGGGACTTTGGTCGCTGCCTTTTTCATAGGAGGAATAATGAAATATCAGATTACAGATGAATTTTGGAAAAAGTACAGAGAACTGGTGAGAACACAGATGATACCTTACCAGTGGGCAGTGCTTAACGATAAGGCGAATATTGTTATTGAGAAGGAAAGAGATGCAGATTACATACCTAATGAAAAAAGCCACGCAATAGAGAATTTCAAAATTGCGGCAGGAAGAGCAGAAGGCGAACATTATGGTTGGGTATTCCAGGACAGTGATGTGTACAAGTGGCTGGAGGCAGTAGCGTATTCTCTGGCAGATCATCCCGATGAGGAGCTTCAGAAGATAGCGGATGAGGTTGTTGAACTGATAGGAGCGGCTCAGTGTGAGGATGGGTATCTCAATACATATTTCACAACACGGTGTCCGGAGAAGAGATATAAGAGACTTGGAGAAAGTCACGAGTTGTATTGTGCAGGACATTACATAGAGGCTGCCATTGCATACAATGAAGCAACCGGAAGCAAAGAGTCTCTTGCTATTGCCGTTAAGCTTGCAGACAGGATAGATGCAGATTTTGGACCCGAGGAGGGAAAGATTCACGGATATGACGGACATGAAGAGATAGAACTTGCACTTATGAGACTTAGTCATGCAACAGGAAATGACAGATATATGAAACTGGCAGAATATTTCTTAAGAGAAAGGGGAAAGGACCCGGATTTCTTCAGAAAACAGGTGGCCGGTGATGATGAGGCAGTACTGGGCGGACTGTACTCTGCTCCCGATTCTTATTTCCAGAATCACCTCCCGATTACGGAGCAGACAACGGCAGAAGGACATGCAGTCCGCCTTGTATATATGGGGACGGCACTGGCTGATTTGGCGGCTACGGGAGGTAGCAGGGACCTTATTGAAGCCAGCAAGACCATTTGGAAAAATATGGTAAATAAGAGAATGTATATTACAGGAGGAATTGGTTCAACAGTTAACGGTGAGTCATTTACACTGGATTACGATCTGCCCAACGACACAATGTACTGTGAAACCTGTGCGGCAATTGGAGAGATGTTCTATGCTCGTCAAATGCTTAGAATCGAAAACAATGCAAGCTATGGGGATGTTATGGAAAGGGCTCTCTACAATAGCGTAATATCCGGAATGGCTCTTGACGGAAAGCATTTCTTCTACGTCAATCCTTTGGAGGTGGATCCTAAAAAGGATAAAAAAGATCCAACAAAGAGCCATGTTAAACCTGTAAGACCGGCGTGGCTGGGATGTGCATGCTGCCCGCCGAATCTTGCAAGACTTATCACTTCTCTTGAAAAGTACATTTATACGTTTAAAGAAAATGAGATTCTCGTTAACCTGTTTGTTGATTCAACGATTACCGAGAGTTTTGGAGAGGGTGAGATTACCCTGGTCCAGAAAACAAACTATCCCAAGACAGGAAAGGTTGATATTAGTGTAGGGCTTAAGAAGGCAGAAAGAGTAAAACTGCTGGTAAGGATTCCGGGTTGGACAGATGAGTACAAACTTGAAGTAAACGGTGAAAAGTCTGATTTTGAAGTGGTTGCAGGATTTGCAGTTGTTGAGGGAGTCGGTGACGGTGATTTGATTACTCTCGATATGGATATGAAAGTTAAAAGATACTACTCCAATAACAATGTTACCGAGAATATCGGTAAGGTAGCTCTTGGAAGAGGTCCCCTAGTATATTGCATTGAAGAAGCAGACAATGGAGCAAATCTTCATCTGCTGACACTGCCTAAAGGAGCTGAATTAAATTATGTGGAAGAAGCGCCTATAGGAAGTCTCGGATGCATTGATACCACCGGCACACGAACCATACTCAATGAGAGCGTTCCGTTGTATTACTCCGGCGAAATAATAAACAGAAAGGAAGTTGTAAAGATGAAATTTATTCCTTATCATGTTTGGGCTAACAGAGGAGAGAACGAGATGCGTGTATGGGTGAATGAATCGTAGAAATGAGAAAAGGATATTAAATAAAGCACATCAAGCCTGCTGTCTGCAGGCTTAACAAGTCACATCTAAGAAGATAAGGATGGAATCACTGTAAAGTGATGCCATCCTTATTCATTGGTAAATTATTGTTTCAATTTTATTAATATTAATTCTTTTTATATTTTGCAAGTTCTTCCTGTAAGCGTTTTATTTCAGCAGTAGGAGCTTCAATCATATCAGTTAACTTATCCGTTGTTTCTTTTGTTGTAACATATTTGAAAAACGCTTTCAAGGAATCGGGTATACTTTTCACATTTGCTGTAACATTAAAGAAATATTTTGTATAGCCGTCTCCAAGACAGAAAAGCATGAATTTCATGAGATGATGCGGGTGCATCCAAGAGTTGAACTATAAATGAAATAGAACAGTAAATATGAATAAAATGCTTTTGTGAAAAGAAGATAACATAAGGCATTGACGAGCGTCAAGTCATATAAAATATATATTGATATATTTGTTATTGTTACATATAAAATGTATAATATTTTTTAGGAAGCAGAGAAACTACGTTGGTTGTATAGGTGGGCAGAATGAGTAAAATTGAACTGGTTCACGGATCATGTGCGGATTTGGAAGTGGATGCCGTTGTTAATGCGGCAAATGATGGTTTATGGGCAGGCGGAGGAATCTGTGGAGTTATCTTTAAAAAGGCCGGAATGAGTGAGTTGACAGATGCCTGTAGTAGGATAAAGACTCCGCTAAAAGATGGAGATGCGGTAATTACACCGGCTTTTAAGATGACAAATGCAAAGGCAATTATACATGCGGTGGGTCCCAATTTTTCGGTTACGCCAACGGCCTTTGATAAGCTGTTTGATGCGTATTACAACTCATTGCTTGTGTTAAAAGATAACGGACTCGGAAGTTTATCATTTCCGTTAATCAGTTCCGGAATATTTGGTGGTTCACTTGCAAACCCGGTAGCCGAATCCGCAAAACAATGCCTGAAGGCTTATGGAAAGTTTGTTGAGGACTATCCTGAGTATTCAGTTGAAGTAAAACTGTGCGCTTTTTCTGATAGAGAGATGGAAATTGTGCAGCAGGTTTTTGAGAGTCAAAAGGAGGTATAACCCATGGCAGAATTGAAATGTCCCCATTGTGGGCAGGCATTTACCGTTGATGATGCGGAACTGAGTTCGATTATTTCGCAGATTAGAAATACAGAATTTGACAAGGACCTTCATAACAGGGTAAGTGAAGTGGAGAAGCATCTCAAGGAAAAGCATGAGCTTGAGATGGATGCCAGAGAAAATGAGATTCGTCTGCAGGTCAAGGAAAATCATGACAAGGAAATCGAGGAACTTCAAAGGAAACTTAGGGCAGCAGAGGACAAGGCAAATTCTCTTCAGTCAAAGCTTGATGTAACGGAAGAGAAGAAGAAACTTGCCGTAATGGAGGCTGTTAAGGTTGTTGAGGATGAGAAACGTGCAGTTGAAAATGAACTGACGCAGGAAAGAAACAAAGAAAAAATGCTTCTTGAGCAGAAGGATGAGCAGATTGCTTATTACAAGGACCTCAAGGCCCGTATGTCTACCAAGATGGTTGGCGAAACACTTGAGCAGCATTGTGAGATTCAGTTTAACCAGCTTCGTGCCACTGCATTTAGAAATGCATATTTTGAGAAGGATAATGACGCCCGCACCGGAAGCAAGGGCGATTATATTTACAGAGAATGCGATGAGAACGGTGTTGAAATCATTTCCATCATGTTTGAAATGAAAAATGAGATGGATGAGACTGCCACCAAGCATAAAAACGAGGACTTCTTTAAGGAACTTGATAAGGACAGAAAAGAAAAGAACTGCGAATACGCAGTTCTGGTTTCTATGCTTGAAAGCGACAGTGAATTGTATAATGCAGGAATAGTTGATGTCTCTTATCGCTATGACAAAATGTATGTCGTAAGGCCACAGTGCTTTATTCCGATTATTACTCTTTTGAGAAATGCTTCACTCAATGCCCTTCAATACAAGCAGGAGCTTGCTGAAGTTCGTAATCAGGACATTGATATTTCTCATTTCGAGGAAAATCTGCTTAGCTTCAAAAATGATTTTGCCCGCAATTACGATCTTGCCCATTCTCATTTTGATAAAGCAATTGAAGAGATTGATAAAACAATTGACCACCTCGAGAAGGTTAAGAAGGAACTGCTCGGCTCTGACAATAATCTTAGAATTGCCAACAGGAAGGTTGAAGAAGTCAGCGTAAAGAAACTGACAAAGGACAACCCGACAATGAAGGCAAAATTCGATGAATTAAAGCTGAACAGTTAAAGCATCAAAACGAAGCGGCAGGTAGGATGACTGTTAATCCCACCAATACTGACCGGCAATGCTGTCTACATGACCATTTGTAACGGTCATACGGTATACGCCTTCAACTTCCATTTCACCGCTTTCATGTTCTTTCATAATAAGGTCGTTGAGCCAGTCAACGGCACGTACACTATCACCGTCTATGGTAAAATCCAGGACGGTGTTATTGTCTACAAGATAGTTCTGCCAAGAACCGGACATGTCATTGATTCTGCCTGACATCAGTACGCTGTCGTAGCTTTGAGCCACATTGTTAAATGAGGTAATGTACAGTTCAATGTCCTCAGTCTTCTGATCAACTGTAGGATATGTAGCAGGAAGAGAAGACAGAGTTGAAACATAAATTCCGCCATAATCTGAGGTTGAAACATCACCGGGGCCATCACTCCAGGCGTTAAGGAATTTGCCGTCCTTAACGTTATAGTTGGCATTGCTGTAGGTTACGTCACCCTTTGGACTTACGGTTCTGTAGTTGACGGTAAGCAGACCATTTTCACGATAAAATGCAGTGGTGATTTCTGAGTCGGGGGCATATGCCTGTATCTGTTCAACAAGATCGATGCCGCTTATGTCATCTATCTGATCTTTTCTAACAAATGCTCCGCCATATTCTACAAGCTGTTTCTTTTCTTTATCAAAATAGAAATAATAAGGTTTCCAGGTATGTCCGATTAACCATCCGGTATCACTGTCAAGTGTTCCGTCATATATATCATTGGTAATGCAGAGATCACCATTGTCATCCGGGTAAACTGAACCGAGGCAATTGATTTCGGAGGTAGCAGCATCGTCACCATATACGGACCATACACATGACATACCACCGGTCGCATAGTAAACGGTTGCATAGGCATATTTACGACCGCCAAAATCTAAAAATCCATTAACATTCCACCAGCTGCCGGTACCTGATTCACCTATCATATTTACTGTTTTACCGTTGGTGAACCACATACAGCCATTGTAATATTCTTCATATTCGTTGCTGATACATTCACCTACAAAGATAAATGCTTCATAATCTCCGTCAACGTCAAAGTCGTCTACGGTTGCAACAAGAATTTCTTCTTTGTTTATGCTCTTTTCGTTATCAATAAAGAACCGGAGAAGGTCTGCAGTCTCTGAATCCTTTTCTTTCTTTGTGCCGGGATATTCCACTTCCTGACCGGCTAAGGGATTGGTGGTAACCTTGTCGGGCTTTGAGCTTTCGTCGGAATCGGTGGTTTTGTCGGAATCTGATGTGACTTTAGTTGTTAATAAATCGTCAGCCTCGGGTTTGCTGTTATCATCTTCATCAGAATCCCGAGCGCTTTCGATTTCTTTTGTATTGCCTTCATTATCGGCAACGGATTTGTTGTTCCGGACAATTACTATTCCTGCAATTATCATACCTATGATAACAACAGACAGTGCAATTATTACTATAATCAATGTACGATTTGTTTTGTTATGTTCTTTCATAATATCTACCTATATCTCCTACTTTATAAATAATATAGCACATCGCATATTGGGTGTAAAAATTTTTTAAAATACCAGTTGACAAACAATATTATACGCCATATAGTATTATACAGACACAAGATAATCGCGATTATGACATATATTTCGGCCTGACTCATTTGGAAGAGTAGGGCCACAAAGAGAGAGGAGAGAAAAAATGACATATCAGATTAACGCACCGTTACTTGATGCATGTGTTCTGGGAATAGTCAGTAATGAGGATGCTTACGGTTACACACTGACTCAGAAGACTCAGCAAGTGGTTGATATATCGGAATCGACATTATACCCGGTTCTTCGAAGACTTCAGAAATCAGAATTTCTTACAACTTATGATGTCCCCTATCAGGGAAGAAACCGCAGATATTACGCTATCACCGAAAAGGGTAAGGAAATCCTTACATTCTACAGAGATGAATGGGAGGATTACAAAAGAAGAATTGATGAACTTATTAACGCGGCTGATGAAGAGGCAGATTCCGAAGGAGCGATTGAGCAGAAGGATAAACTGCCCGGAGCGATTGAGCAGATTGAGCAGAAGGATAAACTGCCCGGAGCAATTGAACTTTTGGACAAGGCATCAGAGACTTTGAGGACAGAAAGAGGTGAAATTACAAATGAATAGAATTGAATATATAAGTCAGTTAGAGAAAAACCTCAAATATTTGCCTAAAGAAGACAAAGAGGATGCCATCGCATATTATACGGAATATATCGGGGATATGGAACTTGCAGATGGAGAGGATGTTGAGAAAAAGCTTGGTACTCCCAAGGATGTAGCCAGGGAAATCCTTGATAATGCAACTGTGAAGGCTGTTGAAACACAGCAGGAGAATAAATCATTGAAGGGATCGGGAAAGATTGTTTGGCTTTTGCTTTTAGGTATTATGTCGCTTCCGATTTCGCTCCCGATTACACTGGTTGCTGCAGTTGTTGTTATTACTATTTTTATTACATTGTTTGTCGTATACGTTGCATTTTTTGTTACGGCATTGGCGGTTGTTTTCAGTGGATTTGTAATGTTTTATGCATGCTTTTTTGCACCGGGATTTGGTACAAAACTGATATGCGCAGGATTGGGACTTGTGTTCATTGGTCTTGGAGTATTCTTCCTTCTTGGTTGTGTTGGACTGGGTAAGCTCTTAATTAAGCTGTTAGGAAGAGTAATTATTAGGAGGAAAGTAAAATGAATAATTGGATAAAAGGATTATGCCTTGGAGCAGGAAGTGCTGTTCTTGTCGGCGGTCTTCTGATATTTGGCGGAAAGTCGCTGGGGGGAGATATGGTTACTGCCGTTGAGATGAACGGCGGTTTTGGACCGAAGGTTATTACAACCGAAAAGTATGAATCAGATTACGTATATAAGCAATATGACATCGAAGAGTTTGATACACTTAATATTGATGTTACATCGATGGATGTTGAGATAGTAAAGGGGACTGAGCGCAAACTTGAAGCAAATGCTCCCGAGATATATTTACCTGAAATATCACAGAAGGGAGGTACGCTTTCAATCAAACAGCCCAGGGTAAATAACGTTAGCTTGAACTTTGGCGTCGTTTTTGAAGAGAACAAAACATATTATAAGCTTACTGTAACCGACGATGACATTATTGAAACGAATATTAAAGGGACTTCCGGAAATGTTGATGTGGACGGAGTCAATATTGACGGAAATATATCATTTACATCCGGTGAAATCATGCTTTCAAATGTTGAAGCCAAGAATATTGATGCTCATGCCACAAGCGGTGAAATAAGCTTAATCGATTGCAATTTCAGCGATGGAATCATTGTGGAGTCTACATCCGGAAGTATAGAGGCAGAGGCAGTTTTGACAGCTAAGTTTAGGGGAAAAACAACTTCCGGAAGAATGAATTTTTCGGATACGAAGGCTGATGAACTGGTTATAGAATGTACGTCCGGTGAAATTGAAGCAGATAGCCTTGAAGCTTCATATATTGATGCAAGCGGAACTTCCGGAAATATAAGCCTTAAGCTCGAAGGTAACGAGAATGATTACAACATCAATGTTCGTACAACAAGCGGAGACATTGAGGTTGGGAGCAGCACTGCCGAGCGTGAATTTACTGCAAAAGGTGATACTGATAAAACAATCACGGTTCAGATTACATCAGGTAATGTTGAAGTCGAATTTGAATAGGACAAAACTAATCTAAGCAATAAGCGTAAATGTGTGACATTTGCGCTTATTTTTGTTATTTATACGGCATTGTGCTTGTGATATATTTATTAGGGGCATAGCCGGTGTGATATTTATATTTTGTGGCGAGTTCCGGTGATGTTTTAAATGCTTTTTTAAGGAGAGATAAGATGAATTTTAAGAAAAACCCGATTATTACATCAATTTATACAGCAGATCCCGCACCGATGGTATATAAGGATACGCTGTATCTGTACACAACACATGACGAGGATGAACTGATAAATGATTTCTATACAATGTATGACTGGCGATGCTTTTCTACAAAGGATATGGTGAACTGGGAAGACCATGGGAAGATTTTTTCGCTGGATGATATCGAATGGGCAGATGACAGAGCCTGGGCTCCGCAAGCGGTTGAAAGAAACGGAAAGTTCTATCTGTATTGCCCCGTTCATAAGAAGGACGGCGGAATGGCCATAGCAGTAGGAGTTTCTGACAAACCATACGGCCCGTTTAAGGATTTGGGATATCCGCTTGTTGATGAAGGAGACTGGAATGATATAGACCCGACCGTATTTATTGATGATGACGGACAGGCATATTTATACTTTGGCAATCCTGAATTAAGATATGTTCTTTTGAACGAGGATATGATTTCTTATGATGAAAGTGTTGGGGTTGTTAAGGTACCCATGACAACGGAGTCATTTGGAAAAGGCGGACATATGACCGGAACTACCTATGGTGAGGGCCCCTGGTTCTATAAAAAGAATGATTTGTATTACATGGTATTTGCAGGATTTTCTGAGGGTGAAAGGAGAAATGAGCATCTTGCTTATTCAACATCTGTTTCTCCCACAGGTCCATGGGTATACGGAGGAATTCTTATGGAGGAAGGTCCATGTTTCACCAATCATCCCGGTATTGCCGATTTCAAAGGCCATTCGTATCTTTTCTATCATACGGACGAGCTTCCGGGAGGCAGCCTTTTCCACAGAAGTGTCTGCGTGGCTGAATTTACTTATAAAGAAGACGGTTCCATCGACACCATAGCAAAATGCGACGGAGTGGAAGAAGTTTAGCAAAATGTGACGGGATTCACGAAATATAGTATAATGTGATTTGTTTGGTAAAAGGAGTAAGGAATCAGGTGCAATACCTGAGCGAGCACGTCGCCGTGAATATGTTGCAACGGGACGTCGGCGGTCGCCGCAAACCGCTGATGTGAGAAGTCATTGCAAGTAAAATGCAGGACATCATTTCATTGGGAAAATCCTGAGAAGGAATCCAAAGTTGCAAATACATATGAGCCGGAAGACTTAGCCGAATTTATTGTGTTTAACAGAAATGTTTTTGTGCGAGAGCCACAACCGAAAGGACATGATAAGACCAAATGAGAGGTGCAATGGCATAAGTCATGCATTTAATATAATAATGGAGGAAATTACAATGAACAAAATTAGTTTAAAGAAATTTGTGTCATTGATCCTGATTGCGGCCATGATCATGATTGCAGCTGCAGGCTGCGGAAAAGTTAACGCGATAGTAGATGAAAGTGCAGAGAACACGTCATTACAAGGCGTGGGGGAGAAGGCATTTACCTTTATCGTAGTTGATAAAGAGGGAAATGAAACATCCTTTGACATTAAATCCGACAGGGAAACAGTAGGCGAAGCACTGCAGGATGAAGGGCTCATCGAAGGTACTGCCGGTGAGTACGGACTCTATGTAACAAAGGTTAACGGTATCGAAGCCATCTATGAAAATGACAAGACTTATTGGTCATTTTACGTCAATGGTGAGTATGCCATGACCGGCGTGGATACAACTCCTGTTGAAGACGGTGCAACTTATGCATTTAAGGTAGAGGGCGAATAATTGAATAAACTGACTGTAAAGGAAATGGTGGTGTTTTCATTTCTGGGAGCATTGATGTTTATCTCAAAGGAGCTTATGGCGTTTTTACCCAATATCCATATGGTTGGCATGCTTACAATGCTTTACACCGTTGTTTACAGAAAGAAAGCGCTTATCCCGATATATGTATTTGTTTTGTTGGAAGGCATACTGGCGGGGTTTTCCATGTGGTGGATTCCCTATCTGTATATTTGGTCTGTTCTTTGGGCGGTAACGATGCTTTTGCCAAGGAATATGTCAGTTAAGGTTGCGACTCCGGTCTATATGGTTGTCTGCGGACTCCACGGACTGGCATATGGCACATTGTATGCACCATTTCAGGCGTTATGGATGGGTTATAATTTTAAGACAATGCTGGCATGGATTGCAACGGGATTTCCGTGGGATATAATACATGCAATTGGAAATGTTGTTCTGGGAAGTATGATTTATCCCCTGAGCAAATTGCTGAAAAAGTTAAATAACAAGACATGGGATTAAAAACTGAATATAGAGAAATTGTAATATTAATAATTTGCATTATAAAGAAAAATGGGCAGGCTTACTGTAAAAGCCTGCTCATTTTTTTTTGCATCCAGCTGATTACCGGTCCGAGACCGAAGGCGATTACAACGGTAACGATGCCAACAGTTTCTCCGAATATAAAGCCGTCCTTTGAAAATGCAGCCAGCAGGATTCCGCCGGCCATATAGGAAATGTCCCAGATCATGCGGACAGCTTTGAAGGACAGCTTTTTTTGCGGTGTGACAGTGTCACTGTCAGGAACAGCATGGTTGGCAGCTGCCTGTTTACGGTCGGCGATTATAAAAGGAACAGCATCGTAGGGAGAGGTTCCCAGGCCTGCTGTCATATATGCAGCGGCTCCCAAAATAAATATTGCAAGAACAGGGATAAGCAAACCATATCTTACTACATTGCTTTCAAAGAAATCTGCCGGAAGAAATGTGTCCCATATATAGCCGAAGAACTGATTGATATATCCAAGACAGACCATGTTGCCGATTGTACCGAAACCAATCATGCTCCAGTCAAACTTAAGTACGATTGCAAAATTGATGAGATGGCATATTAACTGGGCAGTCCCTACCTGAATGGGAATGTATTTCATTACACCGAGAGTCAGACAGGTGCAGGGATCTGTTCCCAGCTCAAGTCTTATCAGAAGTGACAGACCGAAAGCCTGAACAATTATTCCCAGTATCATCATTATCATTCTTGTGCCAAATTTGTCAGGCACTGTGAAAGGTCGTTTGTTTTTCATATTTGTGTTTCCTTATGGAAAAAATGAAGGATGTTTTTCAAGGCAATATTTTACTTTTTTTTGGAAAGAATTCAAGGAAAAATTAATCTTTTCTGTGCGGAGTGTGTTATTCACCATTTTTTTGTTGCAGATGTTCTTTTATATGAGATAATAACTCTATATCAGAAACAATAAGGAGAGGGGTTATATGGCAAAGAGAATCAGTTGTATCTTATTAAGTGTTTTGTTGATAGCTTCAACGCTTGTATCCTGCGGAAAGAAGGATAACAACGAAGATACGGGAAAAGATTCTGTTACTACAACCGATAATGAAAAAACCGGCGAGGCGGGAAAGATTAACTCGGCAGTTGTTACAATAAAATATCCGGAAGGGTTAAGAGCCGTTGTTGAAGGTGAGGCAGCAGTTGCTTTTCAGGCTTACCTTGTTTCAAGGGCATATTATGAAAAACTGGTTACTTATGATTTGGATAATTTTGATGCCAATGAATATATAGAGCTTTATAAGAAAGCAGACAATACGGCTAAGATTGCGGAAAAACTGGCCGCAAATCTTGAAAAGGACTGTGAACTGCTGGCAGAGAAGGAAAATTCCGGGGAGGTTATGGCACAGCCGGCAACAATGGAAATAGTAGCAAGCAGTTTTGTGGAAAGCAGAGAAGCGGTGTTGGCCCGTAATTTGAATAAAGAAATATTAACCGGCCCATTATTTGTCAAAGCATATGCTGCAGAGAAGTCGTCTGCGGTTAAATGGGCAGAGGATATAACAAATCAGTTTGACAAAGCTCCTACGGGAAAGAAGCTTAAGACTTTGGCTGAACAGATGGGAACCGATGTTAAGCACGTCAGATCAATGGTTGATATGGCACAGGATATCCTTACGGGTGATGCGTATACAGACCAGGCAGAGGTTGAGAATCTGTGTTATCAGAGAGCATATGAAATCAAGGCCGGTGCTTCGACAGCCGGATTTGTTGTGGCGGTTGCTGCATCCGGAGGAGCGGCAGCAGGACCTTTAGTAACGGCAATAAGTACAGGCGGAGTTGCCTGCAACGGAGTCGGAGCTGTTCTGGATATCGGCACAGCCGGTACTATTGTTTCCACCAATGGTGAAGGCAACGATTATACGGTTGCATTTGAGAAAACGGCTTCTCAGTTTGCTCCTGTTAATGCGGCTTTCGGTTTTGCCGGAGCAGCAGTTAATGTTAAAAATATTGCGGATATAGCAAAGGGAAAGACCACCCTGGTTGACGGCACTCAGATTGTCGATGACATTTCCAAGAATCAGGCACTTTTGGAAAACAGCGGTCAGGCCCTTGTTTATATGGGTTCCGAAATACAGAACTATGCAGACAGCGGAGCTGTTCTTGGAGGATCCTTTACCAGAACGGAAGAAGGCTGGGAAATTACCCTCAAGGATACAGTTTTGGGAACTTCTCCGGAGGAGAAGAAAGCTGTAGAAAATGTTTTGACAGAAACCGGAATCAGCGAGAATGTTGCAACACAGGTGGCTGAAGAACTTGCCGGTAATGCCGATACGGGTAAGGAATCTGAAAACGAAACAGGAAATGCAGGCGGTAACATTGATGATAGCGACACACCTTCTTTCCCTGTAGACGCATATATTGAAATGTGGGACGGTTTCAACGATGAGGAACACCCTTTTGATGCAGATGCATATATTGAACTGATAGAAGAAACAATAGATGAAATCGAAGGCAATAGTAGTGATGCTGACGATAAGGATAAAGAAGATGATGATGAAGATGTGGAGGAAGGTGTTGCCGGAAGATATACGATGGTGCTTTCTTCAGCAAATGCGGGAAATGATACTGTTGCGGCACAGGTTGCTCTCTACGATGATAATTCCATGACAGTTGATTTTGGATTGCACAAAGTGGTGGTAAATGATGATCTTTCTACGTCGGTGGACATGAACACCATCGGTGAAGAGGTTCATTTGGAGGGTACTTATGAACCTGCTACGGGAACATTTACAGGTCAAGGAACAGGAAGCAATGAGAATCCTTTGGCTGAATCATTCTGGAATAGTTTTGAAACGGTTATAACATTTAATGAAGACGGAACGGCGACCGGAACAATGGGAGCCGGGGAGAGTATCCTGGGAATGGATATTAGTACAAGTATCTCTATGAAGAAGGATGGAGGAGCAGCTTCGTCTGTGAAAGGTTCGAATGAGACAGAAGACGAGAGCGAAAAGAAAGCGCCCGATACGTTAACATCTGAGGATGTTGCGGGTACTTATCCAATGCATGGTTACAGTACCATTTCCGAAGAGGAAAGTGATGTAACATACGTGTTTACTGCAAAAGGCCCCGATAAACTTGAGATAAAAGATACTTCCCAGGCCGGAGCATTTGAGGGAACATATAATCCGGATACAAGAATTTGGAGTTACATGGAAGCTGTTGAAGGTGAATCTGTTACAATTACGGTAAAATTTAAAAAGAACGCCGACGGAGGCATAACGGCAAATATGATAACAACCTATAATGGTCAGGTCTGGGTTGAAGCATCGGGAGAAAAACAGTAGATGAGTTTATCGGATAAAACAGGAAAAAAATTAAACAAGTATGTTGCTGACTATTGTGTCTTTGATTTGGAGACTACCGGTACATCGACAGACTGTGATGAGGTGGTGGAAATATCAGCCGTTAAGGTAGTAGGCGGTAAAGTGGTGGATGAGTTTTCAACCCTTGTGAATCCACAGTGCCCAATCAATTTTTGGGCAAGTCAGATTAACGGTATTACTGACGATATGGTTTGTGATGCGCCAACATTTGATGTAGCTCTTGCGGATTTTATGGAATTTGTGGGAGACATGGTTCTTGTGGGACACAATATCAATTCCTTTGATATGCAATTTATCTGCAGAGACGCTATGAAATACTGGGGCAGAACCGTGGGAAATGATTTTGTGGATACACTTCCTTTAGCGAGGATATGTCTTCCGGAGCTTGCACATCACACCCTGTCGGGGTTGTCGGAGCACTACGGAATAAGCACAGAGGGAGCCCACAGGGCACTCAATGATTGTTATATGAATCAGCAGGTTTTTGAAAGGCTTGGAAAGGAACTGGAGAATCCTTCAGAGGCTTCGAAGAAAATCAGGAAATGTCCCAAGTGCGGAAATGTTATGAAAATCAGAAAGGGTGCATACGGAGAATTCTGGGGTTGTACCGGATATCCGGATTGCAGATGCACGGCAAATATATGAGTAAATTGGCAGTCATTTTCCCGGGGATAGGTTATCACAAGGACAAACCGCTTCTTTATTATGGAGCGAGGATAGCAAGAAACCGGGGTCATGAAATCAAATATATTGAATATCACGATATGCCGGGAAAGCTTCAGGGCGATGCGAAGATGATGCGTGAGGCGGTGGAAATCGGGTACAGGCAGGCAGAGGAAATTCTTGCAGGTGTGGAGTTTGACGCATACGAAGAGATACTTCTGATTGGTAAAAGTATAGGTACTGTCATTGCATCCCGGTTTGCAAAGGAGCATAAGTTGCACTGCAGGCAGATTTGGTATACTCCCGTTGAGGCAACATTTATGTTTGACAGTGGAGATACAAATGAACTTACAGAAAAAATTGAAATCACGGAGAGAAAGGATGTCATTTCCTTTATCGGTGATAATGATCCCTGGTCAAAGCTGGAGGATGTAAAGGAACTTGTCGCAGAGCATAAGATTCCGCTTCATCTTTATGAGGACTGCAATCATTCCCTTGAGTGCGGAGAAACTGTAAGAGATATAGCAACGCTTAAGGATGTTATGGAAAAGACAGAACATTTTTTGGAAGATTAATCATAAGAAAAACATAGTTAAGGAGAATAAAAATGGTAAAGCATGTTATTTTATGGACGCTGAAGGAAGAGTTTTCGGATGCGGAGAAGGCTGAAATCAAGAAGGGCATCAAGGAAGGTCTGGAGGGACTTAAGGGACAGATCCCCGGAATGATTGATATTAAGGTGAACGTAGAACCACTGGCTTCATCCAATTGTGATGTAATGCTTGATTCTTCATTTGAAGATGAGGCATCACTTAAGGGGTATTCGGTGCATCCAAATCATGTTGCTATTGCAAATGAGAAGGTTCGTCCATTTACATCAAGCAGAGTATGTATGGATTACGAAGTTTAAGCAAAAGGTGTAAAATTGGAAAAAAATAAGGCAACAAATGACTTTACTATGTAGGGGTAGTAAAGCTATACTTTGTCTAGAAATCTAAAAAGAAGCGAGAAAAAAGATGAAAAAAAGGGTAAATGTTTTTTTACTTGCAACGGCTATTATTATGGGAAGCCTTGCAAGCGGTAATGCAGCAAAACAGGTTAGGGCCGATGAGCCGATGATTGAGGAAGATATTCCCGTATTGCGTGATTCATTTGACGAGAATTTCGGTGGCACAACATATGCCGGAGTTTCACTGACAAATGATGAAATCGACAATCCATATATCATGGCCCTTGTTACAAAGCATTTTAATGCTGTAACACTTGGTAATGAACTTAAGCCGGATGCTATTTTCGGATACAATAATTCCAAGGCACCGCAGCTTGTTACATATGATTTTAACGGTGAGGAATTTGAGGCTCCAAAGATGGATTTCTCCCGCGCGGACAAGATGCTTGATTACTTTGTTGACTGGAATGCCAACAATCCTGACAAGCAGATTAAGATAAGAGGTCATGTGCTTGTATGGCATTCACAGACTCCGGAATGGTTTTTCCATGAGAACTGGGACAAGAAGGAGCCCTATGTAAGCAAGGAGGAAATGACAAAGCGTCAGGAGTGGTACATAAAGGAAGTTCTTGAGCATTGCACAACAGGCAAATACGAGGGAATGTTCTACGGATTTGATGTTTTAAATGAGGCCATCAGTGATGCAACCGGATCATACCGAACCGACGAGGAAGCCGGTGGTTCACTTAATGATGATACCCATGGTTCAAAGTCAAGCTGGTGGAAGGTATATCAGAGCAACGAATATATTATCAATGCTTTCAGATTTGCCAATAAGTATGCTCCCGAAGATATGGAGTTATACTACAACGATTATAATGAGTGCACACCGCTTAAGTGTGCAGGTATTATAAAGTTAATGACTGATGTTAAGGCAGCTGAGGGTACAAGACTTGATGGATTCGGCATGCAGGGTCATTATGATGCCCTGACTCCTACCGGAGGACAGGTTAAGGTGGCTGCAGTAAGATATGCAGAGGTTGTTGACAGTGTTTCTCTTACAGAGCTTGATGTTAAGCCCAGTGACGGTTTCCTTGGTTCCGAGGAAGATATGAAGAAGGAACTGAGCAGACAGTACTGGAAATATAAAGAGATTTACCAGGGACTTAAGGAACTGGACGAGGAAGGAATTACCGTAAGAACTGTTACCGTTTGGGGTGTTATTGATGGTCATTCATGGTTGAATTCCCAGAACAATGTGGGAGGTTCCTACAACGGTCAAAGCAGAGTAATGCCGCTGCTGTTCAATGATGATTATCAGGCAAAGCCATTGTTTTATGCACTTTGCAATGAGCCGATGCCGGCTATAGAAAAATATCTGCCTTCCTATAAGAAGCAGGCAGCAGCCGAGGCAGTTGAAACCGAGGATGCTTCGGAAACTGCAGGTGATGGTTCTGAAACCATAGAAACTTCGGACGGTGCGGGTGATACCGCTGAAATTACGGGTGATACTTCCGAACCTGCCGGCGATGATGCGGATGTAGTAGCCGGAAATGATGCAGATGGAGAAGCCGGCAATAATCAGGTGCAGGAAGCCGGTGGAAATATTCTTGCTTGGATACTTATACCTGTAGCAGTTGTTGCGGCAGTAGTAGCAGTCTTGTTTGTTAGAAAGAAAAAGAAGAAAGAATAATCAGATGGGAAAAGCATACGTTATCAAAACAAAAGAATTTTTGATTGAGCCGGTTAACCCGGAGGATATTTGGGAAGGTCTCTGGAGTATTACTCTTCGAGGTGATGAACCTGTGAAAATCGGTACTGCCTCATTTGCAGGTGAAAAGATTGCCGGTACTGTGCCAATTCGAGTGGAACTGGACGAGGAATACAGAAATAAAAAGTATGGTACAGAAGTGTTCAAGCTTATGGTGGATTTTGCATTCGGCTTCACTAATATCTATGAGGTGAGTGCTCAGACAGAGCTGGAAAACGACAAATGCAGATATGCCCTTGAAAAGGCAGGATTTGTTCACAGGAGTGCCTCTCACGGAATAGAGTATTTTTCAGTCACAAAGCCCAAGTCATCGTGGCTTGCCCTTTATCTTTACATAGGCTTGCTTGTCGGTCTTGCCCTTGGAATTATACTTGGCAGTGTTTGGGTCGGTCTGGTAATCGGTCTGGTAATCGGACTTGCTTTTGGTATGAGTATGGACAACGTTGTGAAGAAGCAGCGTGAAAAGGTTACAGGTCAAAAGGGCAATGAGAGAAGACTTGCTGCTAAGGCAAGCAGAAAGAAAGTATCTCATGTTGAGCCTCTTTTAAGTGAAGAAGAGGACAAGACTGAGGAAGTTACAGAAGAATAAGCATTGTGAGAAAATGATTTGAGAAAAAAGGTATAGTGATGAATTAAAGAGCGCTTGTATGGGGAAATTATATATTTCCCTTGATGCAGGCGTTTTCTATTACAACTTGGAGGTACTACTATACTATGTTAAAAACGGCAGCAATTTTTGGAAACGGAATGATTCTTCAACAGCGAAGCATTGTCGCTGTATTTGGAGAAACGGATTGTGATTTTGTTGAAGCAAAGTGGGAAAACAGTGACTCTACATATGAGGCCGATATCCATGATGGCAAATGGCTGATTAAGCTTCACACCGAGGAAGCGACACCGATTCCGTCAAAGGAACAAATCGATTCAAAAAATCAAATTGATTCAGAAGAAAATGGCGGATCGGCTTTTGAAGAAAAAGACGAATCAGAAGTGAGGACATATACCCTGGTTATAACAGGAAAGAAAAACGGTAAAGAAACAGACCGGGTGACATTTTCTGATATCATTTTCGGAGAAGTGTGGTTTGCAGGCGGACAGTCCAATATGGAACTTGAACTTAAGGACAGCTTTAAGGGCGAAGAAGTCGCAAATTCCAATGACTATGATTATATACGCTTCTATAATGTTCCCAAGTGCCCGGTTATTGATGAAGAATTATACAGATGTGAGGCTGAAAGCAGTTGGCAGAAGGCAAAGGGGGAACCAAGCCGATATATGTCCGCAGTAGGTTTTTATTTTGCCCGGAAGCTTCAGAAGAGTCTTGGAGTTCCTGTTGGAATCATTGACTGCTACTGGGGCGGGACGTCGTCAACCTGCTGGATGACAAAAGAGAAGACAGAAGATATTGCGCAGGTGAAGGAATATATTGAGGAGTGGGATGAGGTATGCCGTTCAAAAGCCGATGAGGTATTTGATAAGGAAATGGCCGATTATCAGGCATCAGCAGATGACTGGGTTGCACGGCTTGAAGAACTACGAAAGAAGGATCCCAATGCAGACTGGGATGTTATCAACGAAGTTGTAGGTCCGTATCCATGGCCGCTGCCGAGGGGAAGAAAGTCTCCCTTCAGACCATTCGGACTTCACGAAACAATGGTAAAGCGAGTTGCTCCTTATACAGTTAAGGGCTTTATTTATTATCAGGGTGAAGAGGATTGCGTGAGAGCTTCAATTTACAGCAAACTTAACGCAAAGGTTATTGAGCAGTGGAGAGAGGATTTTGCGCTGCCGGATTCAGTGGTTGAAGCAAGCGAAAAACCGTTTTATCTTACTCAGCTTCCGGCCTACAAGGGTGGAGAAGAGAACTCAGATTCGTGCTGGATTGATATAAGAGAGCAGCAGGCCATTTGTGCAGCCACCACTCCGGAAACCGGAATAGCGGTTATTATCGACAGCGGAGAACAGGAAAATATACATCCTCTGGATAAAAAGACTCCCGGCTACAGGCTGGCAGAGCAGGCACTTCTTAACACTTACAAATCAGAGGATGGCGTGAAAAATTGTGTTTTGAAGGAAGCTAAGTTTGAGGGGGATGAATGTGAACTGATATTTGAAGGCACCTACGGAGCGTTGTGCTACCGTGAGACTGACGGAAAGAAACTTACCGCCGATGGTGAAAATGTACTGCTTGTCCGAGCTATTGATAGTAACAATAGAATCAAGGATGGAACAGTATTGGGCTTTGAGATTAGCTCAGATGGAGAGAATTATTATGCACCGGAAATTTTCCTTAAAAAGGACCGGGAGGACAGACTTATCTTGAAAGCAGGGGGCAAACTTGCAGGAAAGGACATTTCCGATGTCAGATATGGCTGGATAAACTATGGTGTGGTCAATATGTACAACAAAGCAGGCGTACCCTTGATGCCTTTTCGGAAGAAAAAAGTGTAAAGTTGATGAAAAGTTGGTGAAAAGCTGATGAAAAGTTGGTGATAAGCTGATGAAAAGTTGGTGAAAAGCTGATGAAAAATAGAGGTAATAGAGGGAAACATAGAATACAGAGGGAAAATGCATAGATAACTTGTGATAATAGGATTTCCTATGCATAGATAACTCGATATTGTGCATAGAAAACTCGAAATAATAGGATTTCCTATGCAAATAATAATTGGGATAATTTTGTTTTGCATAGGGATTAAGAAAACAGAAAAATCCCTCTGCAAAAGAACACCTATTGAATGTAAGCAGTGTGCAGAGGAAAACAAAAAAACAGAAATGTCCCTCTGCAAATTGATAATAAAAACATTAAAAAAATGCATAGGGATTGGAAAAAGGGAATGTTTCCTATGCAGTGTAAAACAAGAAGAGATATACATGTGTAGAGAAATTTGGATAAAAGAAAAATCCCTCTGCAAAGAAGTGGGAAAACCAAAAAAATAGTGGGAAAACCAAAAAAAATAGTGGGAAAACCAAGAAAATAGTGGGCAAACCAAGAAAATAGTGGGAAAACCAAGAAAATAGTGGGAAAACCAAGAAAATAGTGGGCAAACAAAGAGGTAACCATATGCGAAAAATCTTAATAGATTCCAACTGGAAAATGAGACAACTTAACGAAGCGACAAACGAGGGCAGTCTTTTTAAGGATGCAAAGGCAGATTATATTCCGGCTGTGGTTCCGGGATCGGTTTACTGCGATCTCCTTGCTGCAGGCAAAATGGAGAATCCTTATTGGAAGGATAATGAGGACAAGGCTCGCAGGCTGATGGATTACGATTATGAATATGTAACAACTTTCAGAGTTGATGATGATCTTATGAACAGTACGGAGGTTCTGCTTGTTTTTGAAGGACTGGATACGCTTGCAGATATTTATCTTAACGGGGAAAAACTGGGATATGCAGATAATATGCACAGAACCTGGAAGACACCGATTAAGTCACTGCTAAAGTCAAAAGAATCAGCCGGCCTTGAAGCGGCAGAGAGACTTGAAGACACCGTGGGACAGGATAATGAACTTCGTATTATTTTTCATTCGCCCACTAAGTTTATTGAAGAAGCGTACGAGAAAGCACCTACCAGAGGAACTGAAGATGCTATGAACGGATTTGTTCATATCAGAAAACCACACTATATGTTTGGCTGGGACTGGGGTGCTCATCTTCCGGACGCAGGAATCTGGAAACCGGTTTATCTTCTTGGAATAGACAGGGCGTGTATCGAGTCTGTCAAGATTCTGCAATTCCATGAGGATGGCAGGGTAAGGCTTGAGTTTGAACCTGAAATAAATATATATGGTGAAGATGCTTTTGCAAAACCGGATAAGGCAATAGGTGAATTGTTTAAAGCAAGCTATACGGTTAAGGATCCCGAGGGTAATGTTGTTGTATCGGGAAAATGCGACCAGCCGACGCTAATTGATAATCCGAAGCTTTGGTGGCCCAACGGACTGGGAGAGCAGAATCTGTACGAGGTTTCTGTGACAATTGCAGAAGCAGACAATGAATTCGCAGCCGGCAATGCACAGGGAACCGATGCCACGGCAGAAGCCAACATTTTGGACACATGGACAAGAAGAATCGGTCTTCGAACCATCACTATGGATACAACTCCTGACAAATGGGGCGAGAAGTTTGCCACATGCGTTAACGGCGTAAATATATTTGCAATGGGTGCGGATTATATTCCGGAGGACCATCTCCTGGGCCGTGTCAATAAGGAGACAACGAAGACATTGTTGGAGAAGGCGGTATTTGCCAATTTCAATTCCATTCGTGTGTGGGGCGGAGGACATTATCCACAGGACTGGTTTTATGACCTTTGCGATGAGATGGGTCTTATTGTATGGGAGGACTTCATGTTTGCCTGCGCAGTTTATGACCTGACACCGGAATTTGAGGAGAGCATTACAGCAGAACTTACGGATAACATCAAGAGGCTGCGTCATCATGCTTCCCTGGGACTTATGTGTGGCAACAATGAGATGGAGTCTTTTGTAAATGACGGAGTTTGGGTTAGCAAGAAGAGCGAAGTCAGAGATTATATTGTGATGTACGAGCGTATTATGCCGCGCCTCATGGCGGAACTGGCGCCGCAGGTTACATATCGGCCCTCAAGCCCTTCCTCGGGAGGCTCATTTGACATGCCTCAGGATGAGAACAGGGGCGACGTACATTATTGGGATGTATGGCATGGAAATAAGCCATTTTCCGAATTCAGGAAATTTTATTTCAGATATTTGTCGGAATTCGGCTTCCAGTCATTTCCGTCGAAAAAGACAATCGAGACAATTACGGATGACGAGAGGGATATGAACATTTTCTCTTATGTGATGGAGAAGCACCAGAGAAATGGGTCAGCCAACGGCAAGATTATGAATTACATGCAGCAGACCTACAAATATCCTACAAAATTCGAAGACGTAATTTATGCATCACAGCTTTTGCAGGCAGATGCCATAAGATACGGAGTTGAGCATTTTAGAAGAAACAGAAATGATGACAGGTGTATGGGCGCGGTTTACTGGCAGTTTAATGACTGCTGGCCGGTTGCATCCTGGTCAAGCGTGGACTATTGTCATAGGCTTAAAGCACTTCATTACTATGCAAGAAGATTCTTTGCTCCCGTAATGATTTCCTGTGAAGAAGAGGGAATGCTGGGAAGCGGTCAGGAGCTTGTGAGACTGCCCTTCGAATTCAATAAATCAATTCGTCTTAATGTGACAAATGAGACACTTAAGGATGAGAAGGTCGAGGTTATCTGGCAGCTTAGAAATGCCAAGGCTGATGTACTGAGAGAGGAAAAATGCCAGATAGAGGTTCCTGCCCTTTCGGCGGTATGGCTTGATAAGGTAGAACTTCCGGAGGTGGACATTTACGGTGAGTATGTAAGCTATGGGGCATACATTGATGGAGTCAGAGTTTCCGAGGGCACTGTCATTTTCTCATATCCGAAGTACTTCAGGTATGAGAATCCAGAGCTTTCTTATAGGATTGAGGGCAGCAGGATTACGGTTTCATCAAAGGCCTATGCCAAGAGCGTGGCGATACTTAATGACAATGAAGATCTGATTCTTTCGGATAATTATTTCGACCTGAACGGTGACAGTAAGACGGTTGAGGTGATAAGCGGAAATGTCGATAACATCAGACTGAAGAGCGTATATGACATCGGGTAGTATCGGTGTCGGATGGGCAAGGGTGCGGAAAATTTATTTTGTGTTATAATAAGAGAAATATTTTAGAAAGAGTTTTGATTTATGGCTTCAGTTTTTAATTATGACAGCCCTCTCATGAGGGGTATGTCGAAAATTGCAGATTTGTTTATTCTCAACCTGCTGGTTATTCTTACGTGCATACCGATTATTACAATCGGGGCTTCAATGACAGCTATGCATTATGTGCTTATTAAGCTTAGCAGAAATGAAGGAAGTTCTGTTGCCCAGATGTATTTCAGATCCTTTAAGGAGAATTTCGGACAGGCAACGGCCCTGGGATTTATTAATCTCTTGATAGTCGGGTTTGTAGGATTTGACGTTTATCTGTTTTTCTTTACAGCCAATACGATGCCGGCCGCAGTGCTGATGGCGGTTATTGGTGTAGGAATTCTGCTTATTATGGCGTGTATGTATTTCTATCCCCTTCAGGCAAGGTTTATTAATCCCGTAGGCAAGACTGTAAAGAATTCTTTCCTGCTTATGATAGCTAATTTTCCCAAAAGTGTTGTGATGCTTTTGCTGTACTGCATTTCTCCCGGAATAATTCTTTTGGGACTTTTGGGTTATTCATTTGCACATTTTTTACTTTCTTTTGTATTTTTGTTTGGCTTTACAGGCCCGGGTTATGGGGCAGCAATGCTTTACAAGAAGGTTTTCATAAAGCTTGAGCCAAAGCAGGAAGAGATTACCGCTGACCTGGACTTCAGGGTTGCGGAGGATAAGCCTGAGCGTACCTTGGATCCCGAGTAGCATACAGAGGAGCCCGAGTAGCATGCTGAGGAGCCTATTCAAATCTGAATTCGGAAAAATCGAAATCGGAGCCGGGAAGGAATACAAAATTCAAATCTCCTTTTCCGCAAATGTTTTCAAGTTCAAAGGTTATTTCGGTCATTTCCGAGGAATATGGAAATTCAATTATCTGGCGCTGCTCTGCGGCGCCTTTTTTGTTGAATCGTATATGTATCGTATTTTGCTTCAGCGGAGTGCGGCCTTTAATGGTTATCCTCGTGGCACCGTCAACTCCGAAATCCATATCTTTATATGTTATACATACGTTGTTACCGATGCCCTTAATGCAATCGTCGGCAAAGATATACTGATCTCCGTAGATATTTTGGGCAAATCTCACCTGATGAGGTTCATAGGTTGTATTTTTGGGTGAGAAGACAAAGCCCTTTATGTGAATCTTGTCACTTACTATTTCCAGACCCAAATCCTGAATTCCTGTAAGCGTCTCGGTAAGGGTAAATGTTTCTTCCTGGTACACATTCCAGATAGAAGGCTTTTGGTATATAAAGTCACCAATGCAGGACGAACCTTCACTGTGAGGCATTCCCTTCCAAAAAGCAACCTTAACCGGTTGTCCGCCCAGCTCAAAAATCGGCACTGTTATTGTATCCGAGCCGTTGATTCCAAAATCAAGGTTTTTATACAGAATATATGTATCCTCTCTGCCGAGAGTTGCCGTACCACGCTCGTTGCCATTTCCCAGTTCTCCCTTATGGTCGTCAAAAAGAGAACCTGATACGAACTCATAGGGATTCCTGTTAAGCTCACCGAAGCCTGTAGCTACAAATTCAAGGGTTGAAATGACGGTAATTCTGTCATCCTCTTCACGGCAAAGGGCACGCAAAGTAAAGACTGCGTCGGCCACTGCTTTGATGGTGACGGTCAGTCCGTCCGGTGAAATGCTACTGATGCGGGCATTTTGTATGGGAACACCGCCTTCATTGGTTATTCTGTATTCGATTTCCTTGTATTGCGCATTTGCCGGGCAAATGTTTATGCGGGCAATTACCGTATCACATGTCGGGGTAAGGGTGCGCGTGTCGGATCCAAGAAGACTGATATCCAGTTTTCGAACGGGAATCTGTGACTTATCAATGGTTGCATTGACCTTAACGTCACTGATATTACCTTTAGCATTGGCAGATCCGCCGGCTTCCGCAAGCTTTATAACGGCAAGAAGCTTGCCATTAAAAAGTCGCATGCTCTTTCCTATAAATGAGTCCATGTCTGTCTGGTTGCCGTTGCAGAGTCCGATAAGTTCTCCGGGGCCTTCAACTTCGATATTAATTCTATCCGATGCATTTTTTACAGGATTGCCGTTCTTATCAATTGCTTGAATTTCCACAAATTCAAGATTATCGCCGTGAGATGTTTTAAGCTCCAAAGCAGCTGTGTCACCAAAGGATGTTTCGCAGGTCGATACAACAGCATTTCCTGCTTTATCGTAGCCGATGGCCTTAAGGGTTCCGATACCATAGGGCAGCCTGTAGTCTGCATACATGCAGTCGCCCTGCTCATGGTCGATTTTCTGTCGTCCCAGGGATATGAAATCAGTTGCACTTCCCATGGAATCAGCGCCTGCCTCTTCGATTGATGGGTTTGCACAGAAGAACAACTCAACCTCGGGCGCGTTTGAACAGATTCGTATGTCAATCAGCTGTCCCTCATTGAAATCCCAGTAGGGAAGAAGGTGAATCATAGGCTTTTCATCAAAACTTGTCCAGCAGGACTGAAGCATATAGTAGATGTCCTTCGGAAATGTTGCCGTGTCAGCAAGACCGAAATAGGAGGATTTGGTATGGTAGGGGGTGGGCTCTCCGAGATAATCGATTCCTGCCCACAAAAACTGACCGAGACTGTAGTCACTGTCACGCTCTGTTGTGACACATTTGTCCATCAGAGGTGCGCCCCAGCTTGTGCAGCAGTTTCCGAGAGAGGAGCAGTGTTCATCGTCATCCACAAGAAATGACTTTGAAAGAGGAAAATGGTATACCCCACGGGACTGAACAAGACTACCGGTTTCGGAACCGAACATAATCCAATCCGGGTGCGCACTGTGGTGTTCCTCATAGAGATGCTCGCCGTAGTTATAGCCGGCAAATTTAATGTTGTCCACAGCATTTATCGTATTGGTCCATGCCATGTAATTTGAGCATAGTGTTACAGGAGCATGGTTATAGAAGTCATTTTTTCGAATCTCGTCTCTGATATACAGAAGTGTTTCAGCACCTTCCCATCCTGCGTGAGTGTCATATATTTCATTTCCTGCAGACCACATGATAACGCAGGGATGATTTCGGTCACGCATAATCCATGCGCGGATGTCCCTTTCAGACCACTCTTCAAAGAAACGCGCGTAATCATATGGAGTTTTGGGCAGCTTCCAGCAGTCGAAGGCTTCGTTGAGAACCAGGAGCCCCAGTTCGTCACACAGCTCAAGAAATGCCGGAGCCTGGACATTGTGGGTAAGACGAATTGCATTTGCGCCCATTTCCTTCATAAGCTCAAGCTGACGTCTTGCCATATCCTTGTGAAATGCTGTTCCGAGACACCCCTGGTCGGAATGCAGACAGACACCGTTTAACTTTACATGATTTCCGTTTAGGAAAAGCCCTTTGTCAACTGTCATTTCCACATGTCTGAAGCCGAAGGAAGTATCGATAGTGTCCAATGTGGTAATGCTGTTCTGCGAAAGCGTAGCGTAACAGTGATATATATGAGGGTTGACAGTATCCCAAAGAATTGGATTACATACATTTTTTTTGAGTGTGAATAAGCCGAGAGCCTTGTCAAAAGTCATTCTTTCCTTCAGATTCAACTCATCGCAATGGAAGATGATGGTGCAGGAAGTGTCAGAAATACTGTAGCTTGATGAGGCATAGCGACTCACGTTGTCAAAAGAGACGTAGGAATAATTGACATTTACGGAAGCATTTATTGACCATTCTCCGCTTTTGAGTTTCTCGGGACATACATAAAGGCTGTCGATTACAAAATGCTTGTCGGAAGCTTCATAAAGCCATACATCGCGGTTGATTCCCGGACCGGCGTACCATCTTGAATTCGGACAGTGATAATCAATACTTACATATATATAATCATCAGCGGAATTAACATATTCGGTCACATCAAAACAGAAGGATGTGTAGCCGTTAACCCATTTTCCAACAAAACTGTCATTGATATATACTGAAGCATCCATGTAGACACCTTCAAAATAGAGAAACAGTCTTTTGCCCTCGGAAGGAGTAATACCAATCCTTCTTCTGTACCAGATTATTCGGTCGGAATAGAAATTGTTGGCATCACCAATCAGGGCATCATGGGGAATTGAGACAGGTTCATAACCGTTATCATCCAGGCCTGTTTTTATATCTAAGAAATCCTCGTTTCTGAAAAGGATTTTGCATTCGAAATTGTCATTTATCAGAGTTTTTTTCATATAAGTGTCCTTGGCTTGAGTTTTACATCAAAATTAACTTGTATGTTAGTATTTTACATTTTGCCAATGCTCATTTCAAGTGAGGGGCCAAAATACAGAATAGCATAAAAGAAAAATGGTTTCTCAAGCAAAAAATGACTAATTAAACGCAAATAATAAGAAGATTATTGCTTGCTATTTTTTATATACTGTTTCTTGGAATTATACATGTCAAAGGACGGAGTACATTTTTTATGAAAGAAAAAGGGTTTCTGAAACAACCGGGAGAAAACAATCCTGTTATGACACAGCACTTCGGTGCCGATCCCTACGCCATTGTGTATGACGGAAGGGTTTATTTGTACATGACAAATGATGAGTTTGAATATGGTCCTGACGGGCAGATTGGGGAGAATACATACGGAAAGATTAACACTATTCGCGTTATTTCCTCTGACGATTTTGTTAACTGGACAGACCATGGTGCAATTGCTGCCGCAGGCAAAAGCGGTGCGGCAAACTGGGGAGGCAATTCCTGGGCACCGGCAGCATGCGTAAAGGTGATTGACGGAAAAACTAAGTTTTTCCTCTATTTTGCCAACAGCGGTAACGGTATAGCTGTGCTTTCGTCAGATTCTCCGGTAGGTCCTTTTGTGGATCCCATCGGCGGCCCTCTCATTTCACGTAGTACTCCAAACTGTGCAAGTGTTGAGTGGCTTTTTGATCCGGCGGTGCTTGTGGACGGAGACGATGCATATCTCTATGTGGGCGGAGGAATTCCAAGTCCTGACATGGCATCCAATCCGGGAACCGCAAGAGTTGTTAAGCTTGGAAAGGATATGATTTCTCTTGCAGAGGATCCGAAACCAATTGAAAATGTTTCATACCTTTTTGAGGATTCGGGAATCAATAAGATAAATGGCAAATATATATATACATACTGTTCAAACTTCAGTGTTCCGGAAGGCGGTTCACCGGAAGGCTTCGGCAACGGTGAAATCATTGCGATGACATCGGATAATCCGGAAGGACCATTTAAGCATTACGGAAGCATCTTAAAGAATCCGGAGTATTTCTTCGGAACAGGCGGCAATAACCATCATTGTATATTTGAATTTCGTGGCGAGTATTTCATTGCATATCATTCAAGAATTCTTGAGGATGCAATGGACATTCACGGTGGATACAGGAGCACCAATATAGATAAGGTCACATTTGATAAGGACGGCAACATCATTCCCATAAAGGGAACACGCAAGGGAGTTAAGCCCATGAAGAGGGTTAATCCCTATTCTCTTGTCTGGGGCGCAATGATGTCAAACCAGAACGGAACAGGCGTAAAACCATACGGTGAAGTTAGTGAGAAGGCAGGATACGGCAATATGATTCTTTCGGATATTGAAGACGGAGGATGGATATGCGTATCAAATGTTGATTTCGGAACAAGTTCACCGGAGGGCATTTTCATAAATATGAGAGGTCAGGCAAATGGAAGCGTCCATATCAGAATAGACAGAATTGATAATAAAGACGCAGCGGTGGTTACATTTGAAGGCTCCGAGGAATTTATTTCCTGTGACGCAACTATGCAGGATAACATTATGGGGGTTCATGATGTGTATTTTGTATATGAAAACGGTGGTTTTGAGATAAAGAACTGGTGGTTGGAATAAAGGGAAAGGCAAAAAACTATGAGTGATGTATTTGCGGGCGGACCAAAGGCCCCAAAGGATCCGACAAAGAAACAGCCCGGTTTCTATATTATGAGAAATAAGGAAATCGTAGCCATGCCTCAGCCGGACGGAAGGGGAATGTGTCCCATATATGAGAGCGACGGCAGACTTTTAAGCGCAGCCGGACTTGTGGGAAACATAAAGGACAATGAAATAATTGAGCTTTTGAAGACTACAGAAGGATTCAAAAAGCTTGTATCAAAAATCGGTGTATGTATCGAGGAAGAAAACACTTCTGATATCTGTCATTTCGTGTTTCAGATGTACGGCAGGAAGGACCTCTACGGGGGTGGTGCCAATATCAGGCTGGATGTGAAGACGGACGGTATGGAATACCTTGTGGATCTCAATGATGTTGAGTGGCGTGAGGATGATGACGTACCGGGACAGATTCGTTTTGAGTTTGATAAAGCGGGAGCAAAGGCCAATGTGTCTGTTAAACTCTATCTTAACGACGGATTTACGGCTCCGGAACCCGAAGAGGAGTATCCGGTGGATTTTGAATCCGAGGATTACAAAAAGATAATTGAAAAATCTCTATTCTATAAAGGAAATAACGCCCGTATTAAGAGAGCACTTTGTAAGGCAAGAAACGGTGAGCAGACAACGGTTGCATTTCTTGGGGGATCAATTACCCAGGGTGCCGGTGCTGTACCTATCAATACGGAGTGTTATGCATATAAGACCTTTGAAGGCTTCTGCAAAATTGCGGGAAAGGGTACTGATGAGAATATTCAGTATATAAAGGCAGGCGTAGGCGGAACTCCTTCCGAGTACGGAATGCTAAGATATCGCAGAGATATTCTTGATGAATGTGCCGGTGAAGGCCCGGATTTGGTGGTTGTTGAGTTTGCGGTTAACGATGAAGGCGATGAAACAAAGGGCGAGTGCTTTGACTCTCTTATAAGGAAGATATACGAGGGCCCCGGTAAGCCGGCAGTGATAATCGAGTTTGCGGTATTTGCAAATGACTGGAATCTTCAGGACAGACTTAAACCTGTGGGATATGCATACGAAATTCCGATGGCAAGTGCTTTTGATTCGGTTGTGGATCAGTTCAAATTAAAATTCGGTGAGGGAAGAGTCCTTTCCAAGAGCCAGTATTTCTATGACATGTTCCATCCCACAAATATCGGCCACAGGATTATGGCAGACGGTATCATTAACCTGATAAAGAAGGCTGATGAGGCGGAGGCAGATGAACCGATAGCAAGTCTTGCGGATATTGACGCCCCCATGGGCAAGGAATTTGAAAATGTTGAACTGCTTGACAGACAAGTCAATAATTGCGGCGCAATAATTGCGGAAGGCGACTTCGATAAAACGGATGATGTCATTCAGTGCGTTGAGAGAAATATGGATATGGCGGTTACTCCGCAGCTTCCATACAACTGGATGTACAGAGGAAGCGAGCAGGTGGGTGGCAGACCATTTACCATGGATGTGGAATGCAGTGCACTTTTGCTGATTTTTAAGGATTCTGCGGACAATAAGGACGGAAAAGCCAAGGTTTATGTGGATGGTGAGTATGTGCTGACCGCAGACCCAAGGCTTGTTGGCTGGACACACTCCGATCCGGTTATCATTTTGAGGGGTGCAAAGAAGCAGAAGCATCATGTTGAAGTGGTTATGGAAGAGGACCAGACAGCCCGTGATTTTACAATTCTTGGTTTTGGTGTTGTGCAATAATTGCTACAAAAAGCAAAAAATGACAAACAAAAAGCACAAAATGACGTGTAACGTGCTTTTCGTATGAGTATAATTTTGATATAGTTGTGAAGATAGTGCGAAAATCTTTTCAATCTTTGGTGAAAAAGCCAAAAAATTGATTACTTAGGAGGACGACGTGAAAGGTTCTATTAAGAAAGTCATAATTGCAGTAGTGATAGTAGCAGCAGTTGTAGGACTGCTTGTTTTGCTGTCAATGCGCAAGGTGGATGACTTCCACGACAAGTATGCAGGTGTTGATCTTTCCAAGGATGTTGAAGGTATGGAGCGTACCGGAACATACACAGGATATATTAATGCCCATGCAGATGCTGCTCTTGCAGATGAAGATGTCGATATCGATATCTTTAATTATTCGTCAACCGGTGACGTATCGGTTTACACGGATTTTGAAGGAGTGGACAAGGCTCTCTTTACAGAGGTAGATTCCAGCGTTTCATTCAACGTTAACGTTCCCAAGGACGGCTTCTACAATCTGTATGTGGAGTACTATATTCCTGAATCAAGAGGTGTTCCGGCAGAACGTGCCGTATATATTAACGGAGAACTTCCATTCAGTGACGCTGTTAATGTATGCTTTACCCGTATCTGGACAGATGACGGAGAAAAGAAGATTGATAATCAGGGCAATGAAATCAGACCAAGTCAGGTTGAGGTTTTTGATTGGCAGGGAGCTTATTTTACAGATAAACTCGGTTATATCACAGACCCATATAAGTTCTATCTTGAAAAAGGTAACAATGAAATCAGACTTGATTCCATTAACGAGCCGATGATTATAAAGAGCCTCAAGCTTGCAAAGGTTTGGGATCCGGGTACATATGAGGATTACAAGGCAGTTCAGCCTCAGATAACCAATTCGGATACGGTAGCAAATTATGTTCAGGTAATACAGGGCGAGGATTCTACAGTAAGATCCGAATCTTCTTTGTATGCAAAGTATGACAGATCTTCTCCGACCACGCAGCCTTCTTCTGTTACACATACAGTTCTTAACTATGTTGGTGGTGAAGCATGGAGAACCACAGGCCAGTGGATTGAGTGGGATATTGAGGTTCCGGAGGACGGCTATTACAACATTACCGTTAAGGGACGTCAGAACTATTCAAGAGGAAATGTTTCAAACAGATCCGTATACATTGATGGCGAGATACCTTTCAAGGAGGTACAGGAAGTATCATTTGCATACAGCAATGACTGGGAATGCCTGACACTTTCAGACGAAAACAATGTACCTTATGATTTCTACCTTACAAAGGGTACACATACAGTAAGACTTCAGGCAGCTCTCGGCGGTCTCGGACCAATCCTTGAGGAAATGTCTGATTCAACCTACAGACTTAATCAGATTTATCGTCGAATTCTGGTTTATACAGGTGCAAATCCCGACCAGTACAGAGACTATCATATAGAAAAAACATATCCTGAAATCATGGAAGCTATGGATCTTGAATCCAAGAGACTTTACAAGATAGTAGATGACATGGTTGCTTATTCGGGACAGAAGGCAGACAGTATCGCTTCCGCTCAGACAGTTGCACAGCAGCTTGAGCGTTTCTGCAATAAGCCCAATAAAATCACGTTGGAATTCATAACATTTAAGGATAACATCACAGCAATCGGTACTGCAGCACTTAACTTGAGCCAGACCAAGCTGGATATAGATTATATAGAAGTAACCGGTTCGGGTACTAAGCCTCAAAAGGATAAAGCATCCTTTGCTGCAAAACTCGGACATGAGGTTAAGTCCTTCTTTGCATCCTTCTTCGTAGACTATAATTCAGTCGGCGATGTATACGATGATTCGGAAGGTGACATCATTAAGGTTTGGGTACTGACAGGAAGAGATCAGGGAACAATCCTTAAGTCAATGGTCGACAGTTCATTTACACCGGATACAGGTGTTAAGGTTAATGTAGAGATTGTAGATCCTTCCGCACTGTTAAATGCGGTACTTGCAGGACGAGGTCCTAATGTTGTTCTTTCGGTAGGTGCCGACCAGCCTGTAAACTATGCACTTCGTGGTGCGGCAGAAGATATAACTCAGTTCCCGGATTATGAGGAGGTTCTGTCACACTATTCACCGAGTTCATACGAACAGTACAGACTTGACGAACACATTTACGGTATTCCCGAGACGCAGACCTTTAACGTTATGTTCTACAGAACAGACGTACTTGAAGAGCTCGGATTACCGATTCCGCAGACATGGGATGAACTTCTTGAAGAAATGCCAACAATCCAGGGTAATAACCTTTCGGTTGGTATTCCTACAGCAGCAGGAAGTTCGGCAACGGCAACGGCAAGTACTTCAATCATGTCGAATGTTCCCGACCTTTCAATGTACTTCTCATTATTGTTCCAGTATGGAGGAGATATGTACAATGAGGCAGGCACAAAGACGAGAGTTGATGATGAAGCCGGAATTGAAGCATTTGACGATTATGTAAAATACTTTAATGATTACGGTATTCCGACAATTTACGATTTCGTAAGCCGTTTCAGATCCGGAGAGATGCCAATCGGTATTGCGGCATACTCAACATATAATACTCTTCAGGTATCGGCTCCCGAGATTCGTGGCTTGTGGGATTTCACACTTATCCCCGGTACGGAATACACAAATGAGGACGGAACAACATATATTAACAGATCAGACTTCATTACGGGTTCGGCAACCATGATGATAAGCACGGATGATGCAAAGCTTAAGGCTAATTCATGGGAGTTCATGAAATGGTGGGCAGAACCTGATACTCAGATACAGTTTGGTAGAGAAATCGAAGCACTTCTCGGTGCATCTGCAAGATATGCAACAGCCAACAGAGACGCATTTTCAAATCTGTCTTGGTCAGCAGATGATATCAAGGTTCTGAATGAGCAGTGGGATCAGACAACAGGAATCAGAGAGGTTCCGGGTGGATATTACACAGGACGTCATATCTCAAATGCAATCAGAAAGGTGCTTAATGATAAAGATGATTCACGAGAGACAATCATCGATTATTCAATAAAGATTGACGAAGAAATCACCAAGAAGCGTAAGGAATTTGGCTTACCGGTATATGAGGGAGAATAATGAAAGAATTTTTTAAGAAGTATATGATCCTTCGTAAGCACAATGCGAAGGTCGCATGGAAAAAAGCAAAAAGATCTAAGAACTGTTATATTTTCTTAGCGCCATATGCCATACTGTTCACAATGTTCTATGTATTTCCGGTAGTGGCATCCATTTATTTTAGTTTTACTTATTACAACATCCTCGAGTCTCCCAGATTTCTGGGACCTCAGAACTATATTTCGCTGATACTCGAAGATGACATATTCTTAACCAGTATTAAGAATACCTTGTTAATAGCAATCATAACGGGACCGCTGGGGTACATCATGTCGTTCCTGTTCGCATGGCTGATTAACGAATTGCCCAGATGGGTAAGATCCGTAGCGGTTGTAGTTTTCTACGCACCGTCAATTGCCGGTAACTGTTACGTAATCTTCTCGGTATTCTTCAGAGGTGATGCTTACGGATATGTAAATGCATTCCTTATGAATCTGGGAATAATCGATACGCCAATCCTATGGTTTATCAATCCGGTCTACATGCTTCCGATATGTATGCTGGTTATCCTGTGGATGAGCTTGGGTACCGGATTCCTGTCATTCGTTGCAGGTCTTCAGGGCATCGACAAGTCTCAGTACGAAGCAGGATATATGGATGGTGTTAAGAACCGTTGGCAGGAGCTCTGGTACATAACTCTTCCAAATATGAAGCCTATGCTGATGTTCGGTGCCGTAATGTCTATTACTCAGGCATTCGGTGTATGTGATGTCACGATGGCACTCTGCGGATATCCTTCTACGGATTATGCTGCAAGAACAATTGTAACCCACTTGTTTGACTACGGTTTCACAAGATTCGAAATGGGATATGCCTGTGCTATAGCAACAGTTCTGTTCCTGATGATGATTCTTTGTAACAAGGCGGTTCAATATCTGTTAAGAAGGGTTGGTACTTGATGATGAGTAAGAAAAATAAAGAAAAAGTTGAAAAGCCTTATCGTAAGCCGCTGATCAAAAGAAGAAAGCCTAACCGCTCCATTGCCGGTGACATTGCTTTATATATCTTTTTGATTCTCGTAGCTTTGATAATGGCATTCCCAATTATATACGCAGTCAGCAGTGCGTTGAAACCTTTGGATGAATTGTTCAAATTCCCGCCAAAGATTTTTCCTCAGAATCCTACCACTGATAACTTCTCTGATTTGTTTGTTACCATGGGTAAGAGCTGGGTTACATTTTCAAGGTATCTGTTCAACACAGTATGGATTACATTTGCGGGAACTGCAGGACATCTGATTGTTGCATCAATGGGTGCTTTCGTACTTGCTAAGTATGAATTCCCCGGCGGACAGCCTTTTTTCAAACTTGTTACTGTAGCCATGATGTTCACAGGTTATGTTACACAGATTCCAAACTATTTGATTCTTAACAAACTTGGATGGATTGATACATACTGGGCAATAATTATTCCGGCGTTTGCATCACCGATGGGTCTCTTCCTTATGAAGCAGTTCATGGAAGGACTCCCGACTTCACTTATTGAAGCAGCTAAGATTGATGGTGCTACAGAGTGGACGGTATTTAAAAATATTGTTATGCCCAACGTTAAGCCAGCATGGATGACACTTATCATCTTCTCGGTTCAGCAGTTGTGGAATAACAAAGCAGCAACATATATTTATTCGGAAGAGCGTAAGATGCTTGTATATGCACTTCAGCAGATACAGGCCGGCGGTATTGCAAGAACCGGTCAGGCTGCAGCTGTTCTGGTAGTAGTAATGGTTGTTCCCATTGTTATCTTTATCTTCTCTGAAAGCCAGATATTGGAAACAATGGCAAGTTCAGGTTTGAAGGATTAATGGGGTGAATATTATGAAGAATAAATTTGTTAGAATATTTGCTTCCATTTGTGCAGTGGTTGTGTTGGCAACTACTACATGCGCTACCGAAGCATACGCAATTGATAAGAAAAGTTATTGTTACAATTACGACTATTGGGGCGATGTTCAGAAGACTCCCAGTGTATACGAGGTTTGTAAGGTGTTTACTTCATCAGACCTTGGGCTGGATATCAACTTCTCGGCTCCTTCGGGTCTGACAGTATGGAAGGACAAGATATATGTCGCTGATACCGGTAACAACCGTATCGTAGAGATAAGCAGACCTACACCTCAGTCACTGAAGGTAGAAAGAATAATTGATTCCTTTAAAGGTGATACGGAGATAAAGACATTTAATGCTCCGACAGATATTCAGATTTCGGAAGAAGGCTATATGTTCATAGCCGACAGTATGAATGAAAGAATAGTAAAGCTTGATCCTGATTTAAACTATGTATGTGAGTTCACAAAACCCGATGACAATACTTTGGACGAGGGGCTTGCATTTCAGCCGACAAAGGTTGCAATTGATACGGCAGACCGTGTTTACTGTATTGCAACAGGTATCAACAAGGGTCTTGTAAAGTTTGAAGAAGACGCTACGTTCTCAGGCTTTGTCGGTGCAACAAAAGTAACCTACGACTGGACGGATTATCTTTGGAAGAAATTTGCCACACAGGCTCAGAGAGAGAAGATGGCAGACTTCGTTCCAACACAGTACGATAACCTCTATATGGACCACGAAGGTTTCATATATGCCTGTACAGGTTCCGGTGACGCACTGGATATCAAGGAAGGTAAAGCAGACGTTGTTCGTAGAATTAACCTTATGGGTAACGATATTCTTGTAAGAAACGGCGAATACTATATTATCGGTGACCTTTACATGGGTAACGGTGGTGGATATCAGGGAGCCTCTTACTTTGCTGATGTAACCTGCTTTGAAAATGATATTTTCGTATGTCTCGACAGAAACCGTGGTCGTCTGTTTGGATATGATGATCAGGGAAAACTGGTATTTGCTTTCGGCGGTAACGGTAACATGGATGGTTATTTCAGAAGACCGGTTGCAGTCGACCATATGGATTATGACTTATTTGTTCTTGATCAGCTTGATTGTGCTATTACCCTTTTCACCACTACAGAGTTCGGTGAAACAATTTACGAAGCAATAGACCAGTTTGATCTTGGCGAGTATGATAAATCGGAAGCTTCTTGGCGTAAGGTTATGGATTTGGACGGAAACTACGATTTGGCATACATCGGAATAGGACGTGCATTACTCCGTCAGGAGAAATACGAGGAAGCAATGGACTACTTCGAATTGAAATATGATGATGAGAACTATTCAAAGGCTTATAAGCAGTACAGAAAGTTCTGGGTTGAGGATCATATCGGAGTGATTGTTCTGGTAATACTTGCGATATTCCTTATACCTATGGCAATAGGAAAACGTAAGGCTTTGAAGTACGAAGTAGAAAACGCAGATATATTCAAGTATAACAATTATGGAGAATGACATGTTTGAAGCATTGACTAAGAATGAATCAATAAAAAGATATTTTAAGTCGTTGAAGTTCTCACTTTATTGTATGTCTCATCCCCTTGACGGTTATTGGGATCTTACACATGAAAAGAGAGGAACCTATGCGGCTGCCAATACCATTTTGTTTTTGACAGTAGTGGTACGTTTGTTGAAACTCAGATTTACCAGTTTCATATTTATGCAGGTATATTGGGAGGATTTGAATATTTTCCTTTACATAGCAAGTATTCTTTTCCCACTTGCATTGTGGGTTATCGGAAACTGGGGCTTGACGACACTGTTTGACGGAAAAGGAAAACTCGGACAGGTTTATATGGCAACCTGTTATGCACTTGTGCCTTATCCGCTGATTCAGTTTCCACTTATGATAATGAGTAATTTTGTTACGGTGGATGAAGCTTCGTTCTATAGTGTACTGAGTGCATTGACTCTGGTTTATGCAGCACTTCTTGTAATAAGCGCTATGGGTCAGATACATGAGTATTCCGGTGGAAAGAATATTCTGTTTACGGTTGCAACACTTTTTGCAATGTTGGTTTTGGTATTTATCCTTATGATATTCTTCAGTATGATAACACAAGGCATTGCATACTTTATATCAATAGGTAAAGAGCTGTTATTCAGGCTATAGCAGGGAGAAATCATGGAAAAGAAAGTACTTACAGAAACACAAGTTGAAAGAAGAAATGCGATAAAAGATACATTAAAAAGCATGATTTTTCCATTGGTGCTTTGCGCAATTATTTTTGTCGGTATCTTTGTCGTAGTTAATTACCAGGAAGAGGAAGAAGTTGAGGAAATCGTCAAGGCCAATGCCTATGACGGAGGAAGCGATCCCATAGTAATGGAAAGTGATGCAATCAAGTTCACTTTGGATCCTACCACAACACAGTTTGAAGTCCTGGTTAAGTCTACCGGAAAGGTTTGGAAATCAAATCCTGACGGGTGTGCAGACGATTCACTTGCTCTTACAGAGGAGAAATCAAGATTGCAATCCACTTTGGTTATGACATATTCTACCGAAGTAGGTCTTGAGACAACCTATGATTCATATAAGTATTCCGCAGCAAACGGAATATATGAAATCGAGCAGGGGGAAGATTATGTAAGAGTAAATTATTCTCTCGGTGAGGTTCAAAAGGAATTCACCATTCCTCCGGTTTGTACAAAAGCAGATTTTGATAAATGGACAAAGCAGATGAGCAAGGAAGGATTGAACCTTGTTCAGCAGTATTATAAGAAGTATGATATCAAGAAGCTTGGAAAGAAGGATAACGAAGAAGAACTCCTTGCCAATTATCCGATTCTTGCGGATGAAGTAATATATGTTCTGCGCCAGAATACGAAGGATAATGTAAAATCTTCAATTGAGAAATATTTTGGCGAGGCAGGATATACTTACGAAGATTGTGTTAAGGATAAAGAACTTGATATGTCTTCGGCAAGTAATGATAAGCCGGTATTTAATGTTGACGTGATATACAGACTTGATGGCGATGACCTTCTTGTTGAGATTCCTTTTAAAGAGCTTGAGTATAAAAAGGAATATCCGATTTACACAATTACACCGCTTCCGTATTTTGGAGCCGGCGGAACTTCAGACGAAGGTTTCCTGCTTGTTCCCGAAGGTGGTGGAGCAATTATCAATTTCAACAACGGAAAAGTATCCCAGAGCAATTACTATGCAAATGTATACGGATGGGATATGGCGCTTTCAAGAGATGCGGTAGTACATAATACGAATGCAAGCTTTGAAGCATATGGTATATCGAACAAGGATGATTCGTTCATCTGTGTTCTTGAAGACGGAAAGAGTTATGCCTCTGTAAAGGCCGATGTTTCCGGCAAGCTTAACAGCTATAACTACGTTAATGCAGAGTATAGCATCTGCCAGAGAGAGCAGTATGATGTTGGTGATATTGCAAGTTCAGAAATATACAAATATGTTGAAGAACTTCCGGATGAGAGCCTGATTCAGCGATACAGATTTGTTGATTCCGGCAGTTATGTGGATATGGCTAAGAATTATGGCGATTTCCTTCATGACAAGTACGGCAAGTATCTGGAACTTAATAATGATACATCGGTTCCTGTAGCAATTGAAGTTGCATGTGCAGTTGACAAGAAAAAACAGATTCTCGGTATCCCGGTTTCAAGACCGTTGGCGCTTACAACATATGAAGAAACACAGAATATGATTAAGAACCTTAAAGATGACGGAATCGATAACCTTTCGGTTAAGCTCACCGGTTGGTGTAACGGAGGTGTTTCGCAGCATTTAATCAAGGATATCGATACAATTCATGCACTTGGATCTAAGAAGGATCTTAAGAATCTGATTAATTATGCAAATGAAGCGGGTGTAAACATTTATCTTAACGGTGTTACACAGTATGAGTATAAATCAACCATTTTAGACGGATTCTTCTCGTTCAGAGATGCTGCAAAACGTATCAGTAAAGAACGTGCGGAGATGTTTAAATACAGTGATGTAACATATGCGGCAAGAGAAGGCTGGGAATCATATTTCCTGTTACATACGGATTTGGCACAGCAGATGTCTGATAATATTGTTAAGTATTCCGCAGATATGGGAGCAGGTGTATGCTTTGAGGATGACGGACACGACCTTTCGTCTGACTTCTACAAGAAAAAGCCTTATTCAAGACAGCAGGTTCTTAAGCTTCAGGAGGATAGATTCAAGAAGGTTAATGACAGCGGTCAGAAGATAATGATTAACAGCGGTAATGATTATGCGATTCCGTATTCTTCAATGGTTACAAACATGGATCTGAGAGGAAATGATTATACGATACTTGATGACTGTGTTCCGTTCTATGAATTGGCAATTCACGGATACATTGATTATTGCGGTTATTCATTGAATATATGCGGTGATGATTTGCAACAGTTGTTATACAGTGCAGAGTATGGTGCAGGACTTCAGTTCACATTGATGGATGAATCAAGCTTCACACTGCAGAAGACACTGTATACACAGTATTATGGTTCTGATTATTCGGCATGGCGTGAAAGAATGATGAGCATCTACAACAGATACAATGAGGAACTTGGTCATACATTCAATCAGGAAATGGTTAACCACACCAATTTCAGTGATACACTTTCATGTACTGAATATGCTGACGGAACAAAGGTATATGTTAACTACGATTATATAGACGCAGAAGCAGATGGAATTACAATTCCCGCCAGAGATTATCTGGTAGTAAGATAAGAGAGGAGGTAAGACACAAATGAAAAAGAAAAAAATGCTTGGACTTCAAAGAAGAAAAGCTAAAGCGGGATATTTGTTTATTGCCCCTTTCATTATTGGTTTCCTTGTATTCATGGTTAAGCCGCTGTGGCAGTCACTCGGAATGAGTTTCAGTGAGGTTACTCTTGCAGCAGGAAGCTTTAGCCAGGAATATATCGGATTGGAAAACTTCAAATATTGCTTTACAATCGATCCTGAGTTTAACAGACTGCTTGTTGAGGAAATTACAAGAATGGTTATTTACTCACTTGCAATCATCGTATTCAGTTTCTTTGTTTCATTGATTCTGAATCAGAAGTTTAAAGGAAGAGCTCTTGTAAGAGCCGTATTCTTCCTTCCTGTTATTCTTTCTTCAGGTGTAATCCTCGGCCTTGAAACTGATAACCAGTTGATGGCTACACTTGCTCAGCAGGTTGAGGATACAACAAAGGGTATCAGCGTAACGGCTGCATTACAGGAGGTATTAAGAACTTCCGGAATCGGTGTTAAGGCATATGAGAAACTGTTTGAGGTTATTGATAATATCTATGATGTAGCTATTGCATCAGGTATTCAGATTATTATCTTCCTTTCAGGTCTTCAGACTATACCAAAGAGTATGTATGAAGCAGCAAGTATTGAAGGCTGTACAAGTTGGGAAAGCCTTTGGAAGATTACTTTCCCGATGATTAGTTCAATGTTTTTGGTAAACTGGATTTATACAGTTATCGATTTCTGTATGCGTTCAGATAATGCAGTAATAGAAAAGATTCAGGTTGTTATGGTTGATCAGCAGATTTACGGACGTTCATCTGCAATGTCATGGATATATTTCCTGATAGTTCTGGCTTTTGTCGGAATTACATCATTCTTAATCTCAAAGGAGGTATACTACTATGACTAATGCAGAAGAAATGGCAGTAGAGTCTACAGCCGAAGTTAAAGCGGAAGCGGTTGAAGTTAAAACAGAAGCAGCCGAAGTTAAAGCAGAGGTAAAGGAAGCCAAAACTGAGATATCAGAAACAAAGGCAGAAGAAAAGAAATCAAGAAAAGAGATTAAAGCTGAAAAGAAAGCCTTAAAGAAAGCTACAAGAAACAGATTTTGGGAAAGAAACAGACTTTCCGGAGGATATCTTCTGAGAAAGCAGCTTATGACCGGTCTTGTAAGCATATGCAGATTTATATTACTTTTTGGTATGTGCTTCTTGATTTTACAGCCGATTTTTAATAAAATTTCAGTAAGCTTTATGACAGAGGCGGATTTGTTCAATCCTATAGTTATCAATATTCCTGAGAACTTTACCACGGACAATTACAGAATTGCTTCTGAGCTTATGACTTATCCTACAGCATTGAGAAATTCGCTTATTATTTCAATAACAATAGCACTTCTTCAGATAGCTGTATGTACACTGGTAGGTTATGGATTTGCAAGATTTGAATTTCCGTTGAAGAAATTTTGGTTTGCATGTGTTATACTAGTTATATTGATACCACCACAGACAATAGCAAGTTCACTTCACCTTCATTTCAAATTCTTTGATATATTTGGAATTTTTCAGGCGATAAAGGGAGAACCGCTTAACCTGCGTGGATCAAAATTACCGTACTATTTAATGAGTGCGGGTTGCATGGGACTGAAGAATGGTTTATATATATATATGATAAGACAGTTTTTCAGAAACATACCGGAAGATATGGAAGAGGCTGCCTATGTTGACGGTTGCGGAATGTTTAAGACGTTCATCAAGATTATGCTTCCCGAAGCAAAGCCGATTTTGACGTCATGCTTCCTTTTCGCATTTGTATGGCAGTGGACAGACGGTTTCTATGCTAAGATGTTCTTAGGCGGAACAACACTTGTTTCAACATCTCTTGCAAGAATCGTTGACAGTCTCGGTGCTTATCTTTCGCGTATATTAGGTGTCAAGACTACAGTATCTATAGCTTATTCCAACTGTATTCTTGCAACCGGAACATTAATGATTATTATGCCCTTGATTATCCTCTACTTGTTCGCACAGCGAGCTTTCGTTGAGAGTATAAGCAGTTCGGGTATCAAGATGTAATAATAAAGTAGTGAAGTAACATTCATCTAAAAGGAGGAAAAAAGATGAAAAAGTCTATGACTAAGAGAGTCTTAGCAGCAGCAACAGCTGCAGCAACAGCAATGAGTCTCGTAGCTTGTGGCGGTAACGGCGGTGAGGTTGCACCTGAGGTTGCACCTGAAGTTGAGCCTGAAGTAGAAGCTGACGTTGACGTTGAAACACCCGAAGTTGTTGAGGAAGAGGAAGAAGTTAGTCCTTACACAGTTCTTACAGATGAGAACGGTGAAGTTTATGACTTAGGTGGAATGGAAATCATTATTCGTAACTGGTGGTCACCGGAAGAACCCGCTGAACCTACTAACGATTACGAAGAAGCTCGTGATGAATATCGTGAGTGGATCCAGGAGACATATAACTTCAAGATTAGAGAGCTTGCTATCTCTGACTGGGGTTCAGCTCCTCAGGATTTCGTTGACTACGTAACAACAGGTGGCGACGATGTTAACTATGTATTCACACTTCGTAACGATCCAGCTATCGTTTCAGGTATGGGTAATGGACTTATGTATGACCTTTCAACACTTGACTGCTTAGATTTCAGCCAGGAGAAGTTCCAGCTTAACAAGTTACATGAGCAGTACGCTAAGGGCGATGCAATTTATTGTACATTCGCAGGCGTTTCTGAGCCTAGAACTGGTGTATTCTTCAACAAGAGACTTGTAACAGATGCAGGTATCGATCCCGATTCTATCTATGATATGCAGGCAGATGGCACATGGACATGGGATAAGTTCGAAGAGTTAATGGCAGCTTGCCAGCGTGATACAGATAACGATGGTGTTGATGATATCTATGGTCTTACAATCAACGAGTCAGTTATGACAGATCAGGCTGTTGCATCTAACGGTGGTAGCTATGTATCTAAGGATGCATCTGGCAACTTCGTATACAACCTTGAAGCTCCTGAAACACAGGAAGCTCTTGAGTGGTGTGTAGATATGTACAACAAGTTCGATAACCATGATCCTGAAGGCGCTGAGTGGGATTACTACAAAGAAGAGTTCGTAAACGGCAAGGCTGCATTCATGGTTGAGCAGGAGTACGCTGGTACACCCGGTGAGAGTAACTTCGTAACACAGATGGAAGATGAAGTTGGTTTCGTATTCTTCCCGAAGGGACCTAAGTATGACAACTACATCAACGTTTGGGATAACAACCCGGCTTGTATCCCTGCATGCTACGATGCTGACAGAGCTTGGAAGATCGCTTTCGCTTGGAACCTCTTCACAGATGACGTTCCCGGATACGAAGGATACAATGGATACCTTTCAACAGCTCGTGCTGGTGTATATGATGAAAGATCCGTTGATGAGACAATCGCTATGATGTGCGAGCCAGCTCACGGTACAGTTGCTTTCCATACAGTAGTTCCTAACCTTTCATCAGGTCCGGACCTTACATGGAGCATCACTCCCGGTGCTGACGTTGCTGCTGTAACAGAAGCAATCGCTGGTACATGGCAGGCATATATTGACGAAGCTAACAAATAAGTTTTAGTCAATATAGACAGTAATTTATTAAAAACCAAGTGGGCGATGCCGGGTTTTCCGGTGTCGTCCATTTTTGAGAAAGAAAATAAAAATGAGTGCAATATATAAGAAAATTATCGCAATAGTGGTTCTTTCTTCCTGTGTATATTTATGCGGGTGCGGGAACGGAGACGAAGCTGAACCGATAATTATGGTTGATGCATCGGAAGATGAGATAGTATACAACATGGAGGAAATCTCTGTAGGAGAAGTTCTTCTCACAAAAAATGTAGGTTGTAAATATGTTCAGACAAGCTCGCAGGATATAGCATTTCCTATGGGCGGCAAGATAGTGGATAAGGTTTATGTCAGGGTTGGCGACAGTGTAAATGTCGGTGATCCTTTAGTTGCGCTTGAAAGCGGAAATATGGTGGATGAGATAGCAAGTCTGGAATATCAGATTGCCAGAAATGAATTGCAATTATCATATCTGGATACATCTGAGGATTTTGACAAAAAAAGTTCTTATTACTCTTTTGTATATGGAAGTGGTGAAATAACAGAAGAAGCAAAAGAGGACTTTGATGAAGGAATTGCTGATTTGGAAGAAAACTATACTTACCAGAGAGAAGATCTCAGCGACAGTATAGAATTTGATAAAAAGAAACTAAATAAGTTAAAAAGTGAATATGAAGGAAACTGTGTTCATGCAACAATGGCAGGCAAGGTTTTGTTTATTAAGAATGGTCTTGAAGGCTCTACAGCGAAGAAAGACGATATAATCATGACTGTTGTTGACAATGATAACGGTTTGTTTGAGATAGAGGATCCGGAGGCTGCTCATTTCTTTAAAGAGGGAGAGCCTGTGGATATGAACGTAAACTACGGCGATGCAAAGGGTGATTACCTTTTACTTCCCCATGATATGAATAACTGGGGAGAAAAGCAACAGTTTGAAATCATGGCCAGACCTGAAACTTCTACACTTGAGGTGGGTATTTCGGGGACTATTGTGGCAACAGTAGATAAGAAAGAAAATGTAACAAGAATTCCTGTTAAGGCACTGTATCAGGCAGATGATAAGTATTATACATATGTACTTAACGATGAGAATATGAGAGAAGCAAGATTTATTGAGGTTGGTCTTGTGGGAGATGATTATGCTGAGGTACTTAGTGGTATCGAGGTTGGAACGAAGGTGGTAAGACGATGAGAAGAGTAAGAAGGTTTACAGCTGCTATGCTTAGTGTCGTTATGATTACCACATTCGTTACAGGTTGTGGTTCATCTCTTGACGATGGAAAGAAAGATAATATTACACTTGATGAACCGGTTGGAGCAGCGGCCGAATATGCAGTCGTATCAGAACGAGATATGTATGAGTACGAGGTTTTATCAAGCTGTGTAAGTCCATATATTACTGAATATGCTTTTGGAAAGGACCAAAATTTCAAAAAATACGGGGCAACACCGGGGTCAACCGTTAATCCCGGAGATGTACTTGTATATTCGGAGACAAAGAATCTTGATAAGCAGATAAGTGAATATCAGGAGCAGATAGATGATTTTGTATATGATCATACATTATCTGCAGAGGCCGTAAAGAAAGATATTGATGATGCCAAGAAGGCCGAGTGGGAAGCATGGGAGCCGTATTCAAAGGTTCTTGGAATGAAGCCGGATGAGAACAGTCCTGCATTTGAAGGATGGGCCAGAAGTGCCATGTGGCCTGAAAGTGCCTATAAGCGAGCAGAGCTGAATCGTGAAAGACTTGAGCAGAATCAGAAACAGAGCGAAGAACTTTATAATCTGGAATATAACTATATGCTTGGAAATCTCCAGCGTATTAAGGACAAGGTAAATGCCGCAACAGTTACATCAAGTGTCAAGGGCGAGGTTGTTGCATGCAATCTGTATTACAGCGGAGATTATATCAAGAAAGATACCTCCATTATGGCTGTGGGAGATACAACCAGAAAGGTACTTAATACAGAATACATTTCTAAAGGAAATATAGGTAAGGCTTTGGACATATATGCTATTATCGATGGCAAGCGATATGAGGTCGAATATGTAACGATGGAGCCTGAGGAATACAGGCAGCTGACAAACGACGGTGAAAGCGTACATACAACCTTTAATCTGATTGATCCAAATGATGAAACAGCAATAGGCAGTTATGCTGCAATCATTGTTGAGAAGAACAGAAGAAGCAATGTACTTTGTGTTCCCAACGACGCTCTCAAGAAGGAATCAGACGGATATTATGCATATCTGTACAATGATGAACAGACAAGCTATGTTCCGGTTACAATCGGAATGAGAGACGGCTTGTATTCTGAAGTGTTGTCAGGACTTTCTTTGGGAGACAAGGTGCTTTCTACAACTGTGCCTAAGAAAACAAGTAAGACGGCCCAGATTACCAAGGGTGATTACAGTGTACAGGTAGAAAAGGATGGTTTCCTGTACTATCCTTACTCCGAATGGATAACAAATCCCGTTGAAAACGGAACAACATACCTCAAAGAGATTTTGGTTGAAAATAATCAGAAGGTTGAAGCCGGACAGGTTCTTGCAACCTTAGAGGTTGTTTCAGACCAGATAGAAATAGACAGACTAAGCAGACAGATACAGAGACAGACAGAAAGACTTGCAAAACTTCGTGAGAAGAAAGCAGATAATGACGGAAAGAAAATAACAGACCGCTCTGTTGAAAAGCAGATTGGAGAAATGGAAAAGAATATCAGCCGGATTAAGAGACAGCAGGATAAGCTTACACGTTATTCCGGAATTGTGGAGATAACTGCTCCTACAAGCGGAATAATAATGGATACCAATCAGCTTAAGCCGGGTGATCTTTTGTCGCCGGATGCATATATCGTTGAAATCGGTAATGATACATTGAGTTATATCATTTTGCAGGATGACAAGAATCAGTTTAATTATGCAAATGAAGCATCAATCCGCGTGTCAAGTTCCAATGGGGTGGCTACGGTAAACGGAAAGATTGTATCTGCAAATGCAACAAATCTTTCCAAGGATTTAAAGAACGATTTTACACTTGTAGCAATTCCGCAGGAAGAGATGGCTGCCATATCAGGTACAACTCTTGTGGATGGCGGAAGATGGGACAGAAATACATTTAAGGTTACCGTTCAGGTAAGAAGTGAGAAGAATGTGTTAACTGTACCGAAGTCAGCTGTTACCGTTAAGGATAATTCAGCCTATGTAACAGTAATAAAAGAGGATGGAAGTGTTGAGAACGTAAGCTTTATTCCGGGTGGTTCGGATACGAACCAGTACTGGATTGCTGATGGCTTAACAGAAGGGATGACAATATGCTGGGAATAATGTTACAAAAAATGTGGCATAAACGATGGATGAATTTATGCCTCCTGCTGGGTTGTACCTTACTGGTTGCCACTGTAGTGAGCTTTCCGCTTTATCAGAAGGCGGCATACGACAGAATGCTGCAGGATGAAATAAGAAATTACATTTCCGAAAACGGAGTATACCCTGCTCAGCTTAATATGGGTGCCATATCTAAGAATGATAAGGGTGGAGCAACAATAAAGAAACTTGAGGATTTTCAGGGAACAATATGCGAAACACTTGGCGTTACGCCTAAGAGAACGATGAGATTTTTCTTCCTGTTAAACAGTAAGATAAATTCTGACATGAATCGTTCGGACGCAGATCCCTTCAGCCTTTCACTTGCATTTGCCACGGATTTCCCCGACAACGTTAAGATGGTTGCGGGAGAGATGTACTCTGAAGACGGATTAACGGATGACGGTGCAATAGAGGTTGTTATATCTCAGGATACCATGCTTGAGCAGGGACTTCTTGTTGGCGAAAGACTGACCTTTGACACCATGAAGACCATGGACAAGAAGCCAATTACCATTGTGATTAACGGAGTCTTTGTTCAGGATTCTGAGGATCCGTTTTATTGGCAGATGCCAAGCAAGGATTTGAAACTGGCATGCTTTATGCAGGAAGATCTGTTCTGCAGTATGTTTACAGGTGATAATGCGGGAAAATTCACTGTAAACAGCAAATTCTACACAATGTTTGAATATGAGGATATTGAATACGAACAGGTAAACGATATTCTTAAGACAACGGAATATCTTACAAAAAAGAGTAAGTTTAAGAGCGTTCTTGATGATGCGGCATACTATGAGCTTTTTGAGGATTATAACAAGAAGGTAAACAGAATTTCAGCGACACTTATTATTTTACAGGTGCCGGTGCTTATTATGCTTGCCGCTTTCCTTCTTATGATTTCCGGACAGATGTATGAGATGGAGAAAAATGAGATTTCCGTTATTAAGTCTCGTGGTAGTTCAAGAGGCCAGATATTCAGACTCTATCTGTACCAGGGAATTGTGCTTACACTGGCAGGCGGAATACTGGGAATTCCTCTTGGGGCTCTGTTTAGCAAAGTGCTTGGTGCGGTAAGAAACTTCCTGGATTTCAACGGAGCAAGAAGCCTGAATATAACATATACCGGAAAGAGCTTTTTATATGCATTTGCTGCAATGCTTGTTACACTGCTTACCATTACAATACCGGCAATAGGTCACAGCAAGGTTTCCATAGTTAACCTTAAGCAGTCAAAGAATGTAATAAAGAAATCATGGTGGCAGAAGTTTTTCCTTGATTTTATTTTACTGGGCATTTCGGGATACGGTTATTACAATTTCCAAAAGAATATGTCTGATGTATCAGGAACCGTTCTCTCGGGAGAAAGTCTTGATCCGTTACTTTATATAAGTTCTTCTCTCTTTATAGTAGGTATGGGACTTTTGTATATTCGTTTACAGCCACTTTTGATAAAGCTTGTATTTAATATAGGAAAGAGACACTGGGGACCTGCAAGCTATATCTCATTTATGGAGACAATAAAGCAGAGCGGTAAACAGCAGCTTATTATATTGTTCCTGATTATGACTGTTTCTCTGGGCATGTACCATTCAACTGTTGCACGTACCATTTTGGAAAATGCAGTAAATAATACGGAATATGTTGACGGAACAGATATGATTCTTGCGGAGAAATGGGAGGAAGCCGTAGACCAGGAGGGAAATAAGACCGGTGTCTGGGTTGAACCGGATTATAAGAAGTTTGCTTCTATGCCATTTGCCGAAAGCTATACACGTGTATATAACGATTCAAATGCTTTTCTTTCAGGAGAAAAGAATAACAGACAGCAGATAAGCATTTTGGGTATCCATACCAAGGATTTCGGTTCCATGACTTACGTGGATAAGAGCATCATGGGTAAGCATTATTATGAATACCTCAATGAGCTTGCGGCAGATCAGAAGGGAGTAATTCTTTCTTCAAACTTCAAGACAAAACTTGGTTATGATGTGGGTGACAATATTGATCTGAATAACCAGAACAAGACAAAGGTTACCTGCAAGATAGTTGATTTCTTTGATTACTGGCCCGGATATTCACCGACAGTAACAACAATCAACCCGGACGGAAGCGCTGAGACAACAGACAGTTATCTTGCCGTTATGCATTATGATAATTCGAGAAATGCATTTGGAGTTCAGCCCTACGAAATATGGATTACTCTAAAGCCTGATGCAAACGAAACTCAGATTGCCGAGTGGATTGAGAGTACAAAATTCAAGGTTAAAAGATATGTAAATCGTGATAAGGATTTGGAGATTACAACTCAGGATCCCCTTCTGCAGGGTACCAACGGTGTCCTTACACTGGGATTTGTTGTAACCATCGTTCTTTGCGCGGTAGGTTATATGATTTACTGGATAATGTCAATTAAGGACAGAGAACTAATTTTTGGTGTCCTTCGTGCCAGCGGTTTCCACAAGAAGGAGGTCGTTCAGATGCTTCTTATCGAGCAGCTGTTTGCGGGTGTTCTTTCAGTACTTGCGGGAATCGGAATAGGCTGGATTTCATCAAAGATGTTTGTACCGATTATTCAGACATCCTTTGCATCCGCAACACAGATACTGCCATTGAGACTGATTATTGAAAATGCTGATTTACTGCGTCTCTACGGAGTAATAGCACTTGTAATGGCAAGCTGTCTTGCAGTATTGATTACTCTGTTGTTTAAGATGAACGTAACCAAGGCACTGAAATTGGGAGAAGAATAATGGCAAAAAGTATGATTGTAGGAAATGGAATAAAGAGAACCTTTCCTGTTCCCGGAGGAGAATTTCAGGCCTTGAAGGGAATTGATGTTGATGTTAAGGAAGGCGTATTTGCTATACTTCGCGGTCGTTCCGGTTCCGGTAAGACGACGTTGATGAATATACTGAGTACGCTGGATGAGCCTACAGCAGGGGAGGTTATTCTTGACGGAATAAATGTTAAGGACCTGTCTTATTATGAGAGAGAGGAATTCAGAAGAAAGAAAATGGGATTTGTATTCCAGTCGGTTTCTCTGATTCCGTCCCTTAACGCTTATCAGAATGTTGAGTTTGCATTACGTATGGCAGGAGCACCTATTAATGATGCGGCAGCCCAAAGAATTGAGGAATGTCTCAAAAAGGTTGGTTTGGGAAACAGAATGACTCATATGCCTTCGGAAATGAGTGGTGGTGAGCAGCAGAGAGTTGCCATAGCAAGAGCATTTGTTCATCGCCCGAATATTATATTTGCGGATGAACCTACAGCAGAACTGGATTCTGTTATGGCTGCCAGGGTAACCGAAACATTCCAAAAAATGAGTGCCGAGGAAGGCATAACAGTACTTATGACTACCCATGATGTAGGACTTATGGGTGCAGCGGATATGATTATTGAGTTGGAAAACGGAGAGAGAATCAATGCCTAATGAGACAAACGCCCCGGCAAATGAAGAAGATGACGTAATGATTCGCGCCGAAGGGCTTGTAAAAATTTATAAAACAAAAGAGACTGAGGTACTTGCGCTGCAGGGACTTGACCTTGAAGTGAAGAAAAATGAACTTACGGCTATGATCGGTAACTCCGGAAGCGGTAAGTCAACCTTCTTAAATATGATTGGCGGACTTGATAGGCCCAGTGCAGGTAAGCTTTGGGTAGACGGCAAGAATCTGTTTACAATGACCGAGAGTGAGCTGGTTAATTACAAGAAGGATACGGTAGGGTTTGTATGGCAGAACAACGGACGTAATATGCTTCCTTTCCTGTCTGCAATTGAAAATGTAATGATGCCAATGTATCTGTCATCTGCTCACAAGAAACGTGAGAAGGCAATGGAACTTCTTGAGATGGTGGGTATGGCCCATAAGAAGAACAGTCGAATGAATATGCTTTCAGGTGGTGAACAGCAAAGAGTTGCCATAGCAATTGCTCTTGCCAATTCACCGAAACTTCTTCTTGCGGATGAGCCAACAGGCTCAGTCGACGTTAATACCGCAAATTATATATTTGATGTATTTACAGAACTCAATAAGAACGGACAGACAATACTTATCGTTACCCATGATATGGCTCTGTCTAAGAAGGTTAAGCGTGTTATAGCCATAAGAGACGGTAAGATAAGCTCGGAAAGAATCCTTAAGGAATCCTATGCCGACAGAGTTCAGGAGACGAATATCGACTGGCGTGAAGAGGATACTCAGAATGAGTATGCTATCCTTGATAAGGCGCATCGTGTTCAGATTCCTCAGGAACTTATCGAAGGTCTTGGACTTGCAGATAATAAGATAATGATTACCTCCCGTGATGGGGAGATTATCCTTAAGAAACCGGAATAAGTTATATATCACCTGTCCGAAGGAGTAAATTTATGAGTGTAAAAGCAAAAAACCCGATACTTCCCGGATTTTATCCGGACCCTTCAATTCTTGCGGTTGGAGAGGACTATTATATTGTTAATTCTTCCTTTGCCTATTTTCCGGGACTTCCCATCTGGCACAGTAGGGATCTTGCAAACTGGGAGCAGATAGGGAATGCGATGGATCGCAATTCACAGCTTCCCCTTGGAAATGACGATATTTCAAGGGGCTTGTTTGCACCTACCATCAGATACAACAAGGGCACCTATTATATTATCTGTACAAATGTGTCATTTGGCGGCAATTTTATAATAACGGCAGAGAATCCCGCAGGACCCTGGTCGGAGCCTCATTATATAGAGGGAGCAGAGGGTATTGACCCGTCGCTGTTTTTTGATGAAGACGGAAAATGCTATTATACAGGAACTCATCCCAATCCACAGGGATGCCAATATGACGGTGACTGGTATATATACAATCAGGAAATAGATATAGAGAACTTTAAACTTATCGGCGAACCGGTTGATGTATGGAATGGTGCCATGAGAGGCGTTCACTGGCCCGAAGGACCTCATCTTTATAAGATAGGGGAATATTATTACATCCTTCATGCAGAAGGCGGTACAGGCCCAAATCATGCCATAAGCGTGGCACGTTCAAAAAATGTATTCGGACCATTTGAAAATAACTTTAATAATCCGATATTTACCCACAGGCATCTTGGAATGAGATTTCCGATTCAGTATGTTGGACACGGTGATCTGATGCAGGCTGCAAACGGTGACTGGTATATGGTGATGCTGGCAACAAGACCGCTAAGCGGCAGAACCACAATGGGAAGAGAAACCTTCCTCGCGAGGGTATACTGGGAGGAGGACTGGCCAATTGTTAATCCGGGTATCGGAATGCTTACAGATGAGGTGCCTGTTAATCTTGAGGAGTCGGTACCTGACTGTGAAGAAAGTATACGCCCCAGAAATGACAGACACCTTGATTTTACGCAGATAAAAGAACTTCCATTTACCTGTGTGACAATCAGAAATCCGGAAGAGGATATGTATCGCCTGGATGAGGGAGGACTGGCACTTAAGTGCGGAAAGAAGCTGTCCTTCGTGGGCATAAGACAGGATTCCCACATCTTTGATGCTGTTACTGTTATTCGTACCAAGGGACTTTACGAAGGAGCAACAGCGGGACTTATGCTTTACCAGAGTGACAAGTTCCAGGTTCGTGTGGAATTTTCAGGAATTCATGCCACAGCAATAATGCGTAAAAACGGTGTGGATGAAAAACTGGCAACAATTCGTGTGGTTGTAGATAACCTGACGGTTATGTTTTCTGTTAAAGGTCTTGCACTTTCAATTTTCGTAGGTGAGGGCAATCAGGTTGTACCCCTTGTTAAGGAAATGAGTGTGGGATTCCTTTCTACCGAAGTAGCCGGAGGATTTGTTGGGTGCACGATAGGCATGTTTGCAACACAGGCTGAGGAAGATAAGAACGCTGATGAGGATATTTACGCTACCTTCAAGTCATTTTCTTACAGACCTGCTGACAATGCGAACAATTAAGGAGGAAGAATATGTTACCGGTAAGATTTCATTTGCCCGGACTCAGATATAACTATCCGTTAAATATGTTCTGGTTAAGTCTTATGAAGACTCATCCGGAGTTTTTCCGTGAAGGTGTGGAAATCGGATCATTTTTCGGTACATTTCCCTATGCTCTCTGGAACGGTGGCAGACTGATAGCGGATGACCAGTGCGACAGCGCTTTTATTAAAAATGTTATTAAAAATATAAACGATCAGGGGATACCCATAAGATATACATTTACCAATCCGGTTCTCGTGCAGGAGGATGTTAATGACCCCTTCTGTAACTTCTGTATGGATGCGGCCAACAACGGCATGAACGAGGTTATGGTAATGTCTCCCATACTGGAGGAGTACCTTAGAAACAAATATCCCAATTTTGCATACAACAGTTCCACCTGCAAAGAGATAAGAAATGTGGACGAGCTTAATGCTGAGCTTGACAGGGACTACAAATATGTTGTGCTTGATTATAATCTGAACAATCATTGGGAAATACTCAGTGATATTGAGAAGAAGGAAAAACTTGAGATTCTTATTAATCCGGTATGTGAACCCAACTGTAAGAGAAGGGGAGAGCATTACAGACAAATAGGAAGAGACCAGAGAATAGTGCTTAAGAACCGTAATATGCCGGAGGGGAAGAAGATTCCCATTGAGCGTTGGGGCTGTACCTTCGGGGAGCATAATAATCTGTATACTATTATGAAATATCCGACCTTTGTTTCTGCAGAGGATATTTGGGAGAAATATGTTCCCGCCGGAATCAATAATTTTAAAATTGAGGGAAGATCGGCTTACCTGTTTTCACTTATTGAGACCTACTGTTACTATATGGTTAAGCCTGAATATGCGGGACAGGCAAGAATTATGCTTATTAAGAATCTTGAGAGTGCAGGCATGTTTACCATTCATAAACCCAGACCAAGCAAATGGCCATAAATCAGCAAGGGGTTATAATTAAATGGTGGCTTCGTTTTGTAAGAGCGGCATTTGAATGTATATGGAGAACTTTATGGATAAAAAGGTTTACTGGCATTTGCCGGGCTTTTGTGCCAATTTTTATATTAATCAGATAATTATCAATTTGATGAAGGAGCACCCTGATAAGTTCAGGGAGGGCTACTGCGTCGGAAGTGTGTACGGAACATTTCCCGGAGCAATCTGGAACGGCGGACGTTTTGTATATGGCGTAAGCGCCAAAAGAGATATGGAACAGATGATTCAGACCTATAACCGATTCGGTGTTCCCGTAAGATTTACATGGACCAATTCCCTTCTTGAGGAAAAGCATGTCTATGATACCTACTGCAATATGATTATGGATATTGCAAATAACGGTAAAAATCAGGTTCTTGTTAATACAAAGGTGCTTGAGGATTATCTTATGGAGAAATATCCCAATTTCAAATACATTTCTTCCACAACCAAAAGAATTACTACCCTTGAGGGAATGCAGAAGGAACTTGAAAACGGATACTTTATGGTTGTCCTCGACTATGATCTGAATCATAACGAAGAGGTGCTTAAGGCTCTCGAGCCCGAGGCAGGGCGCGTGGAGATTCTGGTTGATGAAATCTGCTATCCAAACTGTCCCAAGAGAACGGCTCATTACAGAGATGAGTCATTGCGTCAGTTAACCTTTGACAGGGGACCGGCCTTTGACTGTCCAAACAGAAAAACCGTTCCAAGCTTTAAGGAAAGCATGAAACGGCCGGCTTTTATATCCAATGATGAAATCGGCAGCTATATTGACAGAGGCTATGTCAATTTTAAGCTTGTGGGAAGAGGACTTCCACAGGAAATGCTTATTGATTCCTATATGTACTTCCTCGTTAAGAATGAGGAAAGGGAATTCATAAGAACCAAGCTGCTCAAAACCTTGGAAAAACTAAATGTAAGAAGATAAAATCAACGCATATCGATACGATGCTGATAAAGTGTACGGTATTCGGTAGGAGAACAGTGATTAATTGCTCGGAATGCCCTGTTAAAGGATGACAGGGAAGCGAATCCGGACTTAAAAGCAATTTCGGTTATGGAAAGCTCAGGCTTCAGGAGTAATACTTCTGAGGCCTGTACTCTTTTTAGGCACAGATACTCATGAAAATTCTGACCTGAGCACTGCTTAAAGAGTCTTGAAAAATGGAACTTGCTGAAGCCCGCAACGGATGATACCTGCTCCAGCGTAAGGTTTTCCATATAGTTTCCGTCAATATATTCAAAGGCTATGGAAAGCTTTTGATTGAGTTCATTTTGTTTGGGATCCAGGAAGCTTTCATCCTGTCCGGGTCCGTTAATCTTCTGTCTTCCGATTGTAACAAAAATGCTCAGAAGTCTGGCATATATAACCATTTCGTAAAATGGATTCTTGTCAGCATATTCACGGGTAATCTGACGAAGAAGATTTATACAACGGTTATATACATAGGATGTCTCGTTGTTCTTCAAATGAACGGGAAGCGAGATAAATGGCTGCAACGCTGCGAAGCCGTTGAGCTGGTACAGAGTCTGGGTATCAAAGAGGCAGATAAGTCTGCGACCTGACTTTGGCTCAAGCAGTTCATGAAGCTCGCCGGAAGGAATAATCATTATATCTCCCGGATTGCATACATACTCATTGTTCTTAATTCTTACGGTATAGCTGTCTTCAAGAACAATGATTATCTCTATTGCATAGTGCCAGTGTATCGGGAAGCCGGCCTGTTCTTTGTTATACCATATACGAAGAGAGAAATCATTGAGGTATTGAACATGCTCCTGTTCGGATTCGGTTACTCTGGAAAAGAAGCCTCCGTTTTCGGAACGAATTATATCAAGTATTTTGTCATCACAAAAATCAAATGTTTTCTTATTATCCATAAATCACGTCCTCTTTCAGGGATGCGCTAATTTCGTTAAATGAAAAACATAAACTATAAGGTGATTATAACACTATTTCGAAAACAGGGGTATATTCTATCGGTGCATCAACATTAACTGTACAGCTACCCTCGAAGATTTCTCCCGTTGAAGTAAGCTTCCATTTTCCTGCGGGAAGATATACTTCTCTTTCGAATTGGTTGAGTCTGAAAATGGGAGCCACAAGGTAGCGGCTTCCGAACATGTACTGATCCTGAATATCCCAGCATTTGCTGTCAGCAGGGAATTCATAGAACATGGCTCTTATAAGAGGAGAACCGTTTTCGTGTGCCTCCTCATACAGACTATTTATATATTCATGCATAGCAATACGTATATCGTAGTATTTCTTCATAATGGCGTAATTGTCTTCACCGTAGCTCCAAAGCTCGTTGGGCTGACCTGTATGAAGGTATCCGCCACCCCAGTCTCTGTCATCGAGAGGAGGAATATTATAGGGTCCTCTGTCTCCATGCATACGAAGAACAGCGGAATAGGTTGCAAATTGATACCAGCGAACAAGAAGCTGTCTGAAATCAGGATCGTTCACATCATCTGTCATAAATCCGCCAACATCCGTTGTCCACCAGGGTATGCCTGCAAGACCCATATTAAGTCCACACTGAAGCTGGTCGTAAAAGGCTTCAAAGGTGCTGGGAACATCACCGGACCAAACCACATTTCCGTACTTCTGTGAACCTGCCCAGGCACAGCGAAGAAGATTAACCACGGGCTTACCCATTTCCTTCATAGGATCGTAGAATACCCTGCTGTAAAGTTGAGGATACATATTGCTTACGGCAAGTGCGGGACCGTCAAGGTAACGGAAGTTTTCAAAGTCATATACACCGTAGTCCGGCTCGGAATTATCCAGCCAGAAGGCATCTATACCGAAATCGTAGTAATTTTTCTTACATACATCCCATACATATTTTCTTGTTTCGGGGTTAAATACATCTATTTCCACGCAGTCGCCCTGGTAGTCATAGGTCTGAGCAGCACCGCGTTCTGTCTTAATCAGAAGGCCTTTTTCAAGCATGGGGTAGAAGTTTTCGCTCTTTCGGTCAACGGAAGGCCATACGGAAACGATAACCTTTATACCCATGGAGTGGAGTTCATCAACCATTGCCCTGGGATCCGGCCAGTAAAGCTTGTCGAATTTCCAGTCTCCCTGAACTGTCCAGTGGAAGAAGTCTATAACGATCTGGTCAATCTTAATTCCTTCCTTCTGATACTGTCTTGCAACTGTAAGAACCTCATCCTGTGTTCTGTAACGAAGCTTGCACTGCCACAGGCCCATAAGATCCTCGGGAAACATATCTGCACGACCTGTTACGGCGGTGTAGTTTTCAAGTATCTGCTTTGGTGCATCGGCAACAGTAATCCAGTAATCCATTTCCTTTGTGGAGCGGGCGGTCCATTCTGTCATGTTATTGGCAAATGCAACCTGTCCGACAGCCGGATTGTTCCAAAGGAAGCCGTAGCCGAGGTTCGAAACTGCAAAGGGAACGGAAATCTGGGAATTGCGCTGTGCAAGTTCCAAGATGCAACCCTTAAGATTCATGCAGGACTGCTGATACTGTCCCATACCGAATATCTTCTCGCCTTCGTTGCTTTCGAATTTGACATCAAGAGAATAATCGCTTCCGCCGATTATGCCCTTCCATTCACGATTAATGGTTTTAAGACAGCGGCTTTCCTTTGAAAGAGTGCCGTCATAGCAACGGAAATACTCCTGCAGGATGAGCCTGTCATCACGGTAAAATCTGATTATGCCGACGAAATTGACAACGGCTTTTACTCTGCCGTTGATGATTGTCGCAATTTCACGTTTATCTATTGTGCCGTCGCCTACCCAGTGATCCTCTTCTTCAATTTTTACAGTCGCTTTCCGGGGACTGACATTTTCCGAAAGAGCCCAATTATTGCCTGTGAATTTTCCAAGCATTGTGGAGCGTACTCTGAGTGAATCCTTGCCCCAGGCTTCTATTCGGCACATTTCTCCTTTGGTATAAAAAACAAGAGCGTTATCTTTAATCTCAAAATTCATTGTAACCCAAACCTTTCGTGCAGAAATTGCTTTTATACTAGTATGTAATATTATAATACATTTTTAAATTCTTTGTAGTATAACAGCGAAAAATGATAACAAAGGCATAAATTTAACAGATTAAATTCCCGGGAAATATGATAAAATCGACTTAACGGGCAAGAATATTTTGCTTTATAAAGCAATAAATGAAAAACAGATCGAAACTAAAACTACAGAATAGAAAACAGAGAGGTAAGCTTATGAACAAATGGACAAGAGTTAAATATCTTCCGGGTATCGGACTTGGTGAGAACGGAGCAAGAGTTACGGCAAGTAAGGCGCATATCGATATTTCAAAAAATGCTGCCAAGGAAGGTATGGTTCTGCTTAAGAATAATGACAATACACTTCCTCTTAAGAAGGGTACAAAGGTAGCTCTTTTCGGAAAGGGCACCATTGATTACGTAAAGGGCGGCGGAGGAAGCGGAGATGTAACCGTGGCATATACAAGAAATCTTTATGAGGGAATCAAAGCCATGGATTCCAAAGCCGAGGTATTTGAGCCTTTAGTTGATTTTTACAAGGAAAATGTGGCAGCCCAATATAAAGCGGGAGCCAACCCGGGACTTACGGTGGAGCCGAGGGTTCCTTCAGAGCTTCTTGACAGGGCAAAGGAATTTACAGACACGGCAATTATATCAATCTGTCGTTTCTCGGGAGAGGGCTGGGACAGAACCGCCGGTGAGCAGTTAAAGACCGAAGGCCTGGATCCCTATGGCCTGGAATTGTATTTTAAGGCAACATCGATTTTTGAACCCAGTGATTTTTATCTTACTTCTGCAGAGAGGGAAATGGTTGACGTCGTTAAGTTTAATTTTGCAAATGTAATCGTTGTAATGAACGTAGGCGGTATGGTTGATGTTTCATGGATAAAGGAAGACGACATGATCGGTGCAGCCATGCTTTCTTGGCAGGGAGGTATCGAAGGTGGACTGGCAACGGCCGAGTTACTTTTCGGAGAAGGTAATCCATCAGGAAAACTGTGTGACACATTTGCGGGAAAACTGACTGATTACCCATATACGGAGACCTTCCATGACTCCAATGACTATGTTGAATATACAGAAGATATTTTTGTGGGTTACAGATATTTTGAGACCTTCGAAGAAGCAGGCAGCAAGGTAGTATATCCCTTCGGATACGGAATGTCATATACAACCTTTGATATTAAGCCGGTATCTGTATGTGAAGAAGAGGGCAAAATATATTTTAACGTTAATGTTAAGAATACGGGAGACAGGGCAGGAAAGGAAGTAGTCCAGATTTACTATGGTGCACCTCAGGGCCTTTTGGGAAAGGCAAAGAAGGAACTGGGCGCATTTGCCAAGACAAAGCTTCTTGAGCCCGGCGAAGTTCAGAGCCTGGTACTTACAATTGCGGCTTCCGATATGGCTTCCTACGATGACACAGGCAAGGTTTCAAAGGCCTGCTACGTTCTTGAAAAGGGCGAATACAGCTTCTTCCTTGGAGGAAATGTGGCAGATGCAACAGAGGTTGAATACAAATACGTCCTTAAGGATGATGTGATAGTACAGAAACTGACAACAAGACTTACACCCACATCCCTTTCAAAGCGTCTTCTTGCAAGCGGTGAATATGAGGAACTTCCTACAGGTCCGGATTTTGATTACAGGGCAAATGCACTTGTTCCCATGGACCCCACAGAGGCTTCAGGACATACACCGACACAGAGATTTATAAAGAGATACAAATGCTGGGAGGGACAGGTTCCCAAGGGAATCAAGTCCTTTGAAAAGGTTGCATCCAAAGAGTGTACAATGGATGAATTTGTTGAACAGCTTTCCGATGAAGACCTTGCGTATCTCCTGAGCGGAACACCCAATACAGGTGTTGCAAATACATACGGATACGGTAATCTTCCGGAGTTCGGAGTTCCCAGCGTGATGACAGCAGACGGACCTGCAGGTCTTCGTATTGCGCCTGAATGCGGAGTATGTACTACCGCATTTCCATGTGCAACACTTATTGCATGCACCTTTAATCCGGAGGTGGCATATGCAGTGGGAGCAGCAGGCGGTGCAGAGGTAAAGGAGAACAATATTGGGGCATGGCTTACTCCTGCAGTTAATATTCACAGGTCTCCTCTTTGCGGAAGAAACTTTGAATATTATTCAGAGGACCCGTTCCTTGCAGGTAAAATGGCAGCAGCCATGGTAAGGGGTATTCAGTCCAACAATATTGTGGCAACCCCGAAGCATTTTGCATGTAATGACAAAGAAACAAACAGAATGGAATCAGACTCAAGGCTTTCCGAAAGAGCTCTCAGAGAGATATATCTGAAGGCATTTGAAATAATCGTAAAGGAAGCAAAGCCCTGGAGCATCATGACCTCATATAATCTTATCAACGGTCACAGAGCATCTGAGTGCGAAGACCTGCTTTACGGAATCCTTAAAGGTGAGTGGGGCTTTGAGGGCATGGTAACCACAGACTGGTGGGCACACAGCGAGCAGTACAAGGAGATTCTTGCAGGAAATGATGTAAAGATGGGTTGTGGCTATCCGGAAAGACTGCTGGAGGCTATGGAAAAGGGTGCCCTTACAAGAGAAGATATGGTTAAATGTGCTAAGCGTGTGCTTGGCTTGATTTTAAAGATAGATTGATTTTGAAGATTGACTAATTAATGAAGACAGAACGGATTTATGAAACTGCATGACAAAGACATCAGAGAGCCGCTTTTTGACTTCCTGGATGAAACCTATGGAAAAAACAGAATAATTGAAGAAAAAATCATGGGCAAATCCAGGGCTGATGTGGTTATGGTTACAGATTTTGCCCTTTACGGATTCGAGATAAAAAGTGATGCGGATACCTATGCACGCCTTGCCACACAAGTAAAGGACTATGATAAGTACTTTGATTATAACTACGTTGTTGTAGGCTCCAGTCATGCCCTTCACATTGAGGAGCATGTGCCGGAGTACTGGGGAATCATTACAGTTGAATATATCGAAGAAAGATTTGATTTCTATATCTTAAGAAGGCCGGAACCCAGTCCCAAGGTCACCTGGAAAAAGAAAATAGAGATTCTCTGGCGATCGGAGCTGGCCATGCTTCAGGAAATGTATGAAATGCCAAAGTACAAAGAAAAAAGCAAGAAATTCGTTGCGGACTGTTTCCTGGAAAGACTTGAGAGCGGCAAAATCGAGGAGGGAACCTTCCGAAGCCGGGTATGTGAAATTCTGATGGAGAGAGATTATAACAGCATTGGAGAATTGATTAACGAGTACAGGAAGAATTCAGGTCAAAAACCACGGCGAAGAAAAAGGAGACGAGCAAAGTGAAGTTACAAAGATATTATGAAAATCTGAACATTTTGCATGACAGAACAGAACCCCACAGGGCATATTATATTCCCGCATCAAAGAGGATGGATGACCTTGTGCTTCACAGGGAGCATTCAGACAGAATGCAGCTATTGAGCGGAATTTGGAAATTCAGATTTTATAAAAGTATATATGACTTGAAGAATGAATTCTGGGCAGAGGATTTTGACCGGAGCGGGTTTGGTGACATCAGTGTACCTGGTGTATGGCAGAACTTCGGTTTTGATACCCATCAGTACACCAATATAAGATATCCTTTCCCCTTTGATCCGCCCTATGTTCTTCAGGATAATCCCTGCGGAGCCTATGTGACAGAGTTTCAATACAACAGGGATGAAAAGGCACCCAGGGCATATCTTAATTTTGAAGGTGTGGACAGCTGCTTTTATGTATGGCTTAACGGTGTCTATGTGGGATACAGTCAGGTTACCCATCTTACAAGTGAATTTGATATAACAAACCTTGTGCGGGAGGGAAGCAATACTCTCGCTGTTTTGGTGCTCAAATGGTGCGACGGCTCCTATCTTGAGGATCAGGATAAATTCAGAATGAGCGGAATAATCCGTGATGTATACATTCTGCAGAGACCTGAAAATGCAATCAGAGATTTCAGTATTACGACGGATATTGACGGAAACAAGGGAATACTTAAGCTTGAAGCTGATTTCCTTAACACGGAAAATACGGCTGTCTCAACCGACGGAAGAGATGTATGGGTGACGCTTGAAAATAAAGCGGGTGAAACTGTTGCAGAAGGAAAACTTGATGACAGGGGCAGTGTCTCATTTGAAGTAACGGACCCTGTACTTTGGAATCCGGAACATCCCTGCCTCTATACACTGGTAATGTCAAATGAGTATGAAACCATAGTTGAATATGTGGGCTTCAGAACAATAGAGATTAAGAATAAGGTCTTATATGTTAACGGACAGAATATTAAGTTTCGTGGTGTTAACAGACATGAATCGGATCCGAAGCTTGGCTCTGCCATCGGCATAGACCATGTCATAAGAGACCTTACGATGATGAAGGAATACAACGTAAATGCAATTCGAACCAGCCACTATCCGAATGCACCGTATTTTTATCAGCTTTGCGACCTGTACGGATTTATGGTCATAGATGAGGCTGACATAGAAGCCCATGGCCCGTTCCTGATCTATATGAAGGAAGACAATGTATGGAACAGGTTCCATCGCTGGAATGAAAAGCCCGCTGACGATCCTGTCTGGGAAGCGTCGATTGTTGACAGGGTTATGGGAATGGTTGCCAGGGATAAGAACAGACCCTGCGTAATTATCTGGTCGATGGGAAATGAATCTGCTTACGGATGCAATTTCGAGAAGGCCCTTAGGCTTACCAAGGAAGCGGATTCCACAAGGGTAACCCAGTATGAGGGCTTCCAGTATACAAATCCCGAAAAGGAATATAACTACGACTATCTGGATATGTTCAGTAAAATGTATCCATCCATTGATGACATAGAAAAAACTATTTCCGAGGACCTGAATAAACCATTCCTGCTTATAGAGTATTGTCACAGTATGGGCAACGGCCCAGGGGACTTTGAGGATTATCACAGAGTGATAATGGATAATGATATTATGTGCGGAGGCTTCGTCTGGGAGTGGTGCGACCATGCCATTTACAAGGGTGATACACCTGAAGGAAAGTCAATATATTATTATGGCGGAGACCACGGTGAGACAATTCACGACGGTAATTTCTGTATGGACGGACTGGTATATCCGGACAGACGAGTTCATAACGGCCTTAAGGAATTCAAAAATGTATACCGCCCTGCGAGAGTAGCTTCCTACAACCCGGAGGACGGCAGGCTGGTGCTCCACAACTATATGGATTTTGACAATCTGGAGGACTATGCTGACATTACATATGAATTGACTGTGGACGGTTGTGCAGTCTCTATGGGAGATTTGAAGACGCCCTACGCCAAGCCTCATTGCGATGGAGAAACCACATTGAAGCTTCAGATTCCAAAGCAGGGAAAGGTTTTCTTAAAGCTTATTTACTCCCTTAAAAATGGAACGGAGCTGTTGGCTAAAGACCATATTCTCGGATTTGATGAAATCAGAGTAGAGAATGAGCAGCCCATTAATAAGGTTGCAGAAAGTATTCTGGGCATAAATCAGGAACAGACAGGCGCACTGTCAGTAGCTGAAGATGAGGCTTCTGTTACTGTAACAGGAAAAGCATTTGCCTATACGATCGATAAGCGGACAGGTATGTTTACTTCGCTGGTGTGTGACGGAAAGGAATACCTTGACAGGCCGATGGAGATAAACATCTGGAGGGCTCCCACTGATAATGACATGCATATTAAGAATGAGTGGAAGAAGGCCCACTATAATGAAACCTATGTGAGAGCCTACGCTACAGGTGTGTTACAGCATGAGGACTGTGTTGAAATTAGTGTTACAGCCGGTGTTGTTGCAGATACAATTCAAAAAATAATGGACCTTGATATTAAATGGACGATAGCAGAAGACGGCAGAATAAGTTCAAAAATCGAGGCTTCAAAGGATAAGGAATTTCCGGAACTGCCAAGATTCGGTCTTAGAATGTTTTTGAAGAAGGAACTTACGGACTACAGATATTTCGGAATGGGTCCCAATGAAAGTTATACAGATAAGAAACGCTCATCCTTCCATGGCTCCTTTGAAGGCAAAATAAAAGATCTTTTTGAGGATTATGTAAGACCACAGGAAAACGGAAGTCATACTGATTGCGATTATGTGATTCTTTCCGGAAAGGGATACAGTCTTGCTGCCGCCGCATTAAAGCCGTTTTCATTTAATGCCTCACTGTATTCGCAGGAGGAACTTGAAAGGGCTGCTCATAACTATGAGCTTAGGGAATCCGGAAGTACGATTCTTTGCCTTGATTATGCTCAAAACGGTATCGGCTCCAACAGCTGTGGCCCCGGTGTGTTGCCCAAATATCGGTTTGATGAGGAGAGTTTTACATTTGAAATGGCAATTAGAATTAAATATACAGAAAATTCACACAAAATAACACAAAATATTTGAAAATTCAGAATACTTGGTGTACAATATAATGGAATTATTGGCTAACCTACGGGGTTAAGGATTCTCAATGTAGAAGGGGTAACTGTATGATAGAAAACATTTTTGGAAATTACCTGACAGATAAAGGTATTATGAGCAAGGATGCACTGAAAAATGTTTTGAAAAAGCAGGATGGTGCACGTGTTAAGATGGGTTTGATGGCGGTTGCAGAGGGTATGATGACCGTCGCTCAGTCTGATGAGGTTAACAGACTTCAGGCTGTTATGGACCAGAGATTCGGTGACATTGCCGTAGGCAAGGGCTACCTTACAGAGGAACAGGTTGGAGTTCTTCTTAAGAAACAGGGAAATGCATATCTTTCATTTGTTCAGGCAATTCTGGATGAAGGACTTATGAGCATGGAGGATGTTTCTGCTGCCTTTGATGCATTTGCAACAGAGAACGGATACTCACAGGAGCAGAAGGAGGACCTTAAGAGCGACGATCCGGAGAAGATTGTTCCCATTATTCTTCCTTCAAGACTTTCGGATTATGAGAAGATAGTAGCAACGGTTGTTAAATCTGTTATCAGACTTATTGACCGTCACGCATATATCGGCAAAGCTACTTCCACAGAGGATTTTCCTACGGAGAAGCAGGTTAATCAGTCCATGATGGGTGATAACGGACTTGTTGACGGATTTGAAGAGGGAGACGGCGGTCTGTTGAAGGTTGCTTCTGTGTTCTGTAAGGAATACTTCGAAACCATAGATGATTTTGCTCTTGATTCAGCAGGAGAATTCTTAAACTGTGCAAACGGAATATATGTTTCTGCATTAAGCAGACAGGGAAGCTTCCTGGAACTTATGCCACCCAATTATGATGCTGTTATGTACAGAATGAAGGAAGGCAGTATATGTAAGGTTCCGATTTTTGTCGGAGATCATTATTTTAATTTGGTAATTGCGAGTATATAATTTGTGGAGGTTTTGGGACTATGGCAACAATTATGATTGTGGATGATTCTCGTACATCCAGAAAGTTATTGAGAGACCTTCTTGAAAGGGGAGGATTTGAAGTTATAGGCGAGGCCGGTGACGGAGAAGAGGGATGGTTACTGTATAAGGAGCTTAAGCCGGATATCGTTACCATGGATATTACAATGCCAAAGATGGACGGAATTGAATCCCTTACCATGATAAAGAAGGAAAATCCGGATGCAAAGATTGTAATGATAACAGCTGCCGGACAGAACGAGAAGATGGTTGAAGCACTGAAGAGAGGTGCAACAGACTTCCTTGTTAAGCCCTTCGAGGAGGAGAAGGTTCTGACAACGTTGCGTGGAATCTAATCACATGGGGCAGTACGTTTGATTTGAATAATTTGTGATATAATAGGGACGTCCCTAAAAAAGGACGTCCCTTTGTAATGTGAATTTATGACATGGCCGGTAGGCTTAATGAAAGGATTGTAAAGAAGATGATTAATTATATTTGGCCGTTGGCACTGGTGGTTTTATCTAATGTTTTCTATGCAATATGTACCAAATCGGTACCGGGAGAGATTAATCCTTTTGCATCCCTTACGGTTACCTACGCTGTAGGTGCGGTAATTTCACTGGCTTTGTACTACGCCACCAATAAGGAAGCGAACATTATACATGAGTACAGCAAACTCAATTGGTCTTCCTTTGTACTGGGACTTTCCATAATCGGTCTTGAGGTGGGCTATATATACGCTTATAAGGCAGGCTGGGCGGTCAGCACGGCCCAGATAGTTCAGGCGGCAATACTTGCCGTAATCTTAATATTCGTAGGTCGTTTTCTGTACAGTGAGCCAATTACCTGGAACAAGGTTGCAGGCATATTTGTATGTCTCGGAGGACTGGCACTGATAAATCTTAAGTAGCAGCGAAAAACATACATAAGCAGCAGAGGAAATCAAACATAGGAAGCAGAGAAAAAACAAACAGTTGACGTCAGCGCGCCACTAATATAAATTTAATGTGTAAATATAGTGTTCATGTGTCATGAACGTGTTTTGGTGGGAATACCACAGAGGGGAATTAAAATGGGATTTTTGGACAATCTGGTAAAAAGAGAAGTAAGAAATGCTGTAAATGATGCATCAAGATCTGCATCAAGGGCTGTAGGAAATACAATCGGAGCAGCTATAGCAAAGGATGTTAAGAGCAGCCTGGGAAAAGCACTGGGTGTTGATGCCGAAGAAATTGACAAAATGGCTGCACAGAACGCCAGCAGAAATTACAATTCAATGAATAATGTTAACAATTCTTCAAGCAACAGCTACAGTGATGCATCTGCCGGAAGAGTTTATCCGCCGGCTGTACAGTTACTGAAGAAGCACAATGAGAGCTTTACAAAGGATGTGAACGCTGTTCCCTCTTCTGTAGCAGACAGAGGAAGTGCAGAGTATTTTGCAGACGTAATCGAGAAGAATGTTCCCGGGGCAAGGGTTGAAACCAATGTTCCGCTTTCAATGTTTACTTCCGAGAATCCGGCAAAGCAGGTAAATATCGACGTACTTGTAAGAATAAACAATATTCCAAAGCTTGCCATTATACTTGTTAGGAAGAATTCCTACAGAACAACGGCTGTTGTTAATACAATGAATGCATGTGAGAAGGTTAGCCTTCCTGCAATTCGTTTCATGAAGGAGTTCAGCAATGAACCCGGTTATGTTTCAGCCCGCGTAAAGGCTGTAACACGATAATTTAGGATAAAAACAGTGAGAATGCATTTTGCCCTGTGAGGAACACAGCACGGACATTAGTGATTCACCATTTTGCAGGAGTGGTTCGTGTACGGTTCAGTAAGCCTGATACAGGCCTTCAAAGCCTTTTCTCACTGTTTTTTTATAATTATGAATATATACGAACAACTGACTAACCCGAAGGCTTGGGAGAATTTTCTTGATTATAAAAGAGACAATCGTCATCTTTCGAAAGCCGAGGAGAAAGATTTAACAGAATATATTGAGGGAAAGGAATATCTTGAGGCTGTCTCAAAACTTATGAGGAGTGACAGCCTGATTATTCCCGAAAAAAAACTCATCAGAAAGATGGACACGGATAAGAAACGTGTGGTTTACATTTACCCACGTGAGATTAATAATGTCCTGAAACTGATGACTTTTTTGCTACTTAGAAAATATGATGACATTTTTTCCGATACATTGTATTCTTTTAGGGCAGGCAGCGGAGTTAACAGGGCGTTATACAGAATACTCGGAACGACGGAACTTGAAAGCATGTATTCCTATAAGGTGGATATAAGCAACTATTTCAATTCCATTCCTGTGGAGAAGATGCTTATTAAACTACGGGAAGTTTTGCGGGATGAGCCTGAGATTTGCGGAATACTGGAGAGACTGCTTAGTGATGACAGGATAGTTGATGGGGAAAATATTGTCAGAGAGAATAAAGGTGTGATGGCCGGTACTCCATTTGCGGTTTTCCTTGCAAATGTTTATCTGATGGACATGGATAAGGAGATGGAACGGAAGAAACTTATCTACGCCAGATATTCGGATGATATAATAGTATTTGCTGTGGATGAAGCGGGCAGAAATGAGGCGGAGCAGTTCATAGGAGACACACTTCACAGGCAGGGACTGTCAGTTAATGAGAAAAAGGAAATAAGGACCTCACCGGGAGAAACCTGGTCGTTTTTGGGAATAGGATACAGTGGCGGCCGAATAGATATTTCAGAGGTTTCAAGGGAAAAGATAAAGGCTAAAATCAGAAGGCGTGCCAGAGCCATAAAAAGATGGCAGGTTCGCAAAGGAATAGATAACGAAAAGGCTGTTAAGGCATTTATAAAAGCGATAAATAAAAAGTTTTTTGATGCGGATTCCAGTCACGAACAAACCTGGGCAAGGTGGTATTTTCCGGTTATCAATACGGACGAAACACTTAGGGAAATAGACAGATATGTTCAGCATTGGATAAGATTTCTTGCTACCGACCGTCATAACAAAAAATCCTTTGAATTTACATATGAGGATATGAAAAAAATGGGTTATGTGAGTCTGGTGCACGAGTGGTATGAAGGAAGGAATTGATTTGATGAAGCATGAAGATTATATGAAGATTGCAATTGAAGAGGCATACGAAGGAATAAATAACAATCACGGAGGTCCCTTCGGCTGTGTTATAGTAAGAGACGGTAAAATAATCGGGAAAGGACATAATCGTGTACTTATTAACGGTGACTGTACCTGTCACGGAGAAATGGAAGCCATCAGGGATGCATCCAGAAATATCGGATCCCATGATCTGTCAGGCGCTGTTTTGTACACAACGGCAGCTCCCTGCCCTATGTGCAAGGGCGCAATTTTGTGGTCTAACATAACAGGTGTTTATTACGGCTGTAACGTTGAGGATACAGACAATATAGGTTTCAGGGATGAGGTTTTCTACGAGAGATGGAATGAAGGGGACGGATCAAATTACGGCGTGGAGCTTTATCGCAAGGAGTGCCAGAAGCTATTTGATGATTACTGTAAAATGAAGAGAGAAAGATATTAAGGAAGATAGGATATATGAAATTATATATTAAGCAGAAGGTCTTTTCCTTCAAGGACAAGTTCAATATTTATGACGAGTCCGGTGAGTCGAGATACTATGTTGAGGGCGAGGTTTTCTCACTGGGAAAGAAGCTTCATGTATTTGACAATAATGGCAATGAAATAGCATTTATTAAGCAGAAGGTGCCCAGCCTGCTTATGAAATTCTTTATTGAAAGAAAAGACAGCACAATGAACGTTAATGCTTTGGTGGAGAAGCAGTTCAGCCTTAAGCCTTCCTACAGAATCAATGAATTCGGATGGAATGTGACAGGAGATTTCTTTGCTCATAATTATGTGATTGAGGGGCCAAACGGTACCGTTGCAACAATTACAAAGAAATGGATGTCCTGGGGAGATTCCTATGAAATCGACATAGCATCCGGTCAGGACAATGTAAATGTTCTTTGTGTTGTACTTGTAATCGATGCCTGTCTTGCCGCTGAAGCTGCCACGGCAAATTCGTCATCTTAGATGGGAGAATGTATTATAGAGAATACATATACATCACTACAGATATAATCTGCTGAAGGAACAGGCAGGAAGAGGAAAATGAAAAATATAACCGCAAAATCAATTGCATTTTTTAAAAAAGAGACTGTACTTTCAATAGCAGCCATACTGGCTGCTATCTCTATGTTTTTTGTTAAGCCGAACAAAGAGTATGCCGGCTATATAGACTTTAGAACTTTAGGGATTCTTTTAAGTCTTATGATAATAATGGAGGGCTTCAAGCGAACCGGATTTTTTGACGATATAGGAGTGGCACTTCTTAAACATACAAAGAAGCTTTGGCAACTTTTGCTGGTGCTTGTATTTTTGTGTTTCTTTTTTAGTATGTTCATTACAAATGATGTAGCACTTTTGACCTTTGTCCCATTTACAGTAAAAATTTTGGAAAAATGCGACAAGCAAAAGGCCATGATACCTACTATTATTCTGCAGACCATAGCGGCAAATCTGGGAAGTATGATGACCCCTATCGGAAATCCGCAGAATCTGTATCTGTATGGTGTCATGGGAGTAAGCATCGGAAAGTTTATGCTGGTGCTGCTGCCCTATACGGCTATTACACTTGGCCTGTTGCTATTATCAATTCTTTTGATTAAGGACAAGAGTTCAGAGGTTTCCGCCAAGGGGACCGCAGAAGAGAACCCGGGGCAGAAGCTTGTTTCGAAGCAGAATATGCTTTATGCACTTCTTTTTATTCTTGCACTTTTGGTGGTTGCAAGAGTTGTATTTTGGGGAATCCTTTTGGCAGCGGTTGTGATTATTGTTGTGATAACCGACAAAGAAACATTAAAGACCGTGGATTATGCTCTGATTTTTACATTTATCGCATTTTTCGTGTTAATCGGTAACCTTGGAAATATCAGTGCCATCAGAGATGCCCTTACCAGAATAGTTGAGGGGAAAGAGGTTTACGTTGCCGTACTTTCAAGTCAGTTTATCAGTAATGTGCCGGCAACACTTCTCTTAAGCGGTTTTACAAATGATTACAGAAGTCTGCTTATAGGAGTTAATCTTGGAGGCCTGGGAACATTTATTGCTTCCATGGCGAGCCTCATTTCATATAAAATATATGCACACAATTATAATGAAACCAAGGGCAGATATCTGTTATTATTTACAGTAGTAAATGTAATTTATCTCATTATCCTGCTTTTGGGATATATGATTATCGGATGATAATAAATAGACAGGAAAGGATTTTCATCGATGGATGACAGAAGACCAATACTTAGGAACAAAACATATCTGTATCTGACCGAGTTTTTCTCGGGCATGTCGGTTATGGCAGTTGAACTGGGAGCAAGCAGACTGCTGGCACCATATTTCAGTTCCTCACAGATTGTGTGGACCATAATAATCGGAACAATTATGATAGCCATGGCACTGGGAAATATATACGGAGGACGCAGTGCAGACAAGAACCCCAATCCGGACAAGCTGTATGCAAGAATTATAATTGCAGCAATATGGATTGCACTGATTCCTGTTGTGGGCAAATATATTATACTGGGAATTTCCGCGGTTCTGGTTCTTACAATAAACAGCAATTTCCTGGTGATAGCGGGATTTGTTGCCTGTATGGTAATCTTTGTATTTCCCTTGTTCCTGCTGGGAACCGTTACACCGTCGCTTGTTAAATTTACGGTAGACAACCTTGATAATAACGGAAAACTGGTGGGCAATCTTAATGCCAGCAATACCATAGGAAGTATTATTGGAACCTTCGTTCCGACATTTATCAGTATTCCTGCGGTAGGTACGGCGGTAACATTTTACATATTTGCGGGAATCCTTCTGCTGTTGGCAGTTGTGTATTTCTTAAGTGGTGGTAAAAATTTTCGAAAGGCCGGGAAGGTAGTAGTAAGTAGCGTTATCTTCCTTGTATGTGTTCTTCTCGGCCAAAACGACAGCTTTGCATTCTGGCGTGACGATCTCACATACGAGGGCGAATCAATATATAACTATCTTCAGGTTTATGAGGACGAAAGGGAAGTTGTTCTTTCCACCAATGTCCTTTTTGGAGTTCAGTCGGTATACGAAAAGGAAAAGAGCCTTACAGGCATGTACTATGACTATGCAATGGCAGCTGCATATATGTCGGGAATAAATGACAAGGATGAGGTTTCAATTCTTATTCTCGGAAACGGAACCGGAACCTATGCAACCCAGTGTGAGCGTTATTTTGACAATGTCAAAATTGAAGGTGTTGAGATAGACCAGAAGATTACAAATCTGGCTGTGGAGTATTTTGAACTTCCCGAGGATGTGAAGGTAACCACATATGACGGACGGGCATATCTTAATGCCATTGATGAAAAGTATGACATCATCATGGTAGATGCTTATCAGGATATTACCATACCCTTCCAAATGTCTTCCGTTGAATTTTTTACACTTGTAAAAGACCATCTTAAGGATGATGGCGTGATGGTTGTAAACATGAATATGCGCGGAAACGGTGAGGGCAGCATAAATCAATATCTGTCAGATACAATTGCTTTCGCATTTTCCCAGGTTTATACGGTTGATGTAACAAACGGAACCAACAGAGAATTGTTTGCATCAAACAATCCGAAGATGCTGGATGTATTTGACTCAAATCTTGCGGTTGAAACAGAGTCGGCACTTATAAGAATGATGGAACGTGTCGATGAAGGCCTGGTGGAATATCTACCGGGAGATAAACTTATGACCGATGATAAGGCACCGGTTGAGCTTCTTGGCATGAAGGTTATAGATGAGCTTATCGGTAATGAAGTCGCCTATTATAAAGAGAAGTACGAAGAAGGCGGAATCGAAGCACTTATGGAAGTGATGGAATAAAAATAAAAAATGATATCTTGGGAATGACCAAGATATCATTTTTTATTGAAGTTACATATGATTTCCTGCTAAATCGATAATCTTTAACAATCGGAAGATTGCGAACAAAGCAATTCAATTTCAGTTATGTTGGGCATGGATCTGATTGCCCCCTTTTTTGTTGTAATAAGTGAGGCAGCAGCATTAGCGCGGGTTAACATCTCCCGCAGCTTGATTTCGCTCAAATCATCCAAACCGTTATCACAGATAAAGCTCAGTACAGAACCGCAGAAGGTGTCGCCTGCACCGGTGGTATCCACCACATGATCCTGTCGGAAGCCCTTTACTTCAACCCGCATATCCTTGTAGTAAGAACGACTTCCGTCCTTGCCAAGGGTAAGGCAGATCAGAGGAATGTTGTACATGCTTCTGAGCTTGCTTATGCCTTCGTCATAATCATCGATGCCTGTCAGAAACTGAATTTCATTATCGGAAATCTTTAAGATGTCACAATAGGATATTGCCTTAAGCATCTGTTCCCTGGCATTATCGAGGGAATCCCACAGTGGCTCACGAAGGTTTGGATCGAGAGATATAAGAGCACCGTTTTTACGTGCCAGCTCTATGGCTTTAATGGTTGCTTCTCGTACTCCTTCACTTGTCATGGACAGTGTTCCGAAATGGAAAATCTTCGTATCGTTAACCATATCTTCATGAATTTCATCAGCTGTAAGCATCATGTCGGCACCGGGTTTTCTGTAAAATGAAAAGTCCCTGTCACCGTCAGGCATGTTGTGAACAAAAGCAAGAGTAGTTGGGATTTTATCATCAAACAGAAGATTGCTGCTGTCTATTCCGACTTCATCCAGGGTACTCTTAAGAAGCTTTCCAAACTGGTCGTTGCCAACCTTTCCGATAAATGCGGTTTTCTTGCTCAGCTTTTGAAGTATTGCAAGAACATTGCAGGGAGCACCTCCGGGATTGGCCTCAAAAAGGGAGTTCCCCTGGGAACTTACTCCGTTATTGGTAAAATCTATTAGCAGCTCGCCTAAGGCGACAACGTCGTATTTTTTCATATGTTTTCTCCAAAAATTCCTTTATTAACAGCTGCAGCAATTGAGGTGTCTATGTCACTGTAGGGAATGAGTGTCGCCTGCAGAGCATGGTATATATCCGATTTGCCGGGCCATACGGTTCCGATTACTTCGTTAAATTCATTAAGCTGATGATACCAGGAGCCATTGACAATGTCATGGACGGTGGTATCAAGGTATTCCATAAATGCTTTATAATCCAGTGCATATTGTTCGCAACCGGTCACTCTGTACAACACAGCAGAGGTGTTGATTGCCTCGGCCAGTGTCCAGTGCATTCTGTCGTGAACGATGGGATTGCCGTTCCAGTCGGTAGTGTACACAATACCCGGCTGGCCGTCTGCATACCAGCCATCACCAACAGCCCTGTCATAGAGAGCTATGGCAGCATCCGCATAGTTGTTAAAGGACTCATTTTCCGTACCGAAGGTGGATGAGGCCCACTGAAGGATAAGCCTTGCCCATTCTATTCCGTGACCGGGTGTTGCACCATAGGGTTTAAACTGGTCTGCGGGATTGTCAATATTGCATTCCAAATCTGCCTTCCAGTCCTTTGTAAAATGCTCCGGAATTCTCCATCTGTTGTCTTTGGCCCAACCGATAACCCTGTCGATTATTCTGCCGGCTCTCATCCTGTATTCCTCATTTCCCGTTGCGTCAGCAACTGCAAGAAATGCTTCAACAGTATGCATATTTGCATTGATTCCTCTGTAATCATCAAGAGAGGTGAATTCTGTATTCCAGGTGTCGAAGGCAAGTCCTTCCCTGTCATCCCAGAATTTTTCATCATATATCTTAAGGGCCTCCTGCAAAAGTTCATCTGCCCCGGGAATCCCTGCCATAAGAGCAGAGGTTGCTGACAGGATCACAAATGCATGAGCATAACACTGCTTGTTTGGAAGGGGAGTGCCTTCACTGCCAACTCCTGCATACCAGCCACCGTTAACGTCGTCGCGAAGTTCCGAAAGAAGTCCTGAAAGACCTTTCCCGGCAAGCTCGCCGCTGCCTTCATGGCCCAGCATATGTCCGATGCTGTACACATGTACCATTCGACAGGTTATCCATGTTTCTCTGGGTCTGTCAGTCCAGGGCTTTCCATCATCTCCCAGGTAATATGAACCGCCCTTTGGGGATGGGAAAAGGTGCCCGAAGGAAAGAAGCTCCTCTCTAAGGGCTTTCAGAAATTCCATATTTTCTTTTGTATCGATGCAATATTTACTGTCGAGACTTTTAAGAGCTTCCGCCGTCAAATCTGTCATGAAGTGTACTCCTTTGAGTTAAAAATATTTATAAATATATTCTAACACTTTTTTACTGCTATTGTTTATTATGTGTATTTGCAATAAAATATTGTGAGTGGGTTATTAATTATATCATGGTCCGGAGGGGTGCTATGGAAAAAGTTAATTGGGGTGTATTGGGAACGGCAGGTATTGCAAAAGGTCAGACCATACCCGGAATGTTAAAGGCTGATAACAGCAGGCTCTATGCAATTGCAGGAAGAAAAATTGAGAAGGCAAATGCCTTCAAGGAAGAATTCGGCTTTGAGAAGGCCTACGGATCATATGATGAAATGCTTGCGGATGATAATGTGCAGGCGGTATATATTCCCCTTCCAAACCATGTTCACCTTGAATGGATAGAGAAGGCGGCAAAGGCAGGAAAGCATATCCTTTGTGAGAAACCAATGTGCATGAATGTGGAGGAAACAAAGAAGGCTTTCAAGGTATGTAAGGAGAACGGAGTTTTCCTTATGGAGGCATTTGCCTATCAGCACAGTGATGCCATCAAGGAAATGGTAAACCTTATAAAAAATGGTGCCATCGGAGATGTGAGACTGATTGAAGCATGCTTTTTTACGGGTCCCCCGAGAGAAGATGATTTCAGATGGGTTAAGGAATACGGCGGCGGAGCAGTATATGATCTTGGCTGTTACAGCATAAGCCTGGCACAGAGAATTCTTGGTGAAATGCCTGAATATATCGATGCAATCAGTAATTTTACAGCCGGAGGAATCGATGATTTCTGCCAGATGTATATGAAATATCCCTGCGGGGCAATGGCTACACTGGGATGTGGATTTGTGGGAAGAGGAAGATCCGACAGAATGGTAATTCATGGCTCAAAGGGAAGTCTTTGGGCTGACATTGAATTTAACCAGGAAGGAAAGAACTGCTTCGAAATCAGAACAGATTCCGGAGTGGATAAATATGTGTTTGATGTAAAGAGCAACTACAGCCTTGAGGTTGAGCAGCTGGGAAGATGTATTCTTTCCGGAGAAAAGCCCTATATAACAGAGGAGTTTTCATTGCAGGTTGCCAATGTAATTGAGGATGTTCTTGAAATTATAGGCTATTAAAGGAGTGTGAATATTATGATTATTGTACTGAAGGAAAATGTTGAACAGGTAAAGCAGGACCAGTTGATTGACTGGTTGAAGCAGAAAGGACTGGACGTACATATTTCCGTGGGAAAATATCAGACGGTTCTCGGACTTATAGGTGATACAGCAAGCATTGATGTGGACCTTATAGACAGCCTTGATATTGTTGATTCGGTTAAGAAGGTATCAGAGACCTTCAAATGTTGTAACAGAAAGTTCCATCCTGAGGATACCGTAGTTAAGGTAAAGGATGTTAAGGTTGGCGGAGGCAATTTCTGTATGATTGCCGGACCCTGCTCCGTTGAATCTGAGGAACAGATTGTTGCCATAGCAAATGAGGTGAAAAAGGCAGGTGCAAACATGCTTCGTGGCGGTGCATTTAAGCCAAGAACATCACCCTACGATTTCCAGGGACTTAAGGCAACAGGTCTTGAGCTTTTGAAGATAGCAAGAGAAGAAACGGGTCTTCCAATTGTAACAGAGATTATGAGTGTATCTGATCTTCCTCTGTTTGAAGACGTGGATGTATTGCAGGTTGGTGCAAGAAATATGCAGAATTTTGATTTGCTTAAGGAACTGGGTTCTTTCGGAAAACCGATTCTCCTTAAAAGAGGTCTTGCCAATACCCTTAAGGAGCTGCTTATGAGTGCCGAATATATTATGGCCAACGGAAATGAGCAGGTTATCCTTTGCGAAAGAGGTATTCGTACCTATAGCGATTATTTGAGAAATACACTTGATCTGGCAGCTGTACCAATGCTTCACGAGTTGTCTCATTTGCCTGTTATTGTTGATCCCAGTCATGCTACCGGAATATCAAGAATGGTACCGCCCATGTCACTTGCCGCTGCTGCATGTGGAAGCGACGGACTTATTATAGAGGTTCACAACGATCCCAAGCACGCTTTATGTGACGGTGCCCAGTCACTTACTCCCGAGGAGTATGCAAAACTGGCAAAGAAGGTTATGGCAGTCAGAGAGGTGGCAGAATGGTAGTAGGTATAGTCGGACTTGGATTAATCGGTGGTTCCTTTGCCAAAGCATATACAAAGGCGGGACATCAGGTACTGGCAAGGGATATTGACGATTCTGTTTTGCAGTTTGCCATGATGTCGGATGTGGTTGAAAGTGAGCTGACAACAGACAGATTAAAGGAGTGCGATCTGATTTTAATATGCACATATGCGGGAGCTGCAGTGCAGTTTCTCGAGGAAAATGGCAGGTTTATCGGTTCAAAGCCCATAGTAATCGACTGTTGCGGAATAAAACGTATTGTGGTTGACAGATGCATGGAGCTTGCAAAGGAATACGGATTTACCTATGCAGGCGGTCATCCCATGGCAGGGACTCAGTTTTCAGGAATAAAATATGCCAAGGCCGATATGTATGTGGGTGCACCCATGATTATTGTTCCGCCGGATTACAATGATATTGTGCTGCTTGACAGGATTAAGAAAATGCTGTTACCGGTAGGCTTTGATTCCATTACCGTTACTTCTGCCGATAAGCATGATGAGATGATAGCTTACACCTCGCAGCTTGCCCATATTGTATCGAATGCGTATATAAAGAGCCCTACCGTGCGTGAACATAACGGTATGTCGGCTGGAAGCTATAAGGACATGACAAGAGTAGCATGGCTCAGTCCGGAGATGTGGACGGAGTTATGTATGAATAATCGTGACAATCTCTTAAAGGAGATTGATATTTTGTTTGATAATCTTCAAAAGTATAAAGTTGCTTTGGAAAATGAGGATTCCGATGAATTGAAACGGCTGTTTTTGGAAGGAAAGATTCTGAAAGAGGAGGTAGACAGCTAGTATGCTTACAATTCCCGTAAAAGCATCAAAGTCATATGATGTGTGCATTGGAAACGGATTATTGTTATCCGATAGAAACTATATATCCGATAAGCTTCTTAATCGAAGTGTAATGATTGTCTCCGATGAGAACGTATACGGTCTGTATGGCAGCAGGCTTGAGGCTTTTCTTGATGAGTTCCATATCTGTCATTTCAGTTATGTATTTGCACCCGGTGAGAAGAGTAAAAATCTTTCGGTATATGGCGCACTTATGGAAGAAATGTGCCTGCGAAAAATGACAAGGTCCGATGTGATACTTGCGTTGGGCGGAGGAGTAGTGGGCGATCTTGCGGGATTTGCTGCCGCTACATATCAAAGAGGAATAGATTTTGTACAGATTCCCACATCATTGCTTGCTGCAGTGGATTCTTCCGTTGGCGGTAAAACAGGTGTGGATCTGGAAAAAGGGAAAAATCAGGTGGGAGCATTTTACCAGCCGGTCAGCGTACTTTGCGACGTGGATATGCTGGCCTCCCTTCCAAAGGAAGAATACGAGAACGGCTGTGCAGAGATTATTAAGTATGCAATGATAGCAGACAGGAAACTGTTTGATGATATACTGAATACTCCCATATGTGAACAATATGAAAAAGTAATAGCAAGATGTGTATCAATAAAAAGAGATTTTGTGGAAAAGGATGAATTTGATACAGGTCTGCGAATGATGTTGAATTTCGGTCATACCTTCGGGCATGGTATAGAAAAATGCAGTGGCTATTCAATTCCTCACGGCAGAGCTGTTGCAATAGGCATGGCGTTGATAACAAAGGCATCGGTAGTTAAGGACCTGTGTGACGGAGATGTATATGAGGGACTGCTTAAGCTCCTAAAAAAATATAACCTTCCCTTTGAGACAGAATATACTGCAGAAGAACTGGCTGATGTTATTATGACGGATAAAAAGAGTCTTGGTGATACTTTAACATTGATTGTACCAAGTTCATTAGGAATCTGCGAACTTAAAAAGATAACCAAGGATACAGTAATCGATTGGCTCAGAGCCGGAGGAGTTCGATGAATTACAAAGTTTTACCGGGACCAAGAAAGGGCAGGGTATTGATTCCTGCATCCAAATCATATGCCCATCGTCAGCTGATATGTGCGGCACTTTCCGAAAAGCGGGCGACTATCATTTGTGACGGTACCTCCAAGGACATAATTGCTACGGCACAGTGTTTGGAGGCGATGGGAGCGGCTATCACATTTAACGATGATGAAGTAGTTGTCGATCCCATAAAGAAGAAAAACGGGAAGTGTATTCTTGACTGTAACGAAAGCGGTTCTACCTTAAGGTTTCTTTTGCCGGTTGCAGCCGCTCTGGGTATCAGTGCCACATTTGTTATGGCTGAAGGACTTGCAGCAAGACCCGTGGATGAGCTTCTTAATGTGATGTCTGCCCACGGCGTGCAAATCTGTAAGGGCAGCAATTCCATTTCACTGGAAGGCCGAATGACTGCAGGGGAATATTCCATACCCGGAAACATTTCTTCTCAGTACATTTCAGGGCTGCTTATGGCACTCCCATTGCTTGAGGGTGACAGCAAACTTACAATTACAGGAAATATTGAATCAAGAGATTATATAAAAATAACAGAAGATACATTGCAAAAATCCGGAATTTTCTTTGAACAAACGGACAGGGAATATGTGATTAAAGGTAACCAAAAGTACGAGTCGAAGGAAAATGCCTATGTGGAAAGGGACTGGTCAAATGCGGCCTTTTTCCTTTGCATGGGTGCATTGTCCGAGGAAGGAATAACCCTGGAAAAAATGGTGCCGGAATCCCATCAGGGTGACAAAGCCATACTGGATATTTTGGAAAATGCAGGTGCGGATATTACAATTAATGATAGTGAGATTAAGGTTAAAAGAAAAGCACTTAGGGGCCAGACGGTAGATGCCTCGGCAATACCGGACCTTGTTCCCACAATAGCGGCGCTATCGTCTCTTTGCGAAGGGAGAACTGTTATTAAAAATGCAGAGAGACTCAGAATAAAGGAATCAGACAGGTTAAAAACCACCTCTGATATGTTAAAATCATTGGGAGCGGATATCATAGAGACCGGAGACGGTTTGATTATTGAAGGGAAGCCAAAACTTAAGGGCGGAGCAGTTGATGCATGCAACGATCATCGAATAGCAATGGCGGCAGCGGTGGCTGCATGTGGCTGTGAGTCTGAAGTGGTGGTGATTGGAGCTGAATGTGTAGCAAAGTCGTATCCCACATTTTGGGAGCATCTGGAAGGGTTGGAAACAGAGAATGAGCAGTAGTTACGGGGAAAATATTAAATTAACAATATTCGGTCAGTCACACTCAAAGGCCATAGGAATGACTCTTGAGGGACTTGAGGCAGGACTGAAGATAGATATGGCTGAACTGGAGGCATTTCTTGAAAGAAGGGCTCCCGGCAGGAATCAGTTTTCAACACCCAGAAAAGAAGGGGATAAACCCGAATTTTTAAGCGGAATAGTTGATGATATGACATGCGGTGCACCCATATGTGCCGTTATTGAAAATACCAATACAAGGTCCGGGGATTATTCTAAATTAAAGACTGTCCCAAGACCGGGACATGCGGATTATACAGCCGAGATAAAGTATGGCGGAAACCAGGACTTTGCCGGAGGCGGTCATTTCTCCGGAAGGCTTACAGCGCCTTTGTGTATAGCCGGCGGCATATGTAAACAGTTACTTTCAAGAGAGGGTATTGAGATTATATCAAGAATATCTTCAATCGGCGGCATACAGGACCTTGGGGAACTAACGGAAAGTTTGGAAAATAAGGATTTCCCTGTTGTGGATGACAGGCAGGGTAATCTGATGAAAGAAAGGATACTTGAGGCAAAGGAGCAGGGAGATTCTGTGGGCGGTACAATTGAGTGCTGTGTTCTCGGTCTTCCGGTTGGCTTGGGAGATCCGATGTTTGACGGAATGGAAAACCGAATAGCTAAGGCAGTATTCGGAATACCTGCAGTAAAAGGAATTGAATTCGGAGCAGGCTTCGAGGTTGCCAATATGAAGGGCAGTGAGAATAACGATTCCTTCTATGTTGAGAACGGTAAGGTAAAGACCGGAACCAATAACTGTGGTGGAATTCTCGGAGGAATAACAAACGGTATGCCCCTTTGCTTTAAGGTGGCTGTTAAACCTACTCCTTCCATAGCAATGGAACAGGACAGCGTTAATCTTCTGACCATGACAAATGAGAAGCTTTCGGTTGAAGGAAGGCATGACCCTTGTATAGTGCCAAGAGCTCTTGCCTGTGTTGAGGCGGCAGCAGCTTTGGCTGTGTATGATTCTTTTCTTGGCAGCAGGATGAACGGTGCCAATAGATAAAGCTTTTCAAAGGAAATGAGACCTTATGATAAAATGCGGTTTACTTGGGGAGAAGCTTCCTCACAGTTACTCGCCTCAGATTCATTCCCTGCTTGGTGAATATGAATATCTTCTGTATGAAAAAAGGGAAGATGAACTTGAGGCATTTATAAAAAGTAAAGAATGGGACGGCTTGAATGTAACCATACCCTATAAGAAGGATGTGATTAAGTATCTGGACAGTCTCGGAGATACTGCCCTTAAAGCCGGAAGTGTCAATACAGTCGTGCGCAGAAGCGACGGAACTCTGTACGGTGATAATACGGATGTTTACGGTTTTATCAAGATGGTTGAACATTCGGGAATAAGTGTTGAAGGAAAAAAGGTACTTGTACTGGGAAGCGGAGGTGCATCGGTTGCTGTTGTCACGGCACTTAAACAGCTGAATGCACTGCCTGTGATTATCAGTCGCCGGGGTGAGGATAATTATAACAATCTCGAAAAGCACTATGATGCGGAAGTAATAGTGAATACTACACCGGTGGGTATGTATCCGAATGCGGGAAATTCACCTGTAGAACCGGAGCAGTTTCCACACTTAAAGGGAGTACTGGATGTAATATATAATCCATCACTGACTGAGCTTTTGCTGAAGGCTCAGAGGCTGGGAATTAAGGTTGAAAACGGATTATATATGCTTGTTGCCCAGGCAAAAAAGAGCTCGGAGATATTTACGGGAAATACAATAAGCGATGATGTAATAGACAGGATATATAATAAGCTTAATGGGAATATGAAAAATATTGTTCTCATCGGCATGCCCGGAGTGGGAAAGAGTACAATTGCCGGGGAACTTGCCGCAATAACCGGAAGAACTGTAGTTGACAGTGACAGTGAAATATACAGGCGAACAGGCTTCACACCAAAAGAATTGATAACCGAAAAAGGTGAGAATTATTTCAGGGAGGTTGAGAAGGCTGTAATCAGCGATACAGGTAAAGAGTCCGGACTCATAATCGCTGCAGGCGGTGGTGTGGTGACAAGAGAAGAAAACTATTATTCACTGCATCAAAACGGCAATATCATTTGGCTTATAAGAGACCTTGATAAGCTTGATAATACCGACAGACCCCTTTCGCAAAGCAAAGGTGTGGCTGTTTTGTATAAACAGAGAGAACCGCTATACAGAAAATTTGCGGATTATGTTATTATTAATGAAGAAGATAAAAAGGCTGTAGCATATAAGATTCTGTCGGAGATAGGAAGACAGGACCCTTGATTTGTTGACAGGTATTATGTTTTTAGAAAGTATATGGGAGGAATTATGGCAGTTTGTCCACATTGCGGCTCCGAAATGGTAGAGGGAGCAGATTTTTGTACTATCTGTTTTAAAAAGGTAGATGAAGCGGTTGAATATCAGCAGCCGATTCAGGAGGTTTATGAATTCGAACCCCAGCAGCAGAGTAACGGAGAATATATGGGTGAACCGGTAAAGGTATACATGGGAGAGGATGTATATCAGGAAAAACCTCAGGGATTTTCGCAGGAAGTGATGACACCGAGAGTTGAAAAATATCCTCCCGCTGAGTATACACAGTATAATATTGTGGAGCAGCGTAACAGTACTCTGGAACTTATAATTAAGATTTTTATGATTCTGGCATGCGTTCTTATGGCATTTTCGGTTATCGGATTGTTCTGGGCAATTCCGTTAACTGCAATTGTTTTCACAAGGTTTAAGAATAAACAGCCTGTGAGCCTTGGACTTAGCATAGCGATTTTGCTGCTGGTCAGCAGGGTTGCGGGAATATGTCTTATTATTTTGAATAAGGATAATTACTAAAATATTAAGGGGCTTAAAAGCCCCTTTTATTTTTTGAACACGTGAGATAAACCTGATCCACCGAAGCCATTGTTCATTGTTCCCATATCGGAAAGGCTTAATGAATTGGTATCCACAAGAGTAGAATCACCACTTAATTGTTTTTGTACAGCCTCCGAACGTAATTGTACGTATTGAGTCAGGGCCGAAACACCTTTATCAAAGTCTTCGGTTGAACAAAAACGTGTTGGGTCTTTATCAACGTACGGTCGAATCATATTTGCTGTATCAGTTATCATATCCGTAAGTTTGTTATCGGTAAAATATATATCAATGAATTGATTAAACAGTTCATGATACATTTCTGTATACTTTTCGTCGGAAAAAATCCACCCTAACATCGGTCGGTCATCAACGTTTCCACCGGATATGGGATTGTCTATAGATTCGTTAACGGAATCTAATGCATTGTTTCCCATAAAGGTTCCGAAGGCGAGGTTATAATCCCAGGGTATCATGCTGAATTTTCCATTTTCCTCATACAGGTAGTAATTGTGAATCATATTTCCCGTGTAACTGTCACCATTGCAAACAAAGTTATGTACAACGAAATACCGCAGAACCTCTTCTATATTAAGGATATTTTCCAGATTATTGTAATCGTTCAGGTCCTTTAGAGAAGCAATTAAACGTGTTTTATCAGCTTTGGACGGATTTGTTTTGGCACTGTTAAAAATGTTGGAATAACTGTCAGGATTATCATCTATATATTGAAGTTTAACATCACTGTTTCCCATTCCGTCCATGGGGCTGAAGCCTCTCTGGGTGTCACCTGAAGGCTTGAAATCTCTTCTATCGCCGTTGCCCGAAGGCTTAAAATTGCCCATATCGAAGTTCGGAATATCTCCGGGATTAAATTCGCCGTCAAAATTGTTCATATCGAAGTTCGGCTTATTTTCGGGATTGAAAGTATCCTCTGCGGAATTCGGATTTTTACTGAAGTCCTCCATGTTAAAGCTTTTTCCGTTGCCACGTCCGCCGCCGAAGCTCATACTGTCCGGCTTATACAAATCACCGTTTACCGAACCGTAGTTTCTGCTAAGAAAGCTTTCTTCAACTCCTTCCACAGCAAGATACAGACCCCAGTCTTCATCATTTACTGTGATATAAACATAACTGCAGAGAGGTGAGTCCACCCCAAATTCTGACATCATACGATATACAATATAATCTTTCATCATAGTATTGTCCTGAATCAGATTATTAAGACATAGTTTATCCAGTCCGTAGTAACTCTGACCATTATCGTATTGATCAAATTCAAGTTTGAAACTGTACCGTTCACTTCCCATGGAACGTACACTGCTTAAGGATGTATTGCCCTTTGCCCTTATGCCAATGTTTGTATACTTTTCTCCGTCAATTATGGCGGTGCAAAGAGAATATTCTTCATTTTCACATTGTGCGATGAATGAGTCCCAGTCATCCATCACTATATTGATTGTATGAACCGAAGAATTATCGAAAAGATGGTTTTCATATCCCATTATTTGGTGGTTTGATGCCTTTGAAGGTGCAATTGTTTTCCATACCATCAGAATGACTGTAAGTACAAATGCAAGGGAAATGAGCAATACACATATTTTATTAATATGTCTGTTTGTTGACATTTTAGTACTCCTATCCAATGTATTCGCCGTTGTAGCTTACGAGTATTGCACTTTTAACATTTTCTATTGATGTTAATTCGTTGATAAAATCAGTATTATCGTCCTTCATTCTGATTTCTATATTGAGTTCGATGCTTCCGTTCTGAACTGATTTTGATTTAACAACAGATTTGGTAACATTTTTGCCAAGGTGATCCAAAGCTTTCTTTTCAGCCACATGGTCCTTACATGAGAGGACTACAATATAAGGATTGATATGTGATTTTTTATTTACAAATACTATTAAGATTATTCCGATAATAATGCTTCCGATTACTGCAAGGGGAATCATACCGGCGGCAAGAATTATTCCTGATGCTATAGACCAAAAAAGAAAAGCAATGTCCAACGGCTCCTTGATTGCTGTTCTGAATCGTACGATTGAAAGTGCACCGACCATACCTAATGAAAGGACAACATTGGAGGTTACAGCGAGAATAACCTGCGAAGTAATCATGGTAAGTGCTATAAGTGTAACACCGAAGGATGATGAATACATAACACCCTGGTAGGTCTTTTTGTATACATAGAAAATGAACAAGCCTATGGCAAAGGCAAGGGCGATTGTAATAATCATGTCAAGCGGGCTTACCGCAGTGATGTTTTTCAAAAAACTTGATTTGAAAATGTCATTGAAAGTCATAATAAGTCTCCTTTGAATTAACTAATGTATTGTTTTTTATTTTGCAGATGAAAGGTATAAATCAGTTATCCATAGCATCTGCTTTGCTCGTATTTTGAAAATGAACCTGATCTTCGGGCGGGAAGCGTTACAGCCGATTTTATGAAATCGGGAAGAAATTCATCCCATTTTACTTCAAGAACAATCGGAGAGTTTCCTGTGGGAAGGGTTAGGGTTGTGGGATTTAAAAAGTCTGTGCGGAAATCACCCGTACGTATGTCATAATCTATGGTTACACGGACATTTCCGACCGGATATACGAAGGGCTCCCTTGTGTAATCCACTATTGTTTTGGGGTGTAATTGCTGAGAAAGCATTTTTACATACAATTCTCTGTAGAGAGGCTGCCGGCTTTCTGCCAGAAATGCGATATCACCGTTCACAATCTGCTGAGCATTTTTTTCGGTGATTGGAACACTGTCTTTTGAGCACAGACCGTTCATTTTACTCTTCTTTTCTAAAACAATGAAAGCGGTGTCATTGTTGTAATAGCGAAGCCTGAATTTTTCTCTTTGATTTACGCCATCTGTTTTTTCACGCAGGGCTTTATCATTTGGCGTATCAAAATACAGACTCCTTATCAGGTATCTGTTGTCAATTGAGTGGGAATCCGCTCGCATTACTGCTTTAAGGCGCATTCGTAAGGTGAGCAAATCAGAATAACTGATTTCCTGTTTCCATTCGTGACGGTATTTCATAAGTGTCTCCTTTGGGGTAGTAAATCTATATTGAAATGATACAAAGTATTGATTGTACTGTTGCAAGTATAGCTGTAAATGTGAAAGAAACAGTGAAAAAAGTGTGAAGAAAATGTGTTTTATAAAATAAGGCTGCTCCTTTTGGAACAGCCTTTGAAATAATATAAAATCAGTTTTAATCCAGCTCTTGCATTACGCTTATGTAAGCGGGACGAATTATTTTGTTCATACAGATGAGCTCTTCGACGCGGTGAGCACTCCAACCGACAATTCTTGCCACAGCGAACATTGCGGTATAAAGTTCTCTCGGAATGCCAAGCATTTCATATACAAAGCCGCTGTAGAAATCGATGTTGGGGCTGACACCCTTGAAAATCTGCCTCCTATTGGCAATAACCTCAGGAGCAAGTTCTTCAATATTTTTGTAGAGAAGAAGGTCATGCTCTCGATTTTTCTCTACCGCAAGCTTTTCAACATATTCTCTGAACACACGCTCTCTGGGATCTGAAATTGAATAAACAGCATGTCCCATTCCGTATATAAGTCCCTTTTTGTCAAAGGCTTCTTTACATACGATTTTGTCAAGGTAGTCTCGGATTGCATCCTTGTCGGAGTAATCCTTTATATGTGAACGGATATCGCTCATCATTTCCATAACTTTAATATTGGCACCGCCGTGGCGGGGACCTTTAAGGGAAGACATGGCAGCGGCTATAGTCGAATAAGTATCCGAACCTGAAGATGTTACGACTCTTGTGGTAAAGGTTGAATTGTTTCCTCCACCGTGCTCCATATGAAGAATGAGTGCCGTATCCAGTGCCTTGGCTTCTGTTTTTGTATACTTTTTGTCTTCACGAAGCATCATGAGAAGATTCTCAGCTGTTGACAGAGTCGGATCCGGATTATGGATAAACATACTGTTATACAGTTCATAGTGACTGTATGCATTGTAGCCGTAAACAGCAAGAAGGGGGAACTGACCGATAAGCTGAATACACTGGCGAAGTACATTGGATACACTTGTATCGTTGGTTTGCTTATCATAGGATGCAAGAGTAAGAATACTTCTTGTCATGGAATTCATAATATCATCGGTGGGAGCCTTCATTATTACGTCTCTTGTAAAATTGGTGGGCAGAACACGGCTGTTGCCTATGAATTCGGTAAACTTTTCCTGCTCTTCATATGTAGGCATCTCACCCATAAGAAGGAGATATGCAATCTTTTCGAAACCCAGTTCATCTTCGCCCAAATCTTTAATGAGGTTCTGCACATCGTAACCCCGGTACCATATTTTTCCGTCTATGGGTACCTTCTTACCATCCACCATTTTGGAAGAAATAATTTTGGAAACATTTGTAAGACCGGTTACGACACCGTTTCCGTTACGGTCACGGAGACCGAGATTAACATGATACTCGTCATACAGGCATGGATCGATTGCATCATTTTTTCTGCAGACGTCCTCTGCCTTCTGTGAATATTCACTTAGCATCGAATCAAAGGCATGCTTGGTTGTGACGTATTTTCTTGCCTTGCGTCCACCTGTTGCCGTACGATGGTTGGATGTTGTTTTATCTGGCATTTATAACTCCTCTCTGAAAAAATGGCATATGAAGCGTTGCCATATGCCGTCATTTTTCCCCTACAAAAATATCATATCATAGGGTATCTCAATAAAAAAATAAAATTTCTATAAACAGTCCACAAGAGGAGCAATTCATTGTAAAATAGGAAATATGAACATTACGCAAGACCTGATTGATATGGGTGAAAAGGAATACGGGTTCCAATCATAAGAAAATATGCTTCATGCCATAGTACTGAGCAGACTGAAGGACTATGATGAATGTATTGAAGCATTGGAGGCATTTCTGCCTTATGTTGATAACTGGGCTGTTTGCGATACCCTGCGCCCTGTTGTGCTTAAGACGCAGCCGGAGGAAACCCTTAAATATATCAGAAGATGGATTGAATCCAAAGAGACCTATACCTGCAGATTCGGAACGGAGATGCTGATGTCCTATTACCTGGATGAGCATTTCAAAGAGGAATACTTGCAGCTGCCGGCCTTAGTAATCAGTGACGAATATTATGTGAATATGATGACAGCCTGGTTTTTCGCCACGGCGCCGGCAAAACAGTGGGATGCCGCAATTCCCTATATTTCAGAGAACAGACTTCCCGTATGGGTACACAACAAGACAATTCAGAAGGCAGTGGAAAGTTATCGGATTACTTCCGAACAGAAGGAATACCTTAAAACACTGAGGAGAAAATAGAAGATTCAGAAGAAAATGAAATAGTCGGAAGTAAAAAACAAGCCGAATTTACGGTAAAGATATGGAGGAAAAACTATAATGGCATTAATGGAAAGACCGATTGTGACAACACTTTCGGATGGGGGAAAATGTTGGGAGCATAAGTATGAGAAATTTTATCTGAAGGATTATGTTCCTGCAAATAATATTGACGGAAGCGTAAACAATTATACCTTCAGGGCACCGCTTCTTCTGGTATTTGAAGAGAAGCAGCAGACCATGGAGGAGGCAATTGCATTTGCAAAGAGCAGTGGACTTGAGAAGGTTGCTGCAGAGGTGGACGGAGCAGTTGCATTTGTATATCCCACAGCAGAGGGAGGCTGGAAGAATGCCACACTTGAACTCTACAGAGACCTTATAGCCGAGGTAAAGATGGTTCCGGAATATGCAGAGGGAATTGCGGAAAACAATAATTTCTTTACAAGAACCTTCGAGGGATATTTTATTAGAGGGGCAAAGTTCCGTACGGATATTTACAGCTTTGGTGAGTCTGCGGACTTTGTTGCAAAATATATGTTTGATACCATTGACGGGGAGTATCTCTGGGGACCCGGTTCCATTACACCGGCTATGTGCTCGATGGAAAGACTGAGTGTTAAGCCTGTACTCAATAGAAAAGATGTTGCGGTTATAAGTGTCGGAAACAGCGACGAGATTAATGAGGCATTTGAAGGCTGTGAGAATCTTCTCATTAAGGATAAGGCAGATTATTATGAGGATTTTCACGATTTTGTATGGAAATACAGAATGTGGTGCAACGGTATTGACCTTGAACCGGATCTTCAAAAAATGGGCATGGTTGAAGAGAGGGGATGCATAAACGTAAAGACTTCTGCAGATAACAGAAGCAAGTTTAAGGATTCAAAAGAGCATCCGGCAGGATATTTTGCATATTATAATAAGGGAATAATGGATAAAAAGAAGGTTCCTCTTGTGCTGGGACTTCACGGAGGCGGAGATTCGGCACTGTTCTTCACATATGTGGCAGGCTGGTATCAGGTTGCCCATGACCATGATTTCCTTCTTGTATGTATAGAGAATCATCATTTCTTCACAGCCACCGAGCTTGTAGACGTGGTTGATGAACTGCAGAAGAGATACAACATAGATGAGAAGAGAATATATGCAACGGGATTTTCTATGGGAAGCTGTAAGACCTGGGAGCTTATTAAGGAGTATCCGGAGAAGTTTGCCGGTTTTGCTCCCGCAAGTGCTTTGCCGCCTGTTAAGAACAATATGCTGGCCCAGTCCTTCGGTGACAGATTCAATACAGATGTTTCGGTTCCGATTTTCTATTCGGGCGGAGAGCAGTCACCGTTGCCGGAGCTTCCTTTCCAGACAGATACAGCCCTTGAAAGAATACAGTATGTGGCAGAACTTAATGATCTGAAGGCTGTATTTGACAAGAAGTTCGAGGATAAGGATTCATATGAGGATCCAATTTGGACAGTAAAGGGCGACAGAATCGAAAAGTTTCATGATGAAACAAGAGGAAGCATTCTTACGGTTCATTACTTTGACAGTAAGGACGGTGTCTGCAGAACGGCACTCGGAAGTATCGACAATCAGCAGCATGAATGTCGTCATCATTCCTGCGAGACAGCGTGGAACTTTATTTCACAATTTGAAAATGAGAGAGTTTAATTGATTTATGAGACAGGACCTTTGCCGTTTGAGCAGAGGTCCTGTTTGAGTGAAAAAAATTTTTTAAAAAATTTGAAGACTAAACGAAACTTGTTTCGTTATATTGAATAGAGAACCGAAAAAATGCATTTTGGGTGTTTAGGGAGGTGGTAAAAATAGATTCGAAAGACAATTTATTACGGCTTGTAAATACCTACAGGAATCTGATTTTTTCCATTTGCCTGAAAATGACCGGAGACTATTTTACAGCGGAAGATATCACGCAGGAAACATTTATTCTGGCTTATCAGCATTACAAGGATTTCGACGGAAACAATGAGAAGGCCTGGATATGCAGGATTGCAAGCAACAAATGCATTGATTATTTGCGAATGGCGGAGAGAAGGAGTATTCCGATGCCCCGGGAGGAAATGCCGGAAAAGGTAAGCAATGCGGGAAACCCTTTGACACTGTATGAGAACAGAGAAATAATCGAGAAGCTTACGGAGGTCTGCAGACGTCTGCCGAATGCTTACACAGAGGTGGCTGTCAGCCATTTCGTAAAGGGGCAAACGGCAAATGAAATAGCCGAGAGGACAGGTGAAAATGTAAAAACCGTCCAAACAAGAATCAGACGGTCAAAGGAAATGCTGAAGGAATATATAAGAAAGGAGGATTTGCAGGGTGAATGAGAAACTTGAAAACAAACTGAATATAGAAACGGATTCATATCTTACGGATGAAGAGCTTGAAGCACTTATATCGGAAGTTGAAGAAACCGATGAAGTTGAAGCACCTGGTTATCTTTTGGATAACATACTGAGTATTCTGGATAAAGCAGGGGAAGATGAACATGCAGCTTTTGCCGAGGATGAAAATAAACTTCCGGAACCAAGAATTGCAAAACCTCCGAAGATAATGGACATTACCGCAAGGAAAAGGGCATACCGTACCTACTGCTTTAAGGTGGTAGCCGGTGTTGCCGCAGCAATAGCATTGCTGTTTGTAATTCCCTTTATGGGCAAAAGAATACCGGTTGAATTACAGGATGTTTCAATCGGTATTGAAAAGGAAAACAGAGTGGAAATACCCGACAGAGAAGAATATCTTGAGAGCATATCTGTCAGCCGCGAGGACTATGAGAACAGAAGCTACAACAAGATTAGGAGAACTATCGGAAAAGTAAATGATTACCTGAATTAAAAGATTTGTAAGATAAAGATTTGTGAGATAAAAGGAGATAATTATGAGACCAAAAAAGAAAAGTAAATTTTTTTCATTTATATTTGCATTTTTCCCCGGTGCGGCAGAGATGTACACAGGCTTTATGCATATGGGATGTAGCCTGTTGGCCGTTTTTATGCTTGTGTTTGCACTTGCACTGCTTAGTAACAGTGAAATATTTATTTGCCTCGGAGTTCTTGTGTATAGTTATTCGTTTTTCCATGCAAGAAACATAGCAAATACTGACGATAGTGAATTTGAAGCAATCAAAGACAGATACATTTGGGAAGAATTCATCGGGAAAAGAACATTTGATGTTAAGTCAAAGTCTTTGAGAAAATGGTTTGCGGGAATACTGATTTTCCTTGGAATAGTATTGATATATGAGTACTGGATGGGTATTATAATCGGATTCATTCCGGATAATTTGTGGGAAGATCTGTATCCGATATTCAACGCTGTTCCGTCAACGGTATTTGCAATTGCATTGATTAGTGCAGGAGTAATCCTTATTAAGGGAAAGAAGAAAGAAATGAATATCGAAGATATTGATGAAACAGACAGGATTTCGGAAGTTGCAGACAAAGCAGACAGGATTTCGGAAGTTGCAGACGAAACAGAGTCGAATATCATCAAGGTTACGGAGGAAGAAATAAAGGATGGAGAATCAGCAGAAAACCAATAGTAGGATACACCGTGTAGGCTCAATTACAACGGGATTATCCATGGTTGTTTTCGGAGTATTGTTCCTGTTGCACATTTTTGGAAATGTTATAAGCTACGAAACCATTTTCAAACTCTGGCCGGTTATTCTTATAGGACTTGGAATGGAAATACTTCTTTCCAACGTAACGTCAAAGAAATTTGTATATGACAAAGGTGCAGTGGTTCTTTTGATACTTATGGTGTTTTTGTCGGTGGGCATGGCCTGTACAGATGTGGCGCTTGACTGGGCACAAAGGGACATGGAATACGAGTACAGCCTTCACATGGGTGATGAAATATAGATTTATTACAGCACAGGGCAGGTAAAACCTGCCCTGTTTTTTGTTGAAAACAGACGCAATACGGAGTATAGTGGGAACATAGATTTTTTGTGGCAATGAGGACGATTGATTTGTTAAGTATGACTTATTATCTGCAAACCAATATAGTATGTGCAGTGGTGCTGTTGTATCTTCTGGTTTATCTTAAGATGCGTCAGCAGGGCAATGCCACGGAGACAAGACTTTTTTACGCATTAATTATCTCTACATGCATTTACAGTATCTCGGACTGCTTTACCTGGTACGCCAACGGAAGCAGTATGCCCGGTGCCGGATTAATTGTCTATTTGTCCAATATTATATATATAATTTATACGCCTGTTATGAGCTATCTGTGGGATGATTATCTTTGTTGTAAATCCAGAGGAGTAAGGGCTCATAAGGATTTAATGGGTAAGACGCATCTTGCGCTTACAATTGTTCTTATTCTGGGAACGCTGTCAACACCTTTGACAGGCTTCGCGTTTACGGTTGACGAATACAATATGTATCACAGAGGAGCAATCGCCTATCTTGCTCCGCTGATTGCGGGAATATTTATTCTGCATATGACTGTTAATTACGTTGTAAAAGCATTTCGTAGCGAGAGACTGGAGGACAGAGATAATTCACGAATGGTTATTCGTTTCTTTGTACCGATTCTGATAACCTTTGTACTTCAATTGTTTCTGTACGGGACAAGTCTCATTCAGGTTGGCCTGACTCTGAGTCTTGTGATAGTTTTGATATCCAACCAGGAAACGCAGATTTCATGTGATGAATTAACAGGTCTCAATAATCGCAGGGAATTTAACAAATATGTTGAAAGGCTTTACAATCAGGGTGAAGACAACTCTGTATGTTTCTGCCTGATTGACGCTGATGATTTTAAGAAAATAAATGACACATATGGACATCTGGAGGGGGACAGGGCACTGAAGTCGCTTACAGAGGTAATAAAGGGGGCCTGCAAGGGACTTTCGGCTCATTGGTTTATTGCGCGCTTTGGTGGTGATGAATTTGTTATTGTGGGCAGTTGTAAATCTGAAGATGACATATTCCTGTTAAGGCAGAATATGGAATCGGAACTGGTTGTTGTAAACGGGAAAAGAGAGTTTCCATATGAACTCAGTTTCAGTTTCGGATATGCAATCGGGGAGTTGAAAAACAGAGAAGACCGTGACAGACTTCTTGCATGTGCCGATAAAAAAATGTACGACGAGAAAAACAGCAAGAGCAGGAAAGCAGCCTGCTGATACTGCTCTTGGTCTGAGTGGGAATGCTATGAAAAAAGAAATTAATAAGGATTTATTTGAGAATATAAAAGTATCCAAGGCTGTAAGAATTATGGCTGTTCCGACTATTATCGGACAGCTGATTGTTCTTATCTACAATATGGCGGATACTTTTTTTATAGGCAGAACAGGCAATCCCTATATGGTTGCGGCAGCTTCGCTTATATTACCGATTTTTAATATTTCCATTTCGGTAGCTTCCATAGCGGGAGTCGGAGGCGGTGCACTGCTTTCCCGTCTTCTGGGCGAGGACAGAGAGGATGAGGCCAAAAAGGTCTTTAGCTTCAGTGTATTTCTTTCGGCGGCGTTGGCAATATTCTTTTCGCTGCTGGTACTCATTTTTATGGAGCCCCTTCTGAATGTTCTTGGGGCGGATGATGCCACCTTTGAATTTGCAAGGAAATATGCAATGTGTGTTATAGTTCTGGGAGCGCTTCCCACCATTTTGACAAATGTGCTTTCAAATATGGTGCGAAGCATAGGTGAGTCGGGGAAAGCCGGATTCGGTGTGACTATGGGCGGAATAATCAATATATTCCTTGACCCGTTGTTTATGTTTGTTATTCTTGCTCCCGGCAATGAGATTCTCGGAGCGGGAATTGCTACCTGTATTTCCAATGTTATTTCCTGCGTATATTTTATTATTACCGTACTGAAGCTTGGTGAAAACAGCGTACTGCGTCTTTGCAGGATTTCGGAGCTTCCGCAAAATGACAGTATACGTCAGATATTTTCGGTTGGAATTCCTTCTGCGGTAGCTACATTTTTGTTTGATATGGACTATGTGGTTTTGGACAAGCTGATGTCCGGATACGGTAATATAGCCCTTGCTTCCGTCGGAATTGTTCTTAAGGCGGAGAGGCTTCCGCTCAATGTGGGAATCGGCATATGTCAGGGAATGGTACCGATTGTTGCATATAATTATGCATCGAAAAATTACAAGCGAATGGAAGATGTTGCTAAGTTCTCATTGAAAATCGGTGTGGTATTTGCCCTTATCAGCATATGTATGTATGAGGTATTTGCACCGTTCATTATGAGATTCTTTATTGACGATGGGGAAACAGTTGCGCTGGGAACCACATTTTTAAGAATTCGTTGTCTGGCAACGGTACTGATGTTTATGAGTTTTTATCATGTACATCTGTTTAACAGCTATGGTCACGGCAAAGAGGCACTGTTTCTGGGAGTGATGCGTTGGGCAGTGTTTAACATACCGATGCTGTTTTTGCTGAATTACATATTCGGAATGTACGGTCTGGTATGGTCGCAGCTTGTGGCAGATATACTGACTGTTTCTTTGTCACTTTGGACACACCATAGATTTAAGAAGAAACTTATGGCCGCGACAGTGGCGTGGTAGAATAGATTTTATGAAAGGGACATGAGGGAGAAATGAGAAAGATATTAGGGTTATTATTAGTGTTGGTACTGGCTGTCGGTATGACAGCCTGTGGAAAAAAACAGGTTGCGGATACAGAGGAAAATGTATCAGAAGTTATCGGTCAGGAGGATGAAAACGGGGCCGGTGACAAAGAAACTGAAGGGGAACAGGTCAACGGTGCGCCCGGTAATTATTTTACCGGTATTGATGTTTCCGGAGAAGTGGAGCCGGGAACCGATGAAGATGCAGAACATATGCTTGACGGTGACGGTTCGATTGCGGAACCACCACTTTATATTAAACTTACGTCAAATACATATGAAACAGAAGCAAGTCTTTCCGGGGAAACCAAATTCTTCCAGTTTTATCTGGTAAACGGAAGACTGTTTCTGGAAGTGGATGACAGAATGGATGGCTGCGGATATTGTTATTCCGCAATGGAATTATTCCCACAGGATTCAAAAGCTCTTTTTGAACAAAAAGCAGGAAAGCAGGAATTTGTGGCCCTTGCAAGAACGTTTTCCGGTTTTTCATATATGGGCGAATACCGGGATAACGGTGAAGATATAAAGGTCATTCTGGAGGGAGAAGAACTTAGAATAGAGGATTCCGAAAGCAGTACATATATAGCTTATGCCACCGAGAACCATGAATCAATTCATCCTGCCGCAAAGGTTATGCTTGAGATGACAGGGGAAGCTTATCTTCCACCGGAGAGCGGTTTGTACGGAACATGGGAGTGTATCGGAGAGGACGGAGAAGAGTATATATATGAATTTGGAGCTGAGCATACCTTTTCGTGTATGAGTAAGATACCGGGACGTCCTGTTTCCTATTGTATGGGTGCATTTATTTCAGATAAGGAAACCGGCAGTATCAGGACATTTACCCAGAGAATGGGATATGGAGAGATGCCTGCAGATGAGGAATACGAATATCATTTTGAGGGAGATAAACTGGTGCTTCGCGCCTTGAATTATGACGTGGAAGTTGAAAGAACCCTTACGGCTGTAATGACGAAAGAAAGCCCATCTAATATGAAAGCTCCCGAAGAGGAAGTTTATGTTCCTCAGATGGATTACGATGAGTAAGGGGATTAAAGGGGAAAATGAGCAGAATCAGACTTATAGCAATTGATCTTGATAATACTTTATTGGCCTCTGACAGCAAACTGTCGGAGGCTAATAAGTTTGCCCTTGAAAAGGCAAATGAGCAGGGAATAGAGATTGTTATTAACACAGGTCGCGGGCTTAACGGAATATATGATGACGTAAGGAGCGTTAAGGGACTTCGATACGGAATAACCAGTAACGGCGCCTGCGTATACAATGTTCAAACAGAGGAACTTCTGTTGAAATACTGTCTGAGCATGGAAAGTGCACAGAAACTTCGTGAACTTGGGCATGAATTTGGGATTACCTACGAAATCTTTGTGGGAGGACGTGGGTATGTGTCCCGGGAGTATTACGAGAATCCCGTAAGTTTCGGACAGCCGGAGCGTCTGGAAAAATACATTAAGAACACAAGAATTCCCGTAGATGATATAGATGAATTTATCAGCGAACACATAGATGAAATAGAGAATTTTGCGCTGGTTGCGCCAAACAAAGCGATGCATGATGAACTGGAGAAGAAGGTTCCTCTAGTCTGTGATGATGTATTTGTAACCGCCCCGGAGGTTCAGTGGGTGGAGGTTATGGACAGACAGTGCGGAAAGGGAAAGGGGATGCTTCATCTGTGTGAACATCTGAATATTCTTCCGGAGGAGACTGTCGCAATAGGAGATTCGGACAATGATATGGAGATGTTCGAGTATGCGGGAATATCCGTTTGCATGGAGAACGGTTCACTAAATTGCAGGGAGGCCGCAGACATAGTTACAAAGACCAATCTTGAAGACGGAGTGGCTTATGCAATTTTGAATTTACTGGGGCTGCAATTTTGAATTTACCGAGGCTTTCTTGACACTGTAACACGGCAAAGATAAAATTAAATCAGTGGGCAGATTACAATATATCAAGGGTTTACAGAGTTAATCCTTTGTTCAAATATGGAAAGGAAAATAATATGAAAATAGGATTTATAGGACTTGGAAATATGGCAGGTGCCATGATTGGCGGATTGATTAAAAGTGGAGTGAAGAAGGAAGACATTTTTGGATTTGATGTTTCATCCAAAGCAGGCGAGAGCAGAAAGAGCGAGTTTGGAATAGGTATATGTGCAGACAATACAGAACTTGTGAAGGCAGCAGATTATATTGTACTTGCTGTTAAACCTCAGTTTCTTGCACCGGTTCTTAAAGAGATAAATGCAACGCTGACAGAGGAAAAGGTTATCATTTCCATCGTTGCAGGCAAATCACTGGCATTTCTCGGAGAGGGAATAACAAATACCCGTAAGCTGGTAAGATGTATGCCCAATACGGCAGCTCTTGTGGGAGCAGCCATTACTGCGGTTACACCTTCGGAGGCGGTAACTGATGAGGAACTAAAGAACGCTGTTTCTATTATAGAGAGCTTCGGAAAGGCAAGTGTAGTACCGGAGAGACTTATGGATGCGGTAACAGGTGTAAGCGGAAGCTCACCTGCATTCGTATTTATGTTTATTGAGGCAATGGCAGATGCTGCCGTGCTGGAAGGCATGCCCCGTCCACAGGCCTATGAATTTGCCGCAAATGCAGTATATGGAAGTGCAAAGCTTATGATAGATACCGGAAAGCATCCGGGAGAACTTAAGGATATGGTGACATCTCCGGCAGGAACAACCATTGAAGGTGTAAAGGCTTTGGAGGACGGTGCCTTTCGTGCAACGGTTATGGATGCGGTTATTGCAGCCAGTGAAAGATCAAAGGAGCTGTAAATGTTGCTTTCATGGATATGCCTGGTGGTGGCAACCGCTGTTATTACAGCGGGAACGATGGTATATATAAAACTGTACCAAAAAGAAGAGAAGAAGCAGATTAGGCATTTGAATAATCTTTCAGGTAAATTGAAAACCGACCCGGGAGCATATTTATGCGAGCTTGCAAGGAAGGGATATATCCGATTTGTAATCTGGGAGGGTCGCCTTCACCTTTTTCTTGCAGAGTATCCGGAAAAAGGGGAGGGAACAGTAAAGAAGCTTTTTGAGGATATTTTTTGGCAGGCTTCAACAAAGATGATTGGTGATGAAACGGCGATTGTAGGTCGTGAGATCATTGATTATAAGGATATAAAGAAAAAATATGAGACCTGGGTCAAAAATAATAATCCCGGAGAAGAAGATTCAAAGGTACAGAAAAAAGATAAGAATTATACCAATGATACAGTGAGGGTAAAGTCTAAATTTGACAAGGTGGTGTATGCTTTTATCTTTTCGGTAACAGTATTGGCATTTTCTGTTTCCGATATATTTGTTGAAGACAGTTTCTTGTATGGTGAGGGGATAAGCTCTATCGAGATATTTATGGTTTGGGTCATGTTTACCGTGTTTGCCGGAGTCGGAATTTGCGGAATACGTGAGGCCAATGAAAGCAGTGCGAGAATACAGGATGATAGTTTCGGTATGTTTAAAAACACAATGAAAATGCTTTTTTATTTTCTTTTCACGTTGTTTTTTGGCATATTGTCAATAGTAGTCTTTTTTATTTTGGGTCAGGGCACTTCAATGCTGATTCTGAAAGGTTTCACAATTGTTGTTGCGATAGCATTGCTGGTGTTTCAAAAGAGAAAGGGATTATGGGGAAAACCTCGGAAAAATCAAAAAGAGCAACAGGAAAATCAAGATAAGAAGTTGCTTAAAGAAAAGCTTAAACCCGAATATATTATTGATAGCAGTGAACTGTTGGGAATTGAAGAAAAGAAACAGGAACTTATGAGTCTGGCTGACAGAAAAGTTTTGAGAGCACGGATGGATCTTATTGAAAAGGTATTGTGGGATGAGGAAAAATAGTCTCAGAGTGACAATTGCATTATTGCTGTGTATTACAATACCTGTGGGCGTTAATGCGACCACTATTGATGATATAAAAAAGCAAAAACAGGAAACCCAGAAGGCGCTGGATGAGGCAAATGATGAGATAGATGAACTGACGGAAACCCGTAAGGGCATAACGGATGAGATCAATCAGATAGATGACGAGCTTGTGGAAATAATGACGTCCATAAGCATCCTCGAGGACGAAATAGAGGATACAAAAGACGATATAGAGATAAAAGAGGTTGAGCTTGCAGATGCGGAGGCAGTTGAGCAGGAACAGTACGAGTCCATGAAAACCCGTATCAGATTTATGTATGAAAAGGGTGAGGCTTCTTATGTTCAGATTCTGCTTGAGGCTCAAAGCATGGGTGACCTGATTAACAAGGCTGATTACATAGATGATTTGTATACCTACGACAGGCAGAAACTGGCAGAATACGTTGAAGCCAAGGAAGCGGTTGCAACTGCCAAAGCAAATCTGGAGGAAAAGCAGGAAGAACTGGAAACAGAATGCTACGAACTTGAACTGGAAGAGGTTGAACTGAATAATCTGCTTAATCAGAAGAAACAGGAAGCAGAGGATTATGACGCTCAGATTGATAAGGCAAAGCAGGAAGCTGCGGCATATAAGGCCAAGATAAAGAAGCAGAACAATCAGATTAAGAAGCTGGAAGAGCAGGAACGTAAACGAAAAGAGGAAGAAGCCAGAAAGAAGGCTGAAGCGGAGGCGGCGGCAAAGGCTAAAGCAGAAGGCAATAATGGTGATACCGGAGGTAACGGTGGTGCAGGAGGCGGCAATACCGGATCGGGAAAACCCGATACGGGCACGGTAATAACCAATTCAACCGGAAGTCAGTTGGGTAAGGAAATTGCATCTTATGCCTGTCAGTTTGTCGGTAATCCTTATGTTTCCGGAGGAACAAGTCTTACCAACGGATGTGACTGTTCCGGATTCACATTGGCGGTATATCAGAACTATGGCTATAGTCTACCGAGAAGTTCCACATCCCAGAGAAACGCGGGAGTGGGTGTAACCTATGCGGAGGCACAGCCCGGAGATATAATCTGTTATGCGGGCCATGTGGCAATATATATCGGAAACGGACAGATTGTACATGCATCGACGCCATCTTCAGGAATCAAAATCGGAAATGCAACCTACAGAGAGATTCTTGCAGTAAGAAGAATAATATAAAAGATCGGACTGTATAAAGTCATAAGCCTATTATTTCTTTTATTCTGCGATAGTATTGTTCAAACTCGGTAGTCATGGCTCTGCTGTTTCTGTAATCCTTAGTGGCAACTATGTAAACAGGGGTTACAGATTTCATGAAAAACAGACTTTTCTGTAGTCTTCAGTAGCTGCTATGCAAACAGGGGTTACAGATTTCATGAAAAAACAGACTTTTCTGTAGTCTTCAGCGGCTGCTATGCAAACAGGGGTTACAGATTTCATGAAAAAACAGACTTTTCTGTAGTCTTCAGTAGTTGCTATGCAAACAGGGGTTACAGATTTCATGAAAAAACAGACTTTTCTGTAGTCTTCAGTGGCAACTATGTAAACAGGGGTTACAGATTTTATGCATAACAGTTTTTTTCTGTAACCTTCACCGTGCACACCCACAGACATAGAACACTATTCCTGTTCTCTCAAAAGTATTAACCACAAAAAAATCGCTTAAACCACACGGTAAAAGCGATTTTTCTTTTAAGGGTGTTTTTTACACCCTTTTTTAGTCTTCAGGATTATCGGAATCATATTTTTCTTTGTAGGAATCCGCAACCTCATTTTCATATGCCGTAAGTATTTCCTTGTCCTTCTGATCAAGTCTGCGATATCTGTTAAAGCCTGCAAACAGGATCTGGAAGCTTTCTATGGTTGAAATAAAGGCCCCTTCTTCATAGAGATTCTTAAGGATAATTCCGATTGGAATGGCAAGAATCATTCCAAGCACGCCTTTAACGGCAAAGCCGATAAAAAGTAAAAATAACGTTGGTATAGGATCGATGCCTACAGAATCGCCCACAATCTTTGGCTGAATAATCTGTCTTACCAGCTGACCGACACCCCAGATAACAAGAATGGCGATACCTATCAGATATTCTCCGTTGACAAATTTGACAATTGCCCAGGGAACCATAATTGTTCCGGCACCGAATACCGGAAGAAAATCCATGAAGCATATACCGAGAGCCACAAGAATGGCATAATCGATTCTTATAATTGCAAGACCGAGAACCGTTATAAGATAAATCCAGATTTCAATCTTAAACTGGGCTTTGAAATAACCGCCAAATGCATTTTTTATGCTTCGTTTTATTGTTTCCCAGTGGTATCCTACCGAAGCCGGGAGATAATGGTCCATGGCACGTTTCAGATAGTCCTTGTCTGCAACAAAGAAGTATGAAGAAAGAAGTGTCATTACTATTCCCATTATTACATCAGGTATTTTGTTTACAAAATCACCGACAGCCGAGATTTTTATATTTCCGGAACCAAAGGAAAGATTCTGGAAATATTTTTCACCGTTCTCCCAAAGTGTATCAAGACTGTCACGCAATCCCTTCGGAAGCTTTTGGTAGAAGCCCGACATGGAATCTCCGAATTTGTTGAATTCCTTTGTGACTGATGCCCAAATATCGGGGAAATCCGATGCAAATCCTATAATCTGATTTACAAGGAAATAGCAGATGCCATATATAATTCCAATTACGATTGCAAGAACCAGCACGATTACGATTGCCGAACCGGCTTTTCTTTTTAACTTCAGTTTTTCCTCCAAAAGGCGAACGATGGGCTTGGCCATTAGGGAAATAATCCAGCCCAGTACAAATGGGAAGAAAAACATCAGTACCCTAGGCAGCAAAAAAATCAGCAGGGCGAGTATAACAAGTGCCGTAACAAGATTAAGAAGCGCCTTTATATATGTTTTTGTTGTAGATTTCATTGAAGTTCCTTTCGCTTACGAAAATGTGAATTACGTAAGATATTATAACATATTTGTAAACCCCTATAAATGAATGGGTGGGATACTGTGTTATAATGTAATGAAAAGTAATGCAAAGCTTTGAGAGGAATTGTAATGTCTGAAGAAAGAAATAATAGGACAACAGGAGAGCAGCCACATAAAAGAAGAGCCCATTACGGCGGAAAATACCCTAAAAGATTTGAGGAAAAATATAAGGAGCTCCAGCCGGAAAAATATACGGATATAGCGGAGCATGTTATGGCAAAAGGGAAGACTCCCGCAGGAACACATATTTCCATTATGGTTTCCGAAATACTGGAGGTTCTGGATATTAAACCGGGAATGAGAGGCCTTGACTGTACCTTCGGATATGGAGGACACAGCAGTAAAATGCTTGAAAAACTTGAGGGCAGGGGACACCTTGTTTCCCTTGATGTGGATCCCATAGAATCGGTCAAATCAAAGGAGAGGCTTAAGGCAATGGGCTTCGGAGAAGATATTCTGTCTGTGGAGCTTACCAATTTTGCCAAGGTGGATGAGGTTGCGGCAAAGTATGGAAAGTTTGATTTCGTTCTTGCTGACCTGGGAGTGTCTTCGATGCAGATAGATAATCCGGAGCGCGGTTTTTCTTATAAGGTTGACGGACCCTTGGACCTTCGAATGAATCCCACCACAGGAATTACGGCAGCAGGGCGACTTGCGGAACTGGACTATGAGGAACTTGTGGGCCTCTTTATGGAAAATGCGGACGAACCCTATGCGGAAGCGATAGCATCAACAATAATGAGTTTCAGAAAAGCGGGACATGAGATAAAGACTACTACCGACCTGCGTAACATTATTGAAAAGTCACTTTCCGGAATTAAGGAGATTCCGCAAAAGGAATTAAAGGATGCGGTAAAGAAGTCCTGTGCCAGATGCTTTCAGGCATTGAGAATTGATATAAATAAGGAATATGACGCGTTGTACGAGTTGTTGGAAAAACTGCCGGAGGTCTTAAATCTGGGTGGTAAGGTGGCAATACTTACCTTCCATTCGGGAGAGGACAGACTTGTAAAGCAGGCCTTCAGACAGCAGCAAAGGGAAGGACGCTACAGCGAAGTTTCCAGAGATGTTATCAGGCCGTCGGCACAGGAATGTGTCGACAATCCCCGGGCAAAATCCACAAAGCTGCGTTGGGCAGTTAAGTAAGCATCCACTGTCTTTACTGAGGTGGCAAAACGTGGTAGCATAATGGTGGTTTTTTATGCGTAGCATTTAGGAAGAAAAGCAGAGGAAAGGCATGAAAGAAGTCAGACTTGAGGGTGACAGAGTTTACCTTCGTTCAATTACAAGTGAAGATACAGAAAGAATCGTTAAGTGGAGAAATCAGGAAAATGTATTGAAGTATTTCTTTTACAGAGGTGATTTCACAAAAGAGATTCATGAGAACTGGCTTCGCACCAGGGTTGATACAGGCGAGGTGGAGCAGTTTATTGTTGTGCTCAAGGAAAATGACAGACCTGTTGGAAGTACGTTCCTTCGGGATATAGATTATAAAAACATGAAAGCCGAATACGGCGTATTTCTTGGAGAAGAGGATGCCAGAGGGAAGGGAATCGGCAAGGAGATACTGGAACTTACGGTTAAGTACGCCTTTGAAGAACTGGGCCTTCACAGAATTTATGCCCGTGTCTATGAGACAAATAAGCCTTCGCTGTTTAGCTTCCTTCACTGTGGATTTACCAAAGAAGCGGTGATGAAGGACAGTATCTGGGCAGACGGAAGCTTTCATGATGTGGTTCTGCTTTCAAGAATTAGTGAGGATTTGAAGAAGTGAAGAAGATAGTCGGGAAGATAAGTGCAGTCTGGTATCTCTTGCTTGTGGCCGGACTTCTCCTGCTACAGGGACTTGTTTTTCTTATTTTCAGGGAAAACAGTTACATACAGGTGCATGACAATCTGGACCTTTTTGTGGCTCATTATCAGATGTTAAAAAATGAGTCGGCTTTTTTTGCACATAATGTTGAGATGCCCATGCTTCACGGAATCGATCGTGATTTGCTGGGCTCAGAGTTTTTACTGTATAACTTTTTATATACTTTTTTGCCGAGTTTCTGGGCATATTTGATTGGTTATGCCTTAAAGATTGCAGTGGGTTTTTTCTCGTTCCTTTTGCTTGCAAAGGACGTTTACAGGGACAAATATGAAGAATGCAAACCGGTTTTTGTTGTAGTGGCAGCTGCCTTCGGACTTATTCCGGTTTTTCCCGCCTACGGAATAGCATTTACATCTGTTCCCCTTATAATATGGCTTTTAAGAAGATTATATTTTACAGACAGTCTGAAGAGACGACTGATTCTGTATCCGGGAGTATTTGCCTATCCGCTTTTGTCCTATTTTTCATATCACGGAATATTCATACTGGGATATATGGTGATTGCATTTTTTATTCTGTGGATTAAGGACAGAAAGTTCCCCAAAACCATGCTTGCTTCCACGGCAGTTTTGGCTGTTGGATATGTGGTATGGGAATACAGGCTTTTTGGTGCAATGCTGTTTGACGACACTGTGACAATCAGAAACACCATGACCTTTGAGGAGATTTCGTTTTTGGAGTCCATAAAGCTTGCGGCACAGGAATTTTTGCAGGCTTCCTTTCACAGTCAGGACAGCCATACCTATGTGGTTCTCGCGGCATGCATTATTGGGCTGATTGCAGTGAATATTGGATATATCAGAAGGCACGAAGCCAAAAAGATATTTACGGATTCGGCAAACCTTATAATGCTATGGATCATTTTTAATGTGTTGATATTTGGTTTGTACCAGTTCGGCCCCTTCAGAAGATTTGTGGAGACGCTGGTTCCAAAGCTTACAGGCTTTGATTTTTCCAGAACATCATTTTTTAATCCGTTTTTGTGGTATGGGCTTTTGCTTGTTTTGCTGCTTCGTCTTTACGGTACAGGGAAACGCTTTTGGAAGAATACTGCAAATGCAATAGCAGCACTTGCACTGCTGGTGGTTATGTTTGCACCGGCCATGTACAATGATTTCTATTATACCTGTTACAATCAGGCCTTCAGAATCTTGAAACACAAGGAAACAAGTACGTTAAATTACAGAGAGTTCTATTCTGAGGAACTGTTTGATTCCATTAAAGAGGATATGGATTACAAGGGTGAATGGTGTGCGGCATACGGCATGCATCCTGCTGTTCTTGTATATAATGGGATAGCAACCCTTGACGGATATCTTGGAATGTATCCTCAGGAATATAAGGAACAGTGGCAGAAAATCGAAGCGCCGGCCTTTGAAGGTTCACCGTTCTTTAAGGATTATTACGACAGCTGGGGTGCAAGAGTTTCATTGTATTCCGGAAATGATGAGAATACCTATGCGCCTTTACGGGTTATGGAACTTGAGGATAACAGGCTCGTGGCTGATATGGATGAGCTTAAGAACATTGAATGCAAATACATTTTTTCAAGAATTGAGTTCAGTAACAGTGAAGAGGCAGGTCTCACTCTGTTGGGAGAATATGATGGTCATGACAGTCCATATACAATATATGTGTATGAACTGAGTGAATAAAAACGGTTCGACCGGTTATGATAATAAGGATAGGATGATTTGATAATGAAAAAGATTTGGGATTTGTATAAGAAATATCAGGAAGCGATAGATTACCTGTTTTGGGGAGGAGTTGCATTCCTTTTAAGTATGGTGCTGTTCTGGCTTTTCGCCGGTAAGCTGGGCTGGAATGAAGTAACCGCCAATAATGTTGACTGGGTAATCTGTGTTCTGTTTACATTTACCACAAATAAGCTTCTTGTATTTCGCAGTAAGACGAAATCCTTCAAGGAGTTTTCAAAGGAATTTGTTGAATTTGTTCTGGCAAGAGTATTTACCCTTGTTCTGGAGGATCTGATTATATGGATAGGCTGTGACAAAATGGGATACGATACCCAGATTGGTCAGCTTGTGGTTAAACTGATTGCACAGTTTGTTGTTATAGTAACCAATTACTTCTTAAGCAAGTTATGGATTTTCAAAAAGAAGGAAAACGTATAGAAACGATTTGACGTAAGAACTGAGAGGAATAAACAGTGGCAGAAAAGGGAAAAAGACAGGCAAATATCGAACTGCTTAGAATTGTTGCGATGCTGATGGTTATTGTTCTGCATTACATCAGTAAGGGTAAGATTGATGTTAAACTGTCTGAAGACGGATCGTTAAACAATCATATATGGTGGCTTATAGACGGCTTCTGCAATGTTGCCGTTAATGTTTATGTACTTATAAGCGGGTATTTCCTGGTGGAAGCCAAATGGCATGTGAGCAAGCTCATAAAGCTGGTTTGTCAGGTCCTGTTTTATTCTATTCTTGTAGGTCTTGTTATGTATGGCCTGAGTGCATTTCCGGTGGTTTCGGCTCTCTATGAAAGGGCGGGAGAAAGCTTTACTTTTGATTTAAGCAGTTGGCTGACCATTTTACTTCCCATTGAATATGAACACTATTGGTTTGCTACGGCTTATGTTGTTATGTATATGCTGAGCCCGGTCCTTGCAGTTGCTGTTAAGAATCTCCCACAGAAGCAGTTAAGAACAGTGATTATCGCACTTCTGTGCTTTTTCTGTCTGCCAAAATCAATTAATCCTTATCTGATACCTACAGACTCTTACGGTTATGATTTCGGGTGGTTTATCTGCCTGTTTCTGATTGCGGGATATATAAGAATGTACGGAATAAGGTTCTTCTCCTCAAAGAAGAAATCTCTTCTTGCGTACGTTATATGTGTCCTTTTGAATTTCGGTGTATGTGCTGTCTGCGGAAGAATATGCAGTGTAACAGGGAAAATGGAATATTACATGGATATGACCTATGCTTACAATTATATCCTTGTTCTTATAAGTTCGGTGGCTTTGTTTTACGCATGGACATATGTGGAGATTAAGGATGGGAAGTTTGCTTCCATGGTATGCCGTATCGCTCCACTTACCTTCGGAGTATATCTTCTCCATGAAAATGTCAGCGTAAGATTAATCTGGCCTTTCTTTTTGGGCGCCGACAAAATGAATAATATAATCACACAGCTTTTGCATATGCTGCTTTGTGTGGCGGTGGTATTTGTGGCAGGATGCCTTGTGGATGCACTGCGTAAATTCATTTTTGATAAAGTAGAAACAATATTTGTCAGGGAGAGACAGGCTAAGTCCGATAATGAAATCTGAAAGAACAAAGAAAATTTTTGATAAATTCATATTTCCGGCAGTACTCCTGCTTGTAACCATGGTTACGGTTAATCAGGGTGTTGATGTATCCGACAGTACCTACAGTCTGGGAAACTATCTTTTTGCGGACAGGCTTGAGGGAATGTGGGTTATTTCCACGTACCTTTCAAATCTTTTCGGTTCGCTTATTGTAAAACTTCCGGGAGGAAGTACACTGTTAGGGGCTAATATTTATACAAGGCTTGTGCTTGCGGCAACGGTTCTTGCTGTTTATTATTTGTTGAAAAATGAAACAGGTTCCTTTGTATCATTTCTTGGGGGAATTCTTGCCATAGATATGTGCTGGATACCCACCGGAATTTTGTACAATTATTTATCTTATCTGTTTCTTACGGTGGGAGCATTGCTCCTTTATAAGGCAGTAAAGAAGGACGATAAACGACTTCTTTTTGCAGCCGGTCTGGTGCTGGGCATTAATGTGTTCGTGAGAATTCCCAATATTACAAATATGGCGCTGATTCTGGTGTTATGGGTTGTAGCGTTGTATGAGAAGAGGACATTTAAGGCGGTTGCAAAAGATACGGGAATCTGCGTGGCAGGCTATGCTGTGGGAGTTCTGGTTCCGTTTATTGCAATTGTTATTAAATATGGTTTTAACGGTATAGTTGATATGATAAGCGGTCTTTCGGGAATCACTTCTACGGATGAAACCTATACACCCCTTTCAATGATATTCGGAACCGTTCGAGCCTATATAAGATCCTCAAAATGGTTTTTGATTATTCTGCTGGTGGTTTTTGGCGGTATTGTGATGTATAGAATAATGCCCGGGAAAATGGTACCCCTTAAAACAGTTGTTTATCTTGCGGTAATAGGTCTTATGGTGAGATTTTTCTGGGGAAGAGGTATGTTCTCCTTCAGATATTATGAGGATTATTCTTCAATATATGAGTGGGGAATGATGGGGCTTTTCCTTAGCATTTCAGCAGCAGTTTACGGGCTTGTCATGGCAGGAAAGGAAAGTGATGATAATAGGCGTAAGTTTGTGGCTCTGTCTGTGATGTCACTTGTTATTATCGTTATTGCGCCTTTGGGAAGCAATAATTATACATATCAGAATCTCAATAACCTGTTCATAGTTCTTCCGGTTACGTTTAGTCTGTGCCTGGATGCATACAAGCGTGTTTCACGGATGGAAAAGCTGTATTTCACGGCTCCCATGGGAATAATGCTTTTGGCACTTCTTGTAATTCTTGTTATTCAGGGCGGAGGCTTCAATGTGAAGTTTGTTTTTCGTGACGGAATGAGAGGAGAACCGAGAGATACAAGAATTGAGACTGTTGACACGGTCAAGGGTATGTATACAAACAGTGCAAATGCTGCAAATTTGACGGGACTTTATGAGAGTGTAGAGAAAGTAAATCCATCGGAACTTGTTCTGTTCGGAGACTGCCCGGGACTTACATTTATTCTTAGGAGGCCAAGTGCTTTGTTTACCTCCTGGACGGATTTGGATTCAAACCCTGTTAACGAGGTGAAAAAAGGATTGGATGCTCTTTCTGGCAGGGATAGAATCGCAGTCATTATAAGAAATACCGATTCATCTTTTGTGAACTCTGCAGAGAAATCAGAACTGATACAGGAGTTTATTAATGAGAATGATTACAGGGAATGTTATCAGAACGGTGAGTACACCGTTTATGTAAGGTGATAATATGCTGTTTAATTCACAAATATTTGTATTTGCATTTTTACCCATAGTTCTTTTTGTTTATTACGGGCTGCACAGGCTGGGAGCACACACTTTCGCCAAGGCGGCTCTTATTCTTGCGTCCTTCATTTTTTACGGATACAATCATGTCTCTTATCTTTTGATTCTTATTTTGAGCATTGTATTCAATTACGGAATATATATTCTTTTGGAAAAACTCAAAGGAAACGGGGAAATCGGAGAGGGCAGTGAAAAAGGACGGAACAGCCTCAGAAGGATTATGACTGTGGTTGCCGTGACAGCCAATATTGCCGTTATTTTCTATTTCAAATATTTTAATTTCTTTATTGACAATTCCAACAGATTTCTTCATACGGACTGGACAACCAGAACAATTCTGCTTCCGCTGGGAATTAGCTTTTTTACCTTCCAGCAGGTGTCGTTTGTGGTGGATGCCTACAGAGGTGAAACCGATAATTACAGCTTTATTGATTATGCACTTTTTGTAAGCTTTTTCCCCCAGCTTGTAGCGGACCCCATTGTCCTTCATAACCAGCTTATTTCACAATTTAAGGATGAAAAGCGCTACAGACTTGATATTAACCGTTTCGGTGAGGGTATCAGGTATTTTGTAATCGGCCTTTTTAAGAAAACTATGATGGCGGATCCTTTCGGAAGGATTGTAGATCTGGGTTATTCCTTTGAGTCTGCCTGGGATACCCCCTCCGCAGCACTGATAATTTTGGGGTATACCCTGCAGATATATTTTGATTTCAGCGGTTACAGTGACATGGCAATAGGATTGGGCAAAATGCTTGGATTTGAGCTTCCGAAGAATTTTGACATGCCCTATAAGGCTACCGATATATCCATGTTCTGGAAACGCTGGCATATGACCATGACAGGTTTTTTTACCAAATATGTGTATTTCCCTTTGGGAGGAAACAGAAAGGGTAAAATCAGAACCTATATCAATACAATGATTGTTTTTGCCGTCAGCGGTTTATGGCACGGTGCAGGATGGGCATTTGTGGAATGGGGAATGCTTCACGGCCTGGCGCTGTGTTTCCACAGGGCCTTTAAGAAGAAAATAAGCAGACTTCCAAAGGTCTTTACAGGTGCTGTGACCTTTATATTTGTTAATTTTGCGTGGGTGCTGTTCAGAGCAGAGGGAGTATACAAGGCAAAGATGATGCTACGATATCTGTTCCTTGGAGGAATCGGTGATACGCTGCCAAAACTTTGCAGAGCCTTTGCGGGAGATAATCTTTCAAACCTTCTTAAATACGTTGGCACAACGGACAGTGTTGTGAACATGTATGCCTACATCTTTACGGCGGTTTGCGTGGTTGTAACACTTTTGGTTGTATGGCTGGCACCTTCAAGCCATAAGCTTGCAGGGAGAAAAGAATTAAAGTCCTGGGAAGGACCCGTGTATGCCTTTATGGCACTGCTTTCGATTATGACATTTATGAACGTAAGCACGTTCTTATATTTTAATTTCTGACAGAGTGTGTATATGAAAAAATTTGTGATTTCATTTACAATTTCATTATTTGCGGGGTTGGTTCTTATAGGGCTTTTTGTAGGCCTGGAGGATCCGTTTTTCCATTATCACGGTCCCTTCTTCGGAGAAGAGGCCTATATGGATAATGCCCTTTATCAGACCCCGGGAGCTGCGAAGAATTTTGAGTATGATTCGGTTATTATCGGTTCCAGTATGACTGAAAATTTCAGGGAATCCTGGTTTGAGGAAATGGGGATGAAACTCCAGAAACTGTCCTATTCCGGAGCTGAGTTTAAGGATTACGAGCGCATATTTGAGGAAGTGCAAAAGAGCGGCAACAAAGTGGATTTTGTTCTTACGGATATCAATGAATTTCAGCTTCTGTCTGAGGTCGATGCGGTTTATCATGAGTATCCGGAGTATCTTTATTCAAACGGAATCGGGGATGTACAATATCTGTTTAATGAGGATGTTTTTTGGACAGCTGCGGGAAGAGTATTGGAAAGATTGAAAGGAAACGAACTTAAGAAGGATGATTCCTATACCTGGGAAGAACCGGAACTTTTTTCCAAGGAGCGGGCAAGAATGGATTATGAAATGTTCCTGGAAAGCCTTGACAAAGTAACCGATGGTGAAAATGCAAACAAATCGGAGTCCGATGAAAACAGAAATCAGTTGGTGTCGGAGAACATGAAGACACTTACGGAAATTGTTGAAGCCAATCCGGAGGTGACATTTGTATTTTATTATCCCCCTTACAGCACGTTATTCTGGGATGAGGTTATTGCGGACGATGATGTTAACGAGGTTATGGAGATGTATAGGACCTCAATGAAGAGTCTGCTGGGGTATGACAATGTTTACGTTTTCAATTTCCAGGATGACGAGGAACTGGTGAGCAATCTCGACAGATACAGGGATGTGTGCCATCACGATCCACAGGGAAACAGGTTTGTATTTGAGTGTATCAGGGATACTGTGACCGGTGTGGGTGACCATGTGAACGAATACAGGGTTACAGAGGAGAGCCTCGATATATGGCAGGCTGATATGGGAAGAATTATTGATACATATTGTGAGGATGGAAAATAAGAGATAATTGGCAGCCGATTGAGAGATTACGGTTTAGATGACAAAACTTTAGTTTTTTGATACAATAAAACAGTGTATGCACTAAATTACTGGCAGGAAAACGAAAATGATAAATTTTAATGTACCGCCCTTTACGGGTAAAGAATACGAATATATAAAACAGGCTGTTGATGCTCAGAAAATATGCGGAGACGGACAGTTTACAAAAAAGTGTAATCAGTGGATTGAGCAGAATACCGGATGTGAGAAGGCTCTGCTTACAACCTCCTGCACACATGCCACGGAACTGGCAGCTCTTCTTGCGGAAATCAAACCCGGGGATGAGGTAATAATGCCCTCATATACCTTCTGCTCTACGGCGGATGCATTTGTTATGAGGGGAGCAACACCGGTATTTGTGGATATCAGACCGGATACCATGAATATTGATGAGAAGATAATTGAAGCGGCAATTACGCCGAAAACAAAGGCAATTGTTCCGGTTCATTATGCGGGTGTTGGCTGTGAAATGGATACCATTATGGATATCGCCAAGCGCCATAACCTGTTTGTTATTGAGGATGCTGCCCAGGCAGTTATGGCATCCTACAAGGGAAAGCCATTGGGAGCAATCGGTGATTTCGGATGCTTCAGTTTCCATGAGACAAAGAATTTCTCCATGGGCGAAGGAGGAGCAATTCTTCTCCGTGACGGGGCATATACCGAAAAGGCAGAAATTTACAGAGAAAAAGGAACTGACAGAAGTAAATATTACAGAGGTCAGGTTGATAAATACAGATGGCAGGATTTCGGATCCAGCTACCTTCCCAGTGAACTTAATGCAGCATATCTTTGGGCGCAGCTGGAACTTGCCCGTGAGATTACAGATGCACGTATGAACAGCTGGAACCGTTACTATGGGCAGCTTAAGGTACTGGAGGAAATGGGAGTGGCTACGCTTCCTTATGTTCCGGAATATTGTCAGCATAATGCCCATATGTTCTTCCTTAAGCTTGAAAACATGGAAGTCAGAACAAAATTTGAAGCTTATCTTAAGGAGCAGGGGGTTCATGCAGTATTCCATTATATTCCTCTTCACAGTGCTCCTGCGGGAATTAAGTATGGCAGATTTTTCGGTGAGGATGTATATACCACCAAAGAGAGTGAACGTCTCGAAAGACTGCCTATGTTCTATTCATTGAAGCCTGACGAGGTGGATTATATTTGTGAAAAGGTAATTGCATTCTTTAAATAACTACTGAGAATGCTGAAGAGATTATGAACGAGAAAAATAGTGAGCAGTCAATATCAATATCGATGATAGCAGCCATACTTGTAAGTACGGCTGTTTATGCTGCTTTGGTATACCTGTTTGATTTCTATTATGACCTGAACGATGACATACTTATTGCAGACATTCTTTCGGGTATATATTCGGGAGCAGCGGAAGCACATAATATACAGATGCTTTATCCGATTGCATGGCTTTATACAAAACTGTATAACTTCAATCCCGCATTTCCATGGATGGGTGCATCCGAGATAGCCATTATGTGGTTCTGTATGGTGCTTGTTTTTGAGAGAACCCACAGACTGATTTCCGAGAACGTTGAGAAAAAGTCATTAAAGGTTTTATCAATTATTGGAATGTATATATGCGGAATTTTGTTTTTGGTGGGTGCAAATCTTTGGGAAATGGTTGTGCTTCAGTATACGGTAGTGTGTGGCGTGATGGCAGCAACGGCGGCTTATCTGGTATTTACCAGCGAGGTGTTTGAGGTCGTTGACAATATTCCTGCCATTGTCCTTGTTATTCTTGCCTTCAACATAAGAAGCGAAATGCTGCTTCTAATGTGCCCTTTCCTTGCGGCAGCAGGAATATGCAAGTGGATTACAGAGGGATTTTCATGGAAGGTCAATAAAAAGTATCTTTTGTTTTTGGGAATACTTATTGCCGGAATAGGTGCATCATTCATTATAAATGAAAGAGCTTACAGCTCTGATGAGTGGTCGGAGTTTGTGGATCTTTTTGACGCCCGTACCCAGGTTTATGATTTTAACGGAATTCCGGAATACGAGAGCAATAAGGCATTTTATGATTCCCAGTTTGCCACAAAGGATGATTATGACAGGCTTGTTGATTATAATTTTGCCATTTCCGACAGAATGAATACTCAGTTTATGGAAGAAATTGCAGAGTATTCGGCAGATCAGAAGGCAGACAGGAGAAGTCTGGCAGGCGCATTGTTTGAGAATATTAAAGCCATGGCGTGCATACGTACTCCCGGAGGAAGAAATAATATGGTAGCGGAGGGAAGTGCATTTTACGAGGATAATATGAAAATGCATATTCCATATAATGTTATTGTTATCATTCTCTATATGGCGGCAATTGTGGGAGCTATACTTACCAAGGATATCAGGTGGGCATATATGCTTCCGGTACTGTTTATAATGAGAACCATATCCTGGGGATATGTTTTTTATAACGGAAGGGTTAACGCAAGAATTGCTCATCCCATGTATTTTATCGAGATACTGATTCTGATAGCCATGCTTCTGATGGCCTGGATAGAAAGCAACTATTCAACGACACGGGTTATGAAGATAACCACATGGATGCTGGTTCTGGGCTTTATTACCGCAGCCATGATTTCAGCTGCATTTTTGCCCTCTTCCGTAAAATATGATTTGCAGAAGAAGACAGAAATTCGTGATGAATACAACGTTATGGGCAGGGAACTGTATAAGTATACATCTTCAAATTCCAGAAATTATTACTTTATTGATGTTTATTCCACAGTGAACTTTACTCAGAAGATTTTTGAAAAGGAAGTTTACAGCAAGGCAAATACACAGCTTGCGGGAGGCTGGGCAGCCCTTAGCCCCATCGATACTGAAAAACAGTCATATTATCCCGACAAGGCAAACTGGTATTTCATAAGTGAAGATGAAAATGTTGACAGATATGAATTATTTGATACTATAGCATCTCCTGACGGAGAACAGAAACTGTATGTATATCAAATGTACGAGGAAGACTAAGGAAGTTCAAAACAGAGGGAGAATACATGAAAAAGATTAGCTTCTGTATACCATGTTATAAAAGTGAACAGACATTGCCAAAGGTTGTTGATGAGATAAAGACAACCATGGATACAATGAAGGACAGATACAATTACGAGATTATTCTTGTAAACGATTCATCGCCTGATAATACATACGGTGTAATCGAAAAAATGGCAGCTGCCGAAAGCAATATAATCGGAGTTGACCTGGCTCGCAATTTCGGACAGCATTCCGCACTGATGGCAGGTTTTCATTTTGTATCCGGAGATATTCTTGTATGCCTTGATGATGACGGACAGACACCGGCCTGTGAGGTTAATAAACTTCTTGAAAAGATTGAAGAGGGTGAGGATGTTGTATATGCAAGGTATGCCCATAAGAAGCATTCCGCTTTCAGAAATTTCGGAAGCTTTGTGAATGAAAAAATGACTCAGTTTCTGCTGGGGAAACCCAAGGAACTGTATGTTTCAAGTTATTTTGCAACAAAGAGATTTATTGTGGATGAGATGCTTAAATATGACAAATCTTATCCCTATGTAATAGGACTTGTTCTACGTTCAACGAAGAAAATAGCTAATGTTGATGTTAATCACAGAGAGCGCGAGGTGGGAACCTCAGGATATACTTTGGGGAAACTTTTGGGACTGTGGATGAACGGATTTACGGCATTTTCCGTAAAACCCTTGAGAATAGCAACCTGGATAGGTGTAAGCTGTTCCTTCCTGGGCTTCCTCTATGGCATATATACAATTATTAAGAAACTTGTTCTTGGTGATGCTGTTGTGGTAGGATTTTCGGCACTGATGTCTGCCATAATGTTTATCGGCGGAATGATTCTGTTTATGCTGGGACTTCTTGGAGAGTACATCGGAAGAATGTATATCGGAATGAACAATGCACCTCAGTATGTTATCAGACAGACTGTAGGGGTGGATAAGGAAGAATAACAGAGGGTTGAAAACCTTCTATACGGTAAATGACAAATGGAGCAAAGAAGAGAAGAAGGGAAAAAGAAGATTGTTATCGGTGACACTGCGGCAGCAGTGCTTTTGGCATGCGCCGGTGCAATCGGTCTGATTGGAATCATTGCTCCCGGCAGTACAGCCATAGGCGGATATACCGCATCGGAGCGTTACATAAACATAACCTATACAAACAGTTTTTTTGCCCTGATTTTCTGGGGAATGGGTATTTATATTCAGAGAAGATTATTCCCCGTATTCAGGCAGGCATGCAGAAGAGAAAAAATATATGCATATGTTTTCTCTTTTTTGTTGTCGGGGGCACTGCATTTCGGAGCAAGACTTGAGAGCACGGAAAATGTTAATTTTAAGGATATCAAGCTGTATCTGTTTATTATTCTTTTTGGATTTTTCCTGGCACCTCTTGTGCATTCCCTTTGGGATGCCATTTTGAAACATAAAAAAGACGACGCAAAAAAAAACGATAAAAAGCCCTTAAAGCTGACTGCTGTATGGCCGGTTATTTTTGCGCTGTGGATTCCGACATTTCTTGCATTCTTTCCGGGGGCATTTGTATATGATGCAATGGATGAGTATGTGCAGGTAATATCAAGACAGTTTACAATGCATCACCCGCTGCTTCATGTGCTGGCACTTGGAGGGACAATACATTTTTTTGAGTATATAGGGGCAGGAGCAAATGCGGGTATAGCCGTATATACACTTATTCAGATGGGAATATGCTCCTTTGTTGCGGCTTATTTTGTGATTTTTCTTCAGAAACTGGGGGCAACAAAAAAATATTTATTGGGAACAATTTTGATTTTGGGCCTGTTTCCCATATTCCCCATGTATGCGGTATGCTCCGCCAAGGATACGCTTTTTACGGCAGCATTTTTAATGATAGTTCTGTTGCTTCTGCAGTGTGCCCGGGAAGAGAAGGGCTTCTTTGATAAAAGGATAGTTTTGTTTCTGGCAGCTTCTGTACTGATGATGCTTTTGCGCAACAACGGAATGTATGCATACCTGGTTTCGATTCCGATTATTGCTCTGTGTTTTTTTGCGGCAGGGAAGGAAAAGGCTGTTATCGGAAGACTGGCACTGCTTATGGTTCTCTCCGTTGTTATGTATTTTGGAGGTCAGTACTGTTTTAAGCTTGCATGTCATGCAACGGACAATGAGCATCAGGAGATGCTGACGGTTCCCATTCAGCAGATAGCCAGAGTATACAATTATGCTCCGGAAGTATTTTCTGAGGAAGAAAAGGAAATACTCTATGAGGTATTGCCGGAGAATTTCCTGATTACATATACGGCAAGGTGCTCGGATGTTTTAAAATCAGGGTTTGATAATGCAGCATATGAAAGGGACCCGTCACGTTACAGAAAACTGTGGCTGGATATAGGGAAGAGAAAGCCATATATATATCTGAACGCCTGGCTGGTTAACAGTTACGGTTACTGGTATCCGGATATGGTAATCAATGTTTATGGCGGAAATCAGATGTTTACCTACCAGTATAAGGACAGCTCCTATTTTGGATTCGAGACTGAGCCGCCGGGAGAAAGGGTAAGTCTGTTCCCTGTTTATGAGAGTTTTTATAAAAGTATTTCCCTTGAACTGTTTCAACAGCGCGTTCCGGTTTTAAGCATGCTGTTTTCACCGGGTTGCATGTTCTGGTTAACGGCATTTGGTTTTTTTGGAATTATGAGACAGAAGAAGTGGGAAAGGCTTGCGGCATTTGTACCGGTTATCCTTTTGTGGGGAACGGTTCTGCTGGGGCCTACGGTTCTTGTGCGTTATGTACTTATTTTGTGGTTTATGGTAATTCTGTTACCGATAGCCGGCTTTGGAGAATGGAATGAATCAAAAAATCAGCAGGAATAAAGCAATCACAGTAATTATATTTGCAGTCTGTATATTGGTACTGCTTTCAATATGGCCACTTAAGCTGATTCGCAACTCGGTTACGGCAAAATCCGATGAGATTATGGCAAGGGAATCGGATCCCATTAGCGTAGAGTATAATCTTACCCAGATGTTTGACGGAATAGGAGGACGTCTGGAATCGGTGGACCTTTATGTGTGCAATGATATGTCGGGACAGACCATGACTTTCAGACTGTACGATCAGGAGCATCAGCAGATTTATGAGCAGTTTGTAAATGTTGATCCTGATTTTATTGCGCCGGGGTTTGTTCATATCCCAATAAGATATGATCTTATTGACAGAAATGAGTATTCCTTTATTGTTGAAGGCCTGACGCAGGATTTGTATCTTGCGTATGAGGACAGAGCCACAACGACGTCACCGGTTAACTTTTATATGGCATACGGCGGTGCCGAGGTACCGGAGTATGATGTAATTGTCAGATATAATGTTGAAAAACCCTTTGCTTTGTCGGAAATACTGATTTCGGTGCTGATAGCGGCAGTAATCTGTGCAGTAGCATTTATTGCTTTGAGAAAGGCAGCCGATAAAGAGGTTTCCTTAAGGAAAACGGTGCAGGTTGTTGCCAATCCGTTACTTGCCATGGGAGGAATTGCTGTAATCTATGTGACACTCGGTATGAAGCTTTTCGGACCGGACACCAAGAACAATGCATTTATTGCATTGGGATTTCTGATGCTTTTGGCATGTATCGGAGTATGGATTAATTTTACGGATTTCTGTTTGGATTTTGGAAAAATAAAGAAAATCGACATAAGAAAATATCTTCAGATTGTATCAATTGCTACAGCTCTGTGGTACTGCTATGAATATATGAACGGTTTGTATGATATATTCCATTACTACAGCGTATGCAAATTTATGATAGCATTCTGCTTTGTACTTATATTTACCTTTGATAAAAAGGAACTGCTTAACATTCCCAATGCCCTATGGCTGGTTGCAGGTCCCATAATCGGTTATTTTGTTGCAAAACCCCATGTGGGTGAGCCTGAGATGGAAGAAATGTACAGACTTCTGGGATGGTTTATTGCGGTAGCCGGATTTGTGGTAATAAATATTTTCATTGCAATCATACGTTTGGTAAGAAAGAAAGTAACTGTGGCAAAAATCAATGTAAAGTTTTTGATTCCCTTTGGAGTTCTTGCTGTGGGAATGAGTGTTTTTGCCAATAAGAGATACTGGGTTTGGACATTGATGGGTATCTGTGTTCTTACAATTTTCAGACTGCTATTCTGGGAAAAGAGAGCACAGTTTTTAGAGAATATCTGCATGGGAATAATCCTGAATTTTTATATGATGGTATGGTTCTCCATTAATCACAGAGTATTCTACTATTATCAGTTTTACAGATATCCCATGGGCTATCATACAGTAACAGTTACGGCATATTATCTGTCCCTTGTTGTCTGTGCCGCAATCGTTCGACTGTACTGTAAGTCCTGCCAAAAGATTAATCCGGTTAAACTGCTCCCTCAGCTTTTTACTGTAGGAATGTCAGCCACATACTTGTTGCTGACAATGTCGAGAACAGGCTTTGTTTCAACCGGAGCTGTTGTAATTCTTTTTGTTATTGCAACTGTCGTACTGAACAAAGAAAAGGAAAAGAGAAGCCTTTCATTGAAACGTTTCGCTCTTATGGCTGCAGCTGTTGTTTATATGTTCCCGGTTACATATGCTCTGACGGATGTGGTACCGAGAATTGCCAACGATCCCATAACCTTTGAATATGAGTACAGGGAGTTCACCTTTGAAAAGGGAATGCCCTACGTTGATGCAAACTATATGACGATTGAACAGTTCTGTCGTGAGTTTGGAAAAAAAGTTTTGGGAATCGATCCGGATAAGAAGCAGGCCTCTGTGGGTTCGGAGATTATGGAGGCATATAATTCCCTCAATCCGTTTGTGCTGAAGGTCTATGCGGAGGAAGCGGTACCTGAGGATTCTTCAGGGGAGGAAGAGGAAAATGATATTTCCAACGGAAGATTTGACATTTTTAAGAGTTATATAAAGGTGTGGAATTTGTGGGGACATGAGGAAATGGGGGCTGAACTGCCAACCGGTGAAATAGCCATCCATGCCCACAATACCTTTTTACAGGTGATACATGACCACGGTCTTGTAATTGGTATTTATTTTGTTATATTTATGGTGTATATTTTTGTTTTGGGCATGAAGCGGGCACTTGGTAATCGGGACGGATATGAGGTGCTTTTCCCGGTTCTTATGATAAGCTTTTGTGCTGCAAGCATGGTTGAGTGGATTTTGCATTTGTGCAATCCCTTCGGCTTTGCTTTGTTTATAAGTATGCTGCCCCTGGCAATTGCTGAAAAGGAAATTAGAGATGAAAAATGCCATTAATTTCAAACTTCTGACAAGAAGGCTGTTTTTTATTGTATATGACATACTGAGTGTGATTGCGGTCAGTTATTTTGCAATTCTTATTCGTTATGAATTGAACTGGGATAGTATTCCGGATTTCTTTGTGAATACAATTAACCGTTTTTTACCCTTAAATATTCTTATTACCATTGTGGTATTTGCGTTCTTTAAGCTCTACAGCAGCCTGTGGGCATTTGCGGGAGAGCATGAATTGCAGAATCTTGTTTTTGCATGTGTTGTTTCCTCAATAATTGACGGCTTCGGACTGCATTTCATGAGAGAAGGTGTACAAGGTGTTCCCAAGAGCTATTACATTATTTATACCTTCAGTCTCATAGCTCTCATTTTTGCCAGCCGTTTTTCTTACCGTTTCTTCAGAAGTAAAAAGCATAAACTGATGAACAGGAATAATGCTACCCGTGTAATGATAATCGGCGCAGGAGATGCGGGAAATTCCATTATCAGGGAAATTGTAACCAGCAATTTCTCTACAATGACGGTTGCATGCCTTATAGATGATGATAAGAGCAAATGGGGCAATTATATTCAGGGAGTAAAGGTTGAAGGCGGCCGCGATAAAATCAAGGAATGTGCAGACACCCATTCCATCGATGAAATATTTGTTGCCATTCCCAGCGCCAGCAGAACCGTAATCAAGGAAATTCTTGACATATGTAAGGATACCGAATGTAAATTGCGTGTTCTTCCCGGAATATACCAGCTGGTTAACGGAGAGGTCAGCGTCAGCAAACTTAGAGATGTTGAGGTAGAAGACCTTTTGGGCAGAGAGCCTGTTGCGGTTGACCTTGATGCCATTATGGGTTATATCACCGGAAAAGTAGTTGTTGTAACAGGAGGAGGAGGCTCAATCGGAAGCGAGCTTTGCAGGCAGATTGCCACCCATAATCCCAAGCAGCTTATTATTATCGATATATATGAGAACAGCGCCTACGAGATACAGCAGGAGCTTCTGTATAAATATCCGGAAATGAATCTTGTTGTTCTGATTGCTTCTGTTCGAAATACCAACAGAATGAATGATATCTTTGAGGAATATCATCCTGACATTGTTTATCATGCCGCAGCTCATAAGCATGTTCCGCTTATGGAAACAAGTCCAAATGAGGCGATTAAGAACAATGTATTCGGTACCTGGAAGACAGCTCAGGCCGCTGCCATGAACGGCGTTAAAAAGTTTGTTATGATAAGTACGGACAAGGCTGTTAATCCTACAAACATTATGGGAGCCAGCAAGCGTATCTGCGAGATGATAGTCCAAAGCTTTGATAAGCATTATGATACAGAGTTTGTTGCGGTTCGATTCGGAAATGTTCTGGGAAGTAACGGTTCTGTTATTCCATTGTTCAAAAAGCAGATTGCGGCAGGTGGTCCCGTTACGGTTACGGATCCGGAGATTATCAGATATTTTATGACAATACCGGAAGCAGTGTCACTGGTTTTGCAGGCAGGAGTATATGCAAAGGGAGGAGAAATATTTGTCCTTGATATGGGAGAACCGGTTAAAATTCTTGATTTGGCAAAGAACCTGATTCGTCTGTCAGGATATAAGGTGGATGAAGATATTAAGATAGAATTTACAGGCTTAAGACCGGGAGAGAAGCTGTATGAGGAACTTCTGATGGATGAGGAGGGTCTTCAGAATACGGAGAACAAACTGATTCATATAGGAAAACCTATAGAGATAGATGAGATGAAGTTCTATGCTCAGTTAAAGGAACTTAAGGAAGAATCAAAAAATGAGAGTGCAGACATAAGGCCGCTTGTAAAAGCAATTGTCCCCACTTACGTGTACAATCAGAAAAAATGATGTATAATGAAGAAGCAGGTAAAATGATACCTGCTTCTATTTTTGCTAAGAAAGGAATAGTAAAATGGCAAACAAAAGAATTTATCTTTCTTCACCTACAATGCATGGTGAAGAACAGCAATACATAAACGAAGCCTTTGATACAAACTGGGTTGCGCCTTTGGGACCGAATGTAAATGCATTTGAAAAGGAAATGTGTGATTATACGGGAATAGGACATGCCTGTGCACTTTCTGCAGGAACAGCGGCTATTCATCTGGCACTCAAGCTTGTGGGGGTTGAGCAGGGAGATGTTGTATTTACCTCGTCACTTACATTTGCTGCAACCTGCAATCCCATTACCTACGAAAAAGCAGTACCGGTATTTATAGATTCTGAGAGGGATACCTGGAATATTTCTCCGGAAGCTCTCAGGAAAGCCTATGAAAAGTATCCGAATCCAAAGGCAATTGTATATGCACACCTTTACGGAACACCGGCAAAGATTGATGAGATTATGGCAATTGCAAGGGAACACAATACCCCTGTTATAGAGGATGCTGCGGAAGCATTGTCTTCAACCTACAAAGGAAAACACTGTGGAACCTTTGGAAATATAGGTGTCTACAGTTTTAACGGTAATAAAATCATTACAACCTCAGGAGGCGGCATGCTGATATCAGACAGGGAAGAGGATACCCAAAAGGCACTGTGGCTGGCTACACAGACCAGGGATCCGGCCAGATATTATCAGCATACAACCATAGGCTACAATTACAGAATGAGTAATATTGTTGCAGGTGTGGGAAGAGGTCAGCTGCTGCACCTGGAGGAGCATAAGAAACTTAAGAAGGCCATATATGAGGAGTATAAGAAAGCATTTGCGGATATTGCTGCCATTTCGATGAATCCGTTAAATCTCGAGGGAGATGCCAACTGCTGGCTTTCCTGCATGACAATAGACCCTTCAAAATCCGATGTTACTCCGGATATGATTATGGATGCTCTGGATGCTGAAAACATAGAAAGCAGACCTATCTGGAAGCCTATGCATCTCCAACCGGTATATGCAGGAAATGATTTCTTTACAGCTGAGGGAATTCAGGGTAATTGTGCAAAGGAAATCGGAGATAACGGAGTCGGGTGGGACAAGTCGGTGGGAGGAGATATTTTCAGACATGGACTGTGTCTTCCCAGTGATATAAAAAATACGCCTGAAGATATGAACCGTATTATCGGAATTGTAAGAAAGTGCTTTGAATAAGCTATAATGCCTAAAGTATAAAGGAAAAATAATGAAAAAGGTTTTAATATTAACCAACTCTTCAGTGGGACTTTTTGCTTTTCGTAATGAGCTGGTTTTGGAACTGGTAAAGAAATATGATGTTACAGTCACATTTCCCGATGATGAGCATGAGGAGGAACTGAAGCAGGAAGGCTGTAAAATAATAAAGACGCCCATCAACAGAAGAGGTGTAAACCCAATAGAGGACATGAAACTGTTCTTTACATACATGAAACTGTTGAAGAGCATAAAACCGGATGTGGTCCTGACTTATACGATTAAGCCCAATGTGTATGGAGGATTGGCCTGTTCCCTTAAAAGGATTCCGTATATGACCAATATTACGGGACTTGGTGCCGCGCTTATTAATCCCGGTATATTGCAGGTTATTACTAAGCTTCTTTACAAAATAGGATTAAAAAGAGTAAAAACTGTTTTCCTTCAGAATCAGGTTAACTACGATTTCTTTAAAAACAGCAGACTCACGAAGGCGGAGATGGTACTTTTGCCCGGCTCGGGAGTAAATACCGACAGATTTTCCCTTTTGCCATGGCCAAAGGACAGCACGGAGTTCATTTTCATAGCAAGAATTATGAAGGAAAAGGGTATCGAGGAGTATCTGACCTGTGCGGAGGAAATCAGAAAGGATTATCCGAATGCGGTATTTAACATTGTCGGTCCCTGTCAGGAGCATTACGAAAAGCAACTGGCAGAGGCAAACGAGGCAGGAATTATCCGTTATCACGGCAGCGTGAAGGATGTAAGACCATTCCTTGAAAAGGTAAAATGCATTATTCATCCCTCCTGCAGTGAAGGAATGTCAAATGTATGTCTTGAGGCGGCTGCAAGCGGAAGAGTTGTTATTACAACAGATTCCCCGGGTTGTATAGAGACGGTTAAAGACGGTGAAACCGGTTTCGTATTTGAAACGAAAAATGCCGAAAAACTTATTGAGGCAGTCAGAGCATTTCTTGAGTTAAGCGATGAGGATGCAAAACAGATGGGACTGGCCGGAAGAAGCTTTGTTAAGGAGAATTTTGACAGAGCGATTGTTGTAAATGAGTATTTAAGCCGAATTGAACAGATGGTTGATTAAGGAAAAAGCATGAAGATACTTATCGTTAATAAATTTCTCTATCCAAACGGTGGATCGGAAACATATATATTCGAAATAGGCAGGGAACTTGAGAGGCTGGGCCATGAGGTTCAGTATTTCGGCATGGAGCATGAGGGAAGAATTGTAGGTAATCATGCCGAAGCGTACACCTCCGATATGGATTTTCATACGGGAAAGCTTGGAAAACTGGTTTATCCCTTTAAGATTATATATTCCGGAGAAGCAAGACGCAGAATAAGAAAAGTTCTTGATGATATGCAGCCGGATGTGGTTCATCTTAACAATATCAATTTCCAAATTACCCCATCAATAATCGATGAGATAAGGAAGTATGAGAAGCAGACGGGGCGTAAGGTTAAACTTGTATCGACGGCCCATGATTATCAGTGGGTGTGTCCGAATCATATGATGCGAATTCCTTCAACAGACGAGAACTGTGACAGGTGTCTGGGAGGAAAGTATATTAACTGCTCACGTAAAAAGTGTATTCACAATTCACGTGTAAAGAGTATCCTGGGAACAATTGAAGGCTATCTGTATAAGACAAAGAAGACATATACAAAGGTAGAAAAAATAATCTGTCCAAGCAGATTTTTATACAATAAGTTTGGAAGAGACAGGCTGCTTTCGGGAGACAGACTTGTATTTCGTCATAATTTCTTCATTAAGGGAGATGATTATGACAGAATACTTGAACTTCCAAAGAAGGAGTATGTGCTCTATTTCGGAAGATATTCCAAAGAAAAAGGATTTGGAACTCTTTTGACGGCTGTAAGGAATCTGCCTGAGGTAATGTTTGTATTTGCAGGTTCAGGTCCGATGGAATCAGAAATATCCGGAATGGATAATGTACGTAATATGGGATTCCTTTCGGGAGAAGAGTTGAATACCGTTATACGTCAGGCAAGGTTCAGTATCTATCCTTCGGAATGGTATGAGAATTGTCCGTTCTCGGTAATGGAATCAATTTCCTATGGCACACCGGTTATCGGAGCGGGAATCGGAGGAATTCCGGAACTTATAGGAGAGGACAGAACAGGAACGGAGTTTGAAAGCGGTGACGCCGATGAATTAACCGATAAGATATACAGGTTATGGAATAATCCGGAGAAGCTGCAGCAGATGGAAAAGAACTGTCTCGATACAGATTTTGATACGGTTGAAACCTATGTTGAATGGCTGTTAAAGGAAATATACAGATAATTAAAGCCGATTCGTGGTGTGAAACGAATCGGCTTTTTTATATCGTGGTTATTGTACGTGCGATAGTTAAAAAACTTTTAAAGATTTGCTTTATACCAGTCGATGGCAAGAGCAATTCCCTTTTCGAAGGAATAATCGGGGTCATAACCCAGAAGATTTTTTGCCTTGCTGATATCCGCATTACTGTGTTTGATGTCACCGGGTCTGTCGGGACCGAAGTTAGGCTCTCTTTCGATTCCCAGTGCCGAGCAAAGATTGTAATAAATATCTATCAGATATTCACGTCCGCCGTAGGCAACGTTGAAGGCATTGCCGGCTGCTTCCTTGGGAGCAAGGCAGGCTTTGAGATTGGCTTCTATTACGTTATCCACGTAGGTGAAATCTCGTGACTGCTTTCCGTCGCCGTTAATTGTAGGAGTTTCTCCGTTAATAAGCATTTTGATAAACTTTGGAATAACTGCTGCGTAGGCACCGTCCGGATCCTGACGGCGTCCGAAAACATTGAAATATCTTAAGGCATAGGTATCAAGTCCGTAAAGCTTGGTATAAAGCTTGCCGTATTCTTCTGTTACTCTTTTGGTGAGGGCATAGGGCGAAAGAAGATTGCCTTCCTGACCTTCTACCTTGGGAAGAACCGGGTGATCACCGTACACCGAAGAACTTGACGCATAGACAAATTTCTTAACCCCTGTTCTGCGTGCAGCTTCCATCATATTAAGTGTTCCGCCGATGTTGTTGTCCTCATAGAAGAGAGGCATCTCGATGCTCCTGGGAACGCTTCCCCAGGCTGCTTCATGAAGAACAAAATCAATACCTTCACAGGCTTTTATACAGGTATCCAGATCCTTGATGTCACCCTTGATGAATTCATATCCGGGTCTGCCTGCAAGTAAATCCACATTTGCCTGTTTTCCGGTTGAAAGGTCATCCAGACATCTTACTTCATATCCCAAATCAAGAATGGCTTCGCAGAGGTTGGAACCGATAAAGCCGGCACCGCCGGTTACAAGAAATTTGCTTCCCTGTGGGAAAACAAGATTTTTATATCCCATAATTTAATTGCTCCTAACATTTATATTGGTAAATATTCCGCGTGATATTATAGCACAATAACTTGTTTTATTGTATCTTTTGGAGTAAAATGTCAATGTTTACTTAAAGATAATGGAGGAAGACAAATGAGCTTATATGAGAAAATAGTTGCGGGAGAAGAAAAAATATCTCTTGTTGGTCTTGGCTATGTAGGAATGCCGATTGCGGTTGCATTTGCAAGAAAAGTAAAAGTAGTCGGATTTGATCTCAACTCCAAGAAGATAGAATTGTATAAGAATGGAATTGATCCTACCAATGAAGTGGGCAATGATGTAATTAAGAACACAAAGGTGGAATTTACAGACGATCCACAAAAGCTTCGTGAAGCAAAGTTCCATATTGTTGCTGTTCCTACTCCGGTTAATGACGACCATACACCGGACCTTACACCTGTTGAGGGAGCAAGCAGACTTTTGGGACAGAATCTTACAAAGGGTTCCATTGTTGTATTTGAGTCAACTGTTTATCCGGGAGTTACAGAGGACATCTGTGTTCCTATTTTAGAGAAGGAATCGGGACTTAAATGCGGTGTTGATTTCAAGATTGGTTACTCACCGGAAAGAATCAATCCCGGTGATAAGGTTCATCGTCTTGAAACAATTACAAAGATTGTATCCGGTATGGATGCAGAAACTCTTGATGAGGTTGCTCATGTATATGAACTTGTTGTTGAGGCAGGAGTTCACAGAGCCGAATCAATTAAGGTTGCAGAGGCTGCAAAGGTTATTGAAAACAGCCAGAGAGATATTAATATTGCATTTATGAATGAGCTTTCAATCATTTTCAGTAAGATGGGAATTGATACAAAGGCTGTTCTTGAGGCAGCAGGAACGAAGTGGAACTTCCTTAAGTTCTCACCGGGTCTTGTTGGTGGACACTGTATCGGTGTTGATCCTTATTATCTTACATATAAGGCTGAACAGTTAGGATATCATTCACAGATTATTCTTTCCGGTCGTCGTATTAATGATGATATGGGTAAGTATGTTGCAGAGAGTGTTGTTAAGAAGATGATTGCAGCAGACCTTCCTGTAAGAAATGCAAAGGTGGCAATCCTTGGATTCACATTTAAAGAGAACTGTCCTGATACAAGAAATACAAAGATTATTGATATTTACAACGAATTGAAGGAATTTGGCATTACACCTGTAGTGGTTGATACAACAGCGGATGCTGACGAAGCTAAGCGCCTTTACGGCATTTCCTTTGGTTCAATGGAAGATATAAAGAATATGGATGCGGTTATTGTAGCCGTAGCCCACAGCGAGTTCCTTAAGATTGGTAAGAAGGATATTGACGGTTTCTTTAATCCGGACAACAAGGTAAAGGTTTTTGCCGATATCAAGGGCTTGTTTAACAAGGATGATTTTGCAGGAAGTGATTATTCTTATTGGAGATTGTAAAATAAAGAAAAGCAGATATAGCCCGAAGGTTTCACCCTTCGGGCTTTTTTATGGTATAATATTGCAGTGTATATGCCTATGCGGAGGAACTGTATGAAAACTGCTGTAAGGCTTGACGATATTACGTCGAGAATGGATTATGAACGTTTTAACAAAATAAGACTGATACTTGACAAAGCCGACATCAGACCACTAATCGGAGTGGTACCTTTTCTTAAGGACGAGAATCTGATGAAGAATGAGGAACATGGAGATTTTCCGAAACTTTTACAGGAACTGGAGCAGAATGGCTGGCAGATAGCATTACACGGATATAACCATTTGTATACAACGAAAAAGGGCGGTATATTTCCGCTGAACGGGTTTTCCGAATTTGCGGGAGTGTCGCTGGAAAAACAGCTTAAGATGATAAAGGAAGGCAAGGAACAGCTGGAGAGCCTTGGAGTTACGCCGACAGCATTTATGGCGCCGGGACATTCCTTTGACAGGAATACACTGAAAGCACTTAAAGAAAACGGAATAACAAAACTTACGGACGGCTTTGGAAAGGCGCCTTACATAAGAAATGGAATTACCTTTTATCCCATAAGCAAAAAACGAAGTGAGTGTGTCAGTAAAAAGCCGGGCTACAGTACATATGTACTCCATGGGGATACCATGACGGACAAGGACATTGAAGCCTTTGAGAAGCTTATTAACGAAAACAGGGAATGCTTCATTTCCTACGATGAATATATGAATGTGAAGGCAGAAGCAAGGAACTTTGCGGGAAATGCGACGGAATACTGCATGGCAATATGCAAGCATCTTCTGGTTAGCGGAAGGGCAAGCAAAGGAACGGTCATTCATAAACCGAATGAGGAGTGATTCTTATGATACGAGTATTGCAGGTTCTCGGAGGAACCAATCTTGGTGGAGCCGAGAGCAGAATAATGGATATTTACAGACATATCGACAGGGACAGAATCCAGTTCGATTTCCTTATAACGGAGGGAAACAGTGGCTTTTACACACCGCAGATTGAGGAACTGGGAGGACATGTATATACTGTTCCGCCCTACAGGGTAATTAATCACGGTAAGTATAAAGCTGCCGTTAAAGCTTTTTTTGAGGAGCACAAGGGTTATGCGGCCGTTCACGGTCATATGACATCTACGGCTTCAATATATCTGCCCATAGCAAAGAAGAGCGGTGTGGGGCTTACAATAGCCCATGCAAGAAGCGCCGGGGTTGACAGCGGACCGAAAGGGAAGGTTACTAATTTTTTAAGAAAGCATTTGCCTGAAAAATGCGACAAAATGATTGCCTGCTCCGATCTGGCAGCGAAATCTGTCTTTGGGGAAAATAATTATAATGACGGTAAGGTTAAGGTAATGCCCAATGCAATTGATGTTGAGGAGTTTACCTTTGATTCGGATAAACGAAATGAGATAAGGGCACGTTACAATGTGTCCGACAAATTTGTGGTAGGACATGTGGGAAGATTCCATGAAGCCAAGAATCACAAGTTTATAGTGGACACATTTGCCAAATTTCTGGAGTATAGGGAGGATGCCGTTCTTATGCTTGTGGGAGACGGCCCCCTTAAGCAGAATGTCCTGGCATGGATTGAAGAGGCTGACAAGGCAAATATTGCGGCCGGAAAACCTTCCGTAAAGGATAAGATAATCCTTACGGGAAACCAGTCACCGGTTGCTCCCTTCTATCATGCCTTTGATTTGTTTTTCTTCCCATCTGTGTTTGAGGGCATGCCGGGAACTGTTGTGGAAGCCCAGGCATCCGGACTTCACAGTGTAATATCCGATGCAATAACAAGAATGGTAAAGGTCAGTGACCTGGTTGAGTTTTATTCACTGGAACAGACTGTCAATGAATGGGCAAAAAAATTATATTCGGTTGTTGGCGATATTCCGGTTGATAAGCTTACGGAGGACAGGGCCTATATGTGCAGAAGCATAGTTGATTCCATGAAGGAAACGGAATTTAATGTGGAAAAGCAGATTGAATATTATGTATCGCTTTATGAAGGCGGAGCGACTGAGTTGAATTAATTCTGCGAAAAGAGGAAACACGGTGGATATTCATATTTTTATTGCCCATATGGGAATCGGAGGCGCGGAGAGAGTATGCGTTAATCTGGCAAATGAGTGGGCTGAAAGAAATCATAATGTTCATATTTGCGTTTTGAATCTGGATAATGATGTTAATACGCATCTGCTGGATAAGAGGGTACAGGTTCATGAACTGGGGGTCAGCAGGCTCAGATATGCCGCTTTGCCCATGCTTAAATACATTAAGAAGAACAAGCCGGGATTTTTGTTTATCTTCGGAAATGAGATGGCTATCATTGTCAATAAACTGAATAAATTTAAACTTACCAAGGTAAAGACGGTGGTGAGGGTTCTCAATAACGTCAATATTTCCCTGGCAAAAGAGGATAACGTATCGCCACTAATAGAGAACTATCTGAAAACAGCTCAGAAGCAGATGGCGGATATGGATGCAATCGTTGCTCAGTGTAAGGACATGGGCAGAATGATTGGAGAGAAGGGGCTTGCGGAAGCCGAAAAAATACATGTTATATATAATCCTGTAAGTCGTTTGCTGATTCAAAGGGTTGATGAAATCAGGAAGAACCGAGGCGAGGAGGAGACTGAAGGAAACAGGCTCACCTTTATCGGACGCGTGGATCCTCAGAAGCAGCCGGACCAGCTTATTAAAGCATTTGCTTCCATAGTGGAACAGAAGCCGGGAGTTAAGCTGAGAATTGTAGGCAACGGCAATCTGATGGAACAGACCAAAGCTTTGGTTAAGGATATGGGGCTGCAGGAATCTGTTATATTTGACGGGGTCAGAAAAGACATGGAAAATGTGTATGTCGATACGGATGCCGTTATTCTTTCTTCTCAGTATGAGGGTATGCCGAATGCACTTATTGAGGCGATAGGCTGTGGAATACCGGTTGTAAGTTACGACTGTCCCATAGGCCCCGCAGAAATTGTTGAGGACGGCGTAAACGGTTTCCTGGTAAAACAGGATGACATAGAAGAACTTGCCCAAAAAACAGTTCTTGCTCTTAAACAGAGCTGGGACAGAGACATAATCAGGGCAACCTGCAAAAAATTTGATGTAGGTCGTATCTGCGACGAATATTGCAGAATATTTGAAGATATCAGTAAGGAAAGTGATTGAATAAATGAGTAAGATCATGTTTCACCATAACTGCCTGGAGCAGGGAGGTGCGGAGAGAGTCATTTCCAATCTGGCCAACAGATTTTGTGAGGACGATGAAATAATTGTTGCCACAGAATGGCAGGGTGAGAATGAATTTGAACTTGATTCGAGGGTCAGAAGAATACATGTGGGACTGAATGAGGATGATGAGCAGAAGGGCAGAATAGCCAAGTTTCTCATCAGATGGCTTAACCTGCGAAAACTTGTAAAAACCGAAAAACCCGATATTCTTATCGGTTTTACAAGAACACCCCTTATCAGAGCACTGATGGCGGGACTGGGAATTAATATTCCGGTAATCATAGCCGTGAGAGCAGACCCCTGGTATGTATATAACGGCAGGGGAACAAGGCTTGCCATAAAACTGCTGTTTCCACGTGCAGACGGTGCCGTGTTCCAGACAGATATGCAGAGATCCTATTTTCCCAAGTATCTGATGGGAAAGTCGAGAATAATACTTAATCCGGTAAATGAAAAATATTTTTGCGATATATCGCAGATTCCCAAAGAAAAGCTTGTAATCAGTACAGGCCGTCTGGTGGATTTCAAAAATCAGGCAATGCTTTTGAGGGCGTTTATAAAAATACATAAGGATTTTCCGGAATACACCCTGGAACTGTTCGGAGACGATTCACATGACGGAACAAGGGAAATACTTGAGGGTATAATTAAAGACAATAACGCCGATTCGTATATAAAACTTATGGGAGCAAGTAATGAGCTTGAAAAGGAAATACCAAGAGCAGAACTGTTTGCCTTCTCCTCCAATTCCGAGGGAATGCCAAATTCACTGCTGGAGGCCATGTGCCTTGGTATGCCTGTTGTTGCAACGGACTGCCCTTCCGGAGGCCCGGCGACAATTATTGAGGACGGAGTAAACGGGCTTTTGACACCGGTGGGAGACGAGGATGCATTTGCCGCTGCCATGGCAAGACTCCTTGGGGATAAGGAACTGGCGGAAAAACTCGGAAGAAATGCCGCTGAATTAAGAAAGATAACAAATACAGACGCAATCGTTAAGAACTGGCGTGAATTTATAGAGGAAACGATTCAAAAAAGGAAATAAACATGTGCGGAATATGTGGATACATTTCGAAAAATCAAATAACGAATGACCAGCTGACATATATGAACGATACTATCATCTACAGAGGCCCCGATGACAGCGGTGTTGAGACCTATGAGGCAGGTAACGGATACAGTGTAGGCTTTGCGCAGAGACGATTATCCATTCTTGACCTGTCACCTCTGGGACATCAGCCAATGCATTCAAAGCCTGAGGCAGGTACTTCCACGCCCAGGATAAGCGTTGTCTTTAACGGTGAGATATATAACTACAGGGATATAAAAAAGGAATTGCCGGATTATCATTTTGAATCAACCTGTGATACTGAGGTAATAATTGCGTCATATCTCAAATGGGGTAAGGCGTGCTTTGATAAATTTAACGGTATGTTTGCCATTGCTCTGTATGACAGGGAAACAGGCGAAGTGATTCTTGCAAGGGACAGAATCGGAAAGAAGCCGCTTTATTTCTGGTATGAGGAGGGAAATCTGGTATTTGCTTCGGAGCTGAAGCCTATAATGGCACATCCGGATTTTAAAAAGAGAATCAACGAGAAGGTACTTGCCAGATTCATTTATCAGCAGTGCATTATGAATCCGGATACGGTTTTTAAAAATGTATATAAGCTTGAGCCGGGAACCTGTCTTACGTTTAAAAACGGTGAAATAAGTAAAAACAAATATTGGGATGTCACAAGTGTATATCTTGATAAATCAAAGAACCTTGTAACGGATTATGAGGAAGCCAAGGCAGAATTAAAGAGACTGCTTATTGAATCTGTCAGAAGAAGAATGATATCGGATGTTCCGTTGGGAACATTTTTAAGCGGCGGCTACGATTCATCTCTTATAACGGCAATAGCCCAGTCAATAAGTGATGAGCCTGTAAAGACCTTCACGATAGGCTTTGGTGAGAAGGAACATAATGAGGCCGTATATGCCAAGGAAGTATCGGAACACCTGGGCACGAACCATACGGAAAGATATATTTCCGAGGAGGAAATGTATGAACTGGTTGAGAGTATACCGAGGTATTACGATGAGCCCATGGCTGATTCCTCTCAGATTCCGACCATGCTGGTTTCCGCTCTGGCAAAGGAAAAGGTAACCGTAGCCCTGTCCGGGGACGGCGGAGATGAATTCTATTGCGGATACAACATATATGAAAATGTTTGGCAGGCACAAAAACTGGACACAATAGGTGGAATGCTGGACGGTGTATGTAACGGACTTCACTTAAAGAATAAGGCATTGTATGAAAAACTCTCGTTCAAGGTAAGAGTTGTGTCTGAAAACAGAAACGAACTTTCAAAAACCCAGATTGGTTCAATGGGCTACATAGATGCGGCTAACAGACTGGTGCTGTGTGAAGACAGCCTTCCCTGCAAGTACGAGATAGAGGACAGGTATCCCATAGAAGACTGGCAGATAAGAAGAATGCTGATTGATATGGATACTTATCTTCCGGAGGATATTCTCTGCAAGGTGGACAGAGCGGCCATGAAGTACAGCCTTGAGGGAAGATGCCCGATACTGGACAAGGATGTTATGGAATTCTCATACAGAATCCCCCATAACTTTAAGTACAACAAGGGAATAAAGAAGTACATTTTAAAGGATATTACTCACGACTATATTCCAAAGGAATTGCTGGACAGACCCAAGAAGGGCTTTTCGGTTCCTCTTGATAAATGGATGCGTGGTCCTCTCAAGGAGCAGCTGATTGATTTTACTGATAAGGACTTCCTTATCGGACAGGGAATCTTTGACCCGGAATATACAAATGAGCTTGTTCGAAATTACCTTGCAAAGGGTGACGGTGGACCGGCGACGGGACAGAATTATTCCAAGATATGCTGGTCATTCTTTGTATTCCAGCAGTGGTTCAACTGTTATATGAAATAGACCGTTACGGTAAATGGGTGAAGCTATGGGTGACAAAAAAACGATAGCATTTTATATAGGGGATCTGTCGAGAGGCGGTGCGGAAAAGGTAATGATTAATCTGGCACGTTATTTTAAGTCTCTCGGTTATGAGGTTTATCTTGTTACAAAAACTGTGGGAGAAACCGAATACGAGGTTCCGGAGGGAATAAACAGGCTTTTGGCAGATATTACTCCCGAAGAAGAAACAAAATCACGTATAAAGAATCTTATAAAACGTATTACAAAGCTTAGGGGAATATGGAAAGAAATAAAACCGGATCTGATTCTGTCATTTATAAGAAAGAACAATCTTATGGCTATTGCGTCATCGGATGGTTTGGGAATCCCGGTTGTTGTGGGAATTCGAAGCAATCCGGAAAGAGAACTTCAGGGAAGAGGCTTTAAACAACTGTCGTTTCTCATGTTTAAAAAGGCAGCAGGCATTGTTGTACAGACAAGTGGCGGAAAGTCATTTTTGCCAGGTGGTCTTCAGAAAAAGACGGTTATTATGCCCAATTCCATAAGTCCGGAATACATTGGAAGTGAGCCGGTACAGTTTTCGGAACGTCGAAAAGAAATAGTACTGGTAGGAAGAATAGATTCAAATAAAAATCAGAGAATGGTGCTTGAAGCATTTTCGGAAATAATGGACGAGTACCGTGACTGGTCCCTTCATCTTTACGGTGACGGCGAACTGGCGGCGGGACTTCGCAACAGATTTGACTGCGACGGAATAGTATTTCACGGTCAGGTCAGCGACGTTAAAAGCAGAATTGAGAAGGCCTCTGTATTTGTGCTGCCCTCAAAGCAGGAGGGAATGCCGAATGCGCTCATTGAAGCCATGGCGATGGGGCTTGCCTGCATTTCCACAGACTGCCCCTGTGGCGGACCTGCCGATTTAATAAAGCAGGATGAGAACGGAATCCTGATTCCGGTGGATGACAGGGAAAAGCTTAAGGAACAGCTTTGCAGGCTTATGGATGATGAGCAGCTAAGAATCGGTCTCGGAAAAGAGGCGTCTAAAATAGCTGAGGATATGAAACCTGAAAAAGTTAATCAGCTTTGGAAGGAATATCTTGAAGGGTTTATTAGGTAATGAAGTTAAAAAAGTTTTTTGACAGTAAAATAGATATTGCTGTTCTGGTGGGAACACTTCTGGTGTTCGGGTATTTCTGTATCTTTTGTCCTGTGCAGGAGTGCGGAGACAGTTTCCAGTATATCCATCAGTATCCCATGAGAGAACCGGTATATTCTCTTTTCTTACAGCTTACGATTGTTCTTTTGGGGGATTATTTCGGTGTTGCTGTTTCAATCATACAGAATATATTGGCAGTAATCTGCCTGTTTTGGACTTACAAAAGAATATCAAAAATGTATAATTTCGGATGGTTGTTTCGGTTGGGAACATTTGTGGTTCTTCTTGCACCGCACCTTATTACGCCACTTGCTTCGGTAACCCATCTTGTTTTGACCTGTTCTGTTATGACTGAGGGAATTACCCTGTCAATGTATTATGTTTTTCTGACGGTTCTTTTGGGAATGGTGAGCGGTTATTATGAAGGGAAGTTCTATACAAAAGCGGCTGTGGCTGATGCAGTGCTTGCATTTGTTCTTGCACTGACAAGAGGTCAGATGGCGGTTTGCCTTGTTATGTGGCTTCTTGTTGTGGCCTTTAGGTCTTTGTGCAATAAGAAATGGAAAAAAATTTTTCTTTATATTGCCATAATTATTTGTATGTTTCCGTTAAAATCTCAGCTTACGAAGTGGTACAATCTGGCAGAAACCGGCTATTATACGGATACGGTATCTTCAAAACCAATGCTCCTTGCCAATATTGTATATGTATGTGATATTGAAGACAGTGAGTATATAGAAGATGAAACACTTCGTGCAGCATTTAAGGGAATAGTCAGTCAGGCTCTTGCGGATGGACAGAGCATAAAAAATGCCGACGGGGGTATAATCGGGAAGGCACTTTATCATGAATCCTGTCATGAACCCCTGAATTTTGAATATATTGACCCGGCAGTGAGAAATGTAATATATGACCGCTTTGATATAAACGAGAGTACCTTCCTTGAACTGATGATAAAGGAAGATGAACTTTGCGGAGAAATGGCCGGCAATCTTCTGCCGCATATTGCAGGGAAGTTTTTTCATAATTATTTGTATGTCATTTCCCTTGGATTTATCAGAAGCATAGCTGTTGAAAAGTCGGTTATTCCCTATATGGCGATTGCTTTATATGTATTGGCGGTTTTGCTGGCTGCATTTTTGCTTGTCAGATGGAGAAAAGGAGGAAAGAAAAGTCCGGCGGCTCTGAGTATGCTTGTTGTTCTTATTGCCATCTGTGGTATGGTTTGCGGGACCTCGCTTATGATTCAGTGCCTGGCAAGATACATGGTATACAATCTTCCTTTCTTCTACATTGCTGGAATGGCAATGTTAGCGGAATTAAGAAAATCTTAAATAAACACAAAGACAAATCTTCAAAATTTGCTTTTATATTTATATGTGTACCGGTGGTACACATATTTTTTTGAGGAGAAAACTATGAAAGAATGGACAATTAGAATAGGTTGCGTTTTGCTTGGCGCGGTTCTCACATTGGGAACGATGAAACTGACGGATTTAATAAAGGGCAATACCGGAGAAATCGAAGCGGTTTTGGATTTGCAAAACAATGAAAATGAGCCCTCGGGAGAAATGACCGAGGTTCCGAACATTAGTGACACAGAGTCAGGTGCTTCGGAGGAAGTACAGGAACCTGAGCAGAATTATAAGCTTGAGGCAGAACTGAAATTCAGGGATCTGATTGACAATAAGCTTCCGGAACTGATTAACGGTACACAGGAGGAAACGGAAGAAAAGGTTCAGGAGGCTGCTCAGGCAGCCTATCCCCCCAACAGTATTGAGGCTGCTCCGGTAAAATGGATAAAGGATTATCCCCAGATAAGCTCGGACAGCACACTTGAGGAAAAACAGGCGGTTCGTTCATCCTACGAGGAGACTCTGGCAGTAAACGAATTTGATAAAATGGTTATTGAAAACAGTACAATAGATTTTTCTGATGTAAAGATAACCATTATGGGGGACAGTATTACCGAAGGAAATATTCTTCCACAGGAGGAGCAGGGAATCTATGACTGGCCTTCACAGTTAAAACGTATTCTTAACTGCAAAGAGGTGGTGAATATGGGAAAAGGCGGCTCCACAATATCCTGTTGTGTTGATAACTATCCCATGTGCAAACGCTGGCCGGATATTCCTGCCGACAGCGATATAATAATCGTAATGGGCGGAAGTAATGATATGCTGTTTGAGGACAAATGGCAGTTTGGAAATATTGAGTATGAACTTCGTATGAATGAGGGAACATTTTGCGGAGACCTTGACGATATGTGCTCCCGTATGAAGTGGGTATACAGAGATCATAACGAAACAAATTACTGTAAACTTCTGTTTATCAATCCACCATCAACAATTCTCAGCCAGGGTGTTTATCTTGAGAATCCTGAATACATGGTGCCTCAGTCAACCTATGCACAGGCTATCAATGAGATAGTACCGCCCTATGGATTTGAGGTTATAGACATGTATAACAACAATATTCTCAATTCCTGTGACAGGGACATTAATACAAACTTTGTTCCCGACGGAATTCATTGTAACAGGGAAGGCTGCAGAATTATTGCGGAGCATGTGGCAAGTCAGATAATACAGCGAATTGAACAGTAAATACGAATGAAACAAACAGCATTCCGAGCAATGGTATCGGAGTGCTGTTTTCTTGTGTAAAGGTCTTGTCTGTGGTACAATTCTATATTGAATTATTATGCATATTTCAATACGAGGTTATTATGGTTAAAATATCAAAACAGATTCACGGTATTCCTATGTTTACGGTGTGGTTTGCCGAGGAACCGGTTAAGGATAAGGGAATAATCGTTTATAAAGAAGCCGAAAAGGAATTTAAAGGCAGCGAACCCTTTGATACGCTGATATCCGATTTGACAGAATCAAAGGAAGAGATACAGGCACATTTTGCAAAGAACTGTAAATATAAGATAAACAGAGCTGCAAGGGAAAATGTAGAAATTGTTTTGTTAAAAAACGATGAGATAAATAATGAGGAATTGGAAGCATTTCTTGTTTTCTTCGATCAGTTTTGGAAAAGCAAGGGTGTTGATACGGTAGATATCGATCTTTTGCGTGAGGAAATGAAAGCTTACAGAGAGGCAGGAGCACTTTCCATATCAAAGGCGATAATTGATGCCGAAACAGTTGTATATCATACACATCTGTGTGATGAGAAAAGGGCAAGACTGTTGCATTCAGCATCTCTTTTCAGACTGTCTGAGGATGAGGACAGCGGAAGAAAGAATCTTATCGGAATGGCCAACAGACTTCTTCACCGGGAAGATATGTATTTCTTTAAGGATAACGGCCTTGCTGTTTATGACTGGGGCGGAGCCGGAAAAGGCGAGGATGTTAAAAGCATTACCGAGTTTAAGGAGTCCTTTGGGGGAGAGCATGTTGTCTTCCATAGCGGAATACGAAAAAACGGATTTAAGGCATGTATTGTTTCCTTTTTGTCAAAAATAAAACAAGGGATAAGTGAATTGGTGAAAAGGTGATGATTTTTTGTTTTCAAATATATTTGTAAGGATATAACGAACGATGTTTTTTGATTTTTTCAGTTTTAATCCGGAGGCGATTTATCCGGATGACATATTTTGGAGACCGGCGGTAGCATATCCTGAGTATAGATATGTTTCAATGGGGTTATCTGAACGGAACGATGTGTATTCAATGATAAGGGATATGTTTGTTTCGCTTAATTTGGATAGTGAGAAATATGGGACAAAAGAATGGAATCCATTGGGAGAATTTATTAAAGAAGGACAAACCGTTTTGGTAAAGCCCAATTTGGTTCGTGATATTAATAGGGCAGTTGAAGGCAGAGAAGGGTTTGAATGTTTGATAACGCATCCGTCTGTTATTAGATGTATAGTGGATTACATCCTTATTGCACTTAATGGAACAGGAAAAATTATTGTTGCCGATGCCCCGGTTCAGGGATGCGATTTTGAAAGATTGCTTAATAACTCACGCTTGCATGATTTGGAAGAGTTTTACGGAAAAAGTGGGGTAGAAATTAAAATTGAAGACCTTAGATTGGTCAGAATGGAAAGCGAAGCAGGCGTTAATGTAACAAAGGCGAATGACGTAAAATATAAGGGAATCGAAGTGGATTTGGGAAATGCATCGAGATTCTATAATGATGAACATGAAGGTAAAGTAAGGATAACAAATTATGATTATCATTTACTGAACGATTATCATAAGGGGAGCGTTCAGAAGTATTGTATCAGCCAAGCTTGTTTGGAGGCAGATGTAATAGTTAATATTTGCAAGCCGAAATCACACAGAAAGGCAGGCTATACAGGAGCGTTGAAAAATATGATCGGTGTTAACGCTGCAAAAGAGTACTTGCCACATCATACAAAAGGCTCGAAGGAAAAAGGGTATGGGGACGAGTATTTATCAAATCAGTTTGTATCCCGTGCCAGAAGCACTCTCGGAGAGCAAATTGATTTTTGTAATAGAAAGGAAAGATATACCTTTGCCAGATTGCTGCAGATAGGACTGAAAGTAATTGAGAAGCTTGGTCATAAGTATGATACGGAGAAATACAGAGAGGGAAGCTGGTGGGGGAACGACACCATTTGGAAAACAATATTGGATGTAAATCGAATAATAAAATATGCGGATAAGCAAGGACATATTCAGGATGACATTCAGAGAACAATGATAACGTTTGGAGATATGATTTTGTGCGGGGAGAAAGAGGGCCCACTTATGCCGACGCCGAAACATGTTGGCGGGATTTTGTTTGCAGATAATGCAGTAGTGTTTGATTTGATTTTGACCAAATTAATGGGATTTGACAGAAACAAACTTGCGGTAATATCTAATGCAATACAGGATGAGGACATGTTTACAGGGAAAGTTAATGACGTATTCGTTCACTCCAATGAAGATATGTATAATTGCAGATTGGATAGTATAGAGAAGGATTTTGCATTTGTCGCTTCAGACGGATGGACAGGTGTAATTGATAAATATTAGAAAAGAAGAACATATATGAAAAAGATAGCAATAGACAGGCATGAAAGATCAGCGGAATATGTAAGAGCGGCTGAAAGACTTGGGGTGGAATATTATTTGGTAGACTGCCTCGCAGATGACATTATTAATCAGTTGGAAGATGCAAAGTCATTAATCTGGCATTGGCATCACGGAGATTATGCTCAGAAGAGAGTTGCCAAAAGTATAATATATGCTGCAGAAAAAAAGGGGATTTGTGTTTATCCCAATATTGATACTTGCGAAACATTTGATGATAAAGTGGCTCAAAAATATCTTCTTGAAGCGAATGGGTTACCACTTGTGGAGACGCACGTGTTTTTGGACAGAACTAAAGCTGAAAATTTCCTAAAATGTTGTGAATACCCAATTGTTACAAAACTGGCAGGAGGGGCAGGAAGTACAAATGTAAAAATGGTTAAGTCTGAAAAAGAAGGACTGCGTGTTTGTTCAGAACGTTTTGACTCATACTATAGAATGAGCATGAATTGGGGCAAGGAAAAGAATCCCAAAAAGGCTTTATGGTATTTCAAGAATGAAGATAATCGCAGATATATGGGAGAAGACAAAGGCTATGTGCTTTTTCAGTCATTTTTGCCAAATAATACTTATGATATTCGTGTCACTATAATTGGTGAAGAGAAAGCAGTAATTTTTAAGAGATATGTAAGAGACAATGACTTCAGAGCTTCCGGAAGCGGAAAAATAGATTATGAAATCGGCGAGAAAGATAAAGAGGCTATAAAGATTGGATTTGAAGCAGCACATAAACTGAAAGCACAGACAGTTGCTTTCGATTTTGCCTATGATTCCGACATGAGTTTGAAGATTATTGAGATGAGTTATGGGTTTGTTTCTAAAGCGGTTTTTGATGCAAAAGGTTACTATACAGAAGATGGAAAGTGGCATGGAAATCCTGTTTCGGTTGAGGAAGAAATAGTATTAATGTTATCAAAATAGGAATTCTTGAGGTTATTTGTGGAGATTGGGAGAAAGATTATGACAAGAGAAGAAGTATTTATAAAACTGAACGAGATATTTCAGGAGGTCTTTGACGACGAGGACATAGAGGTCTTCGAGGAAACAACATCCGAGGATATTGAGGACTGGGATTCACTGGAGCATATTAATCTTGTGGCTGCCATTGAGCAGGAATTTGACATGAAATTTACCATGGCTCAGGTTGTTGGTATGAAGAACGTGGGCGAGATGGTTGATATTATTTTGGGAGAATAATCGGAGGCTGATATGGGAATCACATCCCCGGCGTATTTTGCGTTTATTGTGGCAGTTGTAGTGATTTATTACTGCCTTCCGAAAAAAGCCAAATGGCCATATCTGCTCCTTTGCAGTATAGTATACGTGCTGCTTTCTGGAGAACCGCTGCTGATTTTGTACCCCATTGCAACGGTGTTTGTTACATGGATATGCACCAACAGAATGCCCAAACCGGATAAGAACGGCGATAAAGAGAAAACTGCGAAGCAAAGAAAAATGCTTCTGCTGGTGGCTCTTGCGGCTAATCTGGGAGTGCTGATAGTTCTCAAATACCTGAATCTTGGTGTGTATACCTATAATGCTTTTGCGGAAAGGGCAGGATCCGATGAACTGCTTGCGGTATTTAGTTTTGCGGCACCGATAGGTTTGTCATTTTATACCATTTCCCTAATGGGCTACCTGTTTGACGTATACTATGAAATCTGCGAGCCGGAGAAAAATTACCTGAAGCTCCTTTTATTCGGAATGTATTTTCCGCTTCTTATCAGCGGACCGATTATCAGATATAAAGATACGGCAGAACGGCTGTATGAGGGGCACAGGCCTGTTTATAAGAATATTGCTTTCGGAGCTCAGCGTATTCTGGTGGGACTGTTGAAGGTTCTTGTAATATCCGAAAGACTTGCGGTTGCGGTAACCGAGATATTTGATAATTTTGAGAATTATCCCGGAACCTACATCATAATCGGAGCAGTATGTTTCTCCTTAAGACTGTATACCAATTTTTCGGGATCAATGGATATTGTAATTGGTCTGTCGGAATGCATGGGGATAGAACTTCCGGAGAACTTCAGACAACCTTTCTTTTCGGAGACAATCCAGGAATTCTGGCAGAGATGGCATATTACTCTTGGTGCCTGGCTGAAGGATTATGTTCTTTATCCATTGTTAAGAACAGATACTTTTATGAAATTGCCGGGAAAATGGAAGGATAAGCTTGGTAAAAAACGGGCAAAGCAGTTCACAACATTTATTGCGCTTTTTATACTTTGGTTTGCTGTGGGCTTGTGGCATGGTGGCTCATGGAAAATTATTTTCGGTACAGGTCTTCTCCAGTGGACATATATCGTTATAAGTGAATTGTGCACACCTGCCTTTAAGAAAATGAAAAAGGTTATGCATATCAATGACAAGGCCGTCCTTTTCAGACTGTTTAAAAAAGTAAGGACCTTTGCGCTGATTTCGGTTGGTTTCATGTTCTTTAATGCGGGAAGCCTTTCAGATGGTTTCGGCATGATAAGAAGTTTGTTCGCTGCATGGAATCCGGAAATTATTGTGGACGGAAGTCTGCTTGGACTTGGACTTGATATAAAGGACTGGTGTATTGTCTGCCTTTCACTATTACTGTTGCTTGTTTATGGCAAAGTAAACGAAAAAGAAGATTGGCGTCAAATGATTTCGAATAAAAATCTTGTTATCAGATGGGGATTCTGGCTGGCAATTATATTTTTTGTAATAGTTTTCGGAAGCTACGGCCCGGGTTACAATGCGGCTGAGTTTATATATCAGGGATTCTAGAATGATATCGTTTTTTACAGAAGGAGAGAACGGTGAATAAATACTGTTTAGATGATTTGTATATTGGAATGACCGAGGGCTTTGAGGCGACAATAACAGAGCAGATGATGGAAACCTTCAGGGGAATAACCGGAGATATCAATCCGCTTCACACGGATGCGGAATTTGCCAAAGGCAAAGGCTATGAAGACAAGGTTGTGTACGGAATGCTCACTTCATCTTTTTTAAGTACTCTTGCGGGAGTTTATCTTCCGGGAGAAAACAGCCTTATACGTGAGGTGGAGGTTAAGATGAAGAAACCTGTGTATGTGGGAGAGGTTCTTCGTATAGAAGGGGAAATATCCGAAATTAACAGAGATTTCGGTATTTTCACAATGAAGGTAACCATTACCAATGGAACCGGAGAAAAGGTTCTTCGTGGTAAGATGCAGATGGGTGTGTTACAATAATAAGATGGGCTGTTTGAAATTTTATAAAAAACGAAAAGAACAGAAGATATGGAAAAGATTTATTTAATTACCGGTGCAACCTCAGAGGTAGGTATGGCCTATATTAGAAAACTGAATAATTCGGGAGAAGAAATTAAGGTTTATGCCTGCTACAGAACAGAATCGGAGGAGTTTTCCGGTTTGCTGAAGGAATGCAGCAGGATTGAAGTTTTTCCTGTTAAGGTTGATTTGTCGGATGAGAAACAGACTGAGGAAATGATTCAGTATCTTGAAGATAAGGGTGTGTGCCCAACACATATTCTTCATCTTGCCGCAATGAAGCTGGAGTATATGAAGATTAAACAGTGGAATTCCGAAAAGGTTAGGAAGGAAATGGAGATTGTTTTCTTTTCCTTTGCACGAATCTGTAATGCATTTTTACCTTTGATGGCAAAGCAAAAGTTTGGTAAGGCTGTTGCGGTGCTTTCTTCTTGCACATTGGGAACTCCACCCAAATTTATGAGCGATTATGTAGCATGCAAGTATGCACTGCTGGGATTTTTGAAGAGTGCTGCTGCAGAGTATGCTGCCAAGGGACTGAATATTAACGGAATATCTCCGGGAATGATGGAAACAAAATTCCTGGATAATATAGATGACAGAATAATTGAAATGAATGCACACAATACAGCAACCGGAAGAAATACTACGGTCGAGGAGACTGTGGGTGCAATAGAGTTCCTTATGTCGGATGCCTCATCCTACATGAACGGAGTCAATTTAAATCTGTCCGGTGGAGATTATATGCCATGATAAAGAAACTGAATACGATATTGGATAGAGGACAGAAGACCAGAATTATCGGACTTATGATAATGACTTTCATTGGGGGGCTTCTTGAAACAGCGGGTGTATCACTTGTACTGCCGCTTATTGATGCTGTCCTGGATGAAGAAGCATTTGCAAAAAAAGAGTATGTTGTGTTTTTGATGAATTTGCTTCGGATTGAGAATGTGAAGAAATTTATCTACTTTATGCTGATAGGGCTTGTACTTATATTTGTATTAAAAAATGCTTATCTTGTTCTTCTGACTTATCTTCAATCGAGATTTGCAAACAGGAACAGAAGCAGATGCACAACAAATTTGCTGGTGCAGTTTTTGAATAAACCTTATGAGGATTATCTTTTCGAGGAAACATCTGTAATAATTAGAACAATATACGGAGATATGGATAATATATTCAATCTTCTGATTCAGTGTATGAACCTTGCGGTTGAACTTGTGGTCAGCTTTTGTATTGGCGTATATCTGTTGGTTGTTGATATTAAGATGATGATAACAATCTGTGGTCTTCTTGGCATAGTGACGATTTTGATTACCAAGGTCATTAAGCCTAAGATGAGTAAGGTCGGAGACGATTCCAGAGATTCCCTTGCGGGAATGTATCAATGGATTCTGCAGCCCATAATGGGAATAAAGGATGTTAAGGTGCTTCATAAGGAGCCTTATTTCAGAGACAGATTCGGTGAACAGGCAGGAAGGTATGCAAAAAATCAAATAGTCAACAATGTGCTTACCGCATTGCCGAGACAGCTGATTGAGACCGTTACCATTGCAGGAGTATTGGGGTACGTGGGTGTAAGTATGGCATTTGGTGTGGAAATGAGCGCACTGGCTCCTCTTGTTGCTGCTTTCGGTGTTGCTGCAATGAAGCTGCTTCCAAGTGTTAACAGAATTAATACATATATGGCGAATATTGCCTATTTTGAGCCTGCGCTTAACCATATTTATGAGGAATTCGGTGTTCATGCAATGGACAAGACCACATTGCAAAGCGGAAACGAACCGAAAGCAAAGGAACTTGAAATCACTAAAGAAATTAAATTGGATGGGATTACATATGCTTATCCAAATACCGAAAAGAAGATTTTTGACAAAGCGGATATGATTATTCCTGTAGGAAAGTCTGTAGGTGTTATGGGGCCCTCCGGTTCCGGAAAAACTACAATAATCGATATTCTTCTCGGACTGTTGCAGGTACAGGAGGGAAAGATTACCACTGATGGCAGGGATATTTTTGAAAACTATGCTTCATGGCTTTCTCATGTGGGTTATATTCCACAGACAATATATATGCTGGACGCATCCATAAAGGAAAATATAGCCTTTGGAGTAGATGTGGACAAGATAGATGAAGAGAGAGTATGGAAGGTCCTTGAACAGGCCCAGATGAAGGAATTTGTTATGGAACAGCCTGAAGGACTTGACAGTCAGATTGGTGAGCGTGGTGTACGTATTTCCGGAGGTCAGAGACAAAGACTCGGAATAGCGAGAGCACTTTACCACGATCCGGAGCTTATGATATTTGATGAAGCGACCTCGGCTTTGGATAATGAAACGGAGGAAGCCATTATGGAGGCTATTGATGCACTTCATGGGCAAAAGACACTTGTTATTATTGCGCACAGGTTAAGAACAATCGAAAACTGTGACATAATATATGAAGTAAGGGATGGGAAGATAGAACAGAGAGAGAGTATATAGGACGATTTCACATTTTATGTTTGGAGGAAAAGAAGATGCAATTAATTAAAAAGTGTGAGAAATACGGAAATGTCCTGTTCTATATCGCAATACTGTTAAATATTGCGGTAATGTGTGAAGGATTCAGTGTATGGGAAAGTCTGCCCGCGGGAAGGATGTTGCAGGTTGCGTTTGTTCTTTGTGTTTTGAAGATTGCAACCACATATTATGAAAAGTGGGAATGGGCAGTTATGATTGTTCTGGGGATAATCGGAACCTTGAGCTATTGTATTTCCGGGGAAAAATTTATGATATACCTGGTGGTACTCATTTTTGCCGCAAAGGCAGTTGATGCAAAAATGGTTACACTGCTTTCCTTTGACGGTGTATGGATTACAACAATTCTGCTGGCAATCTTTTCACTTACAGATAATGGTGGAACTGTTAAGATGGTTCAGGAGTTTGGACGTGGAATGGTTGAGACGAGATATTGCCTCGGTTTTAATCACCCCAATAATCTTCACGGTACCTTGTGGTATATTCTGTGCCTTTGGATAATTCTTTATAAGGACAGAAATGACTGGAGACATTATCTTGTGGCCACAATAATCAATATTGTTCTGTATGTTTTCACGGTATCCAGAACAGGGGTCGTTGTTTCGGAACTGGTTATTATAGCAGGTTTTGTTTACACATATTGGAATGAAAAGGTATTTGAAAAGAAGATAACGTATTATATTGGATATGTTCTGACGGGAATTGTTCTTGTTATTTCTTTGCTGGCAGTAACACTTAAGGTTGACCATTACGGCCCGATATTGTCATTTATCAATAAATGTGCAAACGGCAGACTGGAATGGGCCAATATAGGAGCAAATATTTCCTCATGGAATGCTTTTTTGCCGGGCTTTAGCAATGCAGAGCAGGTTGTTGACAACGGATTTGCAAGAGTTCCTGCGGCTTACGGTTATGTATGCGCAATAATATTTGTTGCTTTCTTTGTTTGGGCAATTTACAAGTCTTCGGTTAAGAAGACCGGAATTCTTTTGGCAGTAATTCTGACAACAGTGTTATATACATTTATGGAGAGCTCTTATACGGTTAATGACATGTTCCTTTTGAGCAATCCTGTAGTAATAGTTGCTTTTTGTTACCTTGGCAGATGGGGTAATAAGATTAAGAAGGTTGAAACCGATCAGGTTCCGGACCTGGTAGTCCAGACTCCGAATCCGGATGTACAGCAGAAGGAAGAATGAATACAAAAAGTACGAAACTGAGAACAATTGAATTATTCAGTGTACTGGTGACTGATATTGTTATTGCGTCGGTCGCTTATTTCCTTGCGCATTTTTTGAAGTATGGAAGTTTCGTATTTAATTATAAGCCTGAAATGTATACAACATTTCTGCTGATAATCCTTTTGACAACTGTTATATATACGGTACTTGTTGAGCCGGGAAGAGATTTTACCAGAAGAGGTTATCTGGTTGAATTTGCATCCGTAAGCAAATATGTGGCCAGTATATTTGTCGTAATGGCGGGACTGCTGTTTATGCTTAAATACGCTGAAAGCTATTCACGACTGATGTTCGGATATTTTATGGTTCTTTTGGAACTGTTAACGTATTTTTCGCATGTTCTTGTTAAGAAAACCATTCGAAGGTATTATCGCGCCGAGAAGAATCAGACAAAACTTCTGGTTATAACAGATGAGAATAATCGTGAAAATGTTTCACATATGCTTGATGAGAAACTGGATGTAATGACCAGAGTCAGCGGATGGGTTATCTGGGACGGAAATGCGGAGGCGGCATGTGGTAACAAGGATAGTTTCGAGGATAAAGTAAGGCTTATGACCATTGATGAGGTTTTTGTGTTCCTTCCTTTGACAGCAAGAACTGAAATCAAGAGTATTATAGATTATTTTGAGAGAATGGGTGTTGTGGTTAATTACGGAATTGATGTGGCGGATATGTATGCTGCTTCGGGAACGGTGGATAATCTCGCCGGGTTCACGGTAATAAGCTACAGTGTAAATGAAGTTAATTATAACAAGAGGATGATAAAGCGTCTGGCTGATATTCTGGGTGGAATTGTAGGATCTGTAATTACCCTGATTTTATTGCCATTTGTTTCGCTTGCTATCATTATAGATAATCCGGGACCTGTTTTTTTCAGACAGAAAAGAGTGGGAAAGAACGGAAGAATATTTAATATATTTAAGTTCAGGTCGATGTGTACCGATGCAGAACAGAAGAAGGCAGAACTTGAGGCCGGAAATGAGATGGATGGTTTGATGTTCAAACTTGAAAACGATCCGAGAATTACCCGCGTGGGAAGATTTTTACGTAAGACGAGCCTTGATGAATTCCCGCAGTTTTTCAATATTCTTGCAGGAGACATGAGCCTTGTGGGAACAAGACCACCCACGTTGGATGAATATGAGAAGTATGATGCCCATTACAAGAGAAGGCTGAGTATGAAGCCCGGACTTACGGGAATGTGGCAGGTAAGCGGAAGAAGTGATATTAAGGATTTTGATGAGGTCGTAAAGCTGGACCTTGAGTATATAGACAACTGGTCAATGAGCCTGGATATTAAGATTTTATTTAAAACGATTGGTGCCGTTTTGGGACACAAGGGCGCCAGGTGAGGAGATTAGCAGTGAAGATAGTAATGCTGGGACACAAAAGAATACCATCGCGGGAAGGTGGCGTGGAAATTGTTGTTGAAGAGCTGTCAACACGCATGGCTGCGCTTGGACATGACGTAACCGTATATAACAGAAAAGGAAGTCATGTTGCCGGATACAGCAGTATTGATGCACCGAAGGGTGATAAATTTGAGTATAAGGGAGTTCATGTTCGTACTGCATTTACCTTTAAGATTAAGAGCCTGAATGCAATTGTATACAGCTTTTTTGCCACAAGAAAGGCTTGTAGGAGCAAATGCGACGTAATTCATTTTCACGCAGAGGGCCCCTGTGCAATGATCCCCTATGCCAAGAAGAAGGGAAAGAGATGTGTTGCTACAATTCATGGCCTTGACTGGAAAAGAAGCAAATGGGGCGGCTTTGCAACAAGCTTTTTAAAGTACGGAGAGAAAATGGCTGCAATGCATGCAGATGAGGTAATAGTACTTTCCGAAGCAGACAAGAAATATTTTAAGAAAACATATAACAGAAACGTAACGCTTATTCCCAACGGAATTAATGAGCCTGTTATTAATTCGCCCAAGGTTATCAAACTAAAACATGCGCTTAATGGCAACGATTACATACTTTTTGTTGCCCGCATAGTTCCGGAGAAGGGTGTTCATACTTTGGTTGAAGCATATTCCAAGAGTGGAATAGAGGTGCCACTTGTTATTGCCGGAGGCAGCAGCCATTCTGAGGAGTACTATAAGACAATTAAGACCTTTGCGGACAAGTTCAATGATATGGCTTCAAGAGCAAGAAGAAAGGCCCGCATTGTTATGACAGGATTTGTGCAGGGAAGAGAACTGGAGGAACTTTACAGCAATGCCGTTATGTATGTTTTGCCCAGTGAAATAGAGGGAATGCCCATCAGTTTGCTGGAGGCAATGAGTTATGGAAATATTTGTCTTGTAAGCGATATTCCGGAAAACACATCTGTTGTTGGAACTCATGGATTCTGCTTTGAAAACGGAAGCATTGACAGCCTCAGAGATTCCATGAGAGATATTGTTAAGAATTATAAGCAGATAAGGGAACAGGAGAATTATACCAAGGAGAGTATTTCTTCCTTTGTTCTTGAAAAATATAACTGGGATAAGATTGTTAAGAAAACCCTCAGCCTGTATAAAGGCAACAAAAAGTCGAAGGCTGATGAAGATAAAGAAACAAAACAGACAGAGTAGTAGAATTCTATGTGGATACTGACATTTGCTGCCATTATTCTGGCAGCCGGTTTAATTGCATACAGAGAAGACAAAAAGCTTGCGGATACACTCGGCATTACATGTTGCGGGTGTATTCTTTTGCTGTATATTCTTGCTTTTTTCAGAATACTGTCATGGATTGATTTTATCAGTATACCGGTTATTGCACTGATTATTGTCAGGATGGCAAATGAGGGAACGCTTTCGGAGTATTTCAAGAAACTGTGCACGGTGCAGAACCTGTGTATTATTCTGACGCTTGTTTTGATTTCCGTAAGTCAGGTTCCCCGTGTTGCGACCTGGTGGGATGATATCAATTTCTGGGCAACGGATGTTAAGGCTCTGTTTTATCTTGACGGCTTCCCGGGAAAATATGGCAATGTTGCTCCGGAGTTCGGAGATTATCCGCCGGCACTGTCGCTTTTTAAGTGGCTGTTTTTACATATTAAACCCAATGAATACACGGAAGGACTTGGGTTTTCGGGATATATGTGCTTTAACTTTATTCTTTTGCTTCCCATTATCAGTCGTATTGATGAAATGGTGTACAGGAAGGACATTGATGTTCAGGACAGGAAAAATGTCGGTATTAAGGCTGCACCGAATGAAAAATACAGATATGACGAGCATAAACTTATCAGTAAATATAAGGTTAAAATATCGGGGAAAAGAGTATCGGACGAGGATGATATCTCTGCATCGATGATTCTTAAAGAACTTGTTTTTAATATAGTTGGGTGCTTTTGCATTTTAATGCTTCCGACAGTGGCGAATATTGTTTGCTTTGAGGGAACCTGCGCCGATGTAACCATGGGAATACTGTACGGATTTCTGCTGTGGGCAATATGGAGCAGAAGAAAAGAGCAGACTTTATTTGCATATTCCAAAATAGCATTATATGGATGCACCATGCTTTTGTGTAAGACAATAGGTGTAATGTGGGGTCTGTTTGCATTTGCCTTTTTACTTCTGTGCCTGAGGGAAAATAAAAAACGTGAGAGGTTTGATGCGGAATCCCTTTTGAGTACGGATTTGAAATATATCATATTTGCGATTTCATCCTGGGCGGTAGCCTTTGGCAGCTGGGGCATATCTTGCCTTGCAAAAAGGCGTATAGCCAAGCTGACGACCTCAGGGGTTCAGATGGCGGCAGCCGGAAATCTGCATATTATTGATAATATTAAGGAAAAGCTTCCTGTTTTTGTTCAGGGAATGGCGCTTCATCCCATGCATACGAACAAAACAGGTGCTCTTAACCTGCCGGCACTTTTCATTTTTATAGTTTTTATTGCAGTGCTTGTTATTTACAGAAAGCGTGATATTCTTTCGGAATATGTATTTAAACGTTTGCTGTCATATGTAATTATTACTGCAGTAATTTCATACGGTATCATTTTCCTGGGGCATATTACTGTATTTTCGATGGAAACTCAGTATTCAACCGGTCAGGTTATGGCTATATCCATATCAAGATATGGGTCTCCCTTTGTTCTGGGAACCATGATTCTTTTGATGGGAATATGGATTTCTTCCATCGAACGTTTTGATGGCGGACGACCTGTGGCTGAGCATAATGTCAGAGAAAGGGAACGCAACAGCACCTTGAAGTCTCTGATTTTAATGTATGTCGGTTTTGCTCTTTTTATATTGCTTACCTGCGATTATATGGGAGTTTATAACGGAATTTGGGGATACAGGTCTACTTTGGAGGATTCAAAGAAGGCAATTTCTGATATGATAAGCGACGGTGAAGAGTTCAGACAGGCTGTTTCGGGAAATGATGAATTTAACGGAAAGAGGATTTTGTATCTTCAGGATGCCGAAAACAGCAGTTGGGTAAAGAACTCATACATAAGTCATGACATAGCGCCGGTTGCGGCAGTTTATGAGACAATTTCTGCGGAAATGGGAAGCGAGCAGATAAGACAGATTTTATTTTCATCTCATGCAGCGTATCTCTATGCGGATTCCATTGAAGGAATCGGAGAGGTTATACATCCATTGTGCACAGAGCAGCAGTATGAAGAAGGCGTGGTATATAATATAAACAGTGACGGAACAATAAGCAAATATTTTGTTACTGTAGAGCAAGAAACAGAATGAACGAGATAGTGATAATTATCCCGGCCTATGAGCCGGATGAAAAGCTTACAAAGTTAATAGGCAGCATTAAGAAGGCAGAACTCGGCCAGCCGATTATTGTGGTTGATGACGGTTCCGGTTCGGAGTATTCAGAGATATTTGACGGAATTAAGGAAGAGGTACATCTCTATACACATCATGTCAATATGGGAAAGGGTAGAGCCCTTAAGGATGCAATGAACATGGCGCTTAATTTATATCCGGAGTTAACGGGGTGTGTTACCATAGATTCCGACGGTCAGCACAGTGTTAAGGATATGGTTGCATGTATGGATGCCTTGCGCGAAAACCCGGAAAGTCTGGTGCTTGGATGCAGAGATTTTGATAAATCCAACGTACCCGGAAAATCCAGATTTGGAAACAGAACAACCAGCAGGGTACTGAAAATGTTTACGGGGTTAAAAATATCAGATACCCAGACGGGGTTGAGGGCCATTTCACGTGATTATATGAAATTCCTTTTGTGTGAAAAGGGAGAACGATACGAGTTCGAAACCAACATGCTTCTTTCTGCAAAGGAAAATGAAATTCCGATTATTGAGGTGCCTATTGAGACCATATATCTTAATGATAATAAGGGAAGTCATTTTAATCCACTGAAGGATTCCCTAAGAATATATGCCGTTTTTGCCGTATTTATTATTGGCTCCGTAACGGCCAGCATACTGGATATGTCTCTGTTTCAACTTTTCTGCAATGTGTTAAAAAGTGGAGATTACGGTGGGATATCCTATATTGTATTGTCCACATATATTGCAAGAATTGTATCGTCAATGTACAATTTCATTTTTAATTATAAAAGAGTATTTAAACAAAAGGGCACTTTTGTCAGTTCGATGATAAAGTACTATATACTTGCTGCGATTATTATGACATTAAGCGGATTTACGGTGGCTCGTCTCCATGAAGTATGGCCTATAGCCGAACTTGCTATAAAGATACCGGTTGATGTATTATTGTTCTTAGTAAGTGCTTGGGCGCAGAAGGAATTTGTTTATAAAAAGAAATAAAGAGGTTTATCAATGCCAAAGAATAATTTGCATGGTTCAATAATAATTACATACAGATGCAACGCACATTGTAATATGTGTGATTGCTTTAAAGATCCTACAAGACCTGAAGAAGAAATAGATCTTGCGACGCTTGAAAAGCTGCCGCAGATGGCATTTACCAATATCACAGGCGGGGAGACATTTATCAGAAAAGATATAGGGGATATTGTTGAACTGCTTTACAAAAAGACTCCGCGAATTGTTATTTCAACGAATGGATATTTTACGGACAGGATTATCGAATTGTGTGAACGTTTCCCTGAGGTGGGAATCAGAATCAGCATTGAAGGCCTAGAGGAGACCAATAATGCTATTAGAGGACTGCCCGATGGATTTAACCGCGGCTACAGCACACTAAAAAAACTGGTTGATATGGGCCATAAGGATGTGGGTTTTGGAATGACTGTTCAGGATATGAACTGCCATGACCTTGTTCCGCTTTATGAATTGTCAAATGAATTGGGAATGGAGTTTGCAACGGCTACACTTCATAACTCTTTCTATTTCAGGAAAACTGATAACAAAATCGAAGACAGGAAAATGGTCGCTGAGGAATTCGAAAAACTGATTAATCGTTTGCTTGAATCAAATTCTCCCAAGAAATGGGCAAGAGGATACTTTAATCATGGATTAATTAACTATATATACGATCAGCCACGTTTACTTCCATGTGAAATGGGTACAAACGGATTTTTCCTTGATCCTTACGGTGACGTGCTTCCCTGCAACGGAAGTACCTGTAAGATGTCAATGGGTAATCTGCATGAGCAGTCCTGGGATGAAATCTGGAACGGCGAACAGGCTGCAAGGGTTCGCGAACAGGTAAAGAATTGCGAGAAGAACTGCTGGATGATAGGTTCGGCTTCTCCGGCTATGAAGCAGCGAATCTGGGTACCGGGCTGGTGGGTACTTAAACATAAGTTCTTTAAGGGTGGCAAATACTCCCTTTCCGAAAATGATTTTATCAAATAATAATGAGACTTTTACGGAGTTGGTGCTGTATTTATGAAGGAAAAGAAACGCAGAGTATTTACAATTATATTTGAGATAGTTTTGGCCTTTGCGGCTGCGCTGTCTTTGGGACAGATATCTCATTATGGCATTACAGGAATAGATTATCTTCTTCCCTGTATGTTTGCGTTATGTCTGATTGTGTTTAACAAGGCAGAAAAAGTTCTTGTTAAAGCGAAAAATGAATCTGCAAAAGAAAATTCGGATTTACCAAAAACAGGAGCAACCTTTGTGTGGTCGGGAATTCTTGGGACCATTTGCTCTGTTGCTGCAGTTGTAGGAAGTCATATTGATATGGATGTCCGTGTTTTTTCCCCGATGTCTTTTGCGGATGCGGTATATGCGGTATTTCTGATTCCTTTCTTTGCTGCGGTTTTGCTTCTTCTTTTTTTTTCGTCAGGTGTCCTCACTTTGACACGAGAGGATGATGAGGCAGAAGTTACAGGTTTCAAATTTTACAGAAAACATTTCTTTTTGTACGGGATAATCATGTTTGTCTGCTGGTTACCGTATTATCTTACATACTTTCCCGGTGGTATCGGAAATGATGATTTTGAGTGCACAAGAATGTGCCTTGGGCTGATTCCCTGGACCAATCATAATCCGGTTTTCTATGTGTTTCTGATGAAACTGTTTATAAAAATAGCATCCGGAAATCTGACGATGGCTTTTGGAATAATGTCATTTCTTCAGATGATTGCTTTTGCGGTTGTTTTGAGTTTGAGTCTTATCTGGCTTACCCGAAGAAAAACAAAAATATGGTTTGTGTATGCAGCTCTTTGTTTTTTTGCACTTCATCCGATAGTTGCCATTTACTCAATATATGTGACAAAGGATGTCATGTTTGCTTGTGTGGTGATTTTGCTGACGCTGTTTCTGCTTGATTTTTGCGATGCAATAAAAGTTCGGGACATAAAGAAACTTCCTGCAAAAAGATGGGTTCAGCTTGGAATTTTGTCACTTCTGACAATTATTACAAGAAACAACGGAACACTGATTGTTTTTCTGCTGGCGGTGTTTATGGTTGCTGCCTTGAAGAGATTTCGTAAAGAACTTCTTCTTGTTTTTGCGACAGTATTTTTAATCAACGGTCTGTATAAGGGTCCGGTGTGGAAGTTATGCGGAATTGAAAAACAGTCATTTGCCGAGTCGGCATCAATTCCTTTATCTCAGGTTGCATATACCATATGTAACGACGGAGTGATTGAGGGAGAAGACAGGGAATATCTTGAAAAACTTATGCCTTTTGATCGTGTGAAGGAGGAATATCAGCCGGGGTATACCGATTCTTATAAATTCAGTGAGTATTTTGATAAGGAATTGCTGGATTCTGATCCGATGCAGTTTCTTAAAACCTGGGCGCATCTTCTGCCGAATAATTTCGGGGACTATGTGGAAATATATCTTATGCAGACCAGCGGATATTGGGACTATGGCATAAGCAATACAGTTGCAACACAGGGAGTTCAGTACAATGATCTCGGTATAGTGGGAATTGACTGTATCGAAAAGGTGTTGGGATTTTCAATTGAAGGTATTACTACAGAATTGATTCTTGTGGCGAGAAAGCTTCCTGTTTTGTGCCTTTTAAGTCAGATGGCAATAGAAATTTTGGCAGTAATTCTTGTGACAATCAATTTATGGAGAAAGAACAGAAAACATTTGATATTGCCAATGATTCCGCTGCTTGCCCTATGGGTTACAATTATGATTGCAACACCGGCGCATTGCCTTTTCAGATATATGTGCCCCATTTTCTTTATGTGGCCCTTATTGTTTTGCCTTTTCTTTTCGAAAATGATAAAATGTGATGATTGATATAAACGGTGAGAGGGTATCTATGGATAAGATAGCTATTTTAATTCCCTGTTATAACGAGGAAAAGACAATTGCAAAGGTGGTAACCGATGCCAAGGCAGCTTTGCCGGAAGCGGTTATCTATGTTTATGACAATAATTCCAAAGACAGGACTGTAGAACTGGCAAGCCAGGCCGGTGCTGTTATTCGTCATGAATACATGCAGGGTAAGGGTAATGTTATCAGACGCATGTTTCGTGAAATAGACGCGCAGTGCTATATCATGGTAGACGGCGATGATACTTATCCCATGGAATACGCCAGGGAAATGTGCGATAAGGTTCTTAAACATAATGCCGACATGGTTGTGGGGGACAGACTTTCCAGCACATATTTTACAGAGAATAAAAGACCCTTTCATAATTTCGGAAACAGTTTGGTAAGAAAGAGTATTAATCAGCTTTTTGAATGTGATATCAAGGATATAATGACGGGATATCGTGCCTTCAGTTATCAGTTCGTGAAGACATTCCCTGTTCTTTCGAAGGGATTTGAGATAGAGACAGAGATGACCATTCATGCTGTAAGCAATAATATGCAGGTGGAGAATGTGGTTGTTGAATACAGGGACAGACCGGAGGGCAGTGTTTCCAAGTTAAACACATACTCGGACGGAATGAAGGTTATTTTTACAATCATAAGATTGTTCAGAGAATATAAACCATTCAGATTTTTTGCCCTTTTGGCATTTCTTCTTATGGCAGTGGCAATTGGCTTCTTTGTTCCTGTATTTGTTGACTATGTCAATACCGGAATGGTAGACAAATTCCCGACACTGATTGTATGCGGATTTGTGGGGCTTGCGGCTGTTCAGGCATTTTTCTCGGGAATGATTTTACAGAATATTGCCCAGAAGAACAGAAAAGATTATGAGATGGACTTAATAAAATTGGCTATAAGAAAGCCGGAGGAATAAAGAGATGAAAATAGCAGTTGCAGGAACAGGATATGTCGGACTGGTTGCAGGTGTATGCTTTGCGGAAGTAGGACATGAAGTAACCTGTGTGGATGTTGACGAAAATAAAGTTAAACTTATGGAGAGCGGCGTCTCTCCCATATATGAGGAAGGCCTCGAAGAGTTGATGAGAAAAAACAACGGAACAGGGCGCCTCAAATATACAACGGATTATGCCGCTGCTTATGCGGGAGCAGATGCAATTTTTATCGGCGTAGGTACTCCTGAGATGCCTGATGGCAGTGCTAATTTAAGTTATATTGCAACAGTGTGCAGACAGATTGCCGAATCGGTTGTACATGACTGCCTTGTAGTGGTTAAGTCTACGGTTCCTGTTGGAACCAATGATAAGGTTGAACAGTTTATCAATGATTTCCTTGATAAGGATATAAAGATTGAAGTTGCATCGAATCCTGAGTTTTTGGCACAGGGTACTGCCGTACGGGATACGCTCCATGCTGCAAGAATTATTATCGGAACGGAGTCGAAGGAAGCAGAGCAAAAACTTATGGAGATATATGAACCCTTTAATCTTCCCATTGTTTCCGTAAAGAGGCGTAGTGCAGAGATGATTAAATATGCATGTAACGATTTCCTTGCTTTGAAGATTTCTTATATGAATGATATTGCCAACCTTTGTGAACTTGTTGGCGCAGACATTGAGGATGTTGCAAAGGGAATGAGTTATGATGCACGTATCGGCGCAAAATTCCTTAATGCGGGTATAGGATTTGGAGGAAGCTGTTTCCCTAAAGATACAAAGGCCCTTAAGTTTCTTGCAAAGCAGTATGGCTACGAGCTCAAGACGGTTGCAGCCTGTGTTGATGTAAATACAAAGCAGAAGACAAGATTATTTGAAAAAGCAAAGGACAGAATGATAACCTTTGACGGACTCAAGGTTGCGGTGCTTGGCCTTACCTTTAAGGCGGGAACGGATGACCTTCGTGAAGCTCCTTCAAGCGAGAATATAAAGCTTCTTCTTGAACAGGGGGCCAATATATTTGCATATGATCCGGCAGGTGTTCCCAGGGCAAAACAACAGTTCCCGGAGGGTTCTATCGGAAGAGGTTCAATTACATATGTTGATTCTCCAAAGACAGCTTTGGAAAGTGCCAATATCTGTTTCATATTTACGGAATGGGCAGAGATAAAAGCAGTGAAGCCTGAGCAATTTAAGGATCTGATGAAAACGGCGCTTGTATATGACGGAAGAAATCTCCACAGTATAGAAGATATGAAGACAGCCGGAGTGGAATATTACAGTATCGGAAGATAATAAACGTTAGGATGTATTTTGGAGAACAATACAGGATTGGTAAAAGGGCGACAGACAGTCGCCCTTTTTTATGATATAATCAATATGTATGTTGTTTTTTTACGTTCGAGAGGACATGGGGTGAAAGGTATGAGAATTCAAAGATTAAGCGGGGGTTTGGCTTGTCAGGTTTTTCAATATGTTTTTATGAGGTACGGCCAGCTTGCCAATCCGGAAGAAGACTGGTATCTGGACGATTCTGAATTTTTCGTTTCAGATAAATATAACGGCTATGAGCTGGAAAATGTATTTGGGGTAAAACCCAAATTACTGAGTCAGGCATTTGATGAAGATGTTTGGCAGGAAATGATGGAAAAGAAGAAAAATGGAATAAGTATTCCTCAGATGATGATGGAAAGCGGAGTTCCCATGATAATGTATGCGGAGGATGACAGCTATAAAACGCAGAATCCTTTTACCGGAAGGGTATACCGTATGCTTCCCGAAGGTGGTTTTTATCCGGAGGTTCCGTCTCTTGATGCCGCTGATATTTATTATCACGGTACATGGATTGAGAAGAACTGGTTCAATTCCAACAGGGAAATCAATCTTAAGGAACTTGCATTCCCGGAAATCAAATCCGACCAAGCGAAGGTGTATATGAATGAGATAAAGGAAGGAGTTTCCGTTGCTCTTCATATCAGACGCGGTGATTATGTTGAGCTTGGACTGGCACAGGATACGAAATATTATTTTAATGCCATGAAGGACTTGGCACAGATGTACGACAACTTCACGGTATATGTTTTCTCGGATGATTTATTTTGGTGCAATCAGCATGCATATGAACTGGGACTTAACTTTGCACCAAAGATTGTTTATATTTCCGGAAATATGAAGGAAGAAAGCTATGTGGACCTTCAGCTGATGAGTATGTGCCGTGTCATTGTTATGGCCAACAGTGCATTTTCATTCCTTGCGGGAATAATGGACACAAGACTTGAAAGATATATGAATCCTTGGACAGGAGAATGGGGCAGATAAATGCGGTATGATTATCTGGTTGTAGGTGCCGGCCTTTTTGGCGCGGTATTTGCACAGGAAATGAAGAAAAAAGGAAAGAAATGCATAGTCATCGACAGACGTGAAAATGTGGGAGGAAACATTTTTACCGAGGATGTACATGGGTGTGTGGTACATAAGTACGGTGCGCATATTTTTCATACATCAAATAAGGAAATATGGGAATACATAAACTGTTTTGCAGAGTTTAACAATTACGTTAATTCACCGGTAGCTGTGTATAAGGATGAATTATATAATCTTCCCTTTAATATGAACACATTTGCAAAAATGTGGAATGTGAAAACTCCTGAAGAGGCAAAGAAGGTAATAGCTTCGCAGGTTTCTCAGGCGGGAGTGGAAGAACCGAAAAACCTTGAGGAGCATGTGCTTTCCATGGTTGGCACAGATGTGTATGAAAAACTGATAAAGGGTTATACGGAGAAGCAGTGGGGGAGAGATTGCAGGGAACTGCCCGTGAGTATCATTAAGCGCCTGCCGGTAAGATTTGTATATGACAACAATTATTTTAATGACAGATATCAGGGAATTCCCATAGGCGGTTATACACCGGTTATTGAAAAACTGCTTGAAGGAACAGAGGTTATCACCGGAAAGGATTACAGGACCTTTATAAATGAGACAGAGGACACCTGGGACAGGGTGATATATACCGGAATGATAGATGAATTTTTTGATTTTTCACTGGGGCATCTTGAATACAGATCATTAAGATTTGAACACGAATATCTGCCGGAAATTGAGAACTATCAGGGAAATGCTGTGGTTAACTATACGGAACGGGAAATACCTTATACAAGGATAATTGAGCACAAGCATTTTGAAAAAATCGGTGGTCGTGATTTGGGGAAAGGGACTGTTATTACCAGGGAATATCCAACGACCTGGTGTGAGGGAGATGAACCCTACTATCCGATTAATGATGAAATAAATACCGGTTTGTATGAACAGTACAGAGAACTTGCCAAAACCAGACCAGACGTAATATTTGCGGGAAGGCTTGGGGCATATAAGTATTATGATATGGATAAAGTAATTGAAGCGGCGCTTGAACTGGTAAAAAAAGAAGCAAACTGAGGAACAAGCAAAACTGACCTAAGGAACAAGCAAGGCTGACCGTAGTAAAGAACAAATTATTAAGAAGGCAAAAGGATGTCTGAATTTGATATTAATGAAGGCAATTTAATAGACGCGGTAGAGAAGAAGTTTGATTATCTCAATCAGGAGACAAAGAGCAGCAGTACCAGAGACCAGCATATTAATCTGGTTCCGTTGGATAATATCAACGGATTTGATGTGCGTCCGGGATTTTATGAGATAAATGGAGCCACGCCCATTCCCGGAGGAGTGAATTTTACAATTCATTCAAATCAGGCAACATACTGTGAACTGCTTCTTTTCAGAAGAAGAGAGACCGAACCCTTTGCGGTATTGCCCTTTCCCGAGCATTACAGGATAGGAAACTGCTATTCAATGATTGTATTCGGTCTGTCCATAGATTTGTTGGAATATGCATACAGAATGGATGGCCCCTACAATCCAAAGAAGGGGCAACTGTTTAACAGAGAAAATATACTGCTCGATCCTTATGCAAAGGCTGTTGCCGGACTTAGGGAATTCGGAGTTGACGAGGTTGATTATTCAGGTTACAGAGCTCGAATAGTAAAGGATGATTTTGACTGGGGAAACTGCAAACAACCGCTTACTCCGATGGAGGACATCATTATATATGAAATGCATGTCAGGGGCTTTACAATGGACCCGAGTTCCGGTGTCAAATGGCCCGGTACTTTTGACGGTATACGTGAAAAAGTTCCTTACCTTAAAGCCTTGGGCGTGACTGCGGTTGAACTTATGCCGATTTTTGAATTTGATGAGATGCATGACCATCGTGAATATAACGGGCATCCTCTTATCGACTATTGGGGCTATAATACTGTCAATTATTTTTCGCCCAATACAGCTTACTGTTCTCAGCCTGAATACAACAGGGAGGGCAATGAGCTTAAGAGCGTTATTAAAATGCTCAATGAAAATGGTATAGAGGTATTTCTTGACGTGGTGTTTAATCATACTGCAGAGGGAAATGAACAGGGACCGATTTTCTCATTTAAGGGAATAGACAACAATATATACTATATGCTTACGCCGGAAGGTTATTATTATAATTTCTCCGGATGCGGAAACACGCTGAACTGTAATCACCCTATTGTGCGTCAGATGATTATCGACTGCCTGCGCTACTGGGTTATAGCCTACAGAATTGACGGATTCCGTTTCGATCTCGCATCCATTCTCGGACGTTCAAAGGACGGTGCTCCCATGAGCCAGCCGCCACTTCTCGAGAGTCTTGCATTTGACCCGATATTGGGAAACGTTAAACTGATTGCAGAGGCGTGGGATGCAGGCGGAATGTATCAGGTGGGCAGTTTCCCAAGCTGGAATCGTTGGGTAGAGTGGAACGGAAAATACCGTGATGATATCAGAAGTTTCTTAAAGGGAGACGATTATAAGGCTGCCGTAGCCGCAAACAGAATAAGCGGATCACCGGATATATATAATCCGGAGGACAGAGGATGCCTGGCATCGGTTAACTTTATTACCTGCCATGACGGATTTACTCTTCATGACCTTTACGCATATAACTGCAAGCATAATGAAGAGAATGGCTGGAACAATACAGACGGAGCAAACGACAATTATTCATGGAACTGCGGAGTGGAAGGAGAGACCGATATCAGAGAGGTTAATGACCTTCGCGAACGTCTGGTGAAGAATGCCTGTGTGACATTGATGCTGAGTCGTGGTATTCCCATGTTCCTGGCGGGAGATGAATTTGGAAATACACAGTTTGGAAATAACAATGCGTACTGCCATGACGATAAAATATCATGGCTTGATTGGACGCTTTTAGAAAAGAATAAGAAACTGTTTTCGTTTTTCCAGTATATGATCTGGTACAGGAAGAATCACAGAATTATCAGAGCTGATACAGAGAAATGCTCACTTGGGTATGATTTTATTACCCAGCATGGTTTGCAACCCTTCAATCCGGATTATAATGCGAACAGGCATTATGTAGGAATAATGTATGCCGGCAGAAACCGAAAAGGCGAGGATGAACTGGTTTATCTTGCTATTAATGCTTTTTGGGAGCCCCAGACAATTACACTTCCCAAAGCACCGGAGGGCAGAAGGTTCTATATGGTGATTGACACATACAGGGAAGACAGTGTGGTACAGGATGTAATTCCTGTCGATGGCTGCTATACCATAATGCCACGTTCTGTTGCTGTATTTGAAACGTATCCGTATATAGTAACGTCTTCTATACAATGACGGAGCAGAAGCAAACAAAATATTCTTTGAGAATGAAGGAAATATATACATGAGCGATATCTTATATGTGGTTATGCCTGCATATAATGAGGAAGGGAATATAGAAAAAAGCGTGAGGGACTGGCTTGCCGTTTTGGAGGGTAAGGATGAGAGGTCAAGAATTGTGGTTGCTGATTCGGGAAGCGAGGACGGGACGCACAATATTTTGGTGAAAATGCAGAAAGAGATTCCTCAGCTGATGATTCTTGGTGATACACTTAAGCAGCATGGCCCCAAACTGATTGCTTTATATAATTTTGCTATTGAGCAGGGAGCCGATTATGTGTTTCAAACTGATTCGGATGGCCAGACCAATCCATTGGAATTTGAAGCCTTTTGGAATGAAAGGGATAAATATGATGCAATCCTTGGGTGGAGAAGAAAACGTGGCGATGGAAGAATAAGACTTTTTGTTGAGAAAGTTTTATGCCGGATTATCAAGGCTGTTTTCAGAGTTGATATACCTGATTCGAATGCTCCCTTCAGACTGATAAGTGCCAGAGTACTAAGCAAATACATGAACAGGTTTCCAGAGGATTATAATCTGCCGAATGTTATGCTGTCAGTATTCCTGAAGTATTATGAGCATGAAGTTTTATATAAGGAGATTACTTTTCAAAACAGAAAAGCAGGAAAAAACAGTATAAATATTTCAAGGATTATTTCGATTGGCTTAAAGTCATTAAGAGATTTCAGAAAATATGCGAAGATGATGTGATGTATATAAGAATGTTACACATTACAGTATTGAAAATCTACAATATAAATCGCCGGCAGAAAATTCTGCCGGCGATTTTTTAATCTAAAAATCAGTTTTATATACTAAACAAGAAATCTCTTTGCATAAACAGGATCTGCAATACCAAACTGGATAAGTCTCTGTACATCACTCTGCATGCTGTGCATACCCTGCTGGAAACCTGACTGGATATCGTTGTTAATCATGAATGCCTTGTTTTCACGAATGTGGTTTGCAACGGCATTGTTGTTAACCATTATCTCAGTTGCCGGAACACGTCCCTCGCCGTCAGCTCTTGGAAGAAGGTGCTGGGTAACGATACCACGGAGAACATTGGCAAGCTGAATACGTACTCTGTTCTGGGCATCGATAGGACAACCGTCGATGATACGTTCAACTGTCTGTGCTGCTGAAGATGTATGAAGTGTTGCAAGAACAAGATGACCTGTTTCAGCAGCTGTAATTGCAGCGTTGATTGTTTCAAAGTCACGCATTTCTCCAACGAGAATGATATCCGGGTCTTCACGAAGAGCACTACGAAGAGCACTTGCAAAGTCTGTAACGTCTTTTCCGACCTCTCGCTGGTGGATCATGGCTTTCTTATGCTCATAAATATATTCGATAGGATCCTCTATGGTAATAATGTGGTTTGCTCGCTGTGAGTTAATATGTTCAACCATTGAAGCAAGTGTGGTTGACTTACCGCTTCCTGTAGGACCGGTAACAAGAATAAGTCCGTTATGCTCATCGGCAAGATTGAGAACCGTTTCCGGAAGACCAAGCTCCTCAATTGTAGGAATCTTTGTATTCAGGATACGAATACTTGCAGCCAGATGATTACGCTGATGATAAATATTTGCTCTGATTCTTGTGCCGTCTTCCATCATGAAGCCCATATCAAGGTCGTTGCCACGAAGAACATGCTCCTTCTGTTCTTCGTTAAGCATAGAAAGAATCAGTGCTTCCGACTCGTTCAAAGTAGGAATGAAGTCCTCGGGTCCGTTAAGGATTGTAAGGATTCCGTATCTACGAACAGCGAGAGCTGTACCTGATGTAATATGAAGATCCGAACAGTCTCTCTTGCGGGCAAATGCCAATAATTCATGAATTTCCATAGTTTGTCTCCCTCTAATACAACAAAGCCAAATTTATTATACTTGGAACACGAGTTCCGTTATTAAACATCTTTTACCATTTTATATGAATATTGTTTTTTTTCATACCCCTAAATTGAAAAATAATCTTAAGAAACCTATAGAAAATATTGATTTTTGACTAATAGTATGTTACTGTAACTATGTAATATTGTAATTTAATTTGAGTTAGTATGCACATTACCGCCTGACAAAGGATTGTATAACTCTGATCAAGGAAGAAAGGAGGGGCACGGAATGGCTAACAATGCAGTTTTAAGCACAGTCTACAATCAATATCTAACTTCATATGCGCCACAGAAGAGCAACAGTCGTTTTGATACTCACAAACGGTCTGAACTTAAGAATGTGTATAATTCTATGGTTAAGCTTAATCGTGACGCTCCTCTCTATAAGTTTGATACCTCAGAAGAATCAAGAGAATATGTAATAGGTCTTAAGGAAGAGTCCAGAGTTTTGCGTAATGGTATTGTTTCTGTTATTGGAGACGGTTCGAGAACGCAGCTTGGCGGTAAGATTGCTTACAGCTCTGATGAAAATATTGTATCGGCAATGTACGTAGGCTCCGATGAAGAAACAAGCGAAGCCGTTGATGAAAGATATGATATCGAAGTTAAGTCTATGGCGACACCGCAGGTTAACCTGGGCAAGTTCCTTCCCAAAGAGAGCCGCGATATTATTCCGGGACCATATGCCTTTGATGTTGTTGTCGGCGGACAGGGATATGAGTTCCAATATTCCATTAAAGAAGAAGAAAACAATTTTGATATACAGAATAAACTGAGCAGGCTGATTAACAATGCCGATATCAAGCTTACATCCTCTGTAGAAGAAGACGAGGAGGGTAACAGCGCTTTGCGTATAGAATCTGCCCAGTTGGGAACCGGAGCAAAACAGGGAGAAAGTGCATTTTCAATATCAGACAGTGCAGACAGAAGGGTTACGGGGTCTGTCGATTACCTGGGTATTGATTATGTGGCAAGAGAGGCAACCGATGCGGAACTTGTTATTAATGGTCAGGATACTAAATCCGCTTCGAATGTATTTCTTCTTAATAAGAAGTATGAGATTTCAATCAGAGGAATATCTCCCGAGGAGGGGGTAACGGCCACGGTCGGAGTTAAGCCGGATGCTGAGGCAACTGCGGAGAATATTTCAAATCTGCTTGGAAGCTATAACGAATTCGTAAAGACTATGGGCAAGTATTCTTCTTCGGGACGTAACAACGGACTTATGCTTGAAATGAACAGCATAGTCAGAAACTACAGTGAAGCAATGGGAAGGATGGGAATTTCCATCGGCGAGGACGGAGCATTGGATGTTAACCGTGAAGCACTGGAAGAAAAAATCAGTGAGGACTTTAACCCCGATGAACTGGACGCCCTGAAGAACTTCTCTGTATCGGTTCTGAAAAAGAGCAATCAGATTTCACTTAATCCGGTTGCATATATGAACAAAACTGTTGTGGCTTATAAGAATCCGGGACGCAATTTCTCGAGCCCGTATACAGCAAGTGCTTATTCGGGATTTTTATTCAATTCATATTGTTAAGCGGCCATCGTCGAATAAACGATGGCTGTTTTGCATTATGAATGTCATATAAAATGTTTTAATAAATAAGAAAAAAGCATTGACTTGATACAAATGACTGTGCTATATTGGTTGAGCAAAAGGACGAAAGTCTTTTTTTTGTGCAACGAAAAATTACCACGTTTGGAGGTGGATTGAATGCGTACAAAGATTACATTGGCATGTACAGAATGCAAGCAGCGTAACTATAATACAACAAAGGATAAGAAGACACATCCTGATCGTATGGAGACAAAGAAATACTGCAGATTCTGCAAGACACATACTCTTCATAAAGAAACAAAGTAGGATTGCGTTATTCGAAAGGAGTTACGTATGGCTGATAAGCAGAGTAATAAACCAAGCTTTTTTGAAGGCGTGAAAGCTGAATACAAAAAGATTACATGGCCTGATATTCCTACACTGGCTAAGCAGTCAGTTGCAGTTATTTGCACATCGGTAGTAGTTGGACTCATTATTGCCGCTGTTGATTTTCTGGTTAAAAATGGCGTTAGTTTCATAACCTCAATTAAGTAATAAGGAAGAGAGGAAACTATATGGCAGACACAGAAGCAAGATGGTATGTTGTTCATACATACTCAGGCTATGAGAATAAAGTAAAGGCAGATATTGAGAAGACTATTGAGAACAGAGAACTTCATGATACCATTCTTGAGGTTAGAGTTCCTCTTCAGGATGTTGTTGAGGTTAAGAACGGTGCGCGTAAGACTGTTCAGAAAAAGATGTTCCCGGGTTATGTTCTTGTCAATATGGTAATGAATGACGAAACATGGTATGTGGTTCGTAATACACGTGGTGTTACCGGCTTTGTCGGACCCGGAAGCAAACCGGTTCCGCTTTCAGAGGCTGAGATGAAGCCACTTGGAATTAAGACAGAAAATGTTACTATCGACTTCGAAGAAGGCGATACCGTAGTAGTTGTTGCAGGCGTTTGGAAGGATACTATCGGTATTGTATCCCGTATTGATTACGGTAAACAGACAGCAACAATCAATGTTGAGATTTTCGAAAGAGAGACACCTGTTGAGATAAGCTTCGACGAGGTAAGAAAATTCAACTAATGTGAAAATTGTTTCACACAATTAACAGGTAACTTATGGCGTAGGCCTTAAGGAGACGTGGGAGGGCACCTATAACCCGTACCACAATATATTATTATAGGAGGAGCCAATCATGGCAAAGAAAGTAGAAGGTTATATCAAATTACAAATTCCTGCCGGAAAAGCTACACCAGCACCCCCGGTTGGTCCTGCTCTTGGTCAGCACGGTGTTAATATCGTTGACTTTACAAAGCAGTTTAACGCTGTAACAGCAGATAAGGGTGATGTTATCATTCCTGTTGTTATCACAGTTTATGCAGACAGAAGTTTCAGTTTCATAACAAAGACTCCACCTGCAGCAGTTCTTTTAAAGAAAGCTTGTAACATTAAGTCAGGTTCAGGCGTTCCGAACAAGACAAAGGTTGCTACTATTTCCAAGGCTAAGCTTCAGGAGATAGCAGAGCTTAAGATGCCTGATTTAAATGCAGCATCAATCGAAGCAGCTATGAGCATGATCGCAGGTACTGCACGTAGCATGGGTATCAAAGTAGAGGACTAATTTAGGAGGTAGCATATTATGAAACATGGAAAGAAATATTGCGAAACTGCTAAATTAGTAGATCGCACAGTTGCATATGAGCCAAACGAAGCAATCAGTGTTGTTAAGAAGACAGCATCTGCTAAGTTTGATGAAACAGTAGAAGTACATATCCGTACAGGTTGTGACGGACGTCATGCTGATCAGCAGGTCAGAGGCGCAGTTGTTCTTCCTAACGGAACAGGTAAGACAGTTAAGGTTCTTGTTTTTGCCAAGGGTCCCAAGTTTGATGAGGCTACAGCAGCAGGAGCAGATTACGTTGGTGGTGAGGAGTTAATTCCAAAGATCCAGAACGACGGATGGTTTGACTTTGACGTAGTAGTTGCTACACCTGACATGATGGGTGTTGTTGGTCGTCTCGGTAAGGTGCTCGGTCCTAAAGGACTTATGCCTAACCCTAAGGCCGGAACAGTAACAATGGATGTTACAAAGGCTATTGCTGATATCAAAGCCGGTAAAATCGAGTACAGACTTGACAAGGCTAATATCATTCATGCACCAATCGGTAAGGCTTCATTCTCAGAGGAGCAGCTTGCAGAGAACTTCAATGCACTTATGGATGCACTTGTTAAGGCTAAACCAAGCGCACTTAAAGGTCAGTACATGAAGAGCATTTCTCTTGCTTGTACAATGGGCCCCGGCGTAAAGGTTTCTACAGCAAAATTCTAATATGATTTTTGAGGTGTCGTCATATGACGACACCTTTTTTATAACAAAATGATTGAGCATTTGGCCGAAAAGATATACAATAGGGCTGTAGCGTGTTAATTGCACACAATGATAACAAACGGAGGTTACTATGGATTTTCTTAATAAGGCAAAAGCATCAATAGCAAATGCAAGCAAGGACATATCACAGAAGGCATCGGAAAGCGTTGAATTAGCAAAGGTTGCTAATCGTATCAGAGAGATAGACAGGGATTATGAGGAACTGTTAAAGACACTTGCCAGAACAGCGTTGAATGAGCATTTTGATGAGATTAAGGCTCTTTGCCCTGAAATCGTTGAAAATATCGATAAGAACAGAGCAGATATGGAAGCTGCAAAGGCTGAACAGGCTGAACTCAAGAACGGTAATGGCGCAGCAGCACCTGCAGCAGCACCTGCAGCAGGCGGAAAGTTCTGCCCTAACTGTGGCAAGGCTGTTCCTGAAGGAGCTAAATTCTGCGCAGGTTGCGGAAACTCAATAGAATAACTATTGGAAAGTATGATTAAATAAAAATTTCTTGACATCCGTTTCCGGTTATAGTATCATAGGCAAGGTCGCAAGACTATGCCGAAGACAGCAGGTAGGGAATAATCCCTCTAACGTAGTCGCCTGCCGAGGAAAGGAACGTCGATTTATTTATGTATGTTACCCTTCTGCTTTGGCAGAAGGGTTTTTATTTTTCACAATACCATTAGATATGTGGACGAAGCCCTTTCGGCACAATAAATCTAATAGGAGGTAAAAAAATGGCAAAAGTCGAATTGAAACAGCCTGTAGTAGAAGAGATTTCTGCAGCAATTAAGGACGCACAGTCAGTTGTACTTGTTGACTATCGTGGACTTACTGTTGAAGAGGACACAAAGCTTCGTAAGGAGCTTCGTGAGGCAGGAGTTACTTACAAGGTTTACAAGAACACAATGATGAACTTTGCTTTTAAGGGAACTGACTTTGAAACACTTGCACCTTTCCTTGAGGGACCAAGCGCAGCAGCTATCTCTACAACAGATGCAACAGCACCTGCAAGAGTACTTGCTAAGTTTGCAAAGACAGCTAAGGCTCTTGAAATCAAAGCCGGTGTGGTTGACGGACAGTTCTACGATGCAGCAGGAATGAATGCTATCGCTGAGATTCCAAGCAAAGACGTACTTATCTCAAGATTGCTTGGCTCACTCCAGTCACCTATCACAAACCTTGCTCGTGTTCTTAATCAGATCGCTGAGAAAGGCGGAGAGGCAGCACCTGTAGCAGAGGAAGCACCTGCAACAGAAGAAGCACCTGCAGCAGAAGAAGCACCCGCAGCAGAAGAAGCACCTGCAGCTGAAGCAGAAGCTCCGGCAGCAGAATAGTTTGAAAGCAAAGCGCTTTCATGATTTTGAAACTAACGTATAAGTAGATATATCTACAATTATTTTGAAAGGAGTCATAACAATGGCAAAGTTAACAACAGCAGAATTTATTGATGCTATCAAAGAATTATCAGTATTGGAATTAAATGACCTTGTAAAGGCATGTGAAGAAGAGTTTGGCGTATCTGCAGCAGCAGGCGTTGTAGTTGCAGCAGGTCCTGCAGCAGGCGCAGCAGCAGCTGAGGAGAAGGATGAGTTTGATGTAGAACTTACAGATGTAGGTCCTAACAAGGTTAAGGTTATCAAGGTTGTTCGTGAAGTAACAGGTTTAGGTCTTAAGGAAGCTAAGGATCTCGTTGATGGAGCTCCTAAGATGGTTAAGGAAGCAGCTGCTAAGGCAGAAGCTGAAGACATCAAGGCTAAACTTGAAGCTGAAGGCGCTAAGATTACACTTAAGTAATTTCAGACCGGCTTTAATAAAGATAATTTTTAAAGAGGCATCACTTGGTGATGCTTCTTTTTTTGTAAAATTAAATCTTATAATCCGTAAAGAAAAAGGTTTTCATTTTTAATAAAAACTTCTTGACACGCAAAATCCATTTGTAGTATAGTGGATGGTGCACTATTGTGGTGTGGTATGCACCAAAGTAGCGCTTAATATGAAAGAACGGGGTGAAATGTCAATGGAAAAGTACAGAATACGTCCTTCTTCGAATACGAAAGAAACACGTATGAGTTATTCACGACAAGAAGAAGTTTTGGAGATGCCAAACCTCATTGAAGTGCAGAAGGATTCTTATGCATGGTTTATCACAGATGGTTTGAAAGAAGTCTTTGATGATATCTCTCCGATAACTGATTACAGCGGACATTTAAGTTTGGAGTTCGTTGACTTTGAGTTGTGTGAAGATGATGTAAAGTATTCTATTGAAAAGTGTAAGGAAAGAGATGCAACATATGCAGCTCCTCTTAAAGTTAAGGTAAGACTTTTCAATAAGGATAAGGATGAGATCAGTGAACATGAGATATTTATGGGCGATCTCCCTCTTATGACACAGACAGGTACATTTGTAATTAATGGTGCAGAGCGTGTTATCGTTAGCCAGTTAGTACGTTCACCCGGTATATATTATGATATTACCCATGATAAAATCGGTAAGGAGTTGTATTCATGCCAGGTTATTCCCAACCGTGGTGCATGGCTGGAGTATGAGACAGATTCCAACGATGTGTTCTATGTTCGTGTAGACAGAACACGTAAGGTTCCGATTACGGTACTTATTCGTGCTTTGGGAATAGGAACAAATGACGAAATCAGAGAGATTTTTGGTGACGAGCCCAAGATTGAAGCCAGCTTTGGTAAGGATATTGCAACCAATTACCAGGAAGGTTTATTAGAGTTATACAAGAAGATCCGTCCCGGAGAGCCTCTTTCAGTGGACAGTGCAGAGAGCCTTATCAATGCTATGTTCTTTGATCCAAGACGTTATGATCTTGCAAAGGTAGGCCGTTACAAATTCAACAAGAAGTTGATGCTTCGTAACAGAATCAGAAACCACATTCTGGCTGAGGATGTTGTTGATGTTAATACAGGTGAAGTTATTGCGGAAGCAGGAACAACAGTAACAGTTGAACTTGCTGATCGGATTCAGAATGCAGCTGTTAATTCTGTAATGATTCAGACTGAAGAAAAGAATGTTAAGGTTATCTCCAACATGATGGTAGATATTACCAATTTTGTTGAGTGTGACCCCAAGGAGCTTGGTGTTACAGAGCTCGTATATTACCCTGTACTTGAAAAACTCATTGAAGAATATCAGGATGATGCCCGTGGCCTTGCTGAGGCTATTCAGAAGAATATCCATGAGCTTATTCCGAAGCATATTACAAAAGAAGATATCATTGCTTCTATAAACTATAATATCCATCTTGAGTATGGTATCGGAAACAAGGATGATATCGATCACCTTGGAAACAGACGTATTCGTGCCGTAGGTGAACTTCTTCAGAATCAGTATCGTATCGGCTTAAGCAGACTTGAAAGAGTTGTAAGAGAGCGTATGACAACACATGATTCAGAGGATGTTACAGCTCAGCAGTTGATTAACATTAAGCCTGTTCAGGCAGCAGGAAAAGAATTCTTTGGTTCTTCTCAGCTGTCACAGTTCATGGACCAGAACAACCCTCTTGGTGAGTTGACACATAAACGTCGTCTTTCAGCACTTGGTCCCGGTGGTCTTTCAAGAGATCGTGCCGGATTCGAGGTTCGAGACGTTCACTACTCACATTACGGAAGAATGTGTCCTATTGAGACACCTGAAGGTCCTAACATCGGTCTTATTAACTCGCTTGCAAGTTACGCGCGTATCAATGAGTACGGATTCATTGAGGCTCCTTATCGTAAGATAGATAAGTCTGATCCGGAAAATCCTCGTGTAACAGACGAAGTTGTATATATGACAGCAGATGAGGAAGATAATTATCATGTAGCACAGGCTAACGAGCAGCTTGATGCAGAAGGACATTTTGTTCGTAATTCTGTATCAGGTCGTTACAGAGAGGAAACACAGGAATATCCAAAGACTATGTTTGATTACATGGACGTATCTCCCAAGATGGTATTCTCTGTTGCTACAGCACTTATTCCTTTCCTTGAAAATGACGATGCTAACCGTGCCCTCATGGGTTCCAACATGCAGCGTCAGGCAGTTCCGCTTCTTATGACAGAGGCTCCTGTAGTAGGAACCGGTATGGAGCAGAAGGCTGCTGTTGACTCGGGTGTATGTGTTGTTGCCACAAAGGCAGGAACAGTAACATACGTTGCTTCAAATGAAGTCAGAGTTACAGCTGATGACGGCGAAAAGATGACCTACAAGCTTTCTAAGTTCAGCAGAAGTAACCAGTCAAACTGCTACAATCAGAAGCCTATCGTATTTAAGGGCGACCACATTGAAGCAGGTCAGGTAATCGCTGACGGTCCTTCAACAAGCGAAGGCGAGCTTGCACTCGGAAAGAACCCTCTTATCGGATTTATGACCTGGGAAGGTTACAACTACGAGGATGCTGTTCTTATTTCAGAAAGACTTGTTCAGGATGATGTATATACATCAGTTCATATAGAAGAATACGAAGCAGAAGCAAGAGATACAAAACTCGGACCTGAAGAAATCACACGTGATGTTCCCGGTGTCGGTGAAGATGCACTCAAGGATCTTGACGACAGAGGAATTATTCGTATCGGTGCCGAGGTTCGTGCCGGTGATATCCTTGTAGGTAAGGTTACTCCTAAGGGAGAAACAGAACTTACTGCAGAGGAAAGACTTCTTCGTGCAATCTTTGGCGAGAAGGCAAGAGAAGTAAGAGATACATCACTTAAGGTTCCTCACGGTGAGTATGGTATCGTTGTTGATGCAAAGGTATTTACAAGAGAGAACGGCGACGAGCTTTCACCGGGTGTTAACCAGGCAGTTCGTATCTATATAGCACAGAAGAGAAAGATTTCGGTTGGTGATAAGATGGCCGGACGTCACGCTAACAAGGGTGTTGTTTCCCGTGTACTTCCTGTAGAAGATATGCCTTATCTTCCTAACGGTCGTCCACTTGATATCGTTCTTAATCCTTTGGGCGTTCCAAGCCGTATGAATATCGGACAGGTACTTGAGATTCATTTAAGTCTTGCTGCAAAGGCATTGGGCTTTAACGTATCAACACCTGTATTCGATGGTGCAGACGAAAAAGATATTATGGATACTCTTGATCTTGCCAATGACTATGTAAATGGCACATGGGAAGATTTTGAGAAGAAATATAAGGACGAATTACTTCCTGAGGTAATGCAGTATCTGTATGATAACAGAGATCACAGAGAACTTTGGAAGGGCGTTCCAATTAGCAGAGACGGTAAGGTAAGACTTCGTGACGGACGTACGGGCGAATATTTCGACGGACCTGTTACAATCGGTCATATGCATTACCTGAAACTGCATCACCTTGTTGACGATAAGATCCATGCTCGTTCAACAGGCCCTTACTCACTGGTAACACAGCAGCCTCTGGGTGGTAAAGCTCAGTTCGGTGGTCAGCGTTTCGGTGAAATGGAAGTTTGGGCTCTTGAAGCTTATGGTGCTTCATATACACTTCAGGAAATCTTAACTGTTAAGTCCGATGATGTTATCGGTCGTGTTAAGACATATGAAGCAATTATCAAGGGAGATAACATACCTGAAGCAGGTATACCTGAGTCATTCAAGGTATTGCTCAAGGAGTTACAGTCACTTGGTCTTGACGTAAGAGTACTTCGTGAAGACAATACGGAAGTTGAGATTATGGAATCTGTTGATTACACAGATGCAGATTACAGATTCGAGATGAATGATGATCGTAACTTTAGCCGTGAGGAAGAGGATTTCTCAGCACACGGTTTCCAAAAGCAGGAATTTGATGAAGATAGTGAAGAACTCGTTAATGCAGACGAAGAGTTCGAAGACAGTTTTGAAGATGTCGGAATGATGGATGATGAATCATTTGACGAGTAATCAGTAGCTTACATCGATTGAGAAGGAGAGCAAAACAATGCCAGATATGAAACAAGAAGGTTACCAGCCAATGACATTTGATGCCATTAAGATTGGTCTCGCTTCACCTGAAAAAATAAGAGAATGGTCTAAGGGCGAGGTTACCAAGCCCGAGACCATCAACTATAGAACACTTAAACCCGAGAAGGAAGGTCTTTTCTGCGAAAAGATTTTCGGACCTTCAAAGGATTGGGAGTGTCATTGTGGTAAATACAAGAAGATTCGCTATAAGGGCGTTATCTGTGACCGTTGTGGTGTTGAGGTTACAAAGGCTAACGTTCGTAGAGAGCGTATGGGACACATCGAGCTTGCAGCTCCTGTATCTCACATATGGTATTTTAAGGGTATCCCCAGCAGAATGGGTCTGATTCTTGACCTTTCACCAAGGGTACTTGAAAAGGTTCTTTATTTTGCAGCATATATTGTTCTTGATCCTGCTGATTCAGGTCTTGAATATAAGCAGGTTCTTTCTGAGAAAGAATATACTGACGCAAGAGAAGAATACGGCAACAAGTTCCGTGTAGGAATGGGTGCCGAGGCTATTAAGGAATTGCTTGAAGCTATCGATCTTGAGCAGGAAAATGACGAACTCAAGGAAGCTTTGAAGGATTCTACAGGCCAGAAGAGAGCAAAGATTATTAAGAGACTTGAGGTTGTTGAAGCATTCCGTGGTTCAGGAAATCAGCCTTCATGGATGATTATGGATGCAATCCCGGTTATCCCACCGGATCTTCGTCCTATGGTTCAGCTTGATGGTGGAAGATTTGCAACATCTGACCTTAATGACCTTTACAGACGTATTATTAACAGAAATAACCGTCTTAAGAGATTACTTGAGCTCGGTGCTCCCGATATCATTGTTCGTAATGAGAAGCGTATGCTTCAGGAAGCAGTAGATGCTCTTATTGATAACGGCAGAAGAGGACGTCCGGTTACAGGACCCGGCAACAGAGCTCTTAAGTCATTATCTGATATGTTAAAGGGTAAGGGCGGACGTTTCCGTCAGAACCTTCTTGGAAAGGGTGTTGACTATTCAGGACGTTCGGTTATCGTTGTTGGTCCCGAACTTAAGATTTATCAGTGCGGTCTTCCCAAGGAAATGGCTATCGAACTTTTCAAGCCCTTCGTTATGAAGGAACTTGTTGGTCGCGGTATCAGCCAGAATATTAAGAATGCAAAGAAACTTGTTGAGAGACTCGATACAAGCGTATGGGATGTACTTGAAGATGTAATAGCAGAGCATCCTGTAATGCTTAACCGTGCTCCTACATTGCATAGACTTGGTATCCAGGCATTTGAGCCTATTCTTGTAGAAGGTAAAGCTATTAAGCTTCATCCACTTGTATGTACAGCATTTAATGCTGACTTCGATGGTGACCAGATGGCTGTTCATCTTCCGCTTTCAGTTGAGGCTCAGGCAGAGTGTAGATTCCTTTTACTCTCTCCAAACAACCTGTTGAAGCCTTCAGACGGTGGTCCGGTTGCAGTTCCTTCACAGGATATGGTTCTTGGTATTTACTATCTGACACAGGAAAGAGGTACTTCTGTAGGTGATGCTGAACCGGTGGCAGGTGAAGGAAAATATTTTAAGAATCTTAACGAAGCAATTCTTGCTTATGAGAATAAAGCATGTACACTTCATTCACGTATTAAGGTTCGCGTAACCAAAGAGATTGATGGTGAAGAAGTGACCGGAGTTGTTGAGTCTACATTGGGAAGATTTATTTTCAATGAAATTCTTCCTCAGGATTTGGGCTTTGTTGACAGAACAGTTCCTGAAAACAGACTTAAGCTTGAAGTTGATTTCCATGTAGGGAAGAAGGGCTTGAAGCAGATTCTTGAGAAGGTAATCAATACTCACGGTGCATCTGTAACAGCAGAAGTGCTTGATGATATTAAGGCTACAGGTTACAAGTATTCAACAAGAGCTGCCATGACAGTTTCTATTTCAGATATGACTGTACCTGCAAGCAAACAGGATATGCTTAACGCAGCTCAGGAAACAGTTGATAAGATTGCAAAGAACTACAGACGTGGTCTTATTACTGAAGATGAGAGATATCGTGCAGTTATCGAGCAGTGGAACAAGACTGATGCTGAGCTTACCAAGGTTCTTCTTGACGGTCTTGATAAATACAACAACATCTTCATGATGGCAGATTCCGGAGCCCGTGGTTCCAACCAGCAGATTAAGCAGCTGGCAGGTATGCGTGGTTTGATGGCTGATACAACCGGTAGAACAATCGAGTTGCCTATTAAGTCAAACTTCCGTGAAGGTCTTGACGTTTTGGAGTACTTCATGTCAGCACATGGTGCTCGTAAAGGTCTTTCAGATACAGCTTTACGTACAGCCGACTCAGGTTACCTGACAAGACGTATGGTTGATGTATCGCAGGAACTTATCATTCGTGAGACAGACTGCTGCGAAGGAAGAGAAGATATCTATGGAATGACTGTTAAGGCATTCATGGATGGTAAAGAGACAATTGAAACTCTTAAGGACAGAATTACAGGTCGATTTGCCTGTGAGACAATTAAGGATGATAAGGGCGAAGTTATTGTTAAGCGTAACCATATGATTACACCTTCAAGAGCTGCTCGTATTCTTAAGAGTGGTATAGAAGTTATTACCGAAAAGGACGGAACAACAAGAGAAGTTCCGTTTACGGTTGATGGCGAGTTGAGAAAAGACGCATCCGTAAAGATTCGTACAATTCTTACATGTCATTCAAAGGACGGTATCTGTGCAAAATGTTACGGTGCTAACATGGCTACCGGAGAAGCTGTTCAGGTTGGTGAGGCAGTAGGTATTATCGCTGCACAGTCTATCGGTGAGCCCGGTACACAGCTTACCATGAGAACGTTCCATACCGGTGGTGTTGCCGGTGATGATATCACACAGGGTCTTCCCAGAGTTGAGGAGCTTTTTGAAGCTCGTAAACCTAAGGGACTTGCAATCATCGCAGAGTTCGGCGGAACAGTTGCAATTAAGGATACAAAGAAGAAACGTGAAATCGTTATTACTAACGACGAGACAGGCGAGAGCAAGACATACCTTATCCCTTATGGTTCAAGAATCAAAGTTCTTGATGGTGCTGTTCTTGAAGCCGGTGACGAACTTACAGAAGGTTCTGTAAATCCTCACGATCTTCTGAAGATTAAGGGTATCAGAGCCGTTCAGGATTATATGATTCGTGAGGTTCAGAGAGTATACCGTCTCCAGGGTGTTGATATTGCAGATAAGCACGTTGAAGTTATCGTCCGTCAGATGCTTAAGAAGGTTAGAATCGAAGAGAACGGCGATGCTGAATTCCTTCCGGGTACACTTGTAGATGTACTTGATTTTGAAGAGATTAATGAGCAGCTTACAGCTGAAGGTAAAGAGCCTGCAACAGGCGTTCAGATAATGCTTGGTATTACAAAGGCAGCTCTTGCTACCAACTCATTCCTTTCAGCAGCTTCCTTCCAGGAGACAACAAAGGTTCTTACAGAAGCAGCTATTAAGGGTAAGGTTGATCCACTTATCGGTCTTAAGGAAAATGTTATTATCGGTAAGCTGATTCCTGCAGGTACAGGTATGAAGCGTTACAGAGACGTAAACCTTTCTACAGATGCTAAGCTTGAAGCCGCAGCTGCAGCAAAGAAAGCTATCGAAGAGTCAATTGAAGCTACAGAAGCAGCGTTTGCAGAGGTTGATGAAGTGGAAGAAGTTGATGTAGAAGAGGCTGAAGAGACAGTTTAAGCTTAAATCAAAAGTGAAATATAAGAAAATCCCGGTGCAATGCATCGGGATTTTTGTTTGTCCGTAAACTGTTTTGGAAAGCCATTTTTGGAATCCGGTTTTGAGGTTTATTTGAATACAGGGATTGAATAATCAATATCCGGTTCTCTTGCTTCAACAAGTTTCCAGGATGTTATGGCAAAAAGTTTATCATCTTCTTTTTGCGGATAAGTTGGCTTAACGGTTACAACCAGGTCCTGAGTCTCATTGGCCTCAAGTGTGAAGATTTTGCTTTCCGAAAGGGATGACAGATAAGTAGTCTCGTCTGATGAAACTTTATAGGCTTCAAGGCAAGACTTATCATAACTTTCCAGAAGTTCCTGCATCTTATTGCAGGCTTCGTAATAGTTTTCAGTTTTGGATACTGTTTTGTCGGTGAGTTTTTTGTCAGATAAAGCGGATGAAAGAGAGAGCACCGAAAAACTAACCAGACTTAATACAAAGAATATCAGTAGAATAGAGGATGTTCCGAGATTAACATTGACGGAATTTTTCTTTTTATTCATTAAGTGGAGTACTCCTTTCATATTTTTTCAGTTTTTTATCAAGATATATCTCATCGGAAGAAGAATCGCAAATACAAATATTGCAGTAGAAGTAACCTGAATCAAAAGTCGTTGTTACTGTTGCAGTATATGTGCCATTTCCCTGACTGAGTCTTTCCAGAGAGGAATTATAATAAAACGTTTCGTTACCTTCTGCGATGTCTTCATTTCCAAAGAAATCATCAGCAAGGTCTGAAAAGATCATATTTGCATCACTTTTGCTATGACTGGCTTTGTTTGTTAAATGGGCATAGCCAAAGAGCTGGAGACATACTGCTCCAGCAATAGAGAAAAACAACAATGTTAATAATAGTTCCATAAGAAACAATGCAGCCTTAGATTTATGCATATCTCTCCTTTATCAATCACACTAAATTAGTCACATTTTATATAATCGCATCTAAATCAATCACATTTTGACGCGCATACAAATTCACGTTCATTTCCGTTGGTATCCAAAATTGTAAATCTAAATCTGTTGTCTCCCAGGTCTTCGATGATGAGATTGTCTACGGGAAGAAGATTCTGGCCGGCTTTGGGAGCAACATTGTTGCCTTCCTTGACGCTTAGCTCCTTAATGTAACCGGAATCCTTATATATATAAGTTTGATAGGAAATATCATTTACCTCGGTATCAATAAGTAATGCATTTCCATCACCGAAAGTTGTGACACTGAAAGCGTTTGAGGAATCATTCTGACGGAACTTTTCACGAATATATGCCACCGAAGTGGTCAGATTAAAATGTTCTTCCAGATTATTGACAGTCTTTTTATAGATATTTGCTCCGAAGGCGATTATGAACACAGCACAGACGGCAAATACGGCAAAGAGAGTCAAAACAAACAGATTATCAACAACATGACGATTGTCGTGGGATTTATTCATTGGCAGAATCTCCTTTCACAATTATCGTCAGGTTGGGATAAATGTTCCCGCCAATCGGACGGTAGTCAATAATGTAAGCTGATTTGTCATATATTAGCCCGTAATTGTCCTCAATATATTTTAGGGATGGCGGGTAGTAGCCTTCCAAAGCGTAGCAATGCATAATATCACGTTCCAAAGCGCTGCGCAGAATATCATCCTGACGTTGTGTATTGCCGGTTCTTACTGCTTTTATTGCAAATGCAAATATTGCGATGAAAACAGCGAATGCAAACACGGTAAATACGGTAGGCTTTAATTTAATTTTTTTCTTTACCGAAAAACGTTTCATATATTTACCCCATACTTGCCATAACACCGAGAAGCGGAAGAATTACTGAAAGAAGAATCAGTCCAACTACCAGTGAAAGGCAGATAACAAGTGTAGGTTCCAAAATAGCAATAAAGTTTCTAAGTCTCTTATCCGTATCCTCTTCGTAAAGAGAAGCAATCTTCGCCAGGACAACGTCGACATTTCCGGATTTAACACCAATGTATATCATTCTTGAATAGAGGTTGCTGAAAATGCCTGCTTTGCCGAGGGATTCGGAAAAATTATAACCTTCGATAATATAGTTCTTTAACAGTTTGACTTCTTCTGCAACCTTGTTGTTTTCAACAAGATCATCAACAAGATCCAGAGAAGGATAGATTCTCATTCCACTGGAAAGAGTAAGTGACATACCTCTTGCAAAGCGTCCGTAAGCTACATCCTTCTGATATTTTCTTGTTGGAGGGAATGTTGCAAGGAATTTATTCCAAACACTTCGTCCCCATGCGGTTCCTGCAAATACTATGGTAATTATGGCAAGGCCCGCGAGAGCAAGAACAAATGCCCATGAGTATGTCTGGATATTCTTACCAAAGGAAAGAAGGGAGCCTGCAACACCGGTCATTTGTGCACCTAATTGAACGAATACCTGATTGAACAGAGGTAGTACTTTTGTAATAAGGATAACAATGATAACTGCCATCATAATTATCATAATAATAGGATAGGTTATGGCACTTCGAAGATTATCTGATACTTCTTCCTCATGCTCGTAGTATTTATCAAGGGCAATAAGGACATCGTCAAGCTTACCGGTTTCTTCACCCAAAGCAATCATGTTGACAACATAGGGCGGGAAGTAACCGCTTTCCTTTATGCATGTAGAAAAAACTTCACCCTTTCGACTTACTTCAAGGACTGATTCCAGCACTTCCTTTGTGTTTTTGTCTTTGGCATCAGAGAGCATCAACTCAAGACCATCTTTTGGGGTAATTCCCGCATTGATGATCATCGCCATCTGATCACAAAATGCTGCTATTTCCAACTTTGATAATTGTTTTGAACGTGCCATAGCGTTCCTCCGTTTCATCATTAATAAACGTACTGTGTAATATAGTTATCACCTTCACCTATGAAGGATTTGAGACTGTCTTCCGACATGTTCGATGCAAATGTGGGATCCATGAGTTCCCAGTTCTTTCCGTCAAACATTATTATTCCGTTTACCCAGCCGGTGTCTTCCACGTATGTGGAAATCCATGCGTGGTACGCATCTCCGGCATATCCTATTTCCAGTCGGGTTGGAATATTCTGGCTTCGCAACATTGCTGCCATTAATGAAGCATAATCGAAGCAGATGCCCTTCTTTATTTCCAGAATATTGTCGATATTAGGTATATAAGCCGACTCGACGTTTTGTGCCTTGTCATAATCGTAAGTCAGATTTGAAATGACATAATTATAAACGCATGTGATTGCTTCAATATCGTCATTTGCAGGTAAAACCAAATCTGATGTCATGGCGACGGCATTGCTGTTCTTGTCGAATTTTACAAACTGGTTTGGATAAAGATACGGTGCAAATTCATCTATGTTACTTACTTCAAAGTCTTCATTGAAAAGAATTGAGTAATCGTTGCCGCTTATAAGCTCATATACTCCGACATTATATGTGCCCGCTTCTCCGGTAAGGGGAAATGAATCGCACACATCTTTAGTAAGGTCGTATGTGTATGTAATATTTTGTGGAGTGGTAATAATAAGACGGGTTCGCTCGGCATCGCCGGTGTAGTTTACACAGATGTAACCGTCTTCTGTATGAGAAATGTCAATGCAGGCTGTATCAACACCGATTGTATTTTGGCCATCTGCCAGAGGAACAAGACATTTTGGAGTATTATCCCTTGTTCCTTTTACAGGCTCGGCGTTAATATTTTCAGATTCAGATTCGGCGAGAGCAGGGTTTGAAACAGACGTAGAGACAGAAGGAGACAAAGAATCATTTCCCCCCTGAGGTCCACAGGCTGTGAAGCATATAGACATGCATATTAATAATGAAATTGAACATAGTTGTTTTTTTAACATGTCTGTCCCCGCTTTTAGTAAGTAATAAAAAATCAACATCTGTTACACTTAATATAGTATTATAAGTGTAACAAACTTAAAAATAAAGGTACTATGCCCAAAAGAAGTACCAAAGTACCAGTAAAATAGCGTTTTGGGGAGAAATGTATGGCGTAGGGAACCATGCAGAACTTTTTAAAAATATTGCAAGATTTACCGGATTCATGCTGAAAACGGATTTTTTGATGAATCCAAGGAGGAACTATTATGAAGAAGAACAAGAAAAATAACAACAAAGTCGATAAGATCCTTAAGGGCGTTGTTACTGCAGGTGTAGCGATAGGCGGAGCCAGCTACATGAACGACGCGGATATGGTCTATGCCGCTGAACTCGGTGGTGAAGATAAGTATGAGGATAACCCCGGTATTCAGGAGTTGGCCGAGGCATCGACAACTGCATCAGAATCATTGGTGGAAGAAGAAAGCGAGATAGCTGAAACATCAGAGAGCGCTGCTGAATCATTGTCAGATGAAAACAGCGAACTTGCAGCATTTTTTGAATCTGATTCAATCAGTGTGTCTGAGGAAATCAGCGGAGTTGAGAGCACATCTGAAGTTAAATCGGAGAGCGTTGCTTCTGAAAACAGCGAACTGAATGCTGCATCAGAATCAATCGCAGAAAAGGTTGCATCTGAAGAAGCAGAGATAACAGCAGCTTCACAGAGCGCAGCTGAAAGCCTTTCGGAATTGAGAGAAAGTGAGGAAGCTGCATCTCTTTCTGCAAGCACAAGCTTCTCAAATGAAGAGTCTGACATCGAATTTGCATCAGCATCAGCAGCAAGTGAATCCGCTGCAATTTCAGCCTCTCTTGAAGCGGAATCTGTAAGCCTTTCCAACAGCATCGTTTCATTGGACAACAGCCTTTCTACAAGTATGTCTACAGCTACAAGCGAGATTGATTCTGCAAGTGCTTATGCTTCTGAAATGGGCAGTGAATACAATAGTGCATCTGAAGCGTATGAAAGAGATTATACCGGTGCGGCGGGAAAGACATTAGGCGAGATTGATGCAATTCTTAAGAAGAGAGATACATCAGACTGGACTCAGAACTGGAACCTTGCAAAGCTGGTGCTTGATTATAGCCTGAAGCAGAACGGATATACGGATATTTCATGGAACTCTGAGCAGACAGAGCCAAACAGCTGGGATCAGAACAGCCTTCGTGTAACATTTAAGGATGCTGAAGGAAATTCATATGCTGCATGGGTAGATGATGTTCCTGTATTCAGTAAGGATGACAGCAACTATGCAAAGAATGATTATACTCATTGGCAGCAGGATAATGGTACGGATAAGATAGACCATCTCCTTTTTGTTACCAAAACCATGCAGTTTACAGACAGCAAGGGCAATAAACTGAATTATTCGTTGGTAAGAGATCAGGAAACGGGTGATATTAAGCTTGTGATTAAGAATGCTACTACCGGCGAGGAAATTGATCCTGAGACAACTCAGTACGTAGCTACGAGTACAACCACCGGAAATTTGATTATTGATAACGGAGGAGCTACCCCGGGTAACGATACGTATGTAGATAAAAATGGTACAGATTATACAAATAGAATAACGGAGACCAAAGTTGAAGGCGTAGCTTTGGTAGATAACAGTAAGGTTGCTATTATAAGTGATGCTGCTGCAACTGTATATAATAGAAACAACGGCAGTTCTATTACAGCGTATACCGGAACGCAGGGAGACGGCTTTACAGGACATAACGGAAGTAATCTTCATATTCAGGTGGGAGGGACAACCTACCACAACGTAAGTACCGTTGAAATGTCTAAGGATGGAAAGTCGATAACAATCAGTTATCAGGAATTAGATTATGGCTTTTGGGATGCTATATTAGGAAGAAACGGAAGATGTATAGACAGGAAGGAAACCATAAATGTTTCAAAGAGTGAAACATATACACGTTCATCTTCTAACACATCGACATATAAGTCAGGCGATTTTGTAGCTTACAGCAGTACTAAGGGTAACGAAGGCGTAGCCGATCCTCATGAGGCAAAAGGTAATAACTTTATTTCTGAAAATGAGATAAAGAAAATTATTAATGAAGAAAACAGCAGGAAGAATGAAAGAGATAGTCTTGCAAGTGTTTCTGCTTCAACCAGTAAGCTGTTTAGCGAAATCAAGAGTGAAGTTAAGAGCTTAAGCGATAGCATGAGCAGAGTTAGAAGTGATGTTATCAGTCAGATTAATTCGCGAAGCACAAGCATTTCCAACTCAATGGAGAAATCAGAAAGCACAAGCACGCATGCAAGTGAAAGCGATTCGATTGCACGAAGTGAATCAATTAAGTCAAGCGAAGAAGGAAGTACAGCCGCATCAGAAAAGGAAAGTACTTCTATTCAGAAGAGTGAATCATTAAGCACCAGCAATTCTATTGCAAGAAGCGAGTCCCTTCAGAAGAGCGAGTCTTTAAGCGGCAGTGCTTCTGTAGCAAGAAGCGAATCTCTTCAGAAGAGTGAATCGTTGAGCGAAAGTACATCACTTAGCCAAAGCGAATCATTGGCAAAGAGGTTCTCTGAAAGCGTAAGTGAATCAGTTTCAAGAAGTGAATCTTTGGTGAAGAGTGAATCAGTAAGCGACAGTGCATCTATATCAAGAAGCGAGTCGCTCAGTGTAAGTGAGAGTGAGTTCCTTAGCCGGAGTGAGTCGTTAATTAAGAGCGCAAGTGCGAGCGAGAGTACAAGTATCGCCGATAGCCAGGCGTACAGCACAAGTATCGCAGATTCACAGCAGTACAGTACGTCAATAGCAGATAGTCAGGCGTACAGCACAAGTATCGCAGATAGCCAGGCGTACAGTACAAGCATTGCAGATTCACAGCAGTACAGCACAAGTATTGCAGATTCGCAGCAGTACAGCACAAGTATCGCAGATTCGCAGCAGTACAGCACAAGTATTGCAGATTCACAGCAGTACAGCACAAGTATTGCAGATTCACAGGCATACAGCACAAGTATTGCAGATAGCCAGGCCTACAGTACAAGTATCGCAGATAGCCAGGCATACAGCACAAGTATCGCGGATAGTCAGGCATACAGCACAAGTATCGCAGATTCGCAGCAGTACAGCACAAGTATTGCAGATTCACAGCAGTACAGCACAAGTATTGCAGATTCACAGCAGTACAGTACAAGTATCGCAGATTCACAGCAGTACAGTACGTCAATAGCAGATAGTCAGGCGTACAGCACAAGTATCGCCGATAGTCAGGCGTACAGCACAAGTATTGCAGATTCACAGGCGTACAGCACAAGTATCGCAGATAGCCAGGCGTACAGTACAAGTATTGCAGATTCACAGCAGTACAGTACGTCAATAGCAGATAGTCAGGAGTACAGTACAAGTATCGCAGATAGCCAGGCGTACAGCACAAGTATTGCAGATTCACAGCAGTACAGCACAAGTATCGCAGATAGCCAGGCATACAGCACAAGTATTGCAGATAGCCAGGCGTACAGTACAAGTATCGCAGATAGCCAGGCGTACAGTACAAGTATTGCAGATTCGCAGCAGTACAGCACAAGTATTGCGGATAGTCAGGCGTACAGCACAAGTATCGCAGATTCGCAGGCGTACAGCACAAGTATCGCAGATAGCCAGGCGTACAGTACAAGTATTGCAGATTCACAGGCCTACAGTACAAGTATCGCAGATTCACAGGCCTACAGTACAAGTATCGCAGATAGCCAGGCATACAGCACAAGTATCGCGGATAGTCAGGCATACAGCACAAGTATCGCAGATTCACAGCAGTACAGTACGTCAATAGCAGATAGTCAGGCGTACAGTACAAGTATTGCAGATTCACAGGCGTACAGCACAAGTATCGCAGATAGCCAGGCGTACAGTACAAGTATCGCAGATAGCCAGGCGTACAGCACAAGTATCGCCGATAGCCAGGCGTACAGCACAAGTATCGCGGATAGTCAGGCATACAGCACAAGTATCGCAGATTCGCAGCAGTACAGCACAAGTATTGCAGATAGTCAGGCATACAGCACAAGTATTGCAGATTCGCAGGCGTACAGCACAAGTATCGCAGATTCGCAGGCGTACAGCACAAGTATCGCAGATTCACAGGCGTACAGTACAAGTATTGCAGATTCACAGCAGTACAGTACAAGTATCGCAGATTCACAGCAGTACAGTACGTCAATAGCCGATAGCCAGGCGTATAGCACAAGTATCGCAGATTCGCAGCAGTACAGCACAAGTATTGCAGATTCACAGCAGTACAGCACAAGTATTGCAGATTCACAGCAGTACAGTACGTCAATAGCAGATAGTCAGGCGTACAGCACAAGTATCGCAGATAGTCAGGCATACAGCACAAGTATCGCAGATTCGCAGGCGTACAGCACAAGTATTGCAGATTCGCAG
>JAZUDO010000018.1:0-6051 GCA_045639685.1 Lachnospiraceae bacterium
TGTACAACTGGTTGATAGGGTAGGCGCTGAACCTAGTAAAATCAAGGGTTTGAAAGTTGTTTAAAATCGATTTACGACAAATTTACGACAAAAATGGTAGTAAAATTGTGGTAAATCATCGTAGGAAATGAGGTGAGCGACAGAGGATGTCGTAAAACTTCTACATATCGTTTAGTTGTGTCAAAAGATGAGACGCTTTTCTAGGAGACTGGGAGAGAGTCTCTTTTTTGTGTTCAAAATAGTCTGATGCATACAACGAAAGAGCATCAGATGATGAGAAAGCAGCTATGTCGCCTATTTCAGCAACGATGCCACCTGCAAAGACAGGACCGATGCCATCTATTGATTGGAGAATAATAAAGGCATTAGGATTTAAGTGGGATTTATATTCCATTTGTCAGAACGGAGCAATAATTGCAAGAAATTGTCTAAAAATAAACAAATATTCTTGAAATTCACTGGCTGTCATGACATAATAATATACATATGGGCAAATGTGACATGGTTCACACTTGCTTTTTTGTAATTACTACATATCAATTTAGGAGGAGTGAGAATGCGTAAATTATTTAGCAGATCTTTGGGTGTTTTGTTATCGGCTGCGATGATATTAACTTCCATAAGCACACCGGTCTTTGCGGAAGAGATTCCGGAGGGTGAAGTTGAAATCGTGCAGGAAACGGCTGATGATTTTGATTTGGTTGAAAACGAAGAAGTTTCCATTGATGAGGAATCGACGGTTGTTTATGAGGAAGAAATCGGTGACGTAGAAGAAACCGAGATAATTGAGGAAGAATCAGAGGAAGAACTAATCGTAGTGGAATCTGATTCTGAGGAAACAGAGGAAATTGAAGAAGACATGGATCTTCTTGCTGATCCCGAACCGAGTTCACCTGCAGTTATTTTTACACTGAACGGTGAAGAGGCTGATTTGGCAAATTTCCTCAACTTTACAGATGAAAATGTAATCGGTGCTGACGGTACGATTTTGACGTCGAATGTGGCTATACCGTTTAAAATCGTTGACGGCGCAGTTCCCGAAGGAAAGAGATTTGTAAATATTCAGTATAATGATACTGATTTTGAAGCGCCTACAGAGGATGTTTATTCTATTCCTGCAAGCGCCAATGCCGGCGAAAACATTACGGTTAATATGATCACCAATGATATATTGACAGGTGTTACTCTTGAAGGCGTTAGCAAGAATGCTGTTTCTTTAGAAGCAGGAGCATCTAAAACATATACTATTAAGAGAAAAGAAGCCGCATCAACAGATAAATTAGAGGCTAAACCGAATGATGATGCTGAAGGCTTTAGTGTAACTATAAATGAGGAACAAACAGAATTAACTGTACAGATTAATGAGACAGATGCCGCTAATATTCAGGGTGACTTTGTAATCATAAATAAAGATGATGAGAATAAGGAAATAGCTAAGTTTTCGGTTTCTGCTACGAATCCTGTATGGACAAGCAAGACAGTAACGGCAAGTGTTCAGCTTTCAACCGATGTTGACATCAGACTTACAATTAAGCCTTTCACAACACTTGGCAGTAAGCTTTATGATGGCAATTATTATTATGAAGTAAAACTGATTACACCGGAAGGTGCTTTAGACAGTACTCGCAGGATGAATCCTGCTGTTCGGTATGTAAAACCTCTTTTGGATGGGAATACGGTATACTTTAACTTACAGAAAAACATTTCAGAGGATCCGGAACATCCTAATTGGGTGGATGCAGAGCCCGGCGAAGGCGGATCGGCTACGTTTAATGTTGAAGTAAAACTTGTTCAGAAAAAGTCAAGTGTTGCGACTCCTACGAAAGAAGATGATTATTTCCTTTCAACTAAGGCAACAAAATTCGATGCTTCATTAAAGGTACCCCATTATGCCGAGAAGATTACCGTTAAAAAAAATAAGACAGCCCTTCTTGCAGGTGAGTGTGATGTAAAGATTGGTACGGTTACTTTTGGCAAGAATGATACATATGTAAATAAAGATGACTGGGTAATTCAATCCGTAACAGCGCCTAATGGTAATACATTCGGAACGGTTTCTGAACCGTATTCGGATGATTATCGTTCGTTCTATGGCGTTGCGGTATATAAGTCGACTAGTGATATTACCGATAATGGAATTTATGTTGAGGCAGACGAAAATTCATCCATGATCGGTAAATATACAGTTACCTTAGCTGCTCGGACTAAAGATGATTCGGGCCGGATTCCTGAGGTAAAGATTCAGTTTACTGTTAATAAATCCGTATCAGATTTATCGTTTACAGGCCCTAATTTGATATACAAGGCTGCAAACAAGAAGGCAACGGCTAAAACTGCTGTTTCTGCAGTTTCATACTATTTGAACTCAGTGACGAATAATTATGATATGTCGGCTATAAAGAACCCTAAGGTAATATATGAAGTTGGTACTATAGATTCCTATGGTGAAATAACTCCCGTTGATGGAATAACCGTTGACAAAAAGGGTGTAATAACCATCGCTAAGGATTTTGTGGTTACGAATACTCCATATACTGTACGTGTAAGTGCCAATGAATACTTGGGACAGAAAGTTGCGAATGCGTATACCTTTAAAATTAAAACAGAAGCAGTAAAGGTTAAGGCTTTGGAAGCTTACCTCTATAATGGAAGCGAATATACAAAGATTACGTCAAAAACCTCGGTTCCATATGATTCCCTTACGTCTTTGCTCTTCGCAGTAAAGGGTACAGACGGCAGATATATAATTGGTGGAGACGGTACAGAAAATAATCCTGTAGAAATTGAGATGATTGGAAATGGGAACTATGGCAGTTTGGGATTAAAGATTGATTCAAGCATTTCCAATGAGGCTTTAGTGACTTTGACAAAGCCTACCAATATCACATTTACGTTAAGTTCACTTGATGGCTCCAAAGCTAAATGTGCATTTAAAATTGGATATGCAGCGTCCAGCGATATTTATGATAAACTGCAGATAGGTCAGGTAAATATGCTGTCTGGAGGTTCCAAAACAACTATTCCCGAAACCGGTGAAGGTGCATTTACTTATGACATTCCTGCTGAATGGGGATACAATCCTATAATTGAACTCGCGTTGTCAGACGGCACCTCAGAGTCCTGCGGCCAGGCATTCGGAAAGCCTTGTATTTCGGGTTCATTATCGGTGCAGGGTGCCAAGATTATAGTGGATTATCAGAATATGGCTAAAGCGGAAGCACAAATGATGGGCTTGCCCCTGGATATTCCTTGCGCAAAGAATCAGGATATATTTATTCAACCTACAAAGCCTGTTGTAAAGGTTACATTGACCAAGCCTGTATATGGAACGGATGGTAAGATGAAAACAATTAAGAAGCAGTATACTATTAACTGTGCTGCTTCGGAAGCTCCCAAAGCGCCTAAGATTAAATCAACCATGCTTGGTGTTCCTACAGGTGTCGAAGGACAGTATACATATGAAAAAATGTCTCGCGGAAGAGAGTATAGCGAAAATGAAGTTATCGAGTTCAGATTAGATAAGCCCTTAGTACTTCCTGAGGGTATAGAGTCTAATCAGGTTTATATTTCATTTAATACGGTTGTTGATATGTCATCTGCGGGCATTCCGATTAAAGCCTATCCTATAACCTATAAAATGGATTTAGACGAGGCGGGATATTTTGTAGACTCAGATGGAAATGCCTGTGTTCGAATGAAATGTTCTGACATGGTCGCATCTTATCTTGTGTTTCCTAAGATGAATGTGTCATTACAGTATGCTTATCTTGATACTGTGAATGATAATAAGCCGATATACATTACAAGCACACCGTCACAGGGTACTGTTGTATTTAACCCGTATAAGAAATCATTTAAGGCAGATGCAACGCAGACACTTAAGTATATTCCCGGTGATACCCCGGTTGTTGTAGGTGATTACATTACAGGAAAAGGAACTAATGTTGCAAGTGTAGCTGTTAAGAAGGTATATAGCAGTATCGTTAAAGGCAGTTATAATGACTTCGCGACAGTATTTAAAGTTGATTCAGGTAAGCTTGCAGTAGATTCCTCTGCTTACGAAAAACTTAAAGCAGAAGCCGCAATTGTAAAGAACAAGGGGGTTCCCGAGGCAAGAGTCGGATATGTATTATGTATCGTAACCTATACAGATGGTTCTACGGATGAAGTCTTGTCCAAGGTTACCGTTAAGTTTTCTAAGTAATTGATATTGATATTTCATAAAGATTCGGCCGGAGCAATTTGCTCCGGCCGTTTTTTTAAAACTTTGTTTATAATTTATTTCTCCTGATTATGAGAACTATATTGTTCCTCACAATATTTGCATCTGTATACTTCCTTTTCGGGGTCCGTGAGGACGAAGATGTGTGTCAGTTCCTGCTCAATGGAAGTGATGCAGCGGGGGTTCTTTCATTTGATGATATTTCTTATTTCGGTAGGAAGCTTTAACTCCTTCTTTTCAACTATTTCACCGTCCTTAATGACATTGACGGTTATGTTATGATCGATAAATCCCAAAGGAGGGTGCTTTCATGATTAATAGTATACAACAGTTTGGCGTAAGTGGAGTTAAGAATCTTACAGATATTTTCAGTTCATATACGGAAGATATCCCCGAAACTTATTAGGAAAAGTCTTCCCTAAAGTACTAAAGACCATTGATTTTTCAAAGAGCATGAAATACAATCCATTTTCTTACATCAAAAAAGAGAGCGATATTATGAAGGTTGCAGATGCACTTATTGAAGGAACAACAACCGGCAAACAGCAGGGTGAACAGTTCTGGCTTGATGCTGAAAGACTTTTGTATAACGCACTTATCGGATATATCTGGACAGAGGGAACCGAGGAAGAGAGGAACTTTGGAACGCTTCTTGATATGGTTAATGCCATGGAAATTAGGGAAGATGATGATAGTTTCAAGAATGCGGTTGATTACATGTTTGATGAACTTCAGGAGAAAGATCCTGAGAACTATGCAGTGCTGCAATACCTTAAGTTTAAGCAAGCTGCCGGCAAAACAGCAAGATCAATTATGATTACTGTCGGCGCCAGACTTTCAAGGTTTGATATTAAAGCAGTACGAGAGGTCATGAGTGAGGATGAAATGCATTTGGATGATTTAGGTGATGAGAAATCAGCGCTCTTTATTATTACATCCGATACAACAAAAACATTCAACTTCATGGCTACAATATTATATACGCAATTATTTAACCTTTTATGTGAAAAAGCTGATTTGGAGTATAAAGGAAGACTTCCGGTGCATGTGCATTGTATCTTGGATGAGTTTGCGAATCTGGGTAGAATTCCCGATTTTGAAATTCTGATAAGTACAATCCGAAGCAGGGAGATCTCAGCATCTATCATATTGCAGTCGATGGCGCAGCTTAAGTCCATTTATGATAAGCAGGCAGACATTATCTCAGATAACTGTGATAGCCTTTTGTTCTTAGGTGGTAAAGGTCGAGAGACACTTAAGGAAATATCCGAATTACTCGGTAAAGAAACCATTGATATGTATAATACTTCGGATACAAGAGGTAACAATCCGTCATATGGTGTTAATTACCAGAAGACAGGAAGAGATCTTTTTACACCTGATGAGCTGGCAAGACTCCCCGGTGATAAATGCATATTGCAGATAAAGGGTGTTAAACCTTTTTACTCTGATAAGTATGACATTACAAAGCATCCACGGTATAAGTATTTAGCAGACGCTAATCCTGATAACAGATATGACATTTCATATGAGATGTCGGTTGAAGCGAAGATAAGTCCGGAGGATGTAATAGAGGTTACAGATTTGCGTGATGAGACAATTGAATAGCGATTGAAAGCGAGGCTTAAGGCTAATAACCTTAGGCCTTCTTCAATGCATTTTTTTATACAGCGAAAGGAGCAGAAAACGAATGAAAACATTTGATTATATGGAGGAAAAAACAAAATGGCATTTTTTAATTCAGCAGTTACAACATTACAGACACTTGTCTGTGCAATCGGCGCAGGCCTTGGTATTTGGGGTATCGTAAACCTTTTGGAAGGTTATGG
>JAZUDO010000019.1:0-3377 GCA_045639685.1 Lachnospiraceae bacterium
CCTTTCCAAAAAAAGCAGGATAAAACGGCAGGCATTTCCGCCTGCGGTCTTATCCAGCATAGCATTATTATCGAATATTTTCCGAGTTTTCCAACCATATATATTATACCACATTCAAAAATGAATGTCAAGACGATAACGTGTTTCAATAGGCAAACAGCAGATGATAACAAAAAAACATTCTGAAAGCTATTGTGCTGTAACCGTCAAACAATATACCTCATATTGCTGTAAGTTGTATCATAAAACGTAAGGAATGATAACTGTAGCGCCCTTTGCCTTGATTCGCTTCATAACGCCCTGAATAGAGGACTGACGGAAGTTGTCTGAGTTGGATTTCATTGTGAGTCGGTATACTCCCACAACGATTTCTTTCTGCTTTTTCAAAAAGGAGATGATCTTTCTCTACTAAAGGAAGTGTAACAACTGTCTTGTCAGGCTCATTCGCATCAGAATTACCGAAGAATTCCTCAATATTTGGTTCCACATAGCCTGCCTGTTCCCATATAGACCAGCTCAACCATTTCAGTACTTTTTTAGTACCTTTTCCAAAAAGGGACTGATCTTTCTCCACTAATGGAAGCGTAACAACCGTCTTGCCAGGCTCATTTGTTTCAATATTACTGGGGATGTAAGTAATTTCTATCACCGTTTCTATCACCGCGGTGATAGAAAATTTCGCACCTTTATTCGCACCTTTTTGAAAAGGGGCGAAACTTGGGTTACCTCTTGGGTAATGACTTGTGGATTAACTTATGGAATTCCTCTAGTTGAATTCCACTAGTTAAGTCGTACAAATGTAGGACTAGGTTATTTATCAGGTTGTTTGTCAGGTTGTTTTTACAAAACAGCCTAATCATTCTTCAACTAAACTAAGCGCCTTTTTCAGATACCTATACAATGCAAAATTGCCCACTAAGCTGCTACCGAGGTTTTCGGCAATTGCTCAGTGGGCGGAGGTGGTAGATATTCAATTTTACAATGTGGCTTCGTGAATTGTCATATCATCAATTACGACTTCCTTGATTCCTTGCTCTTTATTCTTATTAAAGTTGAAGGTGAGCATATAGCCTGTTTTCAGACCGAAGCGCTCAAGATATTCACATATCTGCTTTTCACCCTTCTCATTGTAGCTTGCACCTTTCCAGATCTTCAGTTCTATGATGAACTGTTCTCCAAGGAAGTCCACAATGACATCAGTGCGGCGCTGATCTCGTGTCTGCGCTTCTATATAGAAGTTGCCGGTTCCGTTGATTATAGGCTTCAGATACAACAGGAAGTATTCTCTTCCGTCCTTTTCTTTAAATCTATCAGTCAGAGGTCCAAATACCTGAGTGTAGGTATCGATAAAGCCATTCAGAACAGCAACCATATCCAGACGTTTATCCTTGATAAACCTGTTTCTGTTAAGTGTTCCTGTGTTACAGAACACATTATTTTCAAGCTCAACGTCAGAAAGAAATAGATTATACAGCCGTGTCTCAAATATCGTATTCGCAACCCTCACAGTGTTATGATCATTTTTAATCAGGCCGTACATTTCCATCTGTACAATATCATCCTGATCCGTATTATATGCTAGCTTAGTTCCTTCCATCAGGATACTGCGAAGAGAATTTCTCAGACGAGGGAAGTTTTTCAAGTTTTTCGTGATTGTCTGGAACAGTGTGTTATTCTCAGCAAGAAGCAGTCTAAGGGCTGCGTTCACACCTTCTCTTGTCCACGCTTCAACAGGCTTCATTGTCTGACATACTCGTTCATCTATCAGTTGACAGATACGACTTACAAGGAATGGATAACCGCTAGTCTGTTGCCAGATAAACGCAGCAATCTCTGCAGTATTCATGCCCGTGTGATGATCGGCCTCATATTCGTCAAGCATTCCCTTGATTCCAGCCTCAGACAAGCTCATATCAATATTAAAATCCGCCGAGATATTCCAAGGGCTGTTCTCTTTGCCTTCCTCTTTCGGTCTGATTTTGCTTTTCAGATGCTTTACATCTGTTACACCGGCAAGGATTACGGAATGGAATGTCCTATATCTCGGATTCTTCGCTCTTTTTAGATAATTTGAACGCAGTTTACCAAGAAAGTCGAGAAAAACCTGATTATTGGTGGCCGTATCAACTTCATCAATGATCAGTACGATAGGTTTCGCATTTTGCTTGCACCAACGATCAAAAATTCTGAAAATATCATTAATTACAAGCGTCTTATCTTCAGCAGCAAGTGCCTGAAAGGCATCATAGAACTCATCTGGCAGAGGGATTTCGATTGAATCTCTTGTATCACACATTACCTGCGCCAGTCCTTTGACAAATGAGCTTTCATCAAGATAACTGCCATCAGTAAGGTCTTGGAAGTCAAGACTTATAACATCATACTGATCAGACAGGAATGTATCCAGTGCCGCTAAAGTCGTTGTTTTACCATACTGACGTGCACGGTTAATTGTAAAATACTTCTTTGCATCTACAAGTTTCTTTATCTCTTTCACACGCTCTGATAGGTCTACCATGTAATGTTCTTCTGGGATACACACGGCAGTTGTATTAAAGACCTTCATATTCTCTTGCTCCTTCCTTATAGAAATACCTTCGTTCAATCGTTATTATACATGATCTATTATATCACAACGGCGCGTAGATTGCAAGGGATTTCCGACGATTATTCTCTGTTAATCATCGAAATACCGCATTCTATGGAATTCTGCGAATCTTTTCATCCGCCTCATGTCTCCTTTTTCTCCACCACAATATCGTCCTTGGTGATCACCACACGCTGGATTTGTCCGGCGTTCTCGGCATTTACCTCACACCCGATGCTCTCTTCTATAGTCTGAAGCAGCAGATCCTCCTTGATCGTCCTCAGCTTGCACCCATTTCCTTTCCTTCCGGAGAACCGAGGGTCAAGTTTCATATCCATTACAAATTCTACTCCTCTATATCCCTGCAAATGAAGACAGCGATCTTGATATTGAGAACAGAAATATGTAGGTATCCGCCTACGTCCGTGTATCCACACAGAATGACGAGCAGACCTCTTCGTTTGGAAACATGAGGTTTCAAGTTTGTCAGTAGGGATTGCTCAATCGGCGGAGAATGAAAATCCCGATTTTACGCCATTTTCTTAAAATCCGGTATTTTTGTATAGTTCCGAGCGAGGGATAAAGTTCTATTTTTGAAATGTTCATTGTTAAGAAAACAATGTATAATCGATATTTTCATTCTCCACCGATTAAATTTCCCCTATAAGCAAGCTTGAAACCTCATGTTTCCAAAATCCAGCGTGTGGTGATCACCAAGGACGATATTGTGGTGGAGAAAAAGGAGACATGAGGCGGATGAAAAGATTCGCAGAATTCCATAGAATGCGGT
>JAZUDO010000020.1:0-23068 GCA_045639685.1 Lachnospiraceae bacterium
CTTGCAAAAGGGAAAAGGACAGTGTATATTAGTCTTTGCTGTGGCATGATAGCTATGAAGCGTGAGGTTGCTGCCCGCCGTGGCAGGTTTTCCGTGGAGCGAATGTCAAGTTAGGAAACTGACGACAAGTCACTGTACAAGTAATGTCTAATAGTAATTAGAAACAACGTGTGAAAGGAATAAGAGCAAACATCGTTGCGGTTTGTTGTTAGGACACACACGGAAGAGTGTACAGTCACCGCTTGTCGTACTTATCAATTAAAAGTGCGAAAAGGAGGCGACTTTTTTTATGGCAAATCAGGTTATGAGAATTACTCTTAAAGCTTATGATCATCAGTTAGTTGATGCATCTGCCAAAAAAATCATCGAAACAGTCAAGAAGAACGGATCCCAGGTAAGCGGACCGGTACCTCTTCCTACTAAGAAGGAAGTAGTTACAATCATCCGTGCCGTACATAAGTATAAGGATTCAAGAGAGCAGTTCGAGCAGAGAACTCATAAGAGACTCATCGACATCATCACACCTACACCAAAGACGGTTGATGCTCTTCAGAGATTAGAGATGCCTGCAGGCGTTCACATTGACATCAAAATGAAAAACAAATAAGACCTTCTTCTAGTATGGACGACGAGTTGCGCGTCCCGCTGTAGGTCAAACAGGAGGAAAAGAAATGAAAAAAGCTATTTTAGCAACAAAAGTTGGTATGACACAGATCTTCAATGAAGACGGTGCACTCATACCCGTAACAGTTCTTGAAGCCGGTCCTTGTGTTGTAACACAGATTAAGACAGTAGAGAACGACGGTTATTCAGCAATCCAGGTTGGATATGGTGACAAGCCGGAAAAGGTAGTAAATAAGGATAAGTCAGGCAAGAAGGAGATAGCTCACAGACATGGCGTTAACAAGGCTGTTAAGGGTCATCTTGATAAAGCCGGCGTAGGTCCTAAGAGATACTTAAGAGAGTTCAAGTTTGAGAACGCTGATGAGTATGCACTTGCACAGGAAATCAAAGCAGATATCTTCGCAGTAGGCGATAAGGTTGATGCAACAGCTATTTCAAAAGGTAAAGGATTCCAGGGTGCAGTTAAGAGATTAGGTCAGCACAGAGGACCTATGAAGCATGGTTCTAAGTTCCATCGTCATCAGGGTTCAAACGGTGCGTGTTCTTCACCGAGCCGTGTATTCAAAGGTAAGGGAATGCCCGGTCATATGGGACATGTAAAGGTTACAGTTCAGAACCTTGAAGTAGTAAGAGTTGATGCTGAAAAGAATCTTCTTTTAGTAAAGGGTGCTGTTCCCGGACCAAAGAAAGCATTAGTTACAATCAAAGAAACAACAAGAGCTCAGGCTTAAGAGAAAGTGCAATGCACTATGAAAGGAGGACCATCCAAGATGGCAAACGTATCGGTTTATAACATGGAAGGAAAAGAAGTTGGAACAATGGAACTTAACGATGCGATCTTTGGTGTTGAAGTTAACGAACACCTTGTTCACATGGCTGTTGTTCAGCAACTTGCTAATAATCGCCAGGGTACTCAGAAAGCAAAGACTCGTTCTGAAGTATCAGGTGGTGGAAGAAAACCTTGGAGACAGAAGGGAACAGGACATGCTCGTCAGGGTTCTACAAGATCTCCACAGTGGACAGGCGGCGGTGTTGTATTTGCACCCGTACCGAGAGATTACTCTTTCAAATTAAATAAGAAAGAGAAGAGAGCAGCTCTTAAGAGCGCACTTACAGATAAGCTTGCAAATGAGAAGCTTGTAGTAGTTGATAAGCTTGCATTTGACGAGATAAAGACAAAGAACTTTGTAGCTGTAATGTCAAACCTTAAGGTTGACACAAAGGCACTTGTTGTTCTTAACGAGAACGATGCTAACGTTGTTATGTCAGCAAAGAACGTTCCTTCAGTTAAGACAGCACTTACAAACACAATCAATGTTTACGACATTCTGAATGCTGATAAGCTTGTTCTTACACAGGATGCTGTAAAGACTATCGAGGAGGTATATGCATAATGGCAGATATTAAATACTATGACGTAATCCTCAAGCCGGTTGTAACAGAGAAGAGTATGAACGCTATGGGCGAGAAAAAGTACACATTCTTAGTTCATCCGGAAGCAAACAAGTCAATGATTAAAGAAGCAGTTGAGAAGATGTTCGAAGGAACAAAGGTTGAAAGTGTCAACACAATGAACAACGATGGTAAGAACAAGAGACGTGGAATGACATTTGGTAAAACTGCTAAGACAAAGAAGGCAATTGTTAAGCTTACAGCTGACAGCAAGGACATCGAGATTTTCTCAGGTCTGTAAAATAGTCTTCACATTATGTGCATGATGAGCACGATAAGAAACATAGTAAAAAAGGAGAAATAAAAATGGGAATCAAAACATATAACCCATATACACCGTCCAGAAGAAACATGACCGGTTCTGATTTCTCAGAGATTACAGCAAGCGCTCCCGAGAAGAGCCTTTGCACATCACTGAAGAAGAACGCTGGACGTAACAACCAGGGTAAGATCACTGTTAGACACCAGGGCGGTGGAAACAGAAGAAAGTACAGAATTATTGATTTTAAGCGTAACTCAAAGGATGGTATTCCTGCAGTTGTAAAGACAATCGAGTACGATCCTAACAGAACAGCCAATATTGCACTTATCTGCTACGCAGACGGCGAGAAGGCATACATCCTTGCTCCTGACGGACTCAAGGTTGGACAGAAGATTATGAGCGGTGCTTCTGCAGAAGTTAGAGTAGGTAACTGCTTACCTCTTTCAGAAATCCCTGTAGGTGCCCAGGTTCATAACGTAGAGCTTTATCCCGGCAAGGGCGGACAGCTTGTTCGTTCAGCAGGTAACGCAGCACAGCTCATGGCTAAGCAAGGTAAGTATGCAACACTTCGTCTTCCTTCAGGCGAAATGAGAATGGTTCCAATCATCTGCCGTGCAACAATCGGTGTTGTAGGAAACGGTGAGCATAACTTGATTAACGTAGGTAAGGCAGGACGTACACGTCATATGGGCGTTAGACCTACAGTTCGTGGTTCTGTTATGAACCCTGACGACCATCCACTCGGTGGTGGTGAAGGTAGAGCACCAATCGGACGTCCCGGTCCATGTACACCTTGGGGTAAACCGGCTCTCGGTCTTAAGACACGTAATAAGAAGAAAGCTTCTAACAAGCTTATTGTAAGAAGAAGAGACGGAAGAGCTATTAAATAGTTAATCAAGTAGGAGGAAATAAAATGGCTAGATCACTTAAAAAAGGACCTTTCGCAGACGAGAGCTTACTTAAGAAAGTAGACGCTATGAATGCATCAGGTGATAAATCAGTTATTAAGACATGGTCACGTCGTTCTGAGATCTTTCCTTCATTCGTAGGACTTACATTTGCAGTCCATGATGGAAGAAAGCACGTGCCGGTATATGTTACAGAAGATATGGTTGGACATAAGCTCGGTGAGTTCGTTGCTACACGTACTTACAGAGGACACGGCAAGGACGAGAAGAAGTCTAAAGTAAGATAATAGGAGGACAAAGAAATGGCAAAAGGACATAGATCCCAGATTAAGAGAGAAAGAAATGCCAACAAAGATACAAGACCTTCAGCTAAATTATCTTACGCTAGGGTTTCAGTACAGAAGGCATGCTTCGTTTTGGATGCTATCAGAGGAAAAGATGTAAATACAGCACTTGCTATTCTTACATACAATCCAAGATATGCTTCAAGCATTATCAAGAAGCTTTTAGAATCAGCAATCGCTAACGCTGAGAATAACAACGGTATGAATCGTGATAACCTTTTCGTTGCAGAGTGTTATGCAGATAAAGGACCTACAATGAAGAGAGTTCAGCCTAGAGCACAGGGAAGAGCTTACAGAATCGAAAAGAGAATGAGCCACATCACTGTAGTTCTTGACGAGAGATAGGAAGGAGATCAAAATGGGACAGAAAGTTAATCCTCATGGTCTGAGAGTTGGCGTTATCAAGGATTGGGATTCTAAATGGTATGCTGATGGCGCAGATTTTTCAGAGTATTTAGTTGAAGATTACAATATCAGAAAGTTTCTTAAGAAGAAACTTTACGCTGCAGGTGTTTCAAAGATTGAAATCGAAAGAGCATCAGACAGAGTAAAGGTTGTCATTTTCACAGCTAAGCCGGGCGTTGTTATCGGTAAGGGCGGAAATGAAATCGAAGTTACAAAGAAAGAGTTGAGCAAACTCACAGATAAGAAGATTTCCGTAGATATCAAGGAAATCAAGAGACCTGACAAGGATGCACAGCTTGTTGCAGAGAATATCGCTCAGCAGCTTGAAAACCGTGTATCATTCAGAAGAGCTATGAAGTCTTGCATGGGCAGAACCATGAAGGCAGGCGCTATGGGTATCAAGGCTAGCGTTTCAGGTCGTTTAGGTGGTGCTGATATGGCTCGTACAGAGTTCTACAGCGAGGGAACTATTCCTCTTCAGACACTTCGTGCAGATATCGATTACGGTTTTGCTGAAGCTGATACCACATATGGTAAGGTAGGCGTTAAGGTATGGATTTACAAGGGTGAAATCCTTCCTACAAAGAATAGCGAAGAGGTTGCTTCGCAGGAAGGGAGTGACAAATAATGTTAATGCCAAAGAGAGTGAAGCGTCGTAAACAGTTCCGTGGCAGCATGGCTGGTAAGGCACTTCGTGGAAATGTAATTACTAATGGTGAATTTGGTTTGGTAGCAGTTGAGCCTTGTTGGATCAAGTCTAACCAGATTGAGGCAGCACGTATTGCTATGACACGTTATACAAAGCGTGGCGGTAAAGTTTGGATTAAGATATTCCCTGATAAGCCGGTAACAGCAAAGCCTGCTGAAACACGTATGGGTTCCGGAAAAGGAACAGTTGAATATTGGGTAGCAGTAGTTAAGCCGGGTCGTGTTCTTTTCGAAATCGGCGGTGTATCTGAAGAGATTGCTAAAGAAGCATTACGTCTTGCTATGCACAAGCTCCCATGTAAATGTAAAATAGTCGCTAAGGCTGACTTGGAAGGCGGTGTGGCAGATGAAAACTAATAAGTATGTAGAAGATTTAAACAACAAATCAGCTGCAGAATTAGCTAATGAATTGGTAGCTGCTAAGAAAGAACTTTTCAATTTGAGATTCCAGAATGCGACAAATCAGTTGGACAACACTGCAAGAATTACTGAGGTTCGTAAGAACATCGCAAGAATTCAGACAGTTATGACAAAAAAAGCTAACGAAGCTTAATTGATTTGGAAAGGAGAATCAAACCGTGGAAAGAAATTTAAGAAAAACACGTATCGGTAAGGTTGTCAGCAACAAGATGGATAAGACAATTACCGTTGCAATTGAAAACCATGTTAAGCATCCTCTTTACGGCAAAATCGTAAAGGAGACATACAAGCTTAAAGCTCATGATGAGAATAATGAGTGTGGCATTGGTGATACAGTAAAAGTTATGGAGACAAGACCTCTTTCAAAGGATAAGAGATGGAGACTTGTTGAAATCGTTGAGAAAGCAAAATAATTAATATTGATTCGCTGGAATCAAGATTGGAAGGAGAAATAGCATGATTCAGCAGGAAAGCAGACTTAAATGCGCTGATAACACAGGTGCAAAAGAATTACTTTGCATCAGAGTTATGGGCGGATCTACAAGAAGATATGCAAACATTGGTGATATAATCGTTGCTACTGTCAAAGATGCTACACCCGGTGGTGTTGTAAAGAAAGGTGATGTTGTTAAGGCTGTTGTAGTACGTACAGTTAAGGGAGCACGCCGTAAAGATGGTTCATACATCAGATTTGACGAGAACGCTGCAGTTATCATTAAAGACGATAAAACTCCAAGAGGAACACGTATTTTTGGACCCGTAGCAAGAGAACTTCGTGAGAAACAGTTTATGAAGATCGTATCTCTCGCTCCGGAAGTATTATAGGAGGTGCACCGTGGCAACATTAAAGATTAAAAAGGGTGATACAGTTAAGGTTATTGCCGGCAAAGATAAAGACAAAGAAGGCAAGGTAATCGCTCTGGATCCTAAGAATAATAAGGTAACGGTTGAAGGTGTAAATGTTGTTAAGAGACATGAGAAACCGTCAGCTGCCAATCAGAACGGTGGAATTATTGAGAAGGAAGCTCCGATTGATGCTTCTAATGTAATGTACGTTCACAAGGGAAAAGCAACAAGAGTTGGTTTCAAGTTTGACGGCGACAAGAAAGTTCGTTTCGCAAAGTCAACAGGTGACGTAATTGACTAAGACAGGAAGGAGGATACAATAAGTGAGCAGACTTAAAGATTTATACAATGATCAGATCGTTGAGAATCTGACAAAAAAGTTTGGTTATACAAATATCATGCAGGTTCCGAAGCTTGACAAGATTGTCGTAAACATGGGCGTTGGTGAAGCAAAAGAGAATGCTAAGATTCTTGAATCTGCAGTTAAAGATATGGAGACTATTACAGGTCAGAAAGCTATTCTTACAAAGGCAAAGAATTCTGTTGCTAACTTCAAGATTCGTGAAGGCATGGCAATTGGATGTAAGGTAACACTTCGTGGCGAGAAGATGTACGAGTTCCTTGACAGACTTGTTAATCTTGCACTGCCTCGTGTACGTGACTTCAGAGGTGTTAATCCTAATTCTTTTGATGGCAGAGGTAACTATGCTTTAGGTATCAAAGAGCAGATCATCTTCCCTGAAATCGAATACGATAAAGTAGATAAGGTTAGAGGTATGGATATCATCTTTGTTACTACAGCAAAGACAGATGAAGAGGCGCGTGAACTTCTTAAAGAGTTCAATATGCCATTCGAGAAATAGTAACTTTTGTTTTCAGTATAGAAGGAGGAAATAATTCATGGCTAAGACAGCAATGAAGATTAAACAGCAGCGTAAACCTAAATTCTCTACAAGAGAATATACACGTTGCAAAATCTGTGGTCGTCCACATGCATATTTAAGAAAATACGGAATTTGCAGAATATGCTTCCGTGAGTTAGCATACAAAGGCCAGATCCCTGGCGTTAAGAAATCAAGCTGGTAAGGAGGAAAACATATCATGACAATGAGCGATCCTATTGCAGATATGCTTACAAGAATTCGTAATGCAAATACTGCAAAGCATGATACAGTTGATGTTCCTGCATCAAAGATGAAATTGGCTATAGCTGATATCCTTGTTGATGAAGGTTATATCGCTAAGTATGATTTAATTGATGAAGGAAACTTCAAGACAATGCGTATTACATTAAAGTATGGCGCAACAAAGAATGATAAGATTATTTCTGGTATTAAGAGAATTTCTAAGCCGGGTCTTCGTATTTATGCTAACAAAGAAGATCTTCCTAAGGTTCTCGGAGGACTTGGAATAGCTATTATATCAACCAATCATGGTGTAATTACAGACAAGGAAGCAAGAAAACTCGGCGTAGGCGGAGAAGTACTTGCATACATTTGGTAAGGAGGTACGGGCATGTCACGTATAGGAAGAATGCCAATCGCTATCCCGGCTGGAGTAACGGTCGAGGTTGCAGAAAATAACAAAGTGACAGTTAAAGGTCCTAAGGGTACACTCGAGAGAGTATTACCTTCAGAGATGGAAATTAAAGTTGAAGGCGCTGAAGTAGTAGTAAGCAGACCTAACGACCTTAAGAGAATGAAATCTCTTCATGGACTTACAAGAACATTGATCAACAACATGGTAATCGGCGTAACCGAGGGTTATGAGAAGAAACTTGAGGTTAACGGTGTTGGTTACAGAGCAGCTAAGGCCGGAAAGACATTAACATTGACTCTCGGATATTCACATCCGGTTGAGATGGTTGATCCTGAGGGTATTGAAACTGTTCTCGATGGACAGAACATCATCTTCGTAAGAGGAATTGATAAAGAAAAAGTTGGCCAATTCGCAGCTGAAATCAGAGACAAGAGAAGACCTGAACCATACAAGGGCAAAGGTATTAAGTATGCTGATGAGACAATCAGACGTAAAGTTGGTAAGACTGGTAAGAAGTAAGATAAGGAGAGTAAACAATGGTTAGCAAGAAATCAAGACAAGAAGTTCGTGTGAAGAAGCACATGAAATTACGTAACCGTTTCAGCGGTACAGCTGAATGTCCACGTTTAGCTGTTTTCAGAAGCAATAATCATATGAGTGCTCAAATTATTGACGATACAGTTGGTAACACTTTAGTTTCTGCTTCTACACTTGAAAAAGAGATTAACAAGGAACTTGAGAAGACCAATAACGTTGATGCAGCAGCACTTGTTGGACAGGTTATTGCAAAGAGAGCAATCGATAAAGGTATTAAGACTGTTGTCTTTGACAGAGGCGGCTATATATACCAGGGCAAAGTTAAAGCATTAGCAGAAGCAGCTAGAGAAGCTGGTTTGGAATTCTAGGAAAGGGAGAAAGAAAACACATGAAACGTACTCTCATTGATACATCAAACATGGAGTTATCTGAAAAGGTTGTTACTATCAAGCGTGTTACAAAGACTACAAAGGGTGGTCGTAACATGAGATTCTCAGCACTTGTTGTTGTAGGTGATGGTAATGGTCACGTTGGTGCAGGTCTTGGTAAGGCTGTAGAAATTCCTGAAGCAATTCGTAAAGGAAAAGAAGACGCAATTAAGAATATTATTGAGATCTCACTTGATGAGAACAATTCAGTTACTCATGATATAATTGGTAAATTTGGTTCAGCATCTGTTCTTTTAAAGAGGGCTCCCGAAGGTACAGGTATCATCGCAGGTGGTCCTGCCCGTGTAGCTTGTGAACTTGCAGGTGTTAAGAACATTCGTACAAAGTCATTGGGTTCTAACAACAAGCAGAACGTTGTTATGGCTACACTTCAGGGACTTAGCGAAGTTAAGAGTCCTGAAGAGGTTGCAAAGAACCGTGGTAAATCTGTTGAAGAAATAATCGGTTAGGAGGATACAGTAAAATGGCAGAAAAAATGTTAAAGATTACTTTAGTAAAATCTCCTATCGGAGCTGTTCCTAAGAACAGAGCTACAGTTGAAGCTAAGGGACTTACAAAGATGAATAAGTCTGTTGTATTGCCTGACAATGCTGCAACACGCGGTATGATTCAAAAAGTAGGTTATATGCTTAAGGTAGAAGAAGCTTAATTAAATGATAAGGAGGTGTCAGCAAAATGGAATTATCTAATTTACAGCCTGCAGCAGGTTCTAAACATAGTGATAATTTTAGAAGAGGTCGTGGACACGGTTCAGGAAATGGTAAGACAGCCGGCAAGGGCCATAAAGGTCAGAAGGCTCGTTCAGGCGCACCAAGAATTGGTTTCGAAGGTGGTCAGATGCCATTATACAGACGTCTTCCAAAGCGTGGCTTTACATGTATTAACAGTAAAGATATCGTTGGAATTAACGTTAGCGAGTTAGAGAGATTCAGAAGTGGTTCTACTGTAACAGTAGAAAAGATGATGGAAGTAGGACTCATTAAGGATGCACGTGATGGCGTAAAGATCCTTGGTAATGGAGAATTAACTAAGAAGCTTAACGTAAAGGCTAATGCATTTAGTGCAACAGCAAAGGAAAAGATTGAGGCTCTTGGTGGAACAGTAGAGGTGATCTAATGCTTACAACACTTAAGAATGCTTTTAAGATTAAAGAGATTAGAGTAAAAATCCTTTACACACTGATGATGCTGGTTATTATAAGACTCGGTTGTGAACTCCCGGTTCCGGGAATCAGAACAGAAGTTTTCAAGCAGTGGTGGGAGCAGCAGATGGCTGCTTCATTGGGACTCGTTGATGCATTTACAGGTGGTTCTTTCATGAATATGTCTGTATTTGCACTTAACATCACTCCTTATATCACTTCTTCGATCATTATGCAGCTTATGACAATTGCAATTCCCAAATTGGAGGAAATGCAGAAGGAAGGCGAAGAAGGAAGAAAGAAAATTGCTTCTATTACGAGATACGTAACAGTTGGTCTTGCACTTATCGAATCAGTTGCAATGGCAATCGGTTTCGGAAGAAGCGGAATTCTATACGAGTTCAACGCTATGTATGTTATCTCTGTTGTATGTACACTTACAGCAGGTTCAGCTGTTTTGATGTGGATTGGTGAGCGTATTACTGAGAACGGTGTCGGAAACGGTATTTCAATTGTTTTGACAATCAATATTCTTTCAAGAATACCTCAGGATATGAAGAGCCTTTTCCAGCAGTTTGTAAAAGGAAAGTCAATCGGTGTCGGCGCTGTAGCAGCAATCGTTATACTTGCTATAATCGTTGGTATGGTTTGGCTCGTTATCTGGGTTAACGACGGAGAAAGAAAGATTCCTGTTCAGTATGCAAAGAAGATGCAGGGTCGTAAGATGGTAGGCGGTCAGTCAACCACTCTTCCTTTGAGAGTTAATACAGCCGGCGTTATTCCGATTATCTTCGCAGCCTCAATTTTGGAGTTCCCACAGGTAATCGTATCAATTTTCGGAATTCAGACAAATGAGTTCTGGAGCGAAGTACTTAAGTATTGCAGTTCACAGTATTGGTGCAATCTTAACGATATTAAGTACTCAATTGGATTATTGGCATATATTGCAATGGTTATAGCATTTGCATATTTCTATACATCAATTACCTTTAATCCTATCGAAGTCGCTGATAATATGAAGAAAAACGGCGGTTTCATCCCCGGTATCAGACCGGGTAGGCCTACAAGTGATTATCTTACAATGATTCTTAACTACATCATCTTCATTGGTGCATGCGGACTTACATTGATTGGTATTCTTCCGTTCATCTTTAACGGATTGTTCGGAGCAAGCGTATCATTCGGCGGAACAAGCCTTATTATCATCGTAAGTGTTATCCTTGAGACAATCAAACAGGTTGAGTCACAGATGCTTGTACGTAATTACAAGGGATTCTTGAACGACTAAAAGGTATTAAGTTGGATTTATGGGACAGTGTATTTTTGCGCTGTCCCAAAAACCGCTTAAAAATATAAAGATTTCGGAGATATATAAAAATGAAAATTATCATGTTAGGTGCCCCCGGTGCAGGAAAAGGCACACAGGCAAAAATGATTGCAGATAAATATTCTGTTCCACACATCTCAACAGGAGATATTTTCCGTGCCAATATCAAGAACGGAACAGAGCTTGGAATGGAAGCAAAGAAATATATGGATCAGGGACAGCTTGTCCCGGATGAACTTACAGTAAGAATTCTCCTTGACAGAGTTGCACAGGATGATTGCAAGAACGGTTATGTTCTTGATGGTTTCCCAAGAACAATTCCTCAGGCAGAGGTTCTTGACAGTGAACTCAGTAAGCTTGGCGATAAGATTGATTTTGCTATTGATGTTGATGTTCCGGACGAGAATATCGTAAAGAGAATGTCAGGAAGAAGAGCTTGCGTTGCATGTGGAGCTACATATCATATAGTACATATTCCACCGAAGCAGGAAGGTATCTGCGATAAGTGTGGAAGCGAATTAATCCTCAGAGATGATGATGCGCCTGAAACAGTTCTTAAGAGACTTGGTGTATATCATGAGCAGGCACAGCCACTTATCGATTTCTACAGCAATAAGGGAATCCTTAAGTCAGTTGACGGTACAGTTGATTCGGCAGATGTATTTGCTGCCATAGTAAAGATTTTAGGCTAACAGAGGTTACCGATATGGCTATTTCGATTAAGTCACCGAGAGAAATTGAACTCATGAGAGAATCCTGCAAGTTACTTGCTAAGGTACATGATGAGCTTGGTAAAGCCATAAAGCCCGGAATAACAACCTGGGAAATAAACAGACTTGGAGAAAAGCTTATCAGAGATATGGGCTGCATTCCGAATTTCCTTAATTATAACGGATATCCCGCATCTATATGTGTATCCGTCAATGAAGAGGTTGTTCACGGTATCCCAAGTAAGACAAGGGTGCTTAAGGAAGGCGATATAGTAAGTCTTGATGCGGGACTCATTTACAAGGGCTATCATTCGGACGCAGCAAGAACATATCCGGTAGGTAATATTACCAAGGAATGTGAAGACCTGATAAGAGTTACAAAAGAGTGCTTCTTTGAGGGTATTAAGTATGCGAAGGCAGGTCATTACCTTTATGAAATAAGTAATGCAATTGATGCTCACGCAACAGCTCACGGGTACGGAATTGTCAGAGAGCTTGTAGGACACGGAATCGGAACTGTACTTCATGACGATCCACAGATTCCTAATTTCGCTCAGACAAGAAAAGGTCCCAAGCTTTATCCGGGAATGACACTTTGTATCGAGCCGATGATAAATATGGGACGATGCGATGTGGACTGGCTTGATGACGATTGGACGGTCGTAGCACAGGACGGACTTCCTTCAGCTCATTATGAGAATACAATTCTTATAACGGAAGGCGAGCCCGAAATACTGACTTTGTTGTAATAGTAATGTATTAATATATAGAAGAAATTCTAATGGAGGAAAATGTATGTCAAAATCCGATGTAATCGAAATTGAAGGAACTGTAGTAGAAAAGCTTCCCAACACCATGTTCCAGGTTGAACTGGAGAATGGTCACAAGGTGCTGGCTCATATCAGCGGAAAGCTTCGTCAGAACTTCATTCGTATTCTTCCGGGAGATAAGGTAACTCTGGAGATGTCTCCTTATGATTTAAGTAAGGGAAGAATTATCTGGAGAGATAAGTAAATTTATCTGAAAAGATAAGAAAATTTTTGTTGAAGTTTAACACATGGCGTGTTATACTATAGAACGGTCTTTTTGTAAAGGAGCAAGAAAGGAGGGTTTAACGTATGAAGGTTAGATCATCAGTAAAGCCGATTTGTGAAAAGTGCAAAGTAATAAAGAGAAAGGGATCTATCAGAATTATCTGTGAGAATCCTAAGCACAAACAGAGACAGGGTTAATTTTATCCTGTCGCATTATTCGTTATTTCTTTAAAGATAATAGATCGTAGGAGCCTACGGGATATTACTTTTTGATACCGAGAATAATGTTACACAGTATCGGAAAAGTCGGTATATGCCGGCCGGGCGAGTAGACCACGCCCCAATCAATTAGTTTTATTAACTTAGAAATGGAGGAACAAAAATGGCTCGTATTGCAGGTGTAGACTTACCAAGAGACAAAAGAGTTGAGATAGGACTCACATATATCTATGGTATAGGTCGTGTAAGCGCTACAAAGATTGTTGAGGAAGCAAAGGTTAATCCTGACACACGTGTAAGAGACTTAACAGATGATGAAGTTAAGAAGCTCAGTGAGATTATTGATGCTCAGTACATGGTAGAAGGTGATCTCAGAAGAGAGACAGCACTCAACATTAAGAGACTTCAGGAGATTGGATGCTACAGAGGTATCCGTCACAGAAAGGGACTTCCTTGCCGTGGTCAGAAGACAAAGACCAATGCAAGAACATGTAAGGGTCCTAAGAGAACAGTAGCAAACAAGAAGAAGTAATTGATTTAGGAAAGAAAGTAGGTTAGTTTATCATGGCGAAACAAGTTGCAAAGAAAGTAACAAAAAAGCGCGTTAAGAAAAACGTTGAACATGGACAGGCACATATTCAGGCATCTTTTAACAATACAATTGTTACACTTACAGATGCTGAAGGTAATGCTTTAAGCTGGGCAAGTGCCGGTGGTCTTGGATTTAGAGGTTCAAAGAAATCTACTCCCTATGCAGCACAGATGGCAGCAGAGACTGCAACAAAGGCAGCACTTGTGCATGGCCTTAAGACTGTTGATGTATTTGTTAAGGGACCGGGTTCAGGACGTGAAGCAGCTATCAGAGCACTCCAGGCTACAGGCCTTAACGTAGTAAGCATCAAGGATGTTACACCTGTACCACATAACGGATGTCGCCCACCTAAGCGTCGTCGCGTTTAGTATCATTTTTTGTTTTTAATTTATTGTAAATATTAAATAAGTTGGAAGAAGGCCAATGGCTGTAAACAATATTAGGAGGAAAAAGTAAAATGGCAGTTAATCGTACACCTGTCCTCAAGAGATGTAGATCACTTGATCTTGATCCTACATTCCTTGGATATGACAAGAAATCGAACAGAACAAAAGCTAACGCTGGTAAGAAGAAAAGTGAGTATGCTCTTCAGTTACGTGAGAAGCAGAAAGCAAAATTCATCTACGGCGTTCTTGAGAAGCCTTTCAGAAATTACTATGCAAAGGCTGACCGTATGAAGGGAATGACAGGTGAAAACCTGATGATTCTCCTTGAAAGAAGACTTGACAGCGTTGTATTCCGTATGGGATTCGCTCGTACACGTCGTGAAGCAAGACAGATTGTAGATCATAAGCATGTACTTGTTAATGGTAAGAGTGTTAATATTCCTTCATATCTTATCAAAGCAGGCGATGTAATCGAAATCAGAGAGAAGTCTAAATCACTTACAAGATATAAAGATATCGTTGAAGTAACAGGCGGACGTCTTGTACCTGAGTGGATGGATGTTGACATCGAAGCTCTTAAGGGTACAATCAAGAACTTACCTTCAAGAGAAATGATTGATGTTCCTGTTGACGAAATGCTTATCGTCGAGTTGTATTCTAAGTAAGAGGCATAAATCGTTTCATTTAATTTTAAGGAGGGTGTTACATTGTTTGATTTTGAAAGACCAAATATAGAAGTTGCAGAAATTTCTGAAGATAAGAAGTATGGCAGATTCGTAGTAGAACCCCTTGAAAGAGGATATGGTATTACACTTGGAAATTCTCTGAGAAGAATTATGCTTTCTTCACTTCCGGGCGCAGCTGTAAGCCAGGTTAAGATTGAAGGTGTTCTTCATGAGTTCAGCTCAATCGAAGGCGTTAAGGAAGACGTTACAGAGATTATCATGAATATCAAGAGCCTTGCTATTAAGAATAACAGCGAGTCAAATGAGCCTAAGACAGCATATATTGATTTCGAGGGTGAAGGCGTTGTTAAGGCATCTGATATCCAGTGCGATTCTGATATTGAAATCATGAACCCCGGCCAGGTTATTGCTACACTTTCAGGTGGCAAATTGTATATGGAGCTTACCATTACAAAGGGAAGAGGTTATGTAAGTGCAGATAAGAATAAGAATGCAGATCTTCCAATCGGAGTTATTTCTGTTGATTCTATCTACACACCGGTTGAACGTGTTAATGTAACAGTTGAGAATACACGTGTTGGCCAGATTACAGATTATGACAAGCTGACAATCGATGTATATACTAACGGAAGTCTCGTTCCCGACGAGGCAGTAAGCCTTGCTGCTAAGGTTCTTAGCGAGCACTTAAGCCTGTTTGTTGATCTTTCTGAAAATGCTCAGCGCGCAGAAGTAATGAGCGTTAAGGAAGACGATAAGAAGGAAAAGGTTCTTGAGATGAGCATTGATGAACTTGAGCTTTCAGTTCGTTCATACAACTGCTTAAAGAGAGCAGGTATTAACACAGTTCAGGAATTGACAAACAAGACTCCTGACGAGATGATGAAGGTTCGTAACCTTGGTCGTAAGTCACTTGAGGAAGTTCTTGCAAAATTAAAAGAATTAGATCTTCAGCTTAACCAGAGCGAGGAATAATTAAGTAACTACGGATACAGTAAATCCAAAGCGTATGTATTCGCATCTCAAACGAAAACCGGTAAGACCAAATGGCTTGGTTTTCAGAATTACAAAGGAGAGTAAAAGAAATGGCAAAGTACAGAAAACTTGGCAGAACATCTGACCAGAGAAGAGCATTGTTAAGAAACCAGGTAACAGCACTTATCTACAGAGGTAAGATTGTTACTACAGAAGCTAAGGCTAAAGAAGTTCAGAAAATTGTTGAGGGCATGATTGCTCTTGCAGTTAAGGAAAAAGATAACTTCGAGATGGTTAAAGTTACTGCAAAGGTTCCACGTAAAGACAAGAACGGTAAGAGAGTAAAAGAAGTTGTTGACGGCAAGAAAGTAACAGTTTTCGACGAAGTTGAGAAGGAAATCAAGAAGGATCTTCCAAGCAGACTTCATGCACGTAGACAGATGCTTAAGACTCTTGTTCCTGTAACAGAAGTTCCTACAGAGAACGCAGGCAAGAAGCGTAACACAAAGGAAGTTGACCTTGTTGCAAAGCTTTTTGATGAAATCGCTCCTAAGTATGCATCAAGAAACGGTGGATATACACGTATCGTTAAGATTGGCCAGCGTAAAGGTGATGCAGCTATGGAAGTTGTTCTTGAGCTTGTATAGTTTGTTATTAAAGCTACTGAAAGACCGATGGATTGCCCGTCGGTCTTTTTTGTAATATACTTAAGTGGTTATGAGTCTGATAGAAACTAAAGAATTGTCATTTGAATATATCAGAAGAGATGAAGAAGGCAACGTTGAAGGCATTACAAGAGCTGTTGACGGTGTCTCTCTTGACGTGCAACCGGGAGAGTTCATAGCTATTCTCGGACATAACGGCTCCGGAAAATCAACACTGGCAAAGCATATCAATGCCATATTGTATCCTACAGAGGGTACGGTACTTTTTGATGGAATGGATACTTCCAAGGAGGATAACCTCTGGAAGATTCGTCAGGAAGCGGGAATGGTATTTCAAAATCCGGACAATCAGATAATAGGTCAGGTTGTTGAGGAAGATGTTGGATTCGGACCGGAAAATCTCGGAGTTGAAACCAAGGAAATATGGGCACGTGTTGAAGAGAGTCTTAAAGCAGTGGGAATGTGGGAATACAGAAAGCATTCTCCCAATAAGCTTTCCGGAGGCCAGAAGCAAAGGGTATCAATTGCCGGAGTTATCGCAATGCATCCAAAGTGCATTATTCTTGATGAACCGACGGCTATGCTGGATCCATCGGGACGAAAAGAAGTAATCAGAGCAGCCAGAGCCCTTAATGATGTTGAGAAGATAACGGTTATACTCATAACGCATTACATGGAAGAGGTAATATATGCCGACAAAGTCATTGTTATGGATAAAGGGCATATAGCGATGGAAGGAACGCCCAAGGAGGTATTTTCCAAGGTTGAAGAACTAAAAGAACTGAGTCTTGATGTTCCGCAGGTTACACTGCTTGCCCATGAACTGCAGAAGAAAGGGTATAAGCTGCCTGACGGAATATTAACTGTAGAGGAATTTAAAGAAGCAATAAAGGCCTTAAATTAGTTTTTGAAGTGAGATAGAATATGTCAATTGTTTTTGAATCTGTCAGTCATTGCTATGACGAAGATACACAACTGAAGACAAAAGCCCTGGATGAAGTGAGCTTTACCATAGAGAATGGTGAGTTTGTTGGCCTTATAGGACATACCGGTTCGGGAAAATCAACGCTTGTTCAGCATATGAACGGATTGATGAGTCCTACATCCGGAAAAATATATTTTAACGGTAAAGACATTTTCGAAAAAGGATATAGCAGAAAAGAACTGAGGAGCCATGTGGGACTTGTGTTTCAGTATCCCGAGCACCAGCTCTTTGAAGCCACCGTATTTGAGGATGTATGTTTTGGACCCAAGAATATAGGCTTGGATAAGAAAACGGCCGAATTGAGGGCATATGAGGCCTTAAAACAGGTGGGAATAGAGGATGAATGCTTCTATCAGTCGCCCTTTGACCTTTCCGGAGGTCAGAAGAGGCGTGTTGCAATAGCAGGTGTGCTGGCAATGAAGCCGGAAGTACTCATTTTGGATGAGCCGACGGCAGGTCTTGACCCCAAGGGGAGAGACGAGATACTTAACCTGATAAAGAAACTTCATGATGAAGAGAAGATAACAGTAATTCTGGTTTCTCACAGTATGGATGATGTGGCCAATTACGTTGACAGAATTATTGCGATGCATGGTGGAAAGATTGTATTTGACGATACTCCCCATGAAGTATTCAGTCATGTGAGCGAACTGGAAGAAATCGGACTTGCAGCCCCGCAGGTTACATACATTATGCATGAACTTAAAAATGCGGGAATGAATGTGGATACAACGGCAACAACCATTGAGGAGGCTGCTGCAGAAATAGATAGATTTATTCAAGGATAGATTTGGGAGAGCAGATGATAAGGGATATTACGCTCGGCCAGTATTATCATACGGATTCTGTTATTCACAGACTGGATCCGAGAACGAAGCTGGCTGGAACTTTTTGCTTTATAATTGCATTATTCCTGATAAAGAATATCTGGGGCTACTGCGTGGCCGCAGTATTTTTAGGGTGCATTATTGCTTTGTCCCGAGTTCCCTTTAAATTTATTGTGAGAGGCATGAAAGCAGTGTTGTTTTTATTGCTTTTGACGGTGGTGTTTAATGTTTTTCTGACGCAGGGTGAGGTAATATGGTCCTTTTGGAAGTTTAAAATAACCAAGGAAGGAATTAAAGTTGCATATACTATGGCCATAAGGCTTTCTTTTTTGATTATCGGATCAAGCCTTATGACGCTGACAACAACGCCCAATAATCTGACGGACGGAATGGAGAGCATTCTTGCTCCTCTAAAAAAGATTAAGGTGCCGGTTCATGAGATTGCAATGATGCTTAGTATTGCATTGCGTTTTATACCGATTTTATTGGAAGAAACAGATATAATCATGAAAGCTCAGATGGCAAGAGGTGCCGACTTTGAGTCGGGAAATCTGATAAAGAAGGCAAAGGCACTTGTTCCGCTTCTTGTCCCGTTGTTCATATCAGCCTTTAGGAGGGCAAATGACCTGGCTATGGCGATGGAAGCGCGTTGCTATAGGGGGGGTGACGGAAGAACAAAGATGAAACCGTTACATTACAAAAAAAGAGATGCTTTGGCATATCTTGTAATAGCATTGATGCTTGCAAGCTGCATAGTGGTCGGAAGAGTGCTGTAGTGCTTGGAAGAGAACTGTAGTGGTTGGAAGAAATATAAAGAAAATTAGTTGGGCAGTTTTTATAGGAAGAGGCGTGGCGTGAGGATACTTCTTGTAGTGGCATATGATGGAACGAACTATCACGGTTGGCAGTTTCAGGAAAATGCAGAAACAATCGAGGGTGAACTGAACAGGGCTCTGACAGAACTTCTGGGAAAGAAAACAGAGGTTATCGGTGCCAGTAGGACAGATGCCGGAGTACACGGATTGTGTAATTTGGCTGTTTTTGATTCCGAAATGAGTATTCCGGAAGAAAAATATGCCTATGCGCTTAACACAAAACTACCGGAAGATATAAGGATTAGGAAATCAATGAGAGTTGAAGATGATTTTCATCCTCGTAAAAGGAAAACTTCAAAAACCTATAGGTACGCAATAGATTGCGAAGAATTTCCAAACCCCTTAAAGACGCGATATTCATTCTTTACATATGAAAAATTAGATGTTGACTTAATGAGTCAAGGTGCGAAGCACCTTGTTGGAGAACATGATTTTACGAGTTTCTGTAGTGTGGCCACAACTGCGCAAACCAGCGTGAGGACTGTATATGACATCCGTGTCACACAAAACGGTCCGGACATTTTTATTGATGTTGTGGGTGGTGGTTTTCTCTATAATATGGTTAGAATCATTGCCGGGACGCTTATGGAAGTTGGAAGAGGAAAAATTGCCCCGGACAATGTAAAAATGATTTTGGAATGCTGCGACAGAACGAAAGCCGGTCCTACGGCTCCTGCATGTGGACTTACATTGATGAACATAGAATGGGATTAATGGTGCAGCATGGTATACACGGGATAGGATATTATTGATGGACAAGAGAGTAAGAAACAGTTTATTTGCAATAGTCGGAATAGTTCTTGTTAGTGTGTGTGTTACAAGAGGATGCGCATTTTCAGAAACGGTAGCAGATTATGCAGAAAATCGTGAAAGTGACGAAGCACGAGTAATGCCTACTGTTGAGGCAGTAGAGCAGGGCAAGAAGAAGGAAATATTACCTTCGCCTTCTGCAAAAGCAACATTGTTGACGGATAATACTGATGAAGCGGTTACTCCGACACCGAAGGTTTCTCAGGCAGAGAAGGAAAACGAAGCTGAAAACGAAGCGACACCAACGGCAGATGTATTTGACGCGAAGGATTCCGGTACAGGTACTGATGTTAGCTTGGGAAGAATATATGCTGCCGATGACAGCGACTTTTATATAGAAGAAATATCTGATGAACTAAAGGAGAGAATGAAGGGCAAATCTTATGCGTACAACATAGATGAGAGTGTTGTTAATTACTCTGCGCTTCGCCATATTGTTATCAAATATAATGATTTCAACAATGAGGTTAAGGTTGGCGAAATAGTATGTAACGAAAAGATTGCTTCAGATTTACTTGAAATATTTGAAGAACTGTTCAAAAACGGTTATCAGTTGGAGCATGTTCAGCTGATTGATGAATACGGAGCTGATGATGACGCTTCAATGGCAGCGAACAATACTTCTTGCTTTAATTACAGGGTCGTGGAAGGATCCACAAAGCTCAGTTACCATGCATACGGTCTTGCGATTGATGTAAATCCGTTTTACAATCCTTACGTTCAGATGAGAAACGGTTCTTTACATATTGATCCTCCGGGGAGTGAGCCTTATGCAAATCGTGACGAGGCTTTTCCTTACAAAATAGATGAAAATGACCTGGCTTACAAACTTTTCAAGCAGCATGGATTTATCTGGGGAGGAGACTGGAATTCGTGTAAGGATTATCAGCATTTTGAGAAAAGACTGAATTAGTTTATAACCAAAAGAGGAATGTGAATGGATATCGTATTTAAAGGAAAAAAGTACAGACCGGACGGAGTACTATTTGATGTAGACGGTACAATTTGGGATTCAACAGGAGTCGTTACGGAGGCTTGGAATAAAGCCCTTGTTGATACCGGCTTCGGAGATACACAGGTTACTGCAGACAGACTGAAGGGCTTGTTCGGCCTTCCGATGATAGAAATAATGAAAAATATTCTTCCGGGAGTGGAGGAAAAGGAACTTAGGCGCTTTGAAACTGTATGTAATGAATATGAAGAACAATATATTACAGAAAAATCGGGAGCGCCATATGAAGAAATAGCAGAAACCATTATGGAATTGTCAAAAAGGGTTCCTGTAATAATCGTAAGTAACTGCCAGTCAGGGTACATTGAACTTATGATGCATCATCTTAAACTGGAAGAATATGTAACAGACCACGTATGTCCGGGTGATTCGGGCTTGCTTAAGGCAGAAAATATTCTGATGATGAGTGAGAAGCATGATATTAAGAAACCGGCATATGTGGGAGATACTGTCATGGATGAAGAGGCTTGTAAGAAAGCAGGAGTTCCGATTATATTTGCTTCATACGGGTTTGGCAAAGTAAGTGAGCCGTCTGCAATCATTGAAAAGCCTGCAGATTTGCTTGAACTGATAAAATAAAGGTTAAAAAATAAAAGGGTTGACACGCGTGGGGGCGTTTAGTATAATAATCGGGCGTGGGTGTTTCAAGTGGAAGGAACACCGGACGACGGTGATAACGCATCAAAGCCCCGATGTAAGATTCACATTTGTTAACTGACAATATATTTGGAGGAAATACGATGAAGACATTTATGGCTAATCCGGCTACAATCGATAGAAAATGGTACGTTGTAGATGCTGAAGGTCAGACATTAGGTCGTTTGGCTTCAGAAGTTGCAAAGGTACTCAGAGGCAAAAATAAGCCTATTTTTACACCTCATGTTGATACAGGTGATTATGTAATTGTTATTAACGCTGAAAAGATTAAGGTTACAGGAAAGAAGCTTGATCAGAAGACATATTTCAGCCATTCAGATTATGTTGGCGGCGTAAGGGAGACAGTTCTTCGTGAGAAGCTTGCTAAGAAACCTGAAGAAGTAATTGAAATCGCTGTTAAGGGTATGCTTCCTAAGGGACCTCTTGGCAGAGAGATGTACAAGAAATTATACGTATATGCAGGAAGTGAGCACAAGCATGCAGCTCAGAAGCCTGAAGTACTTACATTTTAATTAGGTTGGGAAGGAGATTACTAGTATGGCTAAGAAAGCAGCAGCTCAGTTCTATGGAACAGGTAGAAGAAAAAAAGCAATTGCCAGAGTATATGTTACAACCGGCAAGGGAAATATAACAATTAACGGTAGAGATATCGATGATTACTTTGGTCTTGATACACTTAAGACAATTGTTAACCAGCCATTAGTTGCTACAGAGACAGTAGGCAAGTATGATGTTAAGGTTAATGTTAAGGGTGGCGGATACACAGGTCAGGCAGGCGCTATTAGACATGGCCTTTCAAGAGCATTAACAAAGGTTGATGATGATTTCAGACCTATACTTAAGAAAGCCGGTTTCTTAACAAGAGATCCTCGTATGAAGGAAAGAAAGAAGTACGGTTTAAAGGGCGCTCGTCGTGCACCTCAGTTCTCAAAGAGATAATCAAAAGAGAATATCAAAGAGATTACAAACCTCGGAAATCCAGTGTTTCCGGGGTTTTTCTTTATATATGAATTGTGATAGAAAGTAGTGGATGGTGGAAAAAAGTAGCCCGTAGGTAGCAAGTAGGATGCAAGTAGGATGCAAAGTTATCAACATATTTTGTTAATCTCTGCGACCAGTACTTCGATGTCAAGATGAGTATATACCTTCTCTGTCAATGTCATTGCACCGGAATGACCTACAATCTTCTTTATCATGGTTGGATCTACATGAGCTTCAGCAAGCATTGATGTGCAAGTATGTCGTGTGTCATGAGGCTGATGCTTCATACCAAGCACATCCACCAGAGGGAACCAATAACTGTCCTTATAATTACGATAGGTGAAATGTTCCTGATTCTCTGTGTGGAGCAAATACTCACAGTCTGATGATTCGTACCAGGCCTTATAAAAGGGGAGCAGCTTATCAGCAATAGGAACTTTTCTGATGCCGTTTTCTGTCTTACTCGATATTACATCAAAGTACTGTTCATCAAGGTGAACATTTTCCTTTTTCAAATCAAGGAATTCAGATATTCTGCATCCGTTATAGATCAGCATGAGTATAATCTGATAATACTTGTCATCCTTAAGCTCCCAGAGCCTATCTACTTCTTCCTTTGTAAATTTGGTTCTCTCATTCTTCTTTGGATTCTTGTCTTTATGCTTAAGAACATCCACATATTCAGAATAGTTCTT
>JAZUDO010000021.1:0-22017 GCA_045639685.1 Lachnospiraceae bacterium
AGCAGTTAGAGGATATTTCTTCAGAGGGAATATTACTTAGACATAAAAAGACTGGTGCGAGAGTAGCGGTTATCAAAAATCAGGACGAGAACAAGGTCTTTTCTATTGCATTTAGAACTCCTGTTGAGGATTCTACAGGTGTGCCGCATATTATTGAACACACTGTGTTATGCGGTTCAGATCAATTTCCTCTTAAAGATCCCTTTGTTGAACTTGTCAAAGGATCTTTAAATACCTTTTTGAATGCAATGACATATCCGGATAAAACCGTATATCCCGTAGCAAGCACTAACGATAAGGATTTTCAGAATCTGATGCATGTTTATCTTGATGCGGTATTTTATCCCAATATTCTTAAGACTAACCTTACCTTTAAGCAGGAAGGCTGGCATTATGAGATGGAAAATGCGGATGATGAACTGACCATCAACGGTGTTGTTTATAATGAGATGAAGGGCGCATTTTCATCACCGGACGATGTGCTGGAAAGAACCATTTTCAATTCCCTTTTTCCGGACACCACCTATGGAAATGAGTCGGGCGGAGATCCCAAATGCATTCCGAATCTGACCTATGAAAATTATATCAACACTTATAAAAAGTATTATCATCCGTCAAACAGTTATATATATCTGTATGGCGATATGGACATGATAGAAAAACTGGAATTTATTGATGAAAAATATCTTTCAAAATTTGACAGAATAGAAGTTGATTCGGAAGTGGGATCTCAGGAAGCATTTAAAGAACCCCGTGAGATGAAAACCGCGTATTCCATTACGGAAAGCGAACCACTTCAGAATAACACATATTTGAGTTATAACGTTGCCATGGACAACAATCTTGATCCGGAGGAGTATATTGCGCTTCAGGTTGTTGATTATGCTCTTTGTTCGGCTCCCGGTGCACCACTTAAGCAGACCATGCTTGACAGAAATATCGGCAAGGACATTTACAGTTTCTACGATAATGGTGTAAAACAGCCTTATTTTTCGATAGTTGCCAAGAATTCGGATGAAGATAAAAAACAGGAATTCCTTTCAACAATAGAGGAAGTACTGAACAGGATAATAAAGGAGGGATATAACAGGGATTCCCTTCTTGCAGCCCTTAACGTATTTGAATTCAAATTCAGGGAGGCAGACTTTGGAAGTTATCCTCCGGGACTTATGTATGGTCTTCAGGCCTTTGACAGCTGGCTGTACGATGAAATGAAACCTTTTATTCATATAGCTGCGGGTAATACATTTAAGAAGTTGAGAGAAAAACTTGACAAAGGTTATTTTGAAGAATTGACAAGAACCCGTATACTTGAAAATCTCCACAGAACCGTTGTAACTGTTGTTCCGGAAGTCGGACTTGCCCAGAAGGAGGAAAAGGAACTTGCTGAGAAACTGGCGGCTTACAAGTCGACTCTTTCAAAGGAGGAAATCGACGAGATAGTGAGACAGAGCGCCGAACTGAAGGAATTTCAGGAAGCAGAGGACTCGCCTGAAGATTTGTGCCGAATTCCCGTTTTGGAACTCTCTGATATCAAAAAAGAAGCAATGCCCATGTGCAACGATGAGAGACATATCGGAGATTGTGTTTCACTTTATCACGGAATTGATACCCATGGAATTGATTATATAAGACTCATATTCAGTGCTGACGATATCCCGGCAGAATTGATGCCTTATCTTGGAGTCCTTAAAAATGTCATGGGACTTGTTGATACAAAAAACTATACTTATGGCGAATTGTTCAATAAGATAAACATTTGCACAGGCGGTATTGCACCGGTATGTAATATTTTTTCAAATGCAAAGAAACTTGAGGAGATTAAGATTACCTTTGAATGGAAGGCTAAGGTTTTGAAGGGCAGCCTTAAGAATGCATTTGAACTTATTGAGGAAATGATAAGCACATCGGTTCTTGATAATGATAAGAGAAACAAAGAACTGTTTTCAGAGATGAAGTCCCGCGCAATGGATACAATGATGGGCAGTGGTCATCAGGTGGCTATCGGAAGACTCGGTACGTATTTCAGCAAGGGAGCAGCTATAACAGATACAATCAGCGGCATGGGTAATTACCGTCTTGTTGAGAAGATTGAAGGAGATTTTGAGAACAATCAGGCTGAACTTGCCGGAAAACTCAAGGCACTTTGCAAAATCCTTTTTACAAGGGATAATCTGATGTTTGACTTTGCAGGTGACGAGGATGAATACAATGAATTTGTTGTATTGGCCGAAGAATTTCTAAGCAGACGTCCGGCGAAAAAAGCAGTTGAGGAAGAGCTCCTTAAGAAGGGGGCAATTGCTTCACTTGACAAGTATGAGCCTGTTATTTGCGAAAAGAATGAAGGTTTAATGAGTTCGTCACAGGTCAATTACGTTTGCCGCGGTGGAAACTTTATTGAGAAAGGTCTTAAGTATAACGGATGTCTTCGTGTCCTTAAGGTTATTATGAGTTACGATTATCTGTGGATGAACGTTCGTGTCAAGAACGGGGCCTACGGTTGCATGAATGCGTTCGGTAAAACAGGCGACAGCTTCTTCGTATCCTACAGAGATCCGAATCTTGCAAAGACAGTGGATGTCTTTGAAGGAGTTCCGGAATATGTTAAGGAATTTGACGCTGATGAAAGAGAGATGACTCAGTACATAATCGGTACCATCAGCGAGCTTGATACACCCCTGACGCCTGCCGCAAAGGCACTTCGTTCCCTTAGTGTATATCAGACAAAACTCGAATATGAAGATATGCAGAAGGAGAGAGACGAGATACTTTCATGTGATGTTGCTTCTATCAGAAATTTGGAAAAATACATGAGAGCAATTCTTGAAAACGGATATATCTGTGTAGTTGGAAATGAAGAAGCAATTAAGCAGGAAAAGGAACGATTCACCACACTCGAAAATCTGTTTTTGAACTGATGAGTGGGAGTAATGGGTTGGAGTGATGAGCTGTAGTGGTAAGCAGGAGTGGTGAGCTGTAGTAGTGAGTTGGAGTGGTGAATTGTAGTGATGAGCAGTAGTGGTAAGCAGGAGTGATGAGCTGCAGTAGTGAGTTGGAGTGGTTAATAGGAGAAGGGCAGGGTGCCATCAGAAATCACACTTTCTTGGTTTAATGGTAAAAGAAATGTAGGTGTTATAAACTTTACCATCACGACCATGTTTGGAATATCTTTGATGGCATGAATTTTGGCGAATATGACGCCTTTTCAATTTGTTTTGCCATTAAAGACAAGTTTTTGCGTGGCTTGATGGTAAAGAAATTCTTGTTTGGGTTGTTATTTTTACCATTGAGCTAGTAGAAATCAGCTTTATGATGGTAAAATTCTTATCCGAATGGTAATAAAAGTAATAAGAATGGAAAAAAATTACCATCCAAGTTCGTTTATATGAACGAGGATGGTAATTTTGTGTCTTAGTATGCTGCATAGTGAATTTATGCTTTTTCCTGCTGTGTGGTAAAACCACATCTTTGTTGCTTAATTCTTTTTTTCCGAAGTTACTTCCGGAGCAACTGCCGAATTATCTGCCGAATCAGCTCCTGCATCAACTTCCGCATCAACTTTCGCGTCAACTACCGTAGCATTTATGTTGGCTTCTTTGCCAGCATCTATGTTGGCATCTTTCTTAGCAGCTTTTTTGGCAGCTTTCTTTTCCTTTTTAGCAGCCTTTTTTTCTTTTTTAGCAGCTTTCTTAGCAGCAGACTTTTCTCTGTGCTTGGGGAATAACTTAAGTAAGCCTTTGATAATAAGAATTACAACAATTATAACAACTGCCCAGATAACCAGGTAAGGAAGATCGATTATCAGGTTGATGAAGAATTCTTTGATACCTTTTCCGACATCCTTGAGACTCTTCACAAAGCCTGTTGAGATTCGCTCCCATGTAGTAAGTTCGTCCTGAGGAGTTGTTTCGGTATAATCAATTACTTCCTGAACGTAGATATTGACTGTGCTGTAATCTACTTGATTGTCATATGTACGAAGCTGGCTTTCCATGCTGTCAATTTCGTAACGGATGTATGTAAGTCTGTCTTCGATGGTGATGATATCTTCAACAGTTTCTGCCTGTTCAAGCAACTCTGTAAGTCTGTCTCTTTCGGATATAAGCATGTTTTTATGACTTTCGGTGTCAACATACTGAAGGGTGATATCTTCAACGTATTCGGACTTGCTTGTTATGTTTGACTGTTCACCAACTACACCGATGAATTCATCAAGCCTGTCTGCAGGAATTCTTACGGTAAAGTTTGCATTCTTTGCGGAATTGTAGTCATTGAATGAGGATCCGTTGTAGGAATTCATGTTTTCAACATATCCGCCGAGTTTCTCGACAGAAGCCACCAGATTGTTTACAAGTGAATCAAACTGCTTTGTTTCCACATCAAGTGAAACGGTTTTAATCAGTTTACGATTGCTGGTAGTTGCATTTTCTGTTGTCTCAACGGAACTGCCGTTATCGTTGTAACTTACATCGACCATATCCATGTCATAAGCAGCCATTTCCTCTTCGGCGTATTCCTCATAAACAGCATTGCTTCTGATATTATTGGTACCACCGGCCATTGCGGGGGCATATGCACTCTTGCTGTCTGACATTATTGCAAAATCTGAACTGCTACCGCATGCCACCAACGAGAGGGATGTTAATGTTGCCAGAAAAATGGCACAAATTCTTTTTTTCATGTCTTTGTCTCCTTTGTTTTTGAACAATCGTGCTAAAGATTATCCTGATTTGTTATCTTCTGTATAGGATACGAATTAGGAAGATAATATTTATGGGAAAAATATATTTTTTTTATTGAGGATATAATATAATGAATGAGATTATTATACAACATGAAGATGAAGGTATAACGAGATGAGTTTTGAAGATGATAATTTAACAAATAATGATGATGTTAATGAATTGAAAAACAACAAGGAATATTCTGAAATGACAGAAGTTCCGAAGGAAGAGTTTCAGCAGGAAGAACTGCAGCAGGAAGAACTGCAGCAGGAAGAACCGCAACAGGAAGAACTGCAGCAGGAAGAACCACAGCAGAAGCCCCCAATGGGAAAGGTGGAGAAGCAGCTTCAGACCTGGGCACTTGTGGCATTTGTTCTACAGTATATCGGATTGGTTCCATATGAGGGACTTTTGGGAATCGGTGTTCTGAGTTCGGCACTTACCACTGTGACATCAATTGTTACGTTGGTGTGTGAAACAGCCGCATTTATGTTGATGATTATATTAAGAGTGAACTACAGAAAGAATGTTGTCGGAAAGATTCTTATGTGGTTTTATATCCTACTGGTAGTTGCGTTGATTGCAATAACTGTAATCCTGTTTTGCGGACTGATGAGAATTGCGTAATGGAGAAATACAATGACAGATAATTATAAAGCCGGGTTTGTAAGTATAATAGGTCGTCCCAACGTGGGAAAATCTACGCTGATGAACAGGATTATCGGACAGAAGATTGCCATAACATCAAGCAAACCCCAGACAACAAGAAACAGAATACAGACGGTTTATACATCAGACAAGGGGCAGATTGTATTTGTTGATACGCCGGGTATTCATAAAGCAAAAAATAAACTTGGAGATTATATGGTTCATGTAGCCTACAATGCGCTCAACGATGTTGATGCGGTTTTGTGGCTGGTAGAGCCATCCACATTTATCGGTGCGGGAGAGAGAAGCATTATAGAGCAGCTTTTAAAGGTTAAGTCTCCGATAATCCTTGTAATCAATAAGATTGATACGGTGAAGAAGGAAGATCTGTTGCCGGTAATCGAAACCTACAGTAAGGAATTTGATTTTGCACAGATTATTCCGGTATCAGCAAAGAAAAATGACGGTGTGGAAGAGCTTATAGATGCAATAATGTCATGCCTTCCCTACGGCGTGCCATTTTACGATGAAGACACAATAACAGATCAGCCGGAGAGGCAGATTGTTGCGGAAATGATTCGCGAGAAGGTGCTTCGTACAATGGGAGATGAGATTCCTCACGGAGTTGCCGTTGCAATTGACGCCATGAAGTTTGAAGGAAGCATGTGCAATATCGATGCAACAATAGTGTGCGAAAGAGACAGTCATAAGGGAATGATAATCGGAAAAGGCGGCAGCAAGTTAAAGGAGATTGGTTCCCTTGCACGTCCGGATATTGAGGAAATGCTTGATTGCAAGGTGTTCCTTAAGCTTTGGGTAAAGGTTAAGAAGGATTGGAGAGATTCGGATTTTCTGATGAAGAATTTCGGATATAATCCAAAGGACTATGATTAAGAGTGTACCAATATGACAGACCTCACTACAGTGAACGGACTCATCATTAAGGTTGAACCGATAGGTGAGTATGACAGAAGAATAGTAATACTGACAGATGACAAGGGCAAAATCAGTGCATTTGCAAAGGGTGCAAGAAGGACAAACAGCAGACTCGTTGCAGGCACAAATTTGTTTTGCTTTGGGGAATTTGGGTTATTTTACGGTAAGAACAGCTGCTCCGTAAATGAGGTGAAAATAAGCAATTATTTTTCATTTTTAAGGGAGGACTTTGTAAGCGCTTATTACGGAATGTATTTCGCAGAAATAGCAGACTATTACTGCCACGAAAATCTGAAGGATAAGGAAATGCTTGTGCTTTTGTATCAGTCGTTGCGGGCTCTTGAAAGTGACAAATTCGATAACAGACTTGTAAAGGCAATATTTGAGATAAAGGCGGTATGTATAGAAGGCGAGTTGGGAGAAATAAGAAATCCAGGTGAATACAGAGAAGATACGAGGTTTGCACTGGATTTCATAAGGAAGACACCTTCCGCCAAATTGTTTTCATTTAAGGTTAGCGACAAGGTATTGGAGGAACTTTCGAAGATTGGAAAAGAAACAGTAAACAGGCACGTTGATACGGTGCTTAAGAGTGCACAGATACTGGAAACGCTGATATAGTGCAAATATCTATAAAGCGTATATGACAACGAAATGTACAAAAGTATACAACAGTGAAGTGTACAGAAGCATACAACAGCGAAGTGTACAAAAGCGCATACAATAGCGAAAATGCTTGAAAAGGTCTGTACAATTATATATAATATCATTACTTTATGAGGAGAATGACGGTAATGGAGCATAAATTAGGTATGAAGAGCAAGAGAAAATTGTTACTTAGCGCTACATGCCTTTTTTTTATTTTTTTGACTGCCTGCGGTTCGAGAAATATCGGTAAAACCACATTGGAATTCATGAAAACCGGTTCGATAAAGCTTCATATAGTTGAGGATTGGGATTCGAGTCTGTATGATTTTGAAGAAATGAAATCCATGAACGAGCAGGAAGTGAACAAATATAATGCAAGCAGTCATTCGGTAACGATACTGTCAAGCGAACTTAAGGATGGTCAGGCAAGAGTTGTTATGGAATATGCCAATGACGATTCTTACTTTGATTTGAATAAAAAGGTTCTTTTCTACGGAACGGCAACAAGCGCCAAGAGTGCTGGTTACAATCTTGTGGGAAAGGTCAACGCAACTGACGGAAGTGGTGAATTAAAGCCTGCTTCATGGAATGAGATGGATACCGAGAGGGTAATGATTGTATCTGAAAATATAGATGTTATTGCTCCTTCGGATATCATATATTATGGAGAAGGTGTGACGCTAACAGGCAATTGCAGTGCAGCTGTTGACGGCTCACAGCTTCGATACATCATTTGTAGATAATTTGTATAGAATAAAGGAGAAAGCAATGGAAAAGACAATGGAAAAAATCGTAGCTCTTGCCAAGAACAGAGGTTTTGTTTATCCCGGCAGTGAGATTTACGGTGGACTTGCAAACACATGGGATTACGGTAATCTCGGTGTAGAACTGAAGAACAACGTTAAGAGAGCCTGGTGGCAGAAGTTTGTACAGGAGAATCCCTACAATGTAGGCGTTGACTGTGCAATTCTTATGAACTCACAGACATGGGTTGCCAGCGGACATCTTGGAGGTTTTTCCGATCCCCTGATGGATTGTAAGGAATGCCATGAGAGATTCCGTGCAGATAAGCTTATAGAGGACTTTGCAGCAGAGAAGGGTATTACTCTTTCAAAGCCCATTGATGCATTTTCACAGGAAGAGATGAAGCAGTTCATCGAGGATAACAACGTTCCATGTCCTACCTGCGGAAAGCATAATTTTACAGACATCAGACAGTTCAACCTTATGTACAAGACATTCCAGGGTGTAACAGAAGATGCCAAGAATACAGTATATTTGAGACCTGAAACAGCTCAGGGTATATTTGTTAACTTCAAGAATGTACAGCGTACATCAAGAAAGAAAATTCCGTTTGGTATCGGCCAGATCGGTAAGTCATTCAGAAATGAGATTACTCCCGGTAACTTCACATTCAGAACCCGTGAGTTCGAGCAGATGGAACTTGAGTTCTTCTGCGAACCGGGAACAGACCTTGAATGGTTCCAGTACTGGAGAGGCTTCTGCCGTGACTGGTTACTGAGCCTTGGTATCAAGGAAGACGAGATGAGACTTCGTGACCATGATCCTGAAGAGCTTTGCTTCTACTCAAAGGGAACAACAGATATCGAGTTCCTTTTCCCATTCGGATGGGGCGAACTTTGGGGTATTGCTGACAGAACAGATTATGACCTTACACAACATCAGAACACATCAGGAGAGGACATGAGTTACTTCGATGATGAGAAGGCACAGAAATATGTTCCTTACGTTGTTGAGCCTTCACTTGGTGCAGACAGAGTTGTTCTTGCATTCCTTTGCGCAGCATATGATGAAGAGAATATCGGAACAGAAGAAGCTCCGGACATCCGTACCGTACTTCATTTCCATCCGGCTCTTGCACCTGTTAAGATTGGTGTTCTTCCTCTTTCCAAGAAGTTAAATGAGGGTGCTGAGAAGGTATTTGCTTCACTTTCAAAGAAATACAACTGTGAATTTGATGACAGAGGTAATATTGGTAAGCGTTATCGTCGTCAGGATGAAATCGGAACACCTTTCTGCGTTACATATGATTTCGATTCAGAGACAGATAACTGCGTAACAGTAAGATTCCGTGACAGCATGGAGCAGGAGAGAGTTGCAATTGCAGATCTCGATGCTTACTTTGCAGACAAGTTCACATTCTAATACATGATTAATCATGTTCTAAATTGAGAAAAGAATACAGGAGGAAGTTTAATGAGAAAAAAATGGGTTTATTTGTTTACTGAAGGTAATGCAAGTATGCGTAATCTTCTTGGTGGAAAAGGTGCCAACCTTGCAGAAATGACCAATATCGGTCTTCCGGTTCCCCAGGGATTTACTGTTACGACAGAGGCATGTAATCAGTATTACGAAGATGGCAGACAGATTAATGATGAGATTATGAATTCCATCATGGAGTTTGTAGGCCGTATTGAAATGATAAACGATAAGTACTTCGGCGATCCGGAAAAGCCGCTTCTTGTATCTGTTCGTTCAGGTGCCAGAGCTTCCATGCCGGGTATGATGGATACAATCCTTAACCTTGGACTTAATGAGGACGTTGTTGCTGCAATGATTAAAGGCAATCCTGATCCTAAGTTCGAGCGTTTCGTATATGATTCATACAGAAGATTTATTCAGATGTTCTCAGATGTAGTTATGGGTGTCGGCAAGAAGCATTTTGAAGAGCTTATCGATGCCATGAAGGCTAAGAAGGGCGTTGAATTTGACGTTGATCTTACTGCTGAAGACCTTAAGGAACTTGCAGAGCAGTTCAAAGAGGAGTACAAGGCAGAACTTGGCGAAGAATTCCCCTCAGATCCGATTGTTCAGCTTAAGGAAGCTATCAAGGCTGTATTCCGTTCATGGGATAATCCGAGAGCAAATGTTTATCGTCGTGATAACGATATTCCATACAGCTGGGGTACTGCAGTATCCGTAATGCCTATGGTATTTGGTAACCTGAATAACAACTCAGGTACAGGTGTTGCATTTACCCGTGATCCTGCAACAGGAGAGAAGAAGCTTATGGGTGAGTTCCTTGTAAATGCACAGGGCGAGGACGTTGTAGCAGGTATTCGTACTCCTATGCATATTTCAGAAATGGAACAGAAGTTCCCCGAAGCATACAGCCAGTTTATTAAAGTATGTAAGATTTTGGAAAAGCATTACCATGATATGCAGGATATGGAGTTTACGGTTGAGAACGGTAAGCTCTACATGCTTCAGTGCAGAAACGGTAAGAGAACAGCACAAGCTGCACTTAAGATAGCTTGTGACCTTGTTGATGAAGGTATGAAGTCAGAAGAGGAAGCAGTAGCAATGATTGATCCTCGTAACCTTGATACACTTCTTCATCCTCAGTTTGATGTAAATGTACTTAAGAAGAGCACACCTATCGGAAAGGGCCTCGGCGCTTCACCCGGTGCTGCATGCGGTAAAATCGTATTCTCTGCAGAGGATGCAGAAAACTGGCACAGAAAGGGCGAGAAGGTTGTTCTTGTTCGTCTTGAGACTTCACCGGAAGATATTACAGGTATGAAGGCTGCACAGGGTATACTTACAGTTCGTGGTGGTATGACAAGCCATGCTGCAGTTGTTGCAAGAGGTATGGGTAAGTGCTGCGTATCAGGTTGCGGCGATATCGCAATGGATGAAGCAAATAAGAAATTCACTCTTGGCGGAAAGACATTTACAGAGGGTGATTACATCTCAATTGATGGTTCGACAGGTAATATTTATGACGGAATGATAGCAACAGTTGATGCTACAATCGCAGGTGAATTCGGTCGTATCATGAGCTGGGCTGATAAGTATCGTACAATGGAAGTACGTACGAACGCTGATACACCCGCAGATGCAAGAAAAGCCCGTGAACTCGGTGCAGAAGGTATTGGTCTTTGCAGAACAGAGCACATGTTCTTTGAAGGCGACAGAATTGATGCTTTCCGTGAGATGATTTGCTCCGATACAGTTGAAGAAAGAGAAAAAGCTCTTGAGAAGATTCTTCCTTACCAGCAGGGCGATTTCGAAAAATTATATGAAGCTCTTGAAGGATATCCGGTTACAATCCGTTTCTTGGATCCACCGCTTCATGAGTTCGTTCCTACAGAGGAAGCTGACATCGAGAAGCTTGCTAAGACACAGAATAAGTCTGTAGAAGAGATTAAGAATATTATTAACTCACTTCATGAGTTCAACCCAATGATGGGTCATCGTGGATGCCGTCTTGCAGTTACATATCCTGAAATTGCGAAGATGCAGACAAAGGCTGTTATTCGTGCAGCAATCAATGTTTCAAAGAAGCATTCAAACTGGAAGGTTCAGCCTGAAATCATGATTCCGCTTGTTGGCGATATCAAAGAGTTTAACTATGTTAAGCAGATTGTAAAGGAAACTGCTGATGAAGAAATCAAGGAAGCAAAGTTCAAACTTGATTATGAAATCGGTACTATGATTGAGATTCCGAGAGCTGCTCTTACAGCAGATGAGATAGCAGCAAATGCCGACTTCTTCTGCTTCGGTACAAACGACCTTACACAGATGACATACGGTTTCTCAAGAGATGATGCAGGTAAGTTCTTGGAGGCATATTACGATGCCAAGATTTTCGAGAACGATCCGTTTGCAAAGCTTGATAAGAACGGCGTAGGAAAACTTATGAAGATGTCTATGGACCTTGGTAAGCCGGTTAATCCTTCACTCCACGTTGGTATCTGCGGTGAGCACGGCGGCGATCCTTCATCTGTTGAGTTCTGCCATCAGATTGGTCTTGATTATGTATCATGTTCACCATTCCGTGTTCCGATTGCAAGACTTGCGGCAGCACAGGCAGCCATTGCAAATAAGTAGGGAGATTGCTTAACTAACGGTTGCGAAAACTAAAGTAAAATAACGAAACGCCCTTTCGAATGTAACAGTTCGAAAGGGCGTTTTTGCGTGTATGGGATAATGGTTACAACCTATGCAGAATATGGAAAAAGCTATCGTAGCTGGCAAAATAAGATTTGCAATACGTAGCAAATGTGCTACTATTAAAGTAACATATAAGCAACAAACAACTGTGGCGAATTCGCCATAATTAAAATATAATTATGGGAGAATAAGAGAGTGAATATTTGCGGTCGCAATTTGCGACCGCAAACATAAGTAATATGTCACGATATAATCCATTTGTTTTTACAGAGCAGGGAATATATATGCTAATGACAGTACTAAAAGGTGATTTGGCGGAAAAACAGAGTATTGCACTGGTTCGTGTATTTAAGCAGATGAAAGATTTTATTTCGGATTGCAATAAGCCATTAGTTACATCGGAGGAATTTTACAAACTGGCAACTTTAACAGCTGAAAATTCAGCTGAGATTTCACGAATAAAAAACTCTATGCTTGAGAAAGAAGAATTAGACAGAGTAGTTAAATCATTTAGTGAAAAACGCCTACCGAAGGATTATGTATTGTTAAATGGACAAATTGTTGAGGCGGCACTTACATATTCAGAAATATATTCAAAAGCGAAAAAGACAATTTATATTGTGGATAATTATATAGGTCTCAAAACTCTTCAAATGCTTAAAGCATCAAATTCGAGCGTGAATGTCATCATTTTTAGTGATAATATAGGTAATATGCTTAGGTTGTCAGATTATAACGATTATTTGAGCGAATATGGATATCCTAAGATATCTTTTAGACAAACGGCAGGGAAATTTCATGATAGATATATTGTTTTGGATTATAAGACTAAAAACGAAAAAATATATCATTGTGGAGCTTCATCTAAAGATGCTGGAAAGCGTACAACTTCGATTTCTTTGGTAGAGGATAATACATATTATCATGGCTTAGTTGATATGCTGCTTCAGAATCCTGTATTGATCTTGAAGTAAGCTGGGGTGAAAAGGAATAATCAGTATGGATTACATAGTTAACAAAAATGGTGTTCAAATATTAATAGAGGAAGATCCGGTCACTATTAATAAGAGGGTAGTAGAACAGTACAAGGAGATGCGTAAGGAGAAAAAGTTATCTCAGGAGCAGGTGGCTGCTGTGGCAGGAATGGCAAGACCGGACATATCTCGGTTTGAAAGTGGACGATATAATCCTTCGTTGGAACTGATGGTACGGTATGCTCATGCACTGGGGTGTGAGCTAAAGATTGAGCTTGTCCCGGCAGAGGAAAAATGATGAATTAAGTCAAGACCTTAAACGACAAGTCGAAAATGATGAAAAAATATAGACGGGTAAGTCTTGAAAAGGTCGGCTTGCCATACAAGAAAGATGCCGGGATTGTGAAATTAATTAAAACAAAGGAATAGGAACGGATTTTGGAGAAGATAGTAAGAGATTTATATAATCTGAATGAAGAATGGGAAATAACACCCATAGCCGGGCACGAAGGTGGACGTAATTTTGTTTATATCTGCAAGTATCAGAACAATCCTAAATATGTAATTAGGCTTTCTATGACGGGGGATCGTACTGAAAAAGAATATCTGGCAGAGGTAGAGTATGTGCATTTCCTTGCTAAAGGAGGCGCTTCTGTTGCAACTGTAATTCCGTCAATTAACGGAAAAATGGTTGAAAAGTTTATTTATGGAAGCAGAGAGGTCTTTATCAGTTGCTTTGAATACGCAAAGGGTATGTTGATATCTGATAATGGTTATCGGTATATAGATGGTAAACCTTTATCTGAGTATTTTTATAACACAGGGAAAACCTTAGGCAAAATACATAATTTGTCAAAGCAGTATGTGTCAGAACACCATCGCCAGGACTATTTTGACAAGTACAATATGGCTTACATAGATGAATTGATTCCACAAGAGTATTTGAAATTGAAGGCTGCCATAGCAAAACGACTGGAGATATTTCAATCATTGACAAAGGATCCGGACGAATATGGACTTGTTCATTTTGATTTTAGTGATGGTAATTATCACATAGATATGGAAACAGGTAATATTACTGTATTTGATTTTGATAATTGCATGTATTGCTGGTATATGTTTGACCTGGCCAATTTGTGGACGCACGGAGTTGGCTGGTTTCAGTTTGAAGAAGATAAAGAAAAACGCAGAGTAGGTATGCAGGACTATTTTGCTGCAGTAATTGAAGGTTATAAAGCAGAGAATGAACTGTCAGCGGAAATGTTAGATAAGCTTCCTTTATTTATCGACATGGTACTGATTGAAAATATTGTGGATGAATGTGAGTGTTGCATAAGAGCAGGGGAAGTACTGGATTATGAAGATATTAAGGATGCGGCGGAGTGTTTGATTCATGGAATACCGTATTCGGGTTTCATTTGATTGGAAATTCGTAAGTCTGTCTAAAAGGCACCGAATAATGGAACAGCATTAAGGGAACCTTATTCAAAGAGCTTAGGAAATGGAATATTTGAATTGCGCATAAAACAAGGAAAAGCGACTATGAATGGAGGAATAGTAATGACTGAATTTGAAGTGTTTAAGGAAGAACTGTTATCTGATCCTGAGGCCAAGAAAGAATATGATGCATTAGGGCCTGAATATGACATTATACAGGCAATGATTGATGCGCGAGTTAAGCAGAATATAACACAGAAGGAACTTTCGGAGCGTACGGGAATTACTCAGGCTGATATCAGTAGGATTGAACGGGGAACTAGGAATCCAAGCCTTGCGATGATGAAAAGAATAGCAGCAGGATTGGGGATGCAGCTTAGGTTGGAGTTTATACCTTTGCCAATTGACAAAGCATAAGATGTATGAAGAAGGAAGTCAGTTGGTTACAAATTATCACCAACTGAAATTGAAAGCGCTGATAATAAAAGGACTAGTGCTTGCATGGTAAAAGAAAAAAGAGGACTAATATGGAACGTGATGAAAAAAGAGATTATCTGATTAGCCTGCGTGAGAGTACCGGAATGACCAGAAAGGATTTTGCAATCGAATATGATATACCATATCCGACCATTACAGACTGGGAACTTGGACATAGGAGAATTCCCGAATATTTTTTGCGGTTATTGGCATATCATATAGGTCAGCAAAGCAAGGACTGTCGTTTTGTTAATGAGAATATGGTTATATTGATTACCGGTGCGTCACATACCGGGAAAACAAATTTGGCACAGAAATTGCTTGAAAAGTATCATTTTCCATATGTTTCACAGGACCATATCAAGATGGGGCTGATTCGTAGCGGGAACACCACACTTACTCCGGAAGATGATGATAAATTGACGGATTATCTGTGGCCGATTACAAGGGAAATGGTAAAGACAGCAATAGAAAACCACCAAAATCTGATTATCGAAGGCTGTTATATGCCTTTTGACTGGAACAAGGATTTTGAAGAAGAATATTTGGAAAAAATACAATATATATGCCTTGCACTCGGCAAAGACTATATTGAAGAGAACTTTAACTTAATCAAGGAAAATGCATTATGTATTGAGCACAGACTTGATGACAATTATTATACAGCGGATGATTTGATTACAGATAACAGCCGTTATATTGAGGGATGTAGAGCAAATAATCTACACTGCGATGTGATAACCGATAATTATGAAAACGTTATCGAGAGCATAGTGCAGCGCTTATCCATGTAGCAGTCACCACATACAAAACAATACAAAACGATATAAAACGCCATTTTGAACGCAGCTGTTCGAAATGGCGTTTTGCATGCTGTTAGAATAAATTGATCACATCGGCTCCGTCTCTTACAAATGCGATGAACTCGTCGATTTTTGCTTCAACAGTAATCCATTGATTTCCGTCAAATGTTTCGTGATCCTTTGTAAGAATCCATTTACCTTGGGGAAGATATACTCTACGAGCGGTCTGCCCCTGAACAGTGATTGGAGCAAAGAGAATATCCGGACCGAACATATACTGGTCACCTGTAGTATAGCAGATTTTATCCTCCGGGAATTCCAAAAACATAGGTCTCATAACGGGAATACCATCAGAAGAAGCTACAGCCATCTGTTTCTGAATATAAGGAATCAAGCGATAGCGCAGTTTAATCAAATCCGAAAGGATGGGGAGATTTTCGTCGCCGAAAGCCCATATTTCATTGTGGTCACCGGTGGGCTCCTTGATATCTCGTGTACGGTCTGCGCCTTCACGTGTACCATGAAGTCTCATGACGGGACTGAATACACCGTACTGGAACCATCTGACAATCAATTCCTTAAAGTAGTCGGTATGGATATCACCGCCGTAGAAACCGCCTATATCTGTGTTCCACCAGGGAAGACCACACATTGCCATGTTAAGACCCGATTTAACCTGTTCTGTGAGACTTTCAAATGTAGACTGAATATCACCGGACCATACCAGCGTTCCAAAACGCTGAGCACCTGTATAGGCTGCCCTTGAAAGAGTTATGATATCGTCTCTGCCTATCTGCTTCATGCCGTCATATACAAGCTGAGCGTAGTAATAGGGATAGATAAGTGCTGCTTCATCACCTCGACCGGCATACATAATTATATTGTCAAAATGCTCCGGATGAATCTCCGGCTCTGCTTCGTCGAACCATAACAAGTCAACACCGTTATCTATATAGTTCTCTTTGAGCCTGTTCCATACATATTCTCTTGCATCGGGATTGGTGGGATCGATTTCTGCCTGCGGACCGTAGAAATCAAATACCCGGTTGCTTCCGGAGGCAGTACGAAGAAGCATATTGTGTTCAAACATGTATCTGTAATTTTCACTGTTTTCATTGATTGTCGGCCACATGGAAACCATGAGTTTGATGCCCATTTCATGCAGTTCATCAGCCATGGCTTTGGGATCCGGCCAATAAACGGGATCGAATTTATAGTCACCCTGTTCGGTCCAATGGAAATAATCAATAATGATTACTGAAAGAGGAACGCCCAATTCTTTGTATTTTCTGGCAACTTCAAGAACCTGTTCCTGTCTTTCATAGCGAAGCTTGCTCTGCCAGAAACCGAGAGCCCACTGCGGAATAGTTGGAGCATGACCGGTGAGATCGGCAAGCTTTGAACAAGCTTCCTTTGGAGAGCCGGCAATAACAACATAATCCATCGTCTTGGCGCAGTCGCTGTTCCATCTGGTTCTGTTCATTCCAAGTTCAACAGTACCTGTTGAAGGCATATTCCATAAGAAACCATAACCGAGAGAAGAGTAAACATAGGGGATGGATGACTTTGTGTTAACATGTCTCAGGTCAACTGTACAGCCTTTTTTGCTGAATACATTCATTCGCTCATGACCGAGACCGTAAAACTGTTCATCCTCATTTGGCTCAAAGGTTGCACGCATTTCCCAAAGACCGCTTCCTACACTGCGATAATTGCGGTATCCCATGGTAAATGTCATTTCGGGCTGTTCTTTAAGTATAATTTTGTCATCAATGAAATATGTTACGCGGCCCCATTTTTCAAACCATACCTTAAGGTTGCCGGTTTGAAGATATGCGTCGCCGTTGTCTGCCCAAACCTTGGCGGGAGTATCCTTTGGCATCATGGTCCAGTCCTGACTTTCGAGCTTTGAAGAGGCCGTTGCCCGGAAACGAATACAGCCCTCTGAGGGTACGCTTACAACACCGGTTTCACCTTCGCGTATAAAATATATTTTATTGTCACTTATCTTAAATTCGGTCATGGTAACCTCCCTTTGGAATATTGTTTGCACAATTATATCATGGGGAATGTGAGAATTCTTTAGAATATTTAACGAAGAAGTTTATAATTTTCCGCATTTTAGGCCAAATTGTTTGCGAGGTGTGGAATGAGTACCAAAAGATTGGTATAATTTATTGAAAATAGGGATGGCTGTAAAAAGACAGGGAGGATTTTATGGCAAACGAAAGCAGAAAATCAAGTAAAAAAATACATATAGTAAACAAAGATGGAAAGCCCTTAGCCAACAGAGAAATTGAGGTGAAACTTACAAACCACGAGTTTCTGTTCGGATGCGGAGCATTTGATGCTTTATGGGGAACTAAGGAGGGAGCAAAGGATTTCGCAAAGGACCGTGTTGCAAAATGGACAGCATTGTATAATTACGGGACGTTGCCATTTTACTGGGGAGGTTTCGAACGTGAAGAGGGACAACCCGATACCGACAATATGATGAGGGCAGCCGGGTATCTTAATGAGCATGGAGCAAAGGTAAAGGGACATCCCCTTTGCTGGCATACCGCATGCGCTGACTGGCTTCTTAAATATGACAACAAAACAATCCTTGATAAACAGCTTAATCGAATCAATCGTGAAGTTACTGATTTCAAGGGTGTAATCGATATGTGGGATGTAATCAACGAAGTTGTTATTATGCCTGTATATGACAGGTATGATAATGCAATAACCAGAATCTGCAAGGAGTACGGACAGGTGAACCTTGTAAAAGAGGTATTTGATGCAGCCAAGGCTGCCAATCCGGATGCGGTGTTGCTTATCAATGATTTCAATCTTTCCGATAAGTATGCAAAACTTATAAGTGACTGTTTGGACGCGGGGGTACCCATAAGTGCAATAGGACTTCAGACACACCAGCATCAGGGCTTTATGGGACTTGAGAAGCTTGAAGAGATTCTTAAGCGATTCGAAGTTTTCGGACTGCCGTTGCATTTTACGGAGAATACACTTGTTTCCGGACATATTATGCCGGCGGATATTGTGGATCTTAATGATTATCAGATTCCTGAATGGCCGACTACACCTGAAGGTGAAGAGCGTCAGGCAAGGGAAATGGATGAGATGTACAGCTTCCTGTTTGAGCATCCCCTTGTAGAGGCTATTACAGGCTGGGATTTTGCAGACGGAGCATGGCTTGGAGCACCCAGCGGTGTTATAAGAAAAGATAATTCGGTTAAGCCATCATATGAACTTCTTATGGAAATGACAAAGAAGAGATGGACTACAGACCTTAAGGTTAAAACGGATGAAGAGGGATATGCTTATGTTGAAGGCTACAGAGGACAGTATGAGATAGTAGCCGGAGATGAGAGAAGTGAGTTTGTTCTTGATAAATCCGGTGATTTGGTTGAAATTGTGATATAGCTGAAACAGTGATTTGGCTGAAATTGTGATTTGGGAAATACAACTATGATATTGTATGTTGATGAAGCTATATATGCAGATGAGATGCAAAAGCAGAGATGCGACAGGTTAGCCGGGATTGCAGGTGTACAGGTGAAAATACTTGGTGAGGCTTGTGATGAGGTTCATCTTAGGTTTGACGCTGACGGGTTGTCTCTGGTGGGAAACGGACAGTCATTTCGCGGTGACTATTCGGGGATGCTTCGTAGACTATCTGTAAATAATCTTAGAAGTGAACTTCTTGTAAAGGCGGCAAAGATAAAGGACAACGATTCTCCGCTTGTGATAGATGCTACAGCCGGGATGGGTGAGGATTCGCTTTTGTTGGCGGCAGCAGGATTTCGCGTTCGTATGTATGAGAGAAATCCTATTATTGGGGCATTGCTGACGGACACATTGGACAGAGCCAAAGAAGATTCAAAACTTTGTGATGCTGTTTCGAGAATGGAAGTGGTGTGCACTGACAGTATAGAGGCTCTCAACAAGTGGGGGGAGGAATACTTGTCTGGAAAAACAGGTGAGAGAAGTGAGATGCCGGGGCAGATTGTGGAGAAACCTGATGTTGTCTATCTGGACCCGATGTTTCCGGAAAGACAGAAATCTGCATTGGTTAAGAAAAAATTTCAGTTGATTCATTTGCTGGAAGACCCCTGCGCTGATGAAGAGGATATGTTAGGGGCTGCCATGGCGGCAAAACCCCATAAAATAGTAATTAAGAGGCCGCTTAAGGGACCATATCTTTCGGGAGTAAAGCCGGGATTTTCGTTAAGCGGGAAGGCTGTACGGTACGATTGTATTGTATTGAATGGGTGATTTTATGAAAATATGTGTTTTCGCGGATGTTCACGGAAACAGTCAAACTTGGTTAAACATGTATAAGAAGGAAAAGGACGGCGTGGATTGCTTTTTCTTTCTGGGCGACATATTCGGGTACTTCTATGATCAGTCTGCAATAATTAAGGATTTTATGGCGGACGACAGAATTGTGGCAATAAAGGGAGACCACGATGAGTATTACCTGAAATATTTTTGCGGGCTGACAGGAGCAGAACTGAAATCAATAGATGATGTTATTGATGACAGTGAAGATATACAGAGCAAATTAATTCAGAATTATGGCTGTTCTTACAGGCAAAGATACAGCAGGCAGGAACAGGAATATATGAAGAAGCTTCCTGAGTATTATCTTACGGAGGCAGATGGCAGGAGAATTGCTCTGTTTCACGGAGGACCGGGACATTACCTTGAACAGATGATATATCCGGACACGGAGATGACAGTGGATTCGATAATAAATACATACGAAGAAGTCGATGTCATGTTTCTGGGCAATACTCATTACAGAATGGACAGGATGAGAAACAACTGCAGAGTTATTAATCCCGGAAGTCTGGGACAACCCAGAGACGGTATGGGCTTCAGCTATGGAATATATGATACGGTTTCCGGAGAATTTGAGTTCAGAAACGTGGAAGCTGATATGGAAAGCCTGATAATGGAGGCATCTATTTTTGACGGTGATACAAAGATGTATGATTATTTGGTGGAAATGTATGGAAAAACAACTGCCGAATAATATTTTGTCAAATAATCATATAGTTTTTTGCTAATAATCACATTAGTATTATGGTTTTATGTTTTACTATGTGATATAATAAATCAACTGGTAAAAAACTACAAAGGAGATAGATGTATGAAACAGAGAGAACCACTTGTAACTCATATCTTTACAGCCGATCCTTCAGCTCATGTGTTTGATGATAAGATATATGTATATCCTTCACATGATATTGCACATGACGGCGAGGACAATGATGAAGGTGATGAGTACAGAATGGAAGATTACCACATCCTTTCAATGGATAATCTTGATGCAGAGTGCGTTGATAACGGAGAAGCTCTTCACATGAAGAATATTCCATGGGTAAGCAAACAGATGTGGGCACCCGATGTTGCACTTAAGGATGGCAAATATTACCTTTACTACCCGGCAAGAGACCTTGACGGTATATTCAGAATCGGTGTAGCTGTCAGTGACAGCCCGGTTGGACCTTTTGAGCCCGAACCGAATTACATGGAAGGCAGTATGAGTATCGACCCCGCTGTTCTTGCAGATGATGACGGCAAGTACTATATCTACAATGGTGGTCTTTGGGGAGGCCAGCTTGAAAAGTGGCAGACAGGTGAGTTCGTTGAGAATCCTGAAGAGATTCCTGCAGATGCAGCTTCACTTGGCCCCTTTGTTGCAGAACTTTCAGATGACATGAAGTCATTCAAGGAAGCACCGAAGATGATTCAGATTCTCGATGAGAATGGTGAGCCTATTAAAGCGGGCGACGAGGACAGAAGATATTTTGAAGGACCTTGGATGCATAAGTATAACGGATTATATTACCTGTCATATTCTACAGGTACAACTCATTATCTTGTATATGCAACAGGAACAGATCCTATGGGACCTTTCACATATCGTGGACGTATCATGGAGCCTGTAATCGGATGGACAACACATCATTCAATTATTGAATATCATGGCAAATGGTATCTGTTCTATCATGATTGTGAACTTTCAGGTGGAATTAACCATCGTCGTACCGTTAAGTATACAGAACTTGAGTACAATCCGGACGGAACAATTAAGACAATTTATCCTTACGATCATAAGTAAACGGTTTGTGGATAGAATAGAATAGTTCTAGAATAGAACGGATTATTGTTTATGATTTATTTAGGCGAAGCTTCTTTATTGAGGAGCTTCGCTTTTTGTTATATCATGAGTATTTTTCCCTACTTGATTGCTGCAATGTCTTTTCGGGTTGTCAAACATAATCCCGCATGATACAGTAAAATCAAGCAGTTTCAAACATTCACTTTTAGGAAAACTCGTATATTCAATATTGAGTGGTTCACTTCAAATCAAAAACAAATCTGAATCAAATCTTTGAAATCCTGCTAAAACACAAATTCATTAAAGCAGGAAAAGGTTTGAGA
>JAZUDO010000022.1:0-5782 GCA_045639685.1 Lachnospiraceae bacterium
GAGAAACAAGGAATTGACTACGATCCAATAAAGCTTCGCTAATATCTATTTTTCAAGGTTCGATTCGCACCATCTGAAAAACTTAGTTACAGATGGTGACTTTTATATGCAAAAAATCACATAAACTAAATCAAACAAAAAATCTCTTGACTACTTATAGTTTGTCACCCTTAAAACTAAGTCTGATTCTTTGCCTGCCCTAAAAAGCAGACACATATCAATCGAGTAAATTATACACGAAAGGAGATATTTGATAGCTGCCGGACAAACACATTACGGTATGTGTTAGAATTGATGCATCATTACTTTTGGCAGTTTTACATGAATGAGGAAAAGGGACATGGAAAATATATTTATATCGGATTTTGTAGATATTAAGGTTGAAACACTGGGTGGTGTAGTAATAGTAGAGTGGAAGCAGGTATGTCGTGGTATGGAATTGAGAGATATGCTTGCAAAGGTCGTAGAGATTGCAGCACGCACAGCAAATGCTAAAGTAATGTTTGTTTATGTTCATTATTTCTCAGATTTGATCCCGGATGAAAGAACAAATTTCTTTACAAAATTAAAAGAAGCAGGTGTTACCAAATTTGCATATTCAATTGCAAACTGCGATGCCGGACTGGCAAATCAGTTAATGTCACAATACCGCGGATTTCAGATAATTGTTAGTAATAATACTAATCAGGCTTATTCAAATCTGATGGCAAATAGTATGAATGCCCAGCAGCAGATGGCTGCCGTTCCACAGGCTAATCCCAATAAGAATGCCCGTCCTAAGAAGAAAAATAAGGGCAACTGGATATTTGTCCTGTCATTATTATGTCCGTTAATATCAAGTCTTATTCTTGAATCGGTAGATAGTTATGTTACAAAACGAGAATTAGTACATCTTATAAGTTATTTCGAGGGAGCCAATATTAGACATAGTGTTGAACCTATTGCGAATATTATTTCTATAATAGGTCTTATTCTTCTGATAATTGGTAGGGTTAGGTATCCGGACAATAAGTTTGGTAAAGTGCTTATGTGGATTTATATCATCATTATTGCAATTGTTGTTCTGTTTGTATTAGTATTTGCGGCAGCTTGCGGAGTCACGATAGAGTCATGCGGTGGGTTGGGTTAACTATCCTGATGAGTGCGAGAATTAGATGCTGTAAATAGGTTTTCTTTGATATTAATTAAGGCTGAGTACCACAGATTATCCGTACTCAGCCTTTGCTTATTACACCGCTTTGAATATAAAATACGACGTTCCGTCTACTATCGAGATTCTAAGTGTATTACCATCAATTATGGCTTCCATTTGTTTATCTGTATCGTCATAAACCAAAATATAACGGTCGCCATCTAATGATAAAACACCTGTGTGATCTTTCCCGCTAATTGAAAAAACAAAATCTTCACCGTTATCAGAATGAAATTTTGGACTGTCTTCTGAACTAAGAAAATTACGATCAGTTATTACATTGCCATCAGTACTCATTTCAACGAGTTGCCAGTCAGATGTAATACTGACATTTTCAGAATGTTTTTCACATCCGAATAATAGAAAGCAACCTATGATTAACAGTAAAGTACAGAAGAAATTTTTAAGCCGTCTCATATTCAAAATCAGTTATTGCCGCATATGAATTCGTTATAGAAATAGAGTATTCTGTGAGACGATCTGTCAATTACAAAGCCTCGCCCATGTTCGTAGTCTGAGTAAAATTCAAAACCTTCCCGGGCAAAGTCACGAACGAATACCGGATAACTGTCTGGATTCTCGATAGTTGTTAACTCGTAGCCTTCAATAAGAGAATTAAACTCTTCTTCCGGAAGTGTCATCTCGAGATAAAAACCGCCTTCATTAGACTGCATTCCGTGAGAAGACAAAAACTCCACATCAGTCGCAGATTCAGGAATAGATTCGGGGAACAGGTTAAACCTTTGGATATCCCTGTTGTTATACTCTTCTTCGTAACGGCTTATGTCATTAGTTCTCATCCTGGATAAAAGGCTCGAAAGTGAGAACCACACTGCAGCAAAACCTATAAGAAGTAATGCTCCCAAAACTATTAACACTTTTACACAACCACTAGGTTTCTTCATGTGAGATTCCCTTTCTCAATCAAGCGACAACATGAGCTTTTAGTAATAATCTCTATTTTACCCCAATATAAACTATTATATTTGAACGATTTGCTTCGACTGTTGTATATAATGATTTTATGCAAGATGGTCGAGATGGCAGTCTGGATCAGGAACACCAGTCGGTCCGTTAGATATGATGATTGCAGGACATGCAACACAAACAAACTACATGACCGATTGACGACCTGGATAAACGACTTACTATGGATGGATTTCTGAAGTGGTACGAATTATTACAAAAAGAGAAGCAAACTTAAGTAATAATAGTCCGTCAGCCATCCTGCAAAGTGATGTTATTGCTTCTTAAGTATGCTTCAAATGCTTCTATATATGGTTCTTCTACTACTGCTGAGAATGCCTCGTTGTCGATATGGATTTCTTTTGCTCGCGAATCGATAAATACATCTGTGATCTTCAGGCCGTTAGCATAAAGAGTGCCGTTTTTGACTTCAAAGCTGACTTCTTCTTCGTAATATCTGTCTTCTTTGAGTCGTGGATTTGTCTTTGCCATATAGATTGCAATCGGAATAATGCAGAGGAAAATAGTAAGGAGCAGAATGCCTGCCCAATAGATTTTGCGACAGAATAGTGCGAGCAGGACAAAGCACAGGACTGCCCAGATCCCAAGCGGGATTAAGCGAAGGTAATCCTGTCCGGTAGCTTTTTGAATTCTTTCTCTTTTTACAACTGCCGTAAACATTATTCTTTCCTGTCTGTTTTGTCTGTTCGAAGTATATAGCAAATTGAAGTAAATTGCCTGACGATAGATGAGGCAAAATTAAACTGCGGGGATCAGTGGTACAATAAGTACTGAACTTATTGTGGAGGGATAGATCATGGTAGAAATAATAGAAAAACTCAAAGTTGAGGTTCATGAGACTGCTGCTCAGAAGCGTGACTGGAAGCCTGCTTACAGGCAGCTGATGCAGGAAGTATTTAATCAGGACGTGTTGTTCTTCGCGCTTTCTCTCGGCAACTACGATGAGCAGACTCATAGCAGTGTACCGCTGTTGTCTACCAAGGATTTTGGAGGACAGCCGGCACTTTATGTTTTTACCGACGTAAATACTGCAGGAGGGTGGATGAGTGCGTATAAGAATGTATCTCCCGACATGCAGTATGGCCTTATCGGAGCTGTCTCTAAGGAACATAACTTTCTTTATGTTTTTGAGACTGCCAGGGCGATGGGTGCCAGCATGATTATGCTCGATGAAGGAGGGAAGTGGATCGGCCTTGATATGAATACTTTCTTTGAGGTGAACGGGCTTTCTACTTCAGAAGTAAGCATGATTATGACTCAGGAAGAAATGCAGGAACTTACAAGTGACCCCACAAAGTCGGTGTCACTGCATTTCGCCAGAATTCCTGCCATTCCTCTTAAGAAATCAAATTAACTGCTGCTCGTTGATCATGAGCTTGAACTGAAGGCCGAGCTTCTCGGCAGCCTTACGACAAAGCATCATGCGCTGCATGAAGATCTCAAAGTAATCCATGACAGAACCGTAGTGAGTATCGACAAAGAGCTTAAGCTTAATTATCGTATGGGCTTCGTTTATCTTAAGTTCTGACTTCTTTACGGAGTAATTGACTCTGTCGTGGATATCAAAAGTAGACATGTCGTTGTTACGAACGCGGTTACGTCTTACATCACTTTTGTCTGCAAGGATAAGTGCTGCAGCCATAGGGCTTACGGGAACACCTGAACCTTCGTCGTGGTTGCCGATGGCTGAGATGATCATGGCGATCTCGGCAGGGTCCATATGCATGTTATCGAGGATTCTGAATGCCATTACGGCACCGCTCTGGCTATGGTCAACACGGTTAATAACGTTGCCGATGTCGTGCATGTATCCTGCAATCTTTGTAAGCTCGATCATTCTCTCGGGATAGCCCAGAGTCTCAAGGATGCTGCCTGCCTTTTCCGCTACATATGTTACGTGAGCGAAGCAGTGTTCCGTATATCCGAGAGCGCTGAGTGAATCATCTGCTGCATTAATGTATGTCTTTATTACTTCGTTTTCCTTTATCTCTTCGTATGTAATCATTATCTTCCCCTTAAAAATATACAGTTACTGTAGTGCCCACACCCGGAGCACTGTCCGGTTCTATTTTAGCATCATGTATCTCTACGATGTGCTTAACTGTTGCAAGGCCAAGGTCGGTCCGCTCGTTGCTTTGGACCTGCTCTTGTCTACGCGGCAAATAAATAGTACTTTTATCATAACTTCGTATATCCTCGCAAAAGCTTGCAAGCCTTGATTTTACTATGTTTTTTATTATTTTTCCAAATGCTCTATTATCGCATATCATCGCACAAAAACGCATAGTTTTGTCAGCAATAGGGGTACAAATGGGGGTACAAATCGCCTCCCGTACCCCCGTACTTTTTACAGGGTACATTGGCCTACAATGCACACACTCTCCTCATTTCTTCAGCTGCATCATCAAAGTTCACATGAGTATAAGTATTAAGCGTAACGCTTATATCCGCATGCCCCATAATATACTGAAGGCTCTTTGGATTCATTCCACTTTTTGCCATTTTTGAACAAAAAGTATGTCTGCATACATGAGGTGTCACTTTAGGCATCTGAATCCTATAAATATTATTGTACTTCTCAAGGATATGCTGAAAATACTTTTCCCAGTGAAGAGCGACCATAGGCCTATCATTCTTATCAAGCCACAAAAATCCAGAAAGACCATCTACCATCGGCTCCACCTTTGGTTTCTTTCTGTTTTTTATAATTGTCTTAAATGCCTCTTCTACCTCTTTGGTCATAGGAACTTCCCTGACACCACTTTCACTCTTAGGTGGTTCAATCATATACACCATTTTACTGGTTCGAACAAGCTGATGATCCACGATAATTTTATGATTTTCAAAATCAAGGTTCTTTTTTGTAAGTCCCACAAACTCCGAGATTCTAAGACCGGTATTAAACAAAATAAAAATGCCTTCATAATAGCGCTTGAAATGTGCATCCTCTTTCACAAATTTTAGATATTTACGCTCCTGATCTCTTGTGATTGCTTCCCTTGTAACACTATCATTAACGATAACTGTTGCAAGTTCAAAATCGAATGGATTACGTCTAATTAAATCATCATCATAAGCCATACGAAATGCAGGACGTAGAATACCTCTAATTGTATGAATAGAGCTATAACCCTTACCCTGGTGTTTCTGCAAACTGACAAGCCACAGCTTGGCATCTGATATTTTCACCGTGTCAATTCGCCTTGCTCCAAAAGAATCCTTTTTTAGGAAATTGATGGTCGTCTGATAACCTGCTCTGGTAGATTCCCTGACACCTGTCCTGGTTTCCACATACCGCTCTACCAGTTCTAAAACGGTCATATTTCCTCCGTTAACTGCAATATGTAAAAACTGGTCTACTTGTAACTGCTTTTCCAGTTCCCTTAATGATGGACCTGCAGTTTTTCCTGCCGGTGTTTTATCATTCCTATCCAATCTCCAACTATATAAATACCTATCTTTACCTGTGATATCATAATACTTAAAACGATATCTCCCGTTCTTCTGCTGAATCTCGCCGTTGTGTAACAAACGACCTTTGCTATCTCTCCTTTTCTCGCTCATTTTAACGCTCCTTTCATAAATAAAAAGAGCTACCCGTGT
>JAZUDO010000023.1:0-4079 GCA_045639685.1 Lachnospiraceae bacterium
ATAGAATGAGATTTTCCGGGAGAGACCAAAGGCAGCATCAGGCAGTAAGTCCCATGTGGTTCGTCGGAAAGTCAAGAGTTTGTGATAAGAGCTGTATTTGTACATAAGAGACATTAGGAGCCTACAAAACGGAAGTGACCAATTTACCGGTAGAAGTTTATCTATTGGTGGAAGTCATTTGAAGAACGTTTTGTAGGCTTCTTTTTTTGTTGCCGGCAAAAGGCTTTCTTAAGTGCACTCAAAAATACCTTTTTCGGTTTGCTTCCGTTTAGGCACCGGAAAGGTGATAAGGATGAATAATAATTTTACAGAGGACACATTTGGACAGAGAATTAAGGCTGCAAGAGTAAGCAAAGGCTTAACCCAGGAGGAGCTTGCGGAGATCATGTACATTCCTAAATCGACCATATCGGCATATGAAAATGACAAGGTTGATGCTAAGAAAAGCACGATTGAAGGTCTGATTAAAACGCTTGATAAGGACGCAAATTATTTTTATGGGATAGGGCAGAAGGTAAATCCACGTGTGCAGCGGTTATTGGAACTGGCAGATGAGATCGAGGATGAGGACGATTGGGAGATGCTGCTTATGATGGCTGAAGCTATGGCGAAGAAGAGCAGGAAGAGGAAAAATGGGAGAGCGTAAAGAACATACGCCTGTGGATATAATATAGTCGTTGCATACTCGATGAGTCATAATTATAATGTTCATTGAGGAAAGGCGATATATGTCTATGGATTTTATGGATTATGAAATGCTTGATATAGATGATGACTACTCGGAATTATATTATCGTGTTGAATGCATCGATACAAAGAAGAATGTATCTTGTGGCGGATATATGAGTGCGCTATCTGTTCTGTTAAGTTTGGTTATGAATATTAAGCCGAATGAAATAGACGAAACGTTAGATGAATTACTTAGTGAATCAGATGACCCAAACGCAAAGATCTTCGCCAGTTGGATTCTCATATTGGGAGATATCCCTGTTCCAAAAATATATTCGGAAGATAAGGACAATAAATATTGTTTTTATAGAGAAGATGAGTTTGACGAAGTATACGGAGTACTCTATGATTTGTCTGAAATGCTGGATTCTTGTACCGGTGGAGCCTATAAACTTATGTATAAGTGTTGCGATATTTTAGATGATGATATTCTGTATGGCGATGAATATCAGATTGTGGTGTCAAAGGAAACCTATGAAAATGCTTTTGAAATTGAAGAGTATGAAGAATTTTGCGATTAGCTGAGTGTGGGAAGCAGTATATAAATAATGAGTTTGTCATTGAATAAAATGTGACTTTTAACAGATGGGACAGGTGTGATTTTCCTGTTCCGTCTTTTTTTGTATGCAAGTCCAACCCCATTGTACTTTTCTCTCCGAAAGTCCAATGTTTGGGTAACGATTTATTCCGTCCAATTCCGTAGAATAGCATATGTAAACAAGAGGTGTGCATGCCGGCACGCAGCCTCCGTAAAGGAGGATGAAAATGTATACACCGGGAATCAAGATTGTTGAGGATTATTCAAAAGGGAATCCCCATGAACGGTTTAAGCTGATTTATAAGAACTATCGTGTTTTTACCAAGCTGGTAGACAGCTATGAGGTTGGCGTTTACAACAGCATTATATGTGAAAAGGAATACAACCGGAGACAGAAAATGTGCGGAGCGGAGGAGCTTGGAGTACGGGTAATGACCGGAGGCTGCTCTGACCGTGTGGCGAGGGAAGCGATAGAACATATCAGTATTCAGCAGGCTATTCGTGAAGGCAATTATGTTGATGATCTTTTACAGGATACCGATGAGCCTGAGAAGCATAAGAGGGATATCTTGACAATCAGGATGATGAGATACGAATTTGAAGTGTTTGAAATGCATCTGAAAGCACTTCCGCCCAGGGAACGGAGAATTACATATAAGTATCTCTGCAAGGAAGTCAAGGCTGATCAACTTGCTGCCGAGGAGGAAATGGCAGATCAGACGCTTAGAAACATTTTATCAAGAACAAGAAAATGCCTGGAGAAGGATATGCTTCCTTTCTTCAGAGAAAGCATCTAACAAAGGAGAAAAGACAATGGCATATAAAAGATCAGAATATGAAAACATGGAAAATTTACTTACAAACGGAAAGAAGAAGTTCGTGAAGTACGAAGAAGGAGCAGCAATGTATTCCATGGGAAAGCATTCCTTTATGGATCTGGCCAAGGAGGCCAAGGCCATCTACAGAATCAAGAGAATCGTACTTGTTAATACCGACATTATTGAGGAATATTTGGAGAACTTCAGAGATTTATAACACGTTAAAAAAGGCAAAGGAACAGTTTTCATTTTCTTAAAATAACGCTTGCTTTTGGTGGGACAATAAGTATATAATATGCTTATGAGATTATTGAAAGGAGCTGTATTATGGCAGTGATGGGAAGACCGCACGTGGAGAAGCCGAAGCAATTAAAAATCGGTTTTCGTGTAACCGCGGAAGAACGAGAAAAACTGGATAAATACTGCGAGAAGAAAAATCTCACACAGACGCAGGTTCTTACACAGGCTTTGGAACTTTTGTATAAGACCAAGCCATAATGGAGGCTGTTCCTCTTTCAAAAGGAGGAACAACAATGGCACAAAGCAGAAAGGATCCACGTGGGTATGCGCTGAGGCGTGGTGAATCATGTAGAAAAGATGGAAGATATGTTTTTTCCTATATGGATAAGGAAGGCAAACGACATTTTATCTACAGCAATGATCTTGTATCCCTGCGTAAGCGGGAAGCAAAGATTTTAAGAGACCTTGAGGATGGGCTGGATCCGGGCAAGGCAGAGCGCATTACAGTCAACGAAGTGTACGATGCTTATATAGCTCAGAAATACGATCTGAAAAACACAACCAAGGCGAATTATGTTTATACCTATGATCACCTGGTAAGGGAGACCTTCGGCAAGCGCAGGCTTGCCACAATCAAGTACACGGATGTAAAGAAGTTTTATTATTCGCTGCTTTTGGATAAAGGAATCAAGCCGGCAACGCTCGATAATGTTCATACGCAGTTACATCCTGCTTTTCAGATGGCAGTCAGGGACGGAATCATCAGACAGAATCCTGCAGCCGAAGTGATGAAGGAAATCAAGAAAAGTCACGTTTGGCATAAGGAGAAACGTCATTCATTGACGGTACCCGAGCAGAAAGCATTTATGAATTACCTGTATTCGCATCCGGAATATGAGGGATGGAAGCCGGTAATTACAGTACTCATCGGAACAGGCATGAGAATCGGAGAATGCCTCGGGCTCAGATGGGAAGACATTGATATGAAGAGTCGTGTGATTCATGTCAACCATAATCTGACCTACAGAAAGGTTAAGGAGAACGAGGGAAATCTTCATGTTAATACTCCGAAGACGGAGGCCGGCTGGAGAACGATACCGATGATTCAGGAAGTGTATGATGCATTTCTTGAGGAATATCAGATTCAGCAGATTACAGGCTTTTGTACCCAGGAGGTTGAAGGCTATCGAGGATTCATTTTTACGAGCTCAAACCAGACTATTACTTTACCCAGCGAAGTAAACAAAGCAATTCACAAGATTACTGAGGAATATAACAAGGAAGAGGAAGCCCTTGCGAAGAAGGAAAAGAGAGATGCACTGCTCCTTCCGAAGTTCTCGGCACATCACTTGCGTCACACCTTCTGTACGAGATTTTGCGAGAACGAGAGCAACGTGAAAATCATTCAGTCCATTATGGGACATTCGGATGTTTCCACTACGCTTGATATTTACGCAGAGGCTACGGAGGAGAAAAAGCAGGAAGTGGTTGCAAATATGGAAAACAAAATTTTTATCATGTAAGACGCCTATTAGTCGTAACAATTTATATGCCTACAGGTTTCAGTGTAGTTTGAGAGTACGTCAGGAGCCTTCTCGGAACATAGGAAAGGTACCCTGACACAATGAGGACAAGTGATTTATCTCACGTGACGGAACGTGATGGACAGTCTGAAAATCGGATTTTTGCAAAATGACGGAACAGGCGGACATCAGACGGCACAGGATGTAAGAACTCACAGTCCAAATCCCGAC
>JAZUDO010000024.1:0-156617 GCA_045639685.1 Lachnospiraceae bacterium
ACAGTCATATCAATAAAAGGGCCGTCATACAGAACAAAGGACATTCGAGCATTGCTCGAAGCTCAGGCGGCTGAGGAATAGCCGGGAAAACTGTCCATTTTTATTTTCCCATAAATGGGTATTTTTATATTGACATTTACAGCCGTACAAGCAGATTTACACCTTGCGTTGCATAAGTGTTCTGTTCTTCAGCTTATGTTTGTTGCGCTTTATTTTCATAAATACACTTTTGCGTGATACAATATTGCTTGTGATTGTTCGTTTATTAACGGCTTTCAGCCTTGCTTTTTTCCTTTACAATGCACGATATATGCCCTTGTGGCTTTGTATTTGCCCCATTTAGACACTTTGACATATTGAACGATAAAATAATCATTTACACATTACCATGATAAAATAAAGCATCTATCATTTATAAACTGTTCTGCATATACACTTTCTAAAATCCAAAAAACCGTAGAGATTATGTGCAGTGAAATTACAGTGTTACGCCGGTTATACCATACATTGAGAAATGATATACACCAGGGGAGATATATATGCTTGTGGCTTTGTATTTGCCTTATTTAGACGATTTATAAAAACAATCCATAATATTAACGATAACTAAATCCATAATATTAACGATAACTAAATAAGTATTGATAGTATGCTTTTAATAGTGTATTATGTTTGATTGAAATGAAAGTGTATTTACGTATTGTGTGAATGAAAAATATCGATATAAGATAATGGTCAATTATGGTCAACAAATGGGCAACTATTTTTATATTTATTGAAAATTATTACATTATATTGTAATATACACAAGATAACAAAAATCCCCGAAAGCCTTATATTTCAAGAACTTTCGGGAACTATTGATTTTATTGGCTTCGAAGATAATAAGGCTGATTTTAGGACTTATAATTCGAGTCCCATTTTCAGCTTTTAATAAAGCCTTGAAATATAAGGCTTTATTTTTGGCTTTAATGAATAGGATGGAGAATATTATATGTCTAAAATTATTTTGACAGGTGACAGACCAACCGGAAAACTTCATATCGGTCATTATGTAGGTTCTCTTAAAAGAAGAGTTGAGCTTCAAAACAGCGGTGAATATGATAAAACCTATATTATGATAGCAGATGCCCAGGCACTGACAGATAATGCCGATAATCCGGAAAAGGTTAGGGAAAACATTGTAGAAGTAGCTCTCGATTACATGTCGGCAGGACTTGATCCCGCAAAATCCACTTTGTTTATTCAGAGTATGATTCCGGAGCTTACGGAGCTTACCTTCTATTATGCAAATCTTGTTACAACAGCAAGACTTGAAAGAAATCCCACAATTAAATCAGAACTCCAGATGAGAGAATTCGGAAGCAGTATACCTGTTGGTTTTTATACATATCCCATAAGTCAGACTGCTGATATTACTGCTTTTAAAGCAACAACAGTACCTGCAGGTGAAGATCAGATGCCAATGGTTGAACAGGCTCAGGAAATTGTTCAAAGATTTAATTTTATATATGGCGAAACACTTGTTACTCCCCATATTCTTCTTCCAAGCAACAATGCCTGCTTAAGACTTCCGGGAACAGACGGTAAAGCGAAGATGAGTAAATCTCTCGGCAACTGCATTTATCTTTCGGAAGAACCTGAAGATATTAAGAAGAAAGTAATGAGTATGTTTACGGATCCTGAACATTTGAGAATTGAGGACCCGGGTAAAATTGAAGGAAATACAGTATTCACATATCTTGATGCTTTCTGTACAGATGAACACTTTAAGGAATTTCTTCCGGATTACAATAATCTTGATGAACTTAAAGATCATTACAAGCGTGGTGGTCTTGGAGATGTTAAGGTTAAAAAGTTCCTTAACAACGTATTGCAGCAGGAACTTGAGCCCATCAGATTAAGACGTAAGGAACTTCAAAAGGATATACCTTACATTTTTGAGGTATTACAGAAGGGCAGCGATGTTGCAAGAGAAGTAGCTGCACAAACACTTTCTGAAGTTAAAGCTTCCATGAAAATAAACTACTTTGATGACAAGGCTCTTATCGATTCATTACAAAAAAAATATAATGATTAAAAATTTGCACCATGGTTGCCCATGGTGCTTTTTTAATTCTAACCAATTTATACCCAAAACAATGAAGATTTCTATGCATGATTACCTTGATTTGTAAATTGCGTTACTATATAATCAAATTTAAACTTAATTATTTATGATTGGTAGTATGGAGAATTGTATATATGGCACAGTTGTGGGGCGGCAGATTTACAAAGAAAACAGAAGACAGTGTATTTTCCTTTAACGAATCCTTATCCTTTGACAAAAGATTATTTTATAAGGATGTGGAGGGTAGTATTGCACACGTTGTAATGCTTGAAAAGCAAAAGGTTATAACCCTTGAAGAAAAGGATGCAATCGTTAAAGGCCTGACATCAATTAAGGACGATATTGACAACGGAAGTCTTGAATTTACTCCCGAATATGAAGATGTTCACAGCTTTATCGAAGCAAATCTGATTGAGCGTATCGGAGATGCCGGCAAGAAAATGCATACCGGAAGAAGCAGAAACGATCAGGTTGCTCTTGATATGAGAATGTATATCAGAGATGAAGTTCTTGCAACAGATGAACTTTTATTGAATTTATTAAAAGTAATCTACAGGATTATGAGTGAAAATCTCGAGACCTATATGCCCGGTTTTACTCATCTTCAAAAAGCACAGCCGGTTACTGTTGCGCACCATTTCGGAGCTTATTTTGAGATGTTTAAGCGTGACAGAAGCAGAATGAAGGACATTTACAAAAGAATGAATTATTGTCCTCTCGGTGCAGGCGCTTTGGCCGGCACAACATATCCCCTGGACAGAGAGTATGTTTCCAGCATGCTTGGCTTTGAGGGGGCTACATTAAACAGCATGGATTCTGTATCCGACAGAGATTACTGTATTGAATATTTATCAGCTTTAAGTACAGTTATGATGCATCTTAGCAGATTCAGCGAAGAGATTATCATCTGGAACAGCAATGAATACAGATTTGTTGAGATAGATGATGCTTATTCAACAGGATCAAGTATAATGCCTCAGAAAAAGAATCCTGATATTGCAGAACTTGTTAGAGGTAAAACAGGAAGAGTATATGGTGCTTTAATGAGTATGCTGACTACCATGAAGGGTATTCCGCTTGCTTACAACAAAGATATGCAGGAAGACAAAGAAGTGACCTTCGATGCCGTTGATACAGTCAAGGATTGTCTTTCATTGTTCACCGGAATGCTTGATACAATTAAATTCAGGCCGGAAGTTATGGCAAAATCAGCCATGAACGGTTTCACAAACGCAACCGATGCAGCGGATTATCTTGTTAAAAAAGGTGTTCCTTTCCGTGATGCACACGGTATAATCGGAAAGCTTGTTTTGTTCTGTCTCGATAAGAACTGCAGTATAGAAGATTTGACTCTGGACGAATTAAAATCAATATCAGATGTGTTTGAAGCAGACGTTTATGAAGCAATCACTTTAAAGACCTGTGTTGACAAACGTTTGACCTTGGGAGGTCCAAGTCCTGTAAAAATGACTGAGGTTTTAAAACTTCATGAGAAATATCTAAAAGAAGAACAATAAATATATTAAATTAATGAGGAGAAATGTTATGGAAGAGAAATTAAAAGTAGGTATTTTAGGTGGTACGGGAATGGTTGGCCAAAGATTTATTTCTTTGCTTGAAAACCATCCATGGTTTGAAGTAACAACAATTGCTGCAAGCCCGAGAAGCGCAGGAAAAACATATGAAGAAGCTGTAGGTGACAGATGGAAAATGACAACACCCATGCCGGAAGCTGTTAAAAACATCGTTGTTATGAATGTCAATGAAGTTGAAGAAGTTTCAAGTAAAGTTGATTTTGTATTTTCAGCTGTTGATATGACAAAGGATGAGATTAAAGCAATAGAAGAAGCTTATGCCAAAACAGAAACACCTGTTGTAAGTAATAACTCTGCTCACAGATGGACACCCGATGTTCCTATGGTTGTTCCGGAAATCAATCCCGAGCATATGGATGTTATAGAGTTCCAGAAGAAGAGACTTGGTACAAAGAGAGGCTTTATTGCAGTTAAGCCCAACTGTTCAATCCAGTCATATGCTCCTGTTTTGACAGCCTGGAAAGAATTTGAACCATATGAGGTTGTTGCAACAACATATCAGGCAATTTCAGGTGCAGGTAAAACCTTTAAAGACTGGCCTGAAATGATTGAAAACGTTATTCCTTACATTGGCGGTGAAGAAGAAAAGAGCGAAAAAGAGCCCTTAAGAATATGGGGCAAGATTGAAGACGGCGTTATTAAGCCTGCTACAAGTCCCGTGATTACATGTCAGTGTATAAGAGTTCCCGTTCTTAACGGTCATACAGCTGCAGTATTTGTAAAATTCAGAAAGAAACCCACAAAAGAGCAGCTTATCGAAAAGCTTGTTAACTTTAGCGGTGTTCCTCAGCAGTTACAGCTTCCAAGCGCACCAAAGCAGTTTATTCAGTATCTTGAAGAGGATAACAGACCTCAGGTTAAGCTTGATGTTGATTTTGAAAAAGGTATGGGTATATCTGTAGGCAGAATCAGAGAAGATTCTGTATATGACTGGAAGTTCGTCGGATTATCTCACAATACTGTTCGTGGTGCTGCCGGTGGAGCAGTTCTTTGCGCAGAACTTCTTAAGGCAAAGGGATATATTACAAAAAAGAATTAAAAAATACAGATGTATTGGGGAATACTTTCTGATGAATTACGATGAAAACTATCAAATCGGCCTTTTAAAGGCCATTAACTCAAAATTAGAAAAGAATGAACGGATGTTTCGCAATTTGTGCGAAATATCCGGTAATTCTTATATCTATCAGGATTTTGAAGACAACAAGTTTCGAATTTTGGGAGATTGGTCCCATTTCTTTGATATTGATTCCGAAAAATTTAACAGTTTAAACATAATTGTAAATATGGCCATGGAAGAATATTCCGACCGTCTATATCAGGTTCTGAATATCGAAAAATATGGCCTAAAAACTGATTCTGTGGAATTCAAATTCCGGGACAAAAACATATATGTGGAAGCCATATCCAATGTGGAATATGATCCTGACGGAAAGCCCCTTTGGAAAGCAATATTGTTCCGAGACTTTACAAAATACAGAAATCAAAACGAAGAATTGACTTATATGGCCTATTACGACAGTCTGACAGGTCTTTATAACAGAAATTATTTTGTGCTTTCTCTTACAGAATTTGTTGAAAAAGCCAAGAAAAATAATTCCATTGTTAGTGTTCTGTTTATGGACGTTGATGATTTCAGGAAAATCAACGATGGTCTGGGAATTCTTGAGGGTGATGATGTCGTTCAGCAGATTGGATTATATCTTAAGGATCTGATGGAAGATGAAAACATAATCGCTTCTCATTTTAACAGTGATGTTTTCTGCCTTGCCATATACGACCCTGTTGGAAAAAGAAGTGTTGTTAACGTTACTGATTCCATAAGGAATCATATGAAGGAGCCAATTAAGGTTGTTAATGAAGCCGGAAGAATAATTGATGTAACATTAACCTTAAGTATAGGTGTTGCAGAATATCCGGAAAGCACCCATAAGGCTCTTGAACTTATAAATCTTGCTGAAATCGTAATGCTTAAAGCAAAGAATAAAGGCAAAAACAATGTTCAATTTTACGATAAGCCGATTATAGAGGAATTTATTTCAAATATAGAATTAGAAAAGAAGCTTGCACAGGCATTAAAAAATCAGCAGTTCTTTATGTATTACCAGCCTCAGTACGATACTCAGACCAAACGTATAAGAGGTGTTGAGGCTCTTGTAAGATGGAAGGAACTTAACGGTAAAATAATAAGTCCCGAAACCTTTATTCCGATAGCGGAAAAGAATGGTTCCATATTACTTTTGGGCGACTGGATTATAGAGGAATGCATCAGCGATTTTGCCAAATGGAATGAACGCTTTGATTTGAAAGATTTTTTGATTTCAATAAATGTTTCATCACTGCAGTTTAAAAACAAAAACTTTGTAAATTATTTGATAAGCATTATCAAAAAATATAATGTTTCTCCATCCTCAATCGAGTTGGAGATAACAGAAAGTGTATTTATCGATAATATCGAAGAGATAATAAAGAAGATGAAAATGTTAAAGGATTTCGGTATCAGATTTTCAATGGATGATTTCGGAACAGGCTTCTCATCTTTGTCGTACCTTCGTGAATTACCTATAGATACATTAAAAATAGATAAGTCATTTATAAATGATGTTGTAACCGATGGTTCAACCAGAACCATTGCCGAATCCATAATTTCTTTAAGTAAAAAACTTGGTTTCGATACAATTGCCGAGGGCGTGGAACAGGAAGTTCAATACAGCCTGTTAAAGAACATTGGCTGCGAAAATATACAGGGATTTTATCTCGGAAAACCTCAAAAATTTGATGATATAGTTTTACTTTTGGAAAAACAGTTTGGAAATTAGGAGAATATTATGTTTGTCGGAAGAGACTCAGAACTGAATCTTTTGAAATCATATTCAAAACGTACAAATAATCAGGTGATGATATTATATGGGCTTGACGGTGTGGGAAAAACATCTCTTGTCAAAAAATTTGCAAGTGAGTGTAACAAATCACTTTATTTTGAATGCAAGCCCTTTTCTGAAAGAGAACAGCTTTTTCAATGGGCTTATAATAAGAGTTTTCTTAATCTGCCTGAATATCCGGATTTCAAAACATTTTTTGATTCTATTGATAGTTATTCAGCGGAAGGAGAAGAAAAGAATCTTATTATTTTTGATGAATTCCAGTATGTTCTTAAATACGGAAATGAATTTACATCAAAATTATTTGAGTTTTTGTCATCTTCAGAAAAACCATATTTTATAATTCTTATAAGTTCTTCAATAGAATGGGTTGAAAATAATATGGTTAAAAGAATCGGAATGGACGCCAAAAATATAACAGGTTTCTTTAAACTCAAAGAACTGTCATTTACATCATTCAGAGAATATTTTGGCAAAATGCGTTACGATGAATGTGTAACCGGATTTGCAATTCTTGGGGGAATTCCCAAACTGTGGTCTTATTTCGATAAGAACAAAGGCCTTAAGGACAATATCATCAATAATTTACTTGATATAAATTCTCCCCTTTTAAGTTATGGTGAAGAAGCCGTAAAAAAGGAACTGCGTGAAACCGGAATATACAATACAATTCTTTGTGCACTTGCAGCCGGTAAAAACAAATTAAACGATTTATATAATCATACTTTGTTTTCAAGAGCCAAAATCAGTGTATATATTAAAAACCTGATGGAACTTGGCTTTGTAACAAAAGAGTTTTCCGTTGATACAGAAGGAAGAAATAACACGCAAAAAGGTATATATGATATTTGTATCAATTACGTTGATTTTACATACAAATATCTTTTCCCTTATAAGGATGAGCTTAACGACATATCAAAATCCGAGTTTTATGATAAGCACATTAAGCCAAATCTTAAGAGTTATACCGCAAAGTTTTTCCCGCTTGTTTGCAGGGAATACCTTGAAAGCAGAAATGCTTACGGAAATTTGCCAATCAGAGTCTCTAAGATGGGCAGATGGATTGGTAAACTTGGAACAATTGATTATGTTGCAACAGACGAAAACGGAAATACAATGCTGGTACTTTGCAACTGGGAAAAGCCGATGATTCGTTTTGATGACTATGAATGGCTTCTGTTTTGTGCTAAACAGGCCAAAATCAGAGCGGATTACTGCATGCTTATATCAGCCCAGGGCTTTGATGAAAAGCTTCGTTTTGCAGGAAGCAGCAAAAAGAATATATCTTTAGTAACACTGGATAATATGTAATATGGGTAAAAAACTAATCATTACGGAAAAACCCTCTGTAGCCAGAGAATTTGCGGCTGCCTTAAAGGAGCCCATGAAAAAATACAATGGCTATATGGAATCCGAGCAATATATAATCACTTGGTGTGTGGGACATCTTGTTACAATGTGTTATCCCGATGCCTATGATTCCAAACTGAAAAAATGGGATTTAAGAACAATTCCATTTATTCCAACAGAATATAAGTACCAGATAATTGATAATGTCAAAGATCAGTTTGAAGTAATAAAAAAATTATTTAACAGAACTGATATTGATGTTATTTATAATGCAGGGGACTCGGGAAGAGAAGGTGAATACATACAGCGTCTTGTAATGCAGGAGGCCGGTTATAATACAAGTGCTTCCTTAAAGAGAGTATGGATTGATTCACAAACAGAAGATGAGATTCTCAGAGGAATAAGAGAAGCAAAAGACATGAAAGAATATGATTGTCTGTCTGATGCCGCATATTTAAGAGCCAAAGAAGATTATCTTATGGGCATCAATTTTTCCCGTGCGCTGACACTTATATTTGGTTCCTCAATCTCAGATTTTATGAAATCCGATCGTACCGTAATAGCAGTAGGACGTGTAATGACCTGTGTTCAGGGAATGGTGGTTAACAGAGAACGTGAAATAAGAAACTTTGTCAAAACACCTTTTTATAAGGTTTCAGGTTCCTTTAAAAGCCTATATGAAGAGAATGAGATTTCAATAAGCGGTGACTGGAAACTGAATGAAAACAGCAAATACTATAATCATCCTTCTCTTTATAAAGATATAGGCTTTACCAAAAGAGAAACAGCCGAAGAACTCGCTTCAACGGTTAAAGAGGCAGTTGTTGCAACTATAGACAAAATCGAAAAGAAAAAACAATCCAAAAATCCGCCTCTTCTTTACAACCTTGCGGAATTGCAAAATGATTGTTCAAGACTTTTCAAAATAAGTCCTGCAGAAACATTACAGATAGCCCAGGAATTATACGAAAAGAAGCTGACTACTTATCCAAGAACAGATGCAAGAGTACTATCAAGTGCCGTAGCCGGAGAGATTACCAAAAATCTTTACGGCCTGAAAAATATAAATATGGTAAAACCCTTCGTTGATGAAATACTTGAAGGGAAGTATTATCAGGCATTGAAAAAAAGCAAATATGTTAATGATAAGCAGATAACAGATCATTATGCCATTATTCCGACCGGTCAGGGCTTAAACAATATGAAGGGTTTATCCCCTAATTCGATAAAGGTATATGAAATTATAGTAAGAAGATTTCTTGCCATATTTTTCAAACCGGCTGTTTATCAAAAGATTGCACTTACAACCAAAGTGTTTAATGAGACTTTTTCTTCCAACTATTCAGCTTTGCTGGAAGAAGGCTATTTAAAGGTTATGAAATATTCGTTTGCCAAAAGCAAACCTGAAGAGAAAAAGGAAGATAAAGGTTCTGAAGCGGCTGAGGAACAGTCTGCCGATGAGGCTACAGAGAAATTCCTTCTAACAGCGAAAAAAGGAATGACATTAACAGTTTCAGAAACGGAAGTAAAGGAAGGCGAAACAAAACCACCCAAGAGATATAACTCCGGTTCAATAATTCTTGCAATGGAAAATGCAGGACAATTAATCGAAGACGAAGAACTTCGTGCAATGATTAAAGGAAGCGGAATAGGAACAAGTGCAACAAGAGCTGAAATACTGAATAAACTTGTTAAAAACGGTTACCTTTCCCTTAATAAGAAAACCCAGATAATCACACCTACATTACTGGGTGAATTGATATATGATGTTGTTTCTGTGTCAATTAAGCCTTTGTTGGATCCACAGCTGACTGCAAGCTGGGAAAAGGGATTAACCGGTGTGGCCAATGGTGAGATTTCAACAGAAGAATATCTTAAAAAACTCAATGATTTTGTAATAAGACGAACAGATTATGTTAAAACTCACAACATACCTGCTGGTAGCCTTATTCCAAGATTTAATTCAATAAAACAATTTTATAATTAAATGAAAGAAGGTTATTTTATGCAAAACATTAAAATCAGTGATATGTACACTTTGGATGAAACAATTGCTAAGGATATATTTGAAGGAGTTACATATCCATGGGAGGTTCTTCCTAAAATAAAAGATTTTATTATTAAACTCGGCAATACACTTCCCTCAGACAAATTCGAAAAAAGAGGCGAAGATGTCTGGGTTGCAAAATCTGCTAAGGTTTTTGATTCTGCATACCTTGGAGGACCCTGCATTATCGATGAAGATGCTGAAATCAGACAATGTGCATTTATAAGAGGCAGCGCTATTGTTGGTAAAGGCGCTGTTGTAGGTAATTCAACTGAATTAAAAAATGTAATTTTATTCAATAAGGTTCAGGTCCCTCATTATAATTATGTGGGGGACAGCGTTCTTGGATACAAATCCCATATGGGAGCAGGTTCAATTACCTCAAATGTAAAATCCGACAAAACGCTTGTTGTAGTAAAAAATGACGAAGAAAAAATAGAAACAGGATTGAAGAAATTCGGAGCAATGCTTGCGGATAATGTTGAAGTTGGTTGTAACAGTGTTCTTAATCCGGGAACAGTAATATGTACTGATACAAATATATATCCTACAAGCTGCGTCAGAGGTGTTATTCCTCCACATAGCATATATAAAGACAAAGGAAAAGTTGTTGTTAAACAGAAATAAAAAGGGTAAAGCCAATGTTATATAATAATACTAATGAACAACAGATAGAAGAATTTCTTGCTGATGCAACAGAAAGAAAAATGAATGCACTTATGGTATTCAATATTGATAATTTCTTAAGCATTAATGATTTAATCGGTTCTGAGGAAGCCGAACATCTGATTATACGATTTAATGATACGATTCGTGATTTTTTCAGAGGAAATGACATTATAGTCAGACTTGGTGGAGATGAGTTTATTGCTCTTGTAAAAAACATTGGCAGCATAAACAATACAGAGCGACTTTGTAAAAAATTATTAAAAAATATTTCAAAAATAACCTTTGAAGAAGTCAGATTAACAGCTTCGATTGGTGTTTCTCTTTTTCCTTTGCATGGTAAAAACTATGAGGAATTAAAAAATAAAGCTTATCAATCACTTGTCAGAATAAAAGCATCGGGGAAAAACGGGTATAGGATTTATGAAGCAGCGTTAACCAAAACATATTTGGTTAATCAAAATAATCCGTCTAAAGACAGCAATATTACCTTAAGTAATCTTGAATCGGAACAATGGAAATCATATTTGGAGGATATATGCTTTAAACTGTTCTGCAATGAATCGGAATGTGATGCTTCAATCAATACCATTCTCGAGATATTTTGCTTGTATTTTGGTTTTAACAAAGTTTTTGTTATGAAACGTGAACCGAATACGGATGTGACTCAACGATACGAGTTTGCTATACCGGGCTTTGAAACAGATAGAAGTCAGGTGATCGATGCTTTAAGGGAAGATTATATATGCAGGATGTATGATTTATTCGGAAATTACGGAATATGCAGTGCAGGAAAGGTTAATGAAGATCCTGAGGTTTCATTTTTCATGGAAGAAATGGGCGACAGCCAAAATCTGTTTTTTGCTTTAAAAAACGGTGATGTGTTCAATGGAGGAGTTGTATTTGAAAGTGACAGCGAAGATCCATCCTTAAAGGATAATTTGGAATATCTGTATTCAAGATTTAATGTTGTTCTTTCATATATCAATATTCTTCGTGAATTTAAAAATCCCGTTGAAGCAATGGACAGGCTCTCGATGCTTAATTCGTTGGATGCATATGCTTATGTGGTTGATACAGATACCATGCAGGTTTTGTATATGAACCGCAAAGCTCTTTCATGCGAAAAGGAATTTGTCTGGGGGAAAAAATGTTATGAAGTAATGTTTAAATCCGAGGCATGTTGTGAAGGTTGTCCTCTTCTTGAATTAAAAAAGAATAACCCCTACGATAATGCTAAAATGGAGAGCTTCAATTTTTCCTCAAAAGCATTTGCCATTAACTTATATTCATGGTTGTCCCCGGAAGATAATCCCGGAAAAGCCCTTATTATAAGTGTAAATATTGATAATTTATTTGATGAACTTGGTAACTAAAAGCCGTTGATTTTTACCATCAGTTGTGGCAAAATAGGAAAAGCGGTTTTTATATATAAAGACGAAAGGAGTTAATCACATGATTTATTCAAAAGAAGTTGAAGAAATGTGTCCCGTTGCTCAGGGCGTACATCATGGTTGTGCACCAATCCCTGAAGAAGCAAAATGGGTTAAAGCAAAAGAGGTAAAAGATATCAGCGGTTATACACATGGTGTTGGCTGGTGTGCACCTCAGCAGGGAGCTTGTAAGCTTTCACTTAATGTAAAAGACGGAATTATTCAGGAGGCTCTTGTTGAAACACTCGGTTGTTCGGGTATGACACATTCAGCAGCTATGGCAGCTGAAATCCTTCCGGGACTTACTGTTATGGAAGCACTCAATACCGACCTTGTTTGTGATGCTATCAACACAGCTATGAGAGAGCTTTTCCTTCAGATAGTTTACGGTCGTTCACAGTCAGCATTCTCAGAAGACGGTCTTGCAATCGGTGCAGGTCTTGAGGACCTTGGTAAGGGAACACGTACTATGGTTGGTACAACATACGGAACACTTGCAAAGGGTCCAAGATATCTTGAACTTACAGACGGTTATATTACAGGTATCGCTTTAGACGAAGACAATCAGATTATCGGTTACAAGTATGTAAACTTTGGTAAGATGATGGATTTCATCAAAAAGGGCGACGATGCAAATGCTGCTCTTGAAAAAGCTTCAGGTCAGTATGGTCGTGTTAATGATGCAGTCAGAATAATCGATCCAAGAACTGACAAAGAAGTTTAATAAGGAGGAAAAAATAATGGCATTATTTGAATCATATGAGAGAAGAGAGCCACAGATTCTTGCAAAGCTTAAAGAATACGGCATCTCATCAATTGAAGAATGTAAAGAAATTACAGATGCAGCCGGTATAGATGTTTATCATCTTATTGAAGGTATTCAGCCAATTTGTTTTGAAAATGCAAAATGGGCTTATACTGTTGGAGCTGCTATCGCTATTAAGAAAAACTGCCGTAAGGCTGCAGATGCAGCAGCAGCAATCGGTGAAGGTCTTCAGGCTTTCTGTATTCCGGGTTCTGTAGCAGATACACGTAAGGTTGGTCTTGGTCATGGTAACCTTGGTAAGATGCTTCTTGAAGAAGATACAGAATGTTTCGCATTCCTTGCAGGACATGAATCATTTGCAGCAGCAGAAGGTGCAATCGGTATAGCAGAAAAGGCTAACCGTGTTCGTAAAACTCCTCTTCGTGTTATTCTTAACGGTCTTGGTAAGGATGCTGCTCAGATTATTTCACGTATTAACGGTTTCACATTTGTTGAGACAAAGTATGATCCTTATACAAACACAGTAGAAGAAGTATCTCGTAAGTGCTACTCAAAGGATGCTGATTCTCCTCGTGCAAAGGTTAATTGCTATGGTGCAAATGATGTTTGCGAAGGTGTTGCAATCATGTGGAAGGAAAATGTTGATGTTTCTATTACAGGTAACTCAACAAATCCTACAAGATTCCAGCATCCTGTTGCAGGTACATACAAGAAAGAGAGACTTGAAGCCGGAAAGAAATATTTCTCAGTTGCTTCAGGTGGTGGTACAGGACGTACACTTCATCCCGATAACATGGCTGCAGGTCCTGCTTCTTACGGTATGACAGATACAATGGGACGTATGCATTCAGATGCACAGTTTGCAGGTTCATCTTCAGTTCCTGCTCACGTTGAGATGATGGGACTTATCGGTGCCGGCAACAACCCTATGGTTGGTATGACAGTATCTACAGCAGTTTCTATTGAAGAAGCAGCAAAGGCTGGTAAATTCTAATATAAGTTTTTTATGGCCTCATATTATATGAGGCCATTTTTATTTTTGACACTTATTAAATAGTTTTGAATATATTATATATAGTTTTGAAATTCCGTTTTCTATGATACAAAATTATGTTATTATATATTTTGGTATGAAAAATGCAGATATAGTACATCGGTAGTACATCGGCTTCCCAAGCCGAGGAGGCGGGTTCGATTCCCGTTATCTGCTTATAAATAAAAAGAGTTCAAATAAAGGAATCATTTTTATGAAGAAAATATATGCAATAATTGTATGCACATTGGCGTTTACTCTTTGTGGTTGCGGAAATACCGCAAAGCTTGATGCTTATTATGACGGAATGCAGAGTTTTTGCAGTAATGTTCAAATAATCACAGAGGAGTTTGATCTTATTGATGTTACACGTAACAGTGCAGGTTCACAGATAACCGATCAGTTAAACGATTTATTGGAGCAGTTTAGGATAATGTCCGAACTTGAAGTTCCAAAGAATTTTGCCTCTTGTGAAGAATTGGGAGATGAAGCTTATAATTATATGAGCGAAACAGTACGTTTATATAATGAATGGGTAATAAGTCCCGATACTGCAGGAACAGAAACATTGAAAATGGCAAAAGAAAATTACATACGTGCAATGCAAAGAGTCAACTATATATCGATTGTGTTGCAGGGGGGCATTCCGGAAGGTGATAATATTTCAACCTATGAAGAAGAAATTACCGATTTCAATCCTGTGATAGACGATTCTTCAGCAGATGAAAGCTATGAAGAAGATGAATTTTATGATAACACGGTTGATGAATTTGCCGAACCCGAAGAAAGCACTTCGGATACTCAGTAATCAAGAAAAAGCACAGGTAATTCATCTGTGCTTTTTATATATATAATTTTGCGGAGATATTCAATGACAAAAGAAGAGTTTAAATCTTTAATAAATAAAAAAATGGTAATTCTGGATGGAGGTCTTGGCTCCTGCCTAATTGCAGAGGGGATGCCACAGGGTGCCTGCCCGGAAAAATGGATGCTGGATAATCCGGAGGTTCTCCTTAAAATTCAGTCAAGTTACGCCAACGCCGGTGCAGATATATTATACTCACCAACCTTTACATCAAACAGGCCCAAATTAAAGGAAGCCGGACTCGAAGGAAAACTTGAAGAAATAAACATAAAGCTTGTTGAATTGTGTAAAAAGGCAGCTTCATCCGCAGACCATAAGGTCTACGTTGCGGGTGATATGACAATGACAGGAATAATGCTCAAACCCATGGGCCCAATGGACTTTGAAGAACTTGTGGAAATATACAAGGAACAGGCCTCTGCTTTGTTAAAGGCAGGAGTTGATTTATTTGTTGTGGAAACAATGATGAGTTTGAATGAAACAAGAGCCTGTGTAATTGCCATTAAAGAAATATGTGACCTTCCCATAATGGCAACATTAACCTTTGAAAATGACGGAAGAACCCTTATGGGTACGGATCCTCTGACAGCTGCGGTAACACTGGAATCTCTTGGAGTTGATGCTGTCGGAAGCAACTGTTCAACAGGCCCCCTGGATATGGCAAAAAACATAGAAATAATGGCAAAAGCTGTTAATATACCTATTATTGCCAAGCCAAATGCAGGGCTTCCAAAACTTGACAAGGACGGAAATACATTCTACGACAATACACCCGATAAATTTGCTGTTGAGATGGAAGCAATCATCAATTCCGGAGCTTCAATTATCGGTGGCTGTTGCGGAACTAATCCGGATTATATAAAAGAAGTAGTAAAAAAGGATTATCGTAAGGTTGATATCCCCAAAGAAAATGATTGTTACAGGCTGACAAGCGAAAGGAAAACTCTTTCATTTTCAATTGATGATAAATTTATGATTGTAGGTGAAAGAATTAACCCTACAGGCAAAAAAGCGTTCCAGGCAGATTTGCGTAAAGGCAATATCTCAAAGGTGATTGAATTTGCCACAGAACAGGAACAAAACGGTGCTTCTTTGCTTGATGTGAATCTGGGGATGGGAGAAATAGACGAAAAGGATTTGATGATTCGTTCCATAGACGAATTAACGGGAACAACATCCCTTCCTCTTTGTATTGATTCTTCATATCCGGAAGTAATAGAGGCTGCTCTACGCAGATATCCGGGAAGAGCTTTAATTAATTCCATATCTGGAGAAAGTCAAAAAACCGATGTTTTACTAAAAATCGCAAAAAAATACGGAGCAATGTTCATCATTTTACCTTTATCCGACAGCGGACTTCCGAAATCTTTGGAAGAAAAGATAGAAATCATTGACCGTATTTCAAAAAAAGCATCAGATATGGGCTTCAGTTCCAAAGATATGGTCGTCGACGGGCTTGTAACAACTGTCGGAGCAAACAAAAATGCCGGATTGGAAACACTGGAAACAATAAAATACTGTTATAAAAAAGGTTTGGCAACAACCTGCGGATTGTCTAATATTTCATTTGGTCTTCCTCAAAGAGGCTTTATAAACGCAGCCTTCTTGAGCATGGCAATTTCAAGCGGATTAACCATGGCAATAGCCAATCCCAATCAGAATCTTCTGATGAGCACGGCTCTTGCTGCCAATCTTTTACGAAACAAAAAAGATTCAGACATTGAATATATCGAAAGAATGAACTTGCTTAACGAAGCAGGCTTTGAACTGGGAAATGTAAAATTGTCTTCCGAAAACAAAGCAGCCGCAAAAGAACTTTCAAACAGCGACATTCTCAAGGAAAATGTTTTAAAAGGCAGAAAAGATCTTGTTGTTGAAAATACAGCAAAATGTATAGAAGATGGCATTGAAGCAAATTCAATACTTAACGAAATACTGATTCCGTCAATTAACGAAGTGGGAGATTTATTTGAAAAAGGCAAATATTTCCTTCCTCAGCTGATTGCCAGTGCCGAAGCCATGAAAAATTCCATTGATTATTTGGAGCCAATGTTGTCAAAAGCAGAAGGTAGCGAAAAACTGCCCACCGTGGTGATTGCAACAGTAAAAGGTGATATCCACGATATAGGTAAAAATCTTGTTGCTTTAATGTTAAAAAATTACGGCTTTAATGTAATTGATTTGGGAAAAGATGTTTCAAAAGAAACGATAATTGATGCAGCAATATCCAATAACGCTGATATAATTGCATTATCGGCCTTGATGACTACCACTATGAAACAGATGAAAGAAGTGATAAAATTGGCCGGAGAAAAGAATGTAAAAGCTAAAATCATTATCGGTGGCGCTGTAACAAGTAAAGTCTATGCTTCCGAGATTGGTGCTGACGGCTACAGCAAAGATGCGGCAGACGCAGTTAAACTTTGTAAAGAATTACTATTTATAAATTAGATTTTTAAGGAGAAAAAAATGGAAGAGAACAAAGATGTTTTAAAAATGTTGGAAGACATTAAGACTTTAAACAAAAAGCGCGTATTCTGGTCAAGAATTTCAGCAATTCTTCTTGCATTGCTTGTGGTCGGAGTGTTATCACTTATTCCCATTTTTATTAAAACACTGAATAATGCCAATGAAGCGCTTACCAATGCAAATGATGCAATAGATACAGCTGTTGAAGCTCTCGATCAGGCAGAGCTTATTATGGATGACCTTTCGGGCACAATAGATACACTCGAAACAGCATTAAGCTCAGTAACAACATTGGTTGACGACAGTTCAACAGAACTTAAGACTGCATTTGAAAACATTAATTCAATTGACTTCGAAGGTCTAAACAAAGCAATTAGTGATTTGGGCGATGTTGTAGAACCATTAAGCAAATTTTTTAATAAATTCTAAATATATACTTTACTGATTGGAGAGATTAATTATGACCGGAGCAGAGGTAATGGCAAAGTGCCTTGAGAAAGAAGGCGTTACGGATATATTCGGTTATCCGGGTGTTGCAATAGCACCATTTTATGAAGCAATAAGAGCATCAAAAATAAATGCTGTTCTTGTTCGTACAGAGCAGTCAGCTGCTCATGCAGCAAGCGGCTATACACGTTGCGGACGTGATATTCCTGGAGTTTGTGCCGTAACAAGCGGTCCGGGGGCAACAAATCTTATTACAGGTATTGCAACTGCTTTTGCAGACAGTATTCCGCTTATATGCATAACCGGACAGGTAAAAAGCGAATTAATGGGCGGAGATGTTTTCCAGGAAGCAGATATAATAGGAGCATGTGAATCTTTTGTTAAATATTCATACCTGATTAGAAATGTCGAAGATATCCCTCGTGTATTCAAAGAAGCATTTCATGTTGCAAATACAGGAAGAAAAGGCCCTGTTTTAATTGATGTCCCAATTGATATACAGCAGGATGAGATAAAGAAGTTCGTTTATCCCGAAGAAATTAGCATGAGAACCTATAAGCCTACAGTAAAAGGAAATATGGTTCAGATTAAAAAGTTGATTAAAGCTCTTGAAAAGGCTAAAAAACCATTAATATATGCAGGTGGCGGTGTTATTTTGTCAAACGCCGGAAACAAACTGATGGAGTTTGCCGACAAAAACAGAATACCTGTTGTTTCTACAATGATGGGTATAGGTGTTATGCCGACAAATCATCCTCTTTATTTCGGAATGGTTGGTAATAACGGAAAAGCCTACGCCAACAGGGCAGTTGCAGAATGCGATGTTGTTATAGTTGTTGGTGCAAGAGTTGCGGATCGAGCTGTTAACCAGCCTGATTTAATGACCAAGGACAAAGTAATGGTTCACATCGATGTTGATCCCGCGGAAATCGGTAAAAATGCAGGTCCCACAATACCAATAGTAGGTGATGCTTTTTATATTTTTGATGATTTACTTGTAAGTGAATTTACAGCCGATTACGAAGAATGGATAGAAACCCTTAATGGTTATAAAGAAAGAATGGTTGAAAGTCGCAAAATCAATAAGGATTTTGTTGATGCTCCTTTATTTATCCAAAAGCTTACAGATTATATGAAGGAAGATTCTGTGTATGTTGCAGATGTCGGTCAGAACCAGATGTGGTCATGCGGTTATGCAAATATCAAAAAAGGACGTTTTCTTACAACCGGCGGAATGGGCACCATGGGATATTCAATTCCTGCAGCTATGGGTGCAAAGATTTCCAATCCGGACAAACAGGTAGTTGCTGTTTGCGGTGACGGTTCATTCCAAATGAGCATGTGCGAATTGGCAACCATAAGACAGAATAAAGTTCCGGTAAAGATTATTGTTTTTAATAACGGTTATCTCGGACTTGTAAGAGAATTCCAGCATTATAATTATGCAGATAAATATTCTGTTGTCGATCTTACGGGAAATCCCGATCTCGAAAAGCTTTCAAAGGCTTACGATATTCCATTTATGCGTTTGTATGATATGGAAGATGCGGATAAAGTAATTAAGAAGTTTTTAGAGAATGACGAATGCTATTTAATGGAATGCATGATTGATCCCATGGCAGTAGTAAAGTAGGAATAGTGAATCGAGGTATTTTTATATGAAAAGAATTTATTCCGTTCTTGTTGAGAACAGATCCGGAGTTTTAAGCAAAGTAGCGGGGCTTTTTAGTCGCAGATGCTTTAATATAGACAGTCTTGCCGTAGGTGAAACAGATGATCCCAACGTTTCATGTATGACGATTGTCAGCAGCGGAGACAGCAGAACCATTGAACAGATTGAAAAACAGTTGAATAAAAAGCTTGATGTTATCAAAGTAAAAACCTTTGAGGAATCTGATTCAATAAGCAGAGAACTTATGCTGATCAAGGTAAAATACAACAAAAACACAAGACGTGAAATCATGGAAAACTGCGATATAATGGGCGCTTCAATAGTCGATATGAATAAAACACACATGATTATACAAATGTGTGACACTCCGGAACGCACATCACTTCTTGTTAAAATGTTAAATGGTATAAGTATTGTCGAAGTTGCAAGAACAGGTTGCCTTGCACTCCAAAAATGTATAGAGGAATAAACTTACAAAAGCATTGGTATGTTATATCAATGCTTTTATATTTATTATAATTATCATAAAGGGTGTTGAAATAACTTCAAGTTATAACTGTTATCATTCAATATCATACGTTGACATTGCGTAAATCCGCTTATATAATGGGAAAAGAATTATTAAGGAGCATTAAAATGAAAAAGAAAGTTTTCCAATTACTTGTTGAGAATACATCAGGTGCACTTAGCCGAATTTCAGGTCTGTTTTCAAGACGCGGATACAATATTGAATCCATCACAGCAGGTGTAACAGCCGACCCAAAGGTAACAAGAATCACTATTGTTGCCAGCGGTGATGATGAAATACTTGATCAGATTGAAAAACAGGTTTCAAAGCTTGTTGATGTTGTGGATATTAAAGAATTGGAACCGGAGCACAGTGTATATCGTGAATTGGCTCTTATAAAAGTCAGAACCGATGAAAGCAGAAGAGAAAGCATCATTTCTCTAGCCAATGTTTTCAGAGCAAATATTATTGATGTTTCCTTTGATGGTGTAATAATTGAGATGACAGGCGGTCAGGATAAAATTGATGCATTCCTTAATCTTTTAAGCGGATATGATATTCTTGAAATTGCAAGAACAGGAATTGCAGGTTTAAGAAGAGGAACAGACAATATTGTATATCCTCATATTGATTAGTTAAGTATTTTGGAGTTTCCAAATATAATATATTTTTATATAGGCAAAAGCCGGGAAGGAGTCATGAAAAATGGCAAACAGAATTTTTTATCAACAGGATTGTAATTTAGCTGAACTCGAGGGCAAGACAATTGCTGTTATCGGTTACGGTAGTCAGGGACATGCACATGCTCTTAACGCTAAGGAGTCAGGCTGCAACGTTATTATCGGTCTTTACGAAGGTTCAAAGAGCTGGGCTAAGGCTGAGAAGCAGGGCTTCCAGGTATATACAGCAGCAGAAGCTGCAAAGAAAGCTGATATCATTATGATTCTTATCAATGATGAACTTCAGGCAGATATGTACAAGAAAGATATCGAGCCAAACCTTGAGCCGGGTAATATGCTTATGTTCGCTCATGGTTTCAATATTCATTTTGGATGCATCAATCCTCCCAAGGATGTTGACGTTACAATGATTGCTCCCAAGGGACCCGGTCATACAGTACGTTCAGAGTATCAGGCAGGCAAAGGTGTTCCTTGTCTCGTAGCTGTTCACCAGGATGCAACAGGTAAGGCACTTGACAAAGCACTCGCTTATGCACTTGCTATCGGTGGCGCAAGAGCCGGCGTACTTGAGACAACATTCAGAACTGAAACAGAGACAGACCTCTTCGGTGAGCAGGCTGTTCTTTGCGGTGGTGTATGTGCACTTATGCAGGCAGGTTTCGAAACACTTTGTGAAGCTGGTTACGATCCAAGAAATGCATACTTTGAGTGTATCCATGAAATGAAGCTTATAGTTGACCTTATTTACCAGTCAGGTTTTGCAGGAATGCGTTATTCGATTTCCAACACAGCTGAATATGGTGATTACGTAACAGGTCCTAAGATTATTACAGAAGAAACAAAGAAGACAATGAAGAAGATTCTTTCAGATATTCAGGACGGTTCATTTGCAAAGGAATTCCTTCTTGATATGTCTCCTTCAGGACGTCAGGTTCATTTCAAGGCAATGAGAAAGCTTGCAGCTGAGCATCCTTCAGAGAAGGTTGGCGAGGAAGTTCGTTCTCTTTACAGCTGGAACAACGAAGACGAGAAATTCATCAACAACTAGTTTAAGATAAAAAGGTCTCCTTCGGGAGACTTTTTTATTTGTAAACCATTGTTTCTTTGATATAATATTCGTAAAAGAGCGGGGTTATATATGATTGTTGTTGAAAATATATGCAAAAAATATGGTAAAAAGACTGTTTTAAACGATATATCCTTTGAAGTAAAGCCGGGAGAAATTGCCTCCTTTGTCGGAAGTAACGGATGTGGAAAAACGACACTTTTACAGATTTTAGCCGGTGTCGGCAAGACCGACAATGGTTCAATTACCATATTTAATCATAATGCTTATAAAGAAAAGAACGTATTTGGCAAATACATAGGGTATGTTCCCCAGGATAATCCACTTCTGAATGAACTTTCCGTAAAAGACAATATTGATTTTTGGAAAAGTTCTACTAAAAATTGCGACGAAGCATTAATCAAGAAACTGGAACTGGACAAAATAATGAACCAAAAAGTTCAATCACTTTCAGGCGGGATGAAAAGAAGACTTTCTCTTGCCTGTGCAATGATAGGGAAGCATCCGATTCTTATTCTTGATGAGCCAACTACTTCTCTTGATATGTATTACCGCGAATCAATACAAAGCATTTTAATGGAATTCAAAAATAATAACGGCATTGTTTTAATGGCAACTCACGATTCAACAGAGATTTTAAACAGTGATGTTTGTTTTCTATTTGATGAAGGTAAAATAATAAGATATAATAAAAAAGATATTGATTTAAAGACAATACGAGAAAAATTGAAAGAATAGAAGAAAAGAGGGAAAAAAATGGGTATTGTATATGATCCAATGACAGGAGAACCGATAGAAACTCCTGATGAAGAGACAACAGTTGCAGAAACTAATACAGAAGAAACAACTGTTGAAGAAACAGCAACCGTAGAAACACCGATTGAAGAAACTGCAGCCGTAGAAACACCGGTTGAAGAAACTGCAGCCGTAGAGACAACGGTTGAAGAAACTGCAACCACAGAAACAGTTGCAGAAGTAACTCCCGAAGATGTTCCGGTAAGCAGCGAAGAGATTAACGAAGCAGCAAAGGTTACTTATGAAGAACCGATAAATGACCAAAAGAATAATAAAATTCTTTATATTGCATTAGGTGTTGCAGCTGTTTTGGTTATTGCTGTAATTTGCTGTGTGGTAGCGCTGTTTTCATCAAAAAAGGCAAAGGTCGAAAAGGCCCTTGTAAACACACTTAAGATAGATTCTCACTTGGCAGAAGATTTGACAAAAACATGCGATATTATTAACAGTAAGGATTATACTTTGAATTACTCAGTTGATATTGAAGACATGGGTTCTGCCGAAGGTGCATTTATTTTATCTGACAGCAAAAAGCAGATTAAACTTAATGCGGATATAGAAGAGTTAATTCCCTTCACTTTACTTGCTCAATATGACAAAAATACAATAAAGGCAGAATTCCCTGAAGCATGTAAATATGTATTCACATATAACTACAGAGATGAAAAAGATGGTTTTTTGATTGATGAACTGGGTGATGAAGCTGTCGAAGAACTAGATAAATTGTTACAGTATGTTTACGATTATAATCCCGAAAATGATAAATACGCAAAAGAAATAAACAAACTTGTCAAAGAGTATTCAAAGAAACTTGAATTCGAAAACGCAGGCAAAGAAACCTTCAAGGTTAACGGCAACAAGGTTAATTGCAAAGGCATCAGTGTTTTAATTGAAAATGAATTAATGACAGATTTCTTTGATGATTTTTATGATATTTACATGGAACAGATGGAAGATTCTTTCGGTGATTTGGGTTCGACTGTAGATCTCGATATTATTGAAGATGAAATGAAATTTCTGAAGAAGGAGATTAAAGACCTTCCTGATACAGAGATTACTTTCTATATCTATAAAAATGCTCTTGCCTGCATCAATGTTGATACCGGAAAGAAGAATGCAGAAATAGAAATTCTTTTTAAGGGCGGCGATTTCAGAGCCGAGAATATCGTTGTAGAAGTAGATGATGATGAAATTTTTGAAATAAAGATGAATTTAAAGAACGACAAGGAAACATATAAGCTCTTTGTCGGCGATAACGATTATTCAATCTCTTACAACCCCAAGGAAGGGGATGTTAATGTTTCATATAATGACGGATATGATACAGAAGAATTTGAATTCAATTTTAAAGCATCAAACAATGAAGCAGTTATTACCTTTGAAGACTTGGAAATTCCTTATGTTGGCGAATTTGACATGGAATTTAACCTTGCAAAAAGAACAAGTTTTGAAAAATTTGAAAACATAGATGAATTTGATATCGGAAATGCTTCAGAAGACGATATAATGGACCTTGTTAATGATTTAGATGAAGATTTCACCAAGGATATTATTGGATTATTCTAAGTATGAAAATTAAGTATTTTGTTCTTGAATTAAAAAAGAGTCTGGAAATAATCAAAAAGAATTGTTTAATATTTTATATAACAATATTATTTTTGGCTGCCGCTTTTGCGGCAGTCAACTTTTTGATTACGCAAAAAATAGTCAGTAATCCAATGAAAGTGGCGGTTGTTGTTAACGAAGATGACAATATGACAAAAATGATTATGCGCTATATTTCCCATGAAGAAAGCATAAAAGACATTTCTGAATTTGAATACTGCAATAAAGATAATGCATTTTCAATGCTTTACAGCAATGAGGTAAATGCGGTAATAGATTTAGGCTATGATTTCTTTGATGATGTAAATAACGGAACAAATACTCCTCTAAGTATATATATAAGAGACAATTCAGATCTTATTACCATTGCTTTTGCAGGAATGTTATACAGCGCCCAAGGTTATGTTCAAAACACGGAAGCCGCTGTTTATTCATTTCTTAAGGTTATAGACGAAAATCAATGTACTGTTAAAGAATTGAATATGAATATTGGCGATTATCTTGCTTTACAATACGGAAAACTGATACTTCATCGCCAAAACCTGTTTGATAATGATATAGTTTCATCCTATGGAAGTAGTGACATTTATGGGTACTTTTTTATTTGTATTTTAGTATTTTTAAATATATATAATATTTTAAACTTTGGAGCAATGTATGATAAATCAGATTGTTCTTTCGGAAAAGTAATAGGTATATACGGTGTAACTCCCTTAAATAAGTCCCTGATTAAACAATCTGTTATAGCAATCCCTGCAATAGCATTTACAGCTTTGTTTTTAATAATTAAGCATATTGTTTTTTCTATATTTAACATTAAGGCAGAAGAGGGCGTATTATATTTTATAGGCTTATTTTTTGCAATAATCGGTATTGTTTCACTTTATAATATGATAATGAGTTTTCTCGGAAATAAACCATTTTCTTTACTATTTGTTATTCTTTTCTTTTCAATATTGCTTATATCATCCGGCATACTGATTCCTTATTCTTTTTTGCCGTCTTTCTTTGAATATATTGGAAAGATTTCTCCTTTGTATTATACAAACAACATTATTTTTGCCCAAAGTCCCTTTATATCAATTGTTGTATCATTCTTATTTATTGTATTTGAAAATATTATGGTGATAAAATGCGAAAGACCTTAAAGCGTTTTTGTATACTTTTAAAAAACAATTTACTCAGCAAAACATTTTATATTACTGTTATTCTGATGTTCATTGGATGCATATCAATAAAGGAATATCAAAATAACATCAATAATGCGCCAAAAGTATGTGGTATATACGAAAAGGACAGCAATACCTTTAATGATAAGTTATCCGATGTTCTGACCTGCAAAAATGAATTTTTGCACTATGACAACTACGATTCTTTGGTAAAAGATATTAAATGCGGAAAAATATGCTGTGGCTTTGTGTTGCAGGGTAACATTGAAGATTTTAATCCAAAAACATACGAAGGATACTCTGTAAACTATATAAGCACAAATAGGCTTAAAGAAGCTGAAGCTTTTAAAGAAATGTTTTTTGATTGTTTTCTTAATGAATACAACAACATTCTGATTACATATTTCAGCAGGGAAATTATTGAAAACAGCAACGAAGAAATTGAAAACAATATTATTGATCTGAAAGAACAATATATGAACAGTGAAAGACTGTTTTCTGTTTCACTTAAATACATTGATTCTGATAACGAAGAACATTTACCTCTTGTTTATCCAATAAAAGGAGTTATTGCAACATGTATATTTCTAGCGGCACTGTTTACCGGTCTGTCATTTTATTCTGACGAAACAAAGGTAATATTGAATACTTTTGTATATTCCGAAAGAACAGGTGCAAAAGTTTTATATCTGTTGTCCTTTATATTACCGATTGCAGTATTCGGTCTCGTTTTTCAACTCATTTTTGACAGAGGTAATGCTTGGGAAAACATAATAAGACTTATTGTACTGATTATCTACAGTGTTTTATGGACAATGTTTGTACAATACATATTTAAAAAATCAAAAACCTATTCAGCGCTTATATTTACGATAATACCTTTAATTTTTTTAATGTGCCCAATTATAATTAATGCCGAAACATATATTCCGGCATTAAAATATATAAAATATATTATCCCCGTAAGTGTATACCTTTAAATTTGTAAACTAAATTCAATTTTTATGAACGTGTACAATAATCAAGAAAGGACATGGCACTTGGATTTAAAGCTGCTTTTGAGGGAAGATATGCGAGTCCGATTTCTCTGCCGGGCATTTTTGAAAGAAGATTAATTTCCTTTAATTCATTTCTTTCTATTTCTTCCATTACAAACTCTTTAATAACACAGCTGATACCAATATCGATTTTGGCAAAATCAATAAGTAAATCCATATTGCTGATTTCTATAAGATTTTGAAGTTCAATACCCTCGGAAGACAGAAAGGAATTAACATACTTTCTTGACATGTTTTCCTTATTGAGCATCATGAATGTTGCGGATTGTATAAGATTTGACATGGTAAGTTTTTCTCTGATGCTAAAATTATCCAGATATTTCTGGGTTGTAACAAAGGTGTCGTGAACAGTCAAAAGCGGCTTGTAGGCAAGGGTATTTTTTCCGGATGGAAAACCTACAAGACCGATATCAATTTTGCCCTGCTCAAGTGCTTCAATTGTTTCATAGGAAGACTGGCAGGATATAGAAACCTTGACATGGGGATTGAGTTTAACATATTCCTTAAGATAGGGCAGCAAAATACATTTACACATTGTTGTGCTAACACCGATTGAAATATGTCCGATTCCAAGCTCGCCGGATTGCCTGATTTTTTCCTCCCCGTCTTCAATTGCTTCAAATGCAGTTTTGATTTTTTCATATAAAAGTTCACCTTCGGCGGTCAGGATAACACCACGTGAATTTCTTGTAAACAAAGTACATTCAAGACTGTTTTCAAGTTTACTTATGGCTTTACTTATTGCAGGCTGACTGATATATAAGTTTTTGGCAGCTTTGGATATATTTTTACTGTTTGCAACTTCATAAAAAATGTAGTATAAATTCAAGTTGTTATTATTCATATTATTTTACCTCACCAAATAAGATATAAGGGAATGATAGCATAACGGTTGGTTATAGTAAATATGAATACTATGTATTTTCGGAATATAAAACCTTTTGATATAATCAGAAAGAACAAAAAAGGAGGACATAACATGGGAATGACAATGACTCAGAAAATACTTGCTGCACATGCAGGAGTAGATCACCTTTCAAAAGGACAGCTTATAGAAGTTAATCTTGACCTTGTACTGGGAAATGATATAACAAGCCCGGTTGCCATTCATGAAATGGATAAAATGAAGGTTGACGGAGTATTTGACAAGGATAAAATAGCGCTCGTTCCGGATCATTTTGTTCCGAACAAAGATATAAAGAGTGCTCAGCACTGCAAATGCGTAAGAGAATTTGCAAAAAAGAATGAAATTACTAACTATTTTGAAGTAGGTCAGATGGGTATCGAGCATGCCCTTTTGCCTGAAAAAGGACTTACTGTAGCCGGAGATGTTATTATCGGTGCAGATTCACACACATGTACTTACGGAGCAGTAGGCGCTTTCTCCACAGGTGTGGGAAGTACAGATATGGCTGCAGGCATGGCCACAGGAAAAGCATGGTTTAAGGTACCGGGTGCAATCAAATTTGTTCTTAAAAACAAACCCGCTAAATGGATAAGCGGTAAAGATATAATCCTTCACATCATAGGAATGATTGGTGTTGACGGTGCCCTTTACAAATCAATGGAATTTACAGGCGACGGTATTTCTTATCTTACAATGGATGACAGATTTACTATTGCAAATATGGCAATTGAAGCCGGCGGAAAGAACGGAATATTCCCTGTTGACGATCTTTGCCTTGCTTATATCAAGGAACACAGCAATCGTACACCGGTTGTTTATGAAGCCGATGAAGATGCAGAATATGATGAAGTTATAGAAATCGACCTTAGTAAGCTTGAGCCTACGGTTGCTTATCCACATCTTCCGGAAAATACAAAGACAATCAATGAAGCAATGAAAGACGATATTGCAATAGATCAGGTTGTAATCGGTTCGTGCACAAACGGCAGAATGGATGACCTTAGAATTGCTGCAGGTATTCTTAAGGGTCGTAAGGTTGCAGAGGGTATCAGACTTATCGTTATACCCGGAACTCAGAAAATCTATCTTGATGCAATAAAAGAAGGTCTTGTACAGACATTTGTTGAAGCCGGCGGTGTTGTAAGTACACCAACCTGTGGTCCCTGTCTTGGCGGTTACATGGGTATCCTTGCAGAAAATGAGCGTTGTGTTTCAACAACAAACAGAAATTTTGTCGGAAGAATGGGACATGTTACAAGCGAAATCTATCTTGCAAGTCCTGCTGTAGCAGCAGCAAGTGCAATTGCCGGAAAGATCGCAAGCCCTGAAAATGTATAAAATATTGGACGTAAATTTTACTGTATACGGAGGAATATATGAAAAACGCAAAAGGAAAAGTCATAACATACGGTGATAATGTTGACACCGACGTAATCATACCCGCAAGATATCTTAACAGTTCCGACCCCAAGGAGTTGGCGACTCATTGCATGGAGGATATTGACAAGGATTTTGTTAATAAGATTAAACCCGGAGATATTATTGTTGCAAAGAAGAACTTCGGCTGTGGCTCTTCAAGAGAGCATGCCCCTATTGCAATTAAAGCCTGCGGCATAAGCTGTGTTATTGCAGAAACATTTGCAAGAATCTTTTACAGAAATTCAATCAACATAGGGCTCCCCATTATTGAATGTCCAGAAGCTGTTGCCGGAATAGATGAAGGTGACGAGGTTGAAATAGATTTTGACATCGGTATTATCACAGACATAACAAAAAATACCAGCTTTAAAGGTCAGCCTTTCCCTGAGTTTATGCAAAAAATAATCGATTGTGAAGGACTTGTTAATTATATAAACGCAGGTAATATGTAAAATACACATAAAAATATTAAAACATGAGCACAATGGATAATATCCATTGTGCTTCTTTTTATCCCACAGTATTTATTTTGTGTAGTTGATGTGCTAGAATGTACAATATATGGGGAAAAGGAGAAATATAATGAGTTATAAAATACTTATTGCTGAAGATGATAATGATATAGTCGAGATTCTACGTCTTTATTTGGAAAATGAAGGTTTTGAACTTTTTATATGTAATGACGGTGAGGAAGCACTTAACAGTTTTTCTGAAAATCAGGTTGATATGGCGCTTCTTGATATAATGATGCCCAAAATGAACGGATATGAGCTTATTAAACGCGTAAGAGAGACCTCGAACATTCCCATCATTGTTATGTCTGCCAAAAACATGGACAGCGATAAAATCCTCGGTCTGACACTGGGTGCCGACGATTATCTCACAAAACCCTTCAATCCCCTGGAGGTTGTTGCCCGAATCAAATCACAGTTAAGAAGATATTATGATTTGAACATGCCGGCTACCGAAGAACCTGCAAATGTAGTTTCCGTAGGTGAGCTTGAACTCGATCCCTCAAATCTTTGTGTAAATAAGAACGGGCAGGCAATCAACCTGACTCCAACAGAATATAAGATTCTTTCCCTTATGATGAAAACACCCGGAAAGATATATACAAAGATGCAGATTTTCGAAAATATCAACGGTGATTATTTTGAATCCGATGATAATACACTAATGGTACATATTTCCAAAATTAGAGATAAAATCGAGGCTGATCCCAAAAATCCGATTTATCTAAAAACAGTAAGAGGGCTGGGGTATAAGATTGAAAAGTGCTGATAATGCAAAAAAGGATTCCAAAAACGAATACAGGAAAGAAAAGGTTAACCGTTTAATATACGGAACAATTGCTTCCAGCCTTATAACCTATATTATTGTCATGACGGTAATTGCCATGGCTTTGGGTTTTGTAACCTACGGTTTCACTTTATACCAGATTAATGAGAATAATTTCGACAGTGACGAAGCTATTTTCATTTTTCTGTGTTTCTTTATCGGGTTATACCTGCTTTTAATGGTACTGTTTGTATTAATCATTACAAAACAGCTCAGCAAGCCTTTAAGATTGCTCCAGAACGCCATAGATAACTTTCAGACAGGCTCGGATTCTCATATTGATTATGACGGTCCGAAAGAGTTTAAAGATATGGTGGACAGTTTTAACGATTTGTCACTTCGCTTAAGAGAAACAGAAAAAGAAAACAGACGTCTGACGGATGAGAAGAATAAGATGCTGGCGGACATTAGCCACGATTTGAAAACTCCGCTCACAGTTATTTCCGGTTATGCAACCGCACTTCACGACGGTCTTATAAAGCCCGATCAGGTCAATGATTATTTACGAATTATTTACCAGAAAAGTAACAGAGTGGCTGATTTAATTAACCAGTTTTATGAATACAGCAAGCTTGAACATCCTGAATATAATTTCGAATTCGAAAAATTAAACGTAGCAGAATTTTTACGAGAATTACTGGTTGATATTATTGATGAGTTAAATGTTAACGGATATGAAGTTGAAGTGAATTTCCCTGATGATGAAGTAGGTTATATTCAGGGTAACCAGATGCAGCTGAAACGAGTGTTTGATAACCTGATTGCCAATACCGTTTCACACACACCAAAGGGTACGCTTTTGTCATTCGATATGGGATGTACCTCTGAAAAAGTTTTGATACGTTATCAGGACAACGGCGGTGGTATTTCTCCCGAAGTGGCTGACAGAATTTTTGAACCCTTTGTTGTAGATGACCCTGCCAGAACAAGATCCGGTTCAGGGCTTGGTTTGTCCATTGCAAAAAAAATAATAGAATATCACGGCGGAACAATCATACTTGAAAAATATGCTGCTCATGAAACAAGTTATCTGATAACACTGCCGCTGTACAATGAAAGCGAAGAATAGGTAAATATATATGTATGCTTATTTCAAAGGAATAATTGCGGATATAGAAGAAGATGCATTGATTATTGATGTAAATAATATCGGTTATCGCATTTATTGTCCGTCAGATATGTTGAATTCCCATATAAAAGGTGAAGCTTTAACAATTTACACCTATACCTGCGTAAGAGAAGATGCTTTTATGCTTTATGGTTTTCCGACCAAGGAAGATCTTAATCTTTTTAAACTTTTGATTTGCGTCAGCGGAATCGGACCCAAAATGGCTTTGGGGATTTTATCTGTCATGGACAGTTCTTCGGTTATAAGTGCGATTATCAGCGGCAACAGTAAACTGTTAAGTTCTGCTCCCGGCATTGGCGCCAAAACTGCAGGCAGAATCATTTTGGAACTTAAGGATAAGGTTAATCCTGCAGATATGTTGAATTCTGTTACAAACATAGAAAAGGATGATACCGTAATTGCCCTGCGCAATGAAGCATTTGACGCCCTTGTAGGTCTCGGAATCAGCAGTATTGATGCATCAAAAGCAATCAATCAGATAGATATCACAAAAGACTCAAAAATTGAGACAATAATAAAGCAGCTTCTAAGCATAATATAAATGGAAAATATCTCTATGGAACAAAGAATTCTTCAGACTTCCGTTATGGAAGATGACTTAAAAAATGATAATGTTTTGCGTCCTCGCTTTTTGAAAGACTATGTGGGGCAGAAAGAAATCAAAAATAATATAAATATCTGTATTCAGGCAACCAAAAATCGTGGTGAAGCACTTGATCATGTATTGTTCTATGGCCCTCCCGGACTGGGGAAAACAACCCTTGCATGTATTATTGCCAATGAGCTCAATACTGATATAAAGATAACCAGCGGCCCTGCCATTGAGAAACCGGGGGATATGGCCGCAATTCTCAGCGGATTAAAGAAAGGCGATGTTCTTTTTATTGATGAAATACACAGACTGGCAAGACAGGTTGAAGAGGTTCTGTATACAGCAATGGAAGATTATGCCATTGATATAATGATAGGGAAAGGACAGTCTGCAAAATCTGTCCGTATTGATTTGGAGCCTTTCACCCTTGTAGGGGCCACTACCAAGGCAGGAAGCCTTTCAGCTCCTTTGAGGGATCGTTTTGGTGTTATTCACAGGCTTGAATTCTATGATATTGAAGAATTAACTGAGATAATCAATAATTCTGCCAACAAGCTTGGCGTAAAAATAGATTCACAGGGTGCGGAAGAACTGGCAAAAAGAAGCAGGGGAACCCCACGTATCGCAAACAGATTTTTAAAACGTGTCAGGGATTACGCTCAGGTAAAATACGACAATATAATCACCAAAGAGGTGGCTTGTTCGGTTCTTGATATGATGGATGTGGATTCTCAGGGTCTTGATAAAACAGATCGAATGATATTAAGAACCATGATAGAGAACTACAAGGGCAAGCCTGTGGGTGTTTCTGCAATTGCCGCTTCAATAGGAGAGGATGCAGATACCATCGAAGATGTATATGAACCATTTCTTGTCTTAAAAGGTTTTATCAACAGGACACCCAGGGGAAGAGTTGCAACCGAGACTGCCTACAGGCATCTTGGTATTGCATTTAATGATTAGTTTTTTTATAATACTTTTAGGTTAAAAAAGAGGGGTTGCAAAATATGGCTACAAAAACTGATACTGAAGTAATTATTGGCGGAAAAGTATACACATTATGCGGATATGAAAGTGAGGAATACCTTCAAAAGGTAGCTTCTTATCTTAACGGAAAGCTCAATGAATTCAATGCCATTGAAGGTTACAGAAGATCATCTATTGATTTTCAAAATGTGTTGATGCAGATTAATCTGGCTGATGATTATTTTAAGGCTCAGAAGCATATCAAAAGTCTTGAAGAAGACCTGGAAGCAAAAGAAAAAGAGTTGTATGATTTAAAGCACGAGCTTGTTACAACTCAGATAAAAATGGAAAATCTGGACAAAAATTATAAGACAGTCAAAGAAGATTTAACCACTAAAGAAAAAAGAATTGTTCAACTCGAAACACAGTTAAAACACAAATAAAATCAAAACGGAATCTTAGTCTTTAGGGTTCCGTTATTTTTTTAGGTGATGATATGAAAAAACCTGAACTTCTGGCACCTGCCGGAAACATGGAATGTTTATACAGTGCAATCAATGCCGGTGCTGATGCCATTTATCTTGCGGGCAAGAAATTTGGTGCCCGTGCTTTTGCCGATAATTTTGAAACAGAAGAGTTAATATATGCTCTTAAGCTTTCCCACCTCCATGGGAAAAAAATATATCTTACGCTGAATACTCTGATTAAAGAAAGAGAATTTGATTCTCTTTATGATTTTATAAAGCCCTTATATGATAACAAACTTGATGGGATTATTATACAGGACCTGGGTTTGGTAAATTTTCTTAAAAGCAATTTCCCGGATCTTTCGATCCATGCAAGTACACAGATGACAGTAACCGGTGTTTATGCTGCAAAGCTTTTAAAAGAAAACGGTATATCGAGAATTGTTCCCGCAAGAGAACTGACTCTTGAAGAAATACAACATATTAAGTCAAATGTTGACATAGAAATTGAGACTTTTGTTCACGGAGCAATGTGTTATTCATATTCCGGTCAATGTCTTTACAGTTCTTATCTTGGCGGAAGAAGCGGAAACAGAGGCAGATGCGCCGGTCCCTGCCGACTACCTTATACAATCGTCAAAGATGACCGATACATTGCCAAAGACAATATAAAATATCCTTTGAGTCTTAAAGACATGTGCACACTGCCAATACTTAACAGGCTTATAGACAGTTCAATCGATTCGTTTAAAATAGAAGGTCGGTTGAAAAGCCCCGAATATGTGGCAGGTGTTACATCCATATATAGGAAATATATTGATATATATTGTGAAACAGGGAAATTTGATATAGAAAACAAAGATATAGAATTACTAAAAAAACTTTATCTGCGTTCTTCAATATGTGAAGGTTATTATGAAAAATTCAATGGAGCAGAAATGATCACTGCCCAAAGCCCTTCATATATGGGCAGTGATGACAAAAGCATTGAATATATCAAAGAAAAATATGTAATGCCCGTTAAGAAGCTGCCGGTTTTTGGTTTGGCAACACTGTCAAAGGGACATAGAACATCCATAATTCTAAGATATGAAAATCATATTATCAACTGCGAAGGAGACATGGTTGAAAAGGCGCAGAATCGCCCATTAACCAAAGATGATGTATTAAAACAGTTAAATAAGACAGGAGATTCCTTTTTTTACTTTGATAAATTGGAAGTGGAGATGGAAGACGACTGCTTTATGCCCGTAAAAATGTTAAATGAACTCAGAAGAAACGCATTTGAACAATTATTGGAGGAAATAATCAATGAATAAATTGTTTGATGTAAGTGTGTTGAACCTGCAGCAGCTTTGTATCGTTAAACAATTTAATATAAATAAGATATACATTCCCTTTGATTTATTCTATGAAGACAAGTCCACCATAGGTATTTTGGAAGAGATACACAATATTGGAAATACCCAGGTATATCTTTCTCTTCCTGAAATTATCAGAAAAAAGGATGAACAATATCTGAATACCTTAAAAGAATTTTTAAACTTAGGAAAAGCAGACGGAATTCTTGTAAAAAATCTGGAAGAAATAGAACTCCTATATGAAACGGAAGAGGAATTAAATAATCATTACATTTCTTTAAACGGAAAAAATGAAGATTTTACCTCTTTGTACATTGATTCGGATTCTTCAATTTATACATGGAATATAAATGCATCCGAATTTGTTAAAAAATATTGTTCAAAACTGACTGCGCCTTTGGAACTTTCCTTCTATGAATTAAAGGATTTAAAAAATACAGATATGATAATCCCAATTTATGGTCATGTCCCTCTTATGAAAAGTGTAAACTGCATTAAGAAGACAAGCGGTAATTGTGACCATAAAGCAGATTTTATATATGAGTTCGGATTAAAAGACAGGAAAAATATTACCACACCCGTAATAAGCAACTGTGTTCATTGTTATAACATCATATATAATGCAATTCCATCATCTCTGCATAAATATTTTAATGATTTACTTAAATGCGGCTATTCGGAATTTAGACTCGATTTCACAATCGAATCGACCAGTACAGTAAAAAAAATTATGGATTATTATTTTAGTAATGAAAAACGTGCCTTTCCTCTTGATAAATATACGGGAGGGCATATACAAAAAGGAGCTATCTGATATTTATGTTGTTTTATATTGCAGAGCTTTCCAAATACATATTGACCGCTCTTATGGTTTTATATGTTTTTGAATGCATATTGTATTTATTCAAAATGAAAAATCCATACTATTGCACCGGTATCTACGTTCGTCAGAGGATATATATTTTCCTTATCATGGCAGTTTCATTTACCACAATGTGTTTAAGATACGGTAAATATGAGTTTCTGCTTTACGGTGTGATTGCATGCATCTTTTTGGCTTTTGTTATGGCTTTGACGGTGCTTCTTTATCCATATGTTGAACAAATGCTTCTCAACAATATGGTTTTATTGTTGTCGGTTGGTTTTATAATTCTTTGTCGACTAAGTACAAATAAAGCGATTAAGCAGTTTTGTATTGTAATTGTTTCCTTTGCAATATCACTTTGTGTACCTGTTTTAATCAAAAAAATGAAGAAGCTGAAGGATTTAAGCATTTTCTATGCATTGGCCGGACTAATCCCTCTGCTGGTTGTTTTACTCCTTGGAAAAATTACCAACGGCTCCAAGCTTTCATATTCCATTGCGGGAATTACAATACAGCCTTCGGAATTTGTCAAAATCATATTCGTTTTCTGTGTTGCCGCAATGATATCAAAATCAAAAACCTTTATTGAATATGCACTATCTGCATGTATTGCAGCACTTCATGTCATTGTTCTTGTAATGTCCAAGGACCTGGGAAGCGCATTGATATTTTTCATAACCTATCTTTTAATGCTGTTTATTGCTTCCAGAAATTATATTTATCTCTTTTCCGGACTTATTGCTGCCGGCGGAGCCTCTGTTGTTGCCTACAAGATGTTCCCCCATGTAAGAGTTCGAGTTATGGCTTTTCTTGATCCATTTACCAACATCGATAATCAGGGATATCAAATATCCCAGTCTCTGTTTGCCTGCTCCTGTGGAAATTTCTTTGGCACAGGACTTACAAAAGGAGCCCCCGGTGACATACCTACAGTAGAATCCGATTTCATATTCTCAGCAATTTGTGAAGAAATGGGCGCTGTTTTTTCAATCGGGTTATTATTGGTCTGCTTATCCACCTTCAGTATAGTGGCTCTGCACTCCGTTAAAAACAAAAACAGATTTTACAGGCTTGTAAGCCTTGGTTTAAGCATAGTAATGATATTCCAAACCTTCCTAACGGTAGGTGGCGGAATCAAGTTTATTCCTCTGACAGGTGTAACCTTGCCACTTGTTTCATATGGCGGAAGCAGTGTCCTTACAAGCATATTAATGTACTATATCATTCAGGGAATAATAAACAGAAAACGTGAACGGGATTACGATGCATGGCTGGATTCCCTTGAAGATGATGATGAAGACGATATATTTGCATACATGGAATATATCGATATGTTAAATGAAGCAGAGAAGGAAGAAAAGAAGGAAAAGAAACATAAATTCAGGGCAACGGAAACAATTATAACAGTTTCATTTTTCGCTGTATGTTTCCTTTCAATGAGCGTATACCTTTGTATTTATGTAAAAAACAATCAAAGAGAGTTCATTAACAACAGTTATAATTCCCGTCAAACTCTACTGGCAAAGGAAAATACAAGAGGAACCATATACGACGCAAGCGGAAATGCAGTAGCACAGACGTTAAAAAATGAAAGTGGAAAAGAATACAGATATTATCCATACGAAAACCTTTATGCCCATGCCATAGGATATGCCACAAAGGGAAAAACAGGTGTGGAAAGTATGGCAAATTATTATCTGATTAATTCAGAGGCTTCCATTTCCCAGAAGGTTGAAAATGATATCTCCGGAAGCAAAAACCCGGGTAATGATGTTTATACCACATTTAACCACGAGTTACAGGATATTGCTTACCGTTCAATGGGAATATATAAAGGGGCAATAATTGTGTCCGATGTAAAAACCGGACGTATACTCGCCATGGTCAGCAAACCGGATTTTGACCCTAACTATGTTGCATCAAACTGGGAAGATTATTTACAGGATTCCGAATCCGGTGTGCTTATAAATCGAGCAACCCAGGGAATTTATCCTCCTGGTTCAACCTTTAAAATATTAACTGCTCTTGAATACATACGGGAAAATCCCGATAGCTTTAATAATTATTCCTATACATGTTCCGGTTCATATACGGGAGACGGCATTAAAATCAACTGTTTCCACGGTGCTGTTCACGGAAAACTCAGTTTCACCGACAGCTTTGCTCATTCCTGCAATTCATCCTTCGCGAATATAGGTATGAGTCTTAATCGAAACAGTTTCGGAAATACTTTAAATGAGCTTTTGTTTAATCAGAATCTCCCAACAGATTACAACTACACCGTAAGTAATCTGGAGGTTTCAGACAACACCTCAGACTATGATATGGCTCAAATTTCAATAGGTCAGGGTAAGGCTCAGATTACTCCGTTACAGCTCAATATGATTACAAATGCAATTGCCAATAATGGTATTTGCATGAAACCGCAGGTGTTGGATAAGGTTGTTTCATGCAACGGAGATATACTTGCATCCTGGGAACCTGAAGAATATAAACAGTTACTTACCGAAAATGAAGCAGAGGAACTCACTGTTCTTATGAATTCGGTTGTAACACGCGGTACCGCAAAAAACGGAATGAGCGGTGCATCTTATACCGTTGCAGGTAAAACAGGATCTGCCGAGTTTGACTCACTTAAGCAGGATTCGCATGCCTGGTTTACAGGTTTTGCGCCTGTTGAAGATCCTCAGGTGAGTGTCACCATTATCGTTGAATCAATAGGAACAGGTGGCGATTATGCAGTTCCCATGGCAAAACGAATCTTTGATGTATATTTTGACGAATACTAAAAATTCATTTATACTTATTAAGGTAACATAAACGCTCAGGAGGGATGCACTATGATCGAAGCAACCAGTTGTGGCGGCATTGTAATATACAGAGGTAAAATATTACTTTTGTACAAAAACATGCATAACAAATATGAAGGCTGGGTTCTCCCCAAAGGAACTGTTGAAGAAGGAGAAACCCATGAAGAAACTGCTCTCAGAGAGGTAAAAGAAGAATCCGGAGCCAATGCTTCCATAATCAAATACATAGATAAAAGCACCTATGTTTTTAATATCCCGGGTGATGAGGTTTACAAAAGTGTTCATTGGTTCCTTATGAAGGGTGAAAGCTATTACAGCAAACCCCAGAAGGAAGAATTCTTTTGTGACAGCGGTTTCTATAAATATCATGAAGCTTATCATCTGCTCAAATTTTCTAACGAAAAAGATATACTTGAAAAAGCATACAATGAATACCTTGCTCTAAAAAAGTGCGATAAATGGTGGAGATAAATAATGCTCACTTTTTCAAAAAATCTATATATCGGAGAAACCATTAAGGAAAAGAAAATCAATTTATATAAATTGGGTTTAAAGCAGGGAAGAGGCTTGATAAAGTTATACCTTATAACCTTATCAAATAACGAAAGCGACCAGCTTGATATAATTCACAACAGTTTGCTAAAACAGCGTTTGTACAGGAAACTGGATTTGAGAGTGGTTGGTCTTAGTAATTCCCGGAGCGAAGCAATTGATATTGTTAACCAAATTGTAGCAGAAGCAGTTGAAAATACAGGAAAAGCCGATATTAAGGACTATCTTATAAAGAATTTTGAATAAAAAAGAAAATGTTATTGCTTAAAATTCTTTCCGTTACAGGAATAACAATTTTATATATCCTGGGTTTTATATTTGCCCTGATACTTGTTGTACTTTTTGTCCCCGTAAGGTATAAAATCAAAGGTTCTTACAAAGATAAAGATGCAGACGCGAAAGCAGTGGTTTCTTATTTGGGATTTGTTTTCAGGCTTTCTGTTATTTATTCAGGCAAAACCTTTAATATGGTAATTCGAATATTTGGAATACCTTTAAAAAAGAAGGATAAAAAGAAAACAAGTCAGAACAAAAGTGATGACTCCGAAAAGGACTCAGAAAATTCGGAAAATGAAGATTCCCGGGAAGATTCTTCGGAGAATGAAGAGAATAAGGAAGAAAAAGAGTCTGTATTCAAAAAAATAAAAGGCTTAAAAGAAAAAGCAGAATTCTATATTAATTTAATAAAAAAGAATTCCACAAAAAGAGCATTTGCATTTGCCAAAAACAATCTGTTAAAAATGCTAAAAAGTATTTTACCCAAGAAGGGAAAAATAAACCTTTGGCTGGGATTGGAAAATGCAGGTACTACAGGAGAAATACTGGGAGCCTATAAAGCCTTGTATGACTATATAGGTAAAGTAGTAAATTTTTACCCGTACTTCGACAGACAGTATATAGAATGTAATCTAAATGTTAAAGGCAGAATTTATTCGTTTGTTCTGTTATACAGAATTATCAGAATATATTTAAACAAAGACTGCAACAAATTGATTAAAACACTCAGAAAGAATAAAAAGGCTGATGCCGGAAAGGAAAATCAATGAATAATGGCTTTGGTTCAGTGATGGAATCTTTATTAAAAGGAGTTGATTCAATTTTATCAACAAAAACTGTAGTGGGAGAAGCAAAGGAATTTGGCGATACAATTATTCTTCCTCTGGTTGATGTTACATTCGGTATAGGTGCAGGCGGTAACGCAAGCGACAAAAAAGACGGTGCGGGCGGCGGTTTGACAGGAAAAATGTCCCCCAGCGCTGTTATTGTAATAAAGGATGGTCATACCAAGCTTGTAAACGTTAAAAACCAGGATGCCATAACAAAGATTCTTGATATGGTTCCTGATGTTATCGATAAAATATCTTCCAAAAAGAAAGACAAAGAAATGATGGATGACGAACAGGCAAAGGATATAGCTTTTCCAGCAGAAGAAGAGGAGTAATCGTAAATTATGCCTCAGAGAGTTCCGATACCTTCTGATAATCTGAATAACATGAGCGAAGAGGAGCTTAAGGCTTTAAGACGTTTTCTTTTCGAAGAAAGAATCAGTCTTATGAGCGAAAGAAAAAGTCTGGATGAAGCATATGACAAATTTCTGGATGAAAGGCTCTCTTTCAGAGAAGAAATGAAATCTCTCAACAGCAAAGTTCTTTCTGAAAGAAAACGCCTTAAGGAAGAGGAATCATTTTTCGATAAAAAGATGATGATACTTCAGAATGGCTTTGCCGCTTTGGAGATGGACAGAAAAGAATTTGAAAGGGAGAAAAAATCTTATTCTTCCAAACCTCGAACTTTTTACTCCGATAATGTTTCAAATCTGTTTTCGGGTGTTACTTCATATCTTGGGTTAAAAAAGAGATATAAGGACCTGATGAAAATATTCCATCCGGACAACCTGGATGGGGACGAAAAGATGGTTTTGGCCATAAAAGAAGAGTATGAACATTTAAGAGAACGCTTCTAGCATATTAAAGCACAAAAAAAACACCCTATAGGGTGTTTTTTTATAAGACTTATGCCTTCTCAACAGCACCTGATCTTAAGCATCTTGTGCAAACGTGCATTCTCTTGGCATTGCCGTTAACATTGCACATTACGCTTCTAACATTTGAATTCCAAATTCTGTTAGATCTTCTATGAGAATGGCTTACTGCATTACCAAAATGAATGCCCTTGCCACAAATATCACATTTTGCCATGGTTTTTCACCTCCAGTTACTTCTTCTTTAATGCAACGTCAATATATTATCAGACGAAACGGATAAAATCAAGAGTTTTTTGAAAATTTATATGTTTCCTTTTTTTCATAAATCATATATAATTACAACGTATGCATTATTAACCTTCATTATACAATGGAAAACAAATATATACTTATTTGTTTCCAAAGAAAAGGAGGAATAAATGAAAAGTTCTTCAATTGATACTCACATGGGCAGTATAACAATCGACAAGGATGTAATTGCACAATATGCAGGTAATGTTGCAATGGAATGCTTTGGTATAGTCGGTATGGCCGGCATCAATGTAAGAGACGGAATTGTCAAATTACTTAAAATGGATAATATCAAAAGAGGTATTTCTGTTTCATTAAACAACGACAGACTTACTCTTGATTTCCATGTAATAATTGCCTACGGCGTTAATATCAGAGCTTTATCGGGCAATCTGATTGACAGCGTTAAATATAAAGTAGAAGAATTCACCGGCATTGAGGTTGAAAAGATCAACATATATGTCGAAGGTGTTCGCGTAATAGATTAAGGAGGTATTAGACCGTGTCTAATAATACTATTAATTCTTCAATGCTTATGAAAATGTTCCTTGCGGGTGCAAAGAATCTTGAAGCAAAGAAAGAATGGATAAATGAACTCAATGTATTCCCCGTTCCCGACGGTGATACAGGAACAAATATGACAATGACAATAATGTCTGCAGCAAAGGAAGTTGCATCACTTATAAGTGACGACATGCCAACTCTTTGCAAAGCCATTTCCGGTGGTTCACTTCGTGGAGCAAGAGGAAATTCCGGCGTTATCCTGTCCCAGTTGTTAAGAGGCTTCACAAAAACAATTAACGATACAGAAGAGATTGATATACCATTGATTGCTTCTGCCTGCGAAAGAGCCGTTGAAACAGCTTACAAGGCTGTAATGAAGCCAAAGGAAGGTACAATCCTTACAGTTGCAAAGGGTGTCAGCGATAAGGCACGTGAACTTGCAGATAACGGTGAGACAGATTTAGACAAATTCCTTAAAGAGGTTATCGACTACGGTAATGAAGTACTGGAGAAGACACCCGACATGCTTCCTGTATTAAAGCAGGCAGGTGTAGTGGATTCCGGCGGACAGGGTCTTATGGTTGTTCTTATGGGTGCTTATGACATCTTCTGCGGTAAGGAAGTTGATATTACCGTAATGGAAAGCACCGTTACTCCCGGAGTAAGCAAGGTTGATTCCTATAAGGAAAGTATTGATTCGGAAGATATCAAATTCGGCTATTGTACCGAATTCATCATATTACTTAACAAAACCTTCAATATCAAACAGGAGCTTGATTTTAAGGCTTATCTTGAATCCATCGGCGATTCAATAGTATGTGTTGCAGATGATGAAATTGTAAAGGTTCATGTTCATACCAACGATCCCGGTATGGCAATCCAGAAGGCTCTCAAATTCGGTGAGCTTTCAAACATGAAGATTGACAATATGCGTCTCGAACATCACGAGAATCTTGTTAAGAAAAATGAAGCAGGCGAATATGAAGCATTGGATAATGTTGAAATCAGTGCCGTAAACAAAAACAGCGCTCCTGCCCAAAGCGCTCCCGAAGAAGATGTTCCAATGGAGCATAAGGAAGATGCATTTATAGCTATTTCCGTTGGAGAAGGTATGGATGAAATCTTCAAAAGTCTTGGTGTAGACATTATTATTTCCGGTGGTCAGACAATGAACCCCTCAACAGAGGATATTCTTAATGCAGTTGAAAGATTAAATGCAGATAATGTATTTATTCTTCCCAACAACAAGAACATTATCCTGGCAGCAAATCAGGCAAAGGATCTTGCAGAAGGCAAAAATGTGTACGTAATTCCTTCGAAGACAGTACCTCAGGGAATTGCCGCACTTATTGGTTTCGTACCCGGCAACAGCGCCGAAAAGAATGAAGCTGCAATGACAGAGGAGCTTTCATATATCAAATCCGGTGAAGTTACTTACGCCGTAAGAGATACTGTTATTGATGACAAAACCATCAAAGAAGGCGACTATATGGGTATTGGTGACAGCGGTATTCTTTCTGTTAACAAGAAATTGGATAAAGCTGTGATGGAAATGCTCGAAGCCATGGTTGACGAGGACAGTGAACTTATAAGTCTTTACTATGGTGAAGAAATCGATGAAAGTGATGCATCCAAAATTGAAAAAACTGTAAAAGCAAAATACAAGAAATGTGATGTCGAACTTCAATATGGCGGCCAGCCAATCTATTACTACATTGTTTCTGTTGAATAACTATTACAAGGTCAGTCATTGGACTGACCTTTTTTACTACAAATATGAATCTTTCGGACAATATAAAAGAAATAAAAGGAATAGGCGATAAAACAGCCCTCCTTTTTGAAAAACTGAATATCTATACGGTAAGAGATCTTATATTCTATATTCCAAGAGGTTTTGACCTCTTCAAAGACCCTGTAATACCAACAACTGAAATGGCAGAAGAGCTGATTAGTGTTCCTGTCTATTTTGTTATGAATTCCTATTCCTCAACAAAAAAGGGGCATTTGGTTTATACACATATTACGGCAAAATGTAATGGCAAAAACATCTATCTTTCTCTTTTTAATATGCCCTATCTGAAAAAGCAATTAAACAGTGAAGAGTTATATATCATAAGAGGAAAGCTGGAAGTCGGTAAGCAGGGTGCTTTTTCAATGGTTCAGCCTGTTATATACAAGTCAGAGCAGTATAACAGCTTATGTGGAAGTTTACAGCCTGTTTACTCCCTTACAAAGGGACTGTCAAATAGAACAATATGCAAATCCGTTGCAAATGTTATAGACAATGTCTCCATTCCGGATGATGGAATGGATGGTCTTTCTTCGATTAAGATGACCTTTGGAGAAGCATTAAAAACAATGCATTTTCCCAATGATTATGATTCCTTTGTTAAAGCAAGAGAGAGAATAGTATTTCATGAATTCTTAAGTTTTCTTCTTCAAATGAAAACAGAGATAAATGAAAGTGCTACATTGGAATTCAACAATCCCTTAATAGAAACCGCAGATACCCAAAGACTTTTGGAAGCACTGCCATACAGTCTCACAAAGGCTCAGCAAAGAGTTTGGGAAGAGATTAAGGCGGATATGTCCTCGTCAAAATGTATGAACAGAATGATTCAGGGAGATGTGGGAAGCGGAAAGACCATACTTGCATTTCTGGCTCTTTTAATGAACGCTGCCAACAATCGTCAGGGTGTTCTTATGGCACCAACCGAGGTTCTGGCAAAGCAGCATTTTGAAAACCTTGAAAAGCTTGTTGAAAGATTTAATCTGCCAATTAATCCGGTCCTGCTTTTTGGAAGTATGACAGTCAAGGATAAGAGAGAGAACTATTCCCTTATCGAAAATGGCTTATGCAACGTAATTATTGGAACTCATGCTGTATTTCAGGACAAAGTAATATACAAGGATCTCACTCTGGTTATAACAGACGAACAGCATCGTTTCGGTGTAAATCAGCGTGAAGCTCTGGCAAACAAGAGCAAAGCTGCCCATTTACTCGTTATGAGTGCAACCCCCATACCACGTTCACTGGCAATGATTTTGTACGGAAACGTTTCATTATCGCTTTTGGATGAAATGCCTCAAAATAGATTACCCATAAAAAGTTGTATAATCAACAGTTCAAAGCGAAAAACCGCTTTTAATTTCATAACCAAGGAACTTGAAGCAGGACATCAGGCTTACATTGTATGTCCTCAGATTGAAGATAATTCCGGAATGGATTTGGAAAATGTAACAGATTATACTCAAAAACTAAAAGATATTTTCCCTCCAAAATACAACATTTCATTAATTCATGGCAAAATGTCGCTTGCTCAAAAAAATGAAATAATGGATGATTTTAAAAATCATAATATAGATATACTGGTTTCAACCACTGTTATAGAAGTTGGAATTGACGTGGCAAATGCCACTGTTATTATGATTGAAAACAGTGAACGCTTCGGTCTTGCCGCCCTTCATCAGCTTCGTGGACGTGTAGGAAGAGGAGCTGACCAAAGTTATTGTATATTTATAACATCAAAGAATGATGAAAGAACCGGAAAGCGCCTTGATGTTCTCATAAAAACAAACAACGGCTTTGAAATAGCGGATGAGGATCTGCGCCTTAGAGGTCCCGGTGATTTATTTGGAATAAGACAAAGCGGTGATTTCGGTTTTTATGTGGGAGATATTTATAATGACAGTAAAATCCTTCAAGAGGCTCACCTGGCATGTGATTCATTGCTTGAAGAGAAAAATTCTTTAAAATTATCAAATCTTCTGAAATGTATAAATGATACTTCATTTAATTCAGTTGACTTTAGAACAATATAAAAGTAAAATATCTGTAATTGCGTAATTTGTTTTTAACAGATAAAAAAAGCAATCAGAATGTGAAAATATGAGCAAAATAGCAATAATAACGGACAGCAATGCCGGCATTACCCAGGAAGAAGCTGCACAATTAGGCATTTTTGTTGTTCCGATGCCATTTACAATCGATAATATTGATTATTACGAAGGAATTAATCTTACACAGGAAGAATTCTATGAAAAGCTGGAAGAGGATGTAGAGATAATGACTTCTCAGCCCAGTCCCGACAGCGTTATGAACATCTGGGACAAGGCTTTGGAAACTCATGATGAAATAGTATATATTCCCATGAGTTCGGGTTTGTCAGGATCCTGCCAGACAGCTTATATGCTTTCAATGGATTATGACGAAAAGGTATTCGTTGTTGATAATCAAAGAATAAGCGTTACCTTAAGGCAATCGATTCTTGATGCCATTTCCCTTGCGAATTCGGGAAAGAGCGGAAGTGAAATCAAAGAAATACTTGAAAATGACAAGTTCAATTCAAGCATATACATCATGTTGGACACCTTAAAATATCTGAAAAAGGGTGGAAGAATAACCCCCGCAGCAGCTGCCTTGGGAGAGCTTCTTAAATTAAAGCCAGTACTTCAGATTCAAGGAGAAAAGCTTGATGCATTTGCAAAAGCAAGAACAAGCTCACAGGGAAAAGCAATAATGATTTCTGCCATCAAAGATGATGCCGTTAATCGTTTTAAGGGACTTAATCCGGACAATGTTACAATTTGTGTTGCATATTCCAACGGAACAGAGTACTTGTCTTTTCTGGAGGAACTCAAAGAAGAATTCCCGGATTTCAATATTGAGGCAACACCTTTATCCTTAAGTGTATCCTGTCATATAGGTCCCGGTTCTCTTGCAATTACCTGTACCAAAAAACTGGTTTAGTTATTATCAAAAGACTGTCAGCAGTGACAGTCTTTTTTGTTTCAAAAAAGTAAAGTAACAATAATAAAAAACATGTGCAAAAACTCAAAATATTGTAGGCAATGGTTGAAGTATCGCCTTATCTTGTGCTAAAATATTTAAGGTTAAGTCTGTAAAAAAGAGGTATTAAAATGGCAAAAGCAGATGATTATAATGCATCCAGTATTACTGTGCTGGAGGGTCTTGAAGCAGTCAGAAAAAGACCCGGTATGTATATAGGAAGCGTTTCAACAAAAGGTCTGAATCATCTTATCTACGAAATAGTAGATAATTCGGTGGATGAACATCTTGCCGGATTCTGTACGGAAATAAAGGTTACGCTGGAAGCAGACGGTTCGGCTTCAATAGAAGACAACGGAAGAGGAATCCCCATTGAAATGCATGAAAAAGGCATGAGTGCAGAACGACTTGTCTTTACCACGCTTCATGCAGGCGGTAAATTTGACGATTCAGCCTACAAAACAAGCGGAGGCCTTCACGGTGTCGGTTCTTCTGTTGTAAATGCTCTTTCCAAGCGTTTGACTGTCAGAGTCAAGAAGGGTGGGGGAATATACGAGGATTCTTATGCTTACGGAAAACCCACAACAGAGCTTATAAACGGTCTTCTTCCTCAAATCGGAAGAACAAAGGAAACAGGAACTTTTGTCAATTTTCTTCCTGATGAGACCATATTCGACAGGACTCGTTTCAAAGAAGAAGAGGTTAAAAGCCGTCTTCACGAAACAGCATACCTCAATCCAAACCTCACCATAATATTTGAGGATAAAAGAGATTCCCTGGGTGAATATGTAGAATTCCATGAACCCGAAGGACTTACAGGTTTTATTACGGATATGAACAGACTGAAAGAAACTGTTCATGAGCCTATATATTTTAAGGGCGAATCCGAAGGCATAACTGTTGAATGTGCTTTCCAGTATGTCAATGAATTCCATGAAAATGTTCTGGGGTTTTGTAATAATATATATAACGCCGAAGGCGGTACACATCTGACCGGCTTTAAAACTCAGTTCACAACCGTAATGAACAGCTACGCCAGAACTCTTGGCATATTAAAAGAAAAGGATGCCAATTTTACCGGTCCCGATGTCCGAAACGGAATGACAGCCATTGTATCCATCAAACATCCGGATCCGAGATTTGAAGGTCAGACAAAAACAAAGCTTGATAACCAGGATGCAGCCAAGGTTGTATCAAAGGTTACCGGAGAAGAAATTGTTCATTATTTTGACAGGAATCTGGAAACCCTCAAAGCTGTCATCGGTTGTGCCGAAAAGGCAGCCAAAATCAGAAAAACAGAAGAGAAGGCCAAAACAAACCTTCTTTCAAAGCCCAAGTACAGTTTTGATTCCAACGGAAAACTGGCAAACTGCGAGTCAAGGGATCCCTCAAAATGTGAAATATTCATAGTCGAAGGAGATTCCGCCGGTGGTAGTGCAAAAACAGCCCGTGACAGAAATTATCAGGCTATTCTTCCCATCAGAGGAAAGATTCTTAACGTAGAAAAAGCATCAATCGATAAGGTTCTTGCAAATGCAGAAATCAAAACAATGATTAATGCATTTAACTGTGGTTTTTCGGAGGGTTACGGAAACGATTTTGATATCAGCAAGCTTCGCTATAATAAAATTATTATTATGGCCGATGCGGATGTGGACGGCGCCCATATTTCCAATTTACTTTTGACGCTGTTTTATCGTTTTATGCCGGAACTCATTTTTGAAGGTCATGTATACATCGCAATGCCTCCTCTGTACAAGGCAATACCTTCAAAAGGTGAAGAAGAATATCTATACGATGATAAAGCCCTTGAAAAATACAGAAAGACTCATAAGGGTTCATTCACTCTCCAAAGATATAAAGGTCTCGGTGAAATGGATGCGGAGCAGCTGTGGGAAACAACCCTTGATCCTTCCAGAAGAAAGCTAAAGCAGGTAGAGATTGAGGATGCAAGAATGGCAAGTGATGTTACAGAACTACTTATGGGCAACGATGTTGCACCAAGAAAAGAGTTTATCTATAATCACGCCAACGATGCATTGCTTGATATATAACAAGACCTTAGGTTAAAAGGATTATCATTTATGAATACAAATGAAGAAATTATAAAAACCGAATATTCCGAGATTATGCAGAAATCCTTCATCGATTATGCCATGAGCGTAATTGTTGCCAGGGCTCTTCCCGATGTAAGAGACGGTTTAAAACCCGTACAGAGACGTGTTTTGTACGACATGCATGAGCTGGGAATCAAATATGACAAACCCTACAGGAAATCCGCACGTATTGTAGGTGATACAATGGGTAAATATCATCCTCACGGAGATTCATCAATATACGAATCTTTGGTTGTTATGAGCCAGGATTTCAAAAAGGGATTACCACTTATAGACGGTCACGGAAACTTCGGCAATATTGAAGGAGACGGTGCAGCTGCAATGCGTTACACCGAAGCAAGGCTTATGAAGGTTACCCAGCTGGGACTTCTTTCAGACCTCGACAAGGATGTTGTGGATTTTGTACCCAACTTTGACGAAACAGAAAAGGAACCCTCTGTTTTACCTTCAAAATTCCCCAATCTTCTGGTTAACGGCTCTGAAGGAATTGCTGTTGGTATGACTACAAACATTCCTCCCCATAACCTTTCTGAAGTTATCAGTGCAATGAAAGCCTATATAAAGGATGAAAACATATCGACTTCCGGCTTGATGCGATATGTTCAGGGTCCCGATTTTCCAACCGGCGGCATAGTAACAAACAAGGATGAGCTTCTTGAGATTTACCGTACAGGAACAGGCAAAATAAAAATCAGAGGTAAGGTTGAGACCGAGAAAGTAAAAGGCGGCAAGACCAATGTCGTTATTACAGAAATACCTTATCCCATGATTGGTGCAAATATAACAAAGTTCTTACAGGATGTTGCCGACCTTTCGGAAAGCAAAAAATGTATGGATATTGTGGATATATCAAACCAGTCTTCCAAGGAAGGTATCCGTATCGTAATTGAACTGCGTAAGGACGCAAATGTTGATAATTTCATCAATCTTCTCTATAAAAAGACAAGGCTCGAAGACACCTTTGGTGTAAACATGCTGGCTATATGTGACGGGAAACCGGAGACAATGGGCCTTAAGCGAATTATAAAGGAATGCGTGGATTTCAGATTTGAAGTTGAAACCAGAAAGTACACCACACTTCTTGAAAAAGAAAAAGAAAAAAGAGAAATACAGGAAGGCCTTATTAAAGCCTGCAATGTAATTGATCTCATTATCGAAATACTTCGTGGCAGTAAGGACAGAGCTCAGGCAAAGGCTTGTCTTGTTGATGGTATAACAAAAGGAATTAAATTTAAAAGCAAGGAAAGCGAAGTTATGGCCGGTCAGCTTAAGTTTACGGAGCCCCAGGCCAATGCAATACTTGAAATGCGTCTCTATAAATTGATTGGTTTGGAAATCAATGCGCTGATAAATGAGCATGAAGAAACCGTTGCCAATATTTTCAGATATGAAGATATACTATCACGAAGAGACAGTATGGCTCAGGTTATTATAAATGAGCTTGACGAACTCAAGAAGGAATTCGGCCAGAAGAGAAAAACAGTTATTGATAACTGCGAAGAGGCTGTTGTTGAAGAGGTAAAAGTTCCGGAAATTGACATTGTATTCCTTTTGGACAAGTTCGGATATGCAAGAACAGTCGATCTTTCAACCTATGAAAGAAACGAAGAGGCGGCCATTGCAGAAAGCAGATTTATCTGTAAATGTAAAAACACAGGTAAGATTTGCCTGTTTACGGATACAGGTGTTCTCCATACAATAAAAGCTTCCGATTTACCCTTCGGAAAATTCCGTGACAAGAGTAAACCAATTGACAATGTAAGTAATTTCTCTTCAGCAAATGAAAACATTGTTGCTGTTGCATCTCAAAGCGATCTTAATCTTTACAGACTTATTTTTGTAACAAAAATGGGAATGATTAAGGTTGTCGACGGTGGCGAATTTGATGTTGCCAAGAGAACCGTTGCCGCAACAAAACTGCTTGATGGAGATGTGGTTGTTGACGTTTGTGCAATTAAAGAGCAGCGTAACATAGTATTAAAAACAAACGACGGATTTTTCTTAAGATTCCCAATTGAAGATATTCCCGAAAAGAAAAAAGGTGCAATCGGTGTAAGAGGTATAAAGTTGTCACCGAAGGATTTTGTTGACATGGTATTCTATACCCAGAATGCAGTTGAACATAATTTTGATTATAACGGCAAAACGATTGCATTAAATTCAATTAAGCTTGGTTCGCGAGATTCAAAGGGTACCAAAATCAGAGTATAATCGGAGGCAAAAATGAGAGTAATAGCTGGCAGCGCGCGGTCTGTACCGTTAATGTGTCCTGCAGGAATGGATACACGGCCTACAACCGACAAAATAAAAGAAACCCTTTTTAACATGATTCATTTCGATTTGCCCGGTTCTGTGTTTGTGGATTTCTATAGCGGAAGCGGTGCGATAGGAATAGAAGCAATAAGTCGAGGTGCATCACATGCTTATTTTGTTGATAACAGCAAGAAGGCAGCCGAATGCATCAAAGCAAATATTGCAAAATGCAAATTCGAAGACCAGGCAATAATTATTGTAAGAGATGTATCTGACTCAATATATGAAATTCACGACAAGGCTGACATTATTTTCATGGATCCACCTTATGAACTGGGAAAAGAGGCCGAAATCATGAAACAGCTTTTGTCTTCTTCAATTATAAAAAAGGAAACCCTATTTATAATTGAATCTGCAGTCAGCAAAGATATGTCAGAAATCGAAAACCTTGGTTTTGAAGTTGTTAAAGAAAAGGTATATAAAACAAATAAGCATACTTTCTATAAATTAGTTGAATAAATAGAAAAATATGAATAATTAAAGTATAATATATACAGATTATTTATCGGAGGGATTATTATGCATAAGGCAATTTATCCCGGAAGCTTTGATCCGATGACCTACGGTCACCTTGATATTATCAAAAGAGCCTCCGGCATGTTTGACGAAGTTATCGTCTCAGTGTTGGATAACCGCAGTAAAACGCCATTGTTTTCGGTTGAGGAACGTGTTAATATACTAAAGAAAGCAACCGAAGACATACCCAATGTTAAGGTAGAATCTTTCAATGGTTTGCTTATAGATTATGCAAAAGCCAACAACGTGAATATAGCTGTCAGAGGTTTACGAGCTATAACAGATTTTGAATATGAATTACAGGTTTCACAGACAAATCGTTTACTAAGCGGCGGTGAATTAGATACAATATTCCTGACAACCAGTCTTGAATATGCATATCTGAGTTCTTCCAGTGTGAAGGAAATCGCAAGTTTTGGTGGGGATATCAGCAAATGTGTTCCGACATTTATTGCCGATAAGGTTTATGAAAAATATGGGTATACAAATTTAATCAGTGGGAAGGTAGCGGAGTAATGGAATCTAAAAAAGAAAAAATAGAAGAGAAAATTGAACAAATTGAAGACTATGTTAACAGTTGTAAGTTCAAGAGTTTCTCTAATTCAATAATTCTTGTAGACAAGAACGAAATGGATGAATATCTTCTTGAGCTCAAAAAATGCGCTCCCGAAGAAATTAAGAGATATCAGAAGATTATTGCCAACAGAACAGCTATACTTGCCGAGGCAGAAAAAGTAAGAGACGATGCCAAGCTTGAGGCACAGGATATAATCAACAAGGCCATTAATCAGACCAATGAGCTTATCAGCGAGCACGAGATTATGCAGAAGGCTTATGACCAGGCCAATGATATTATTAATCAGGCTGCAACAAAAGCTCAGGAGATTATTGATGCTGCAGTTTTGGAAGCAAACAATCTTAAGGAATCTGCGACAGCATATACTGACGGACTTCTTGCCCATGTTGAAGAGCTTACTTCTTATTACATTAACAGTTCAGGAACAGCCTTCAACAATCTCATCGGTGGTCTCAACGAATATCTGGAGACAGTACGTTCCAACAGAGCCGAATTATATCCACCTATGGAACCTGAAGTTGTTCAGCCCGGCAATACCACAAATTTTATTCCTGTTGATGCTTTTCCGGCCGGCGAAACATCAGATGAAGATTTACCCGATTTAGAACTTATATAAACTATAGGGCTGCTAAAGCAGCCCATTTTTTTTGAAAAAGGAAAATATGCCTGTAATTGTAATAGATCCCGGCCACGGCGGTGAATCCCTTGGGGGAAACATAGACAACAGAATAGAGCGAGATATTGATCTTATTACTGCGTTTGCAATGAAAGAACGCCTTGAGGAGTATGAGGATGTGGAAGTTTACCTTACAAGAGAGGATAACGAGTCCAAAGAGCTTACCCGCAAGGAACGTTTTGAATTTGCAAAAGAAAAGAATGCTGATTTTCTTTATTCCATTCATTACAACATGTCAGAATCCCATACTCTTTTTGGTTCAGAGGTCTGGATATGTTCTGAAGGTCCCAACTATTCCTACGGAATGTCATTTGCCAGAATAGAAATGGAAGAATTAACATCAATGGGACTGTTTGACCGTGGAATAAAGTGCAAGCAGGACAAAAAGGGCGGAGAATATTATGGTATACTGAAGTATAGTCTGGAATACAATATCCCCGCAGTAATAATAGAACATTGCCACCTGGATGAAGAACGGGACAGTGCTTTTTGGAATACTGAAGCCTACAGAAATTTTGGGATCAAAGATGCAGACTGTGTTGCCAAATATTATTGTCTGCATTCAGACTCTTTAGGTATTGATTATTCAAACTACATCAGAGAAGATATCCCTGTTCCTGCTTCTCAGGTGCAGCCGGATCTTACCGGACCCGACTATTGTAATCTTAGTATATTGGAAAACACAGACTTAACCGCCACCTGTTCAATTGAAAGCGAAGACACCGACACCTATGTTCAGTATTATTCCTATTCTGTAGATGGTGGATTTTCCTGGAGTGAATTATTTCCATGGGAAGACCGTTCAGTTACAAAGCAAACCTTCAACGTTAATCTGAGCGAAAAAGGTCCTCTGAATCTTTGTGTTCAAACAATGAATATGTATGATATTTCAACTGTTTCAAATACAGTAATGCTTCCTCAGGCTGTAATTGAGATACCGGAAGAAGAATCCGAAAGCTTTGATTCAGCTAATGAGTTTGAGACATATGAAGAAATTGTCATTGAATCCGGTGAAAATGTCGCAACCAAAGACAATTCAATCAGTGGTATACTAATTTCCCTTCTGATTATACTGTTTATTGCTATTACTTCATTCTCTGCAGCATTAATTGTTAACTATAAAATCAAAAAAAGGAAACGTAAAAAGAAAAACAACAGGAAAGACAAGCAATGTCCATAAGAATAGATAAATATGTTGAGGAATGTCTCCATATAACAAGAAAAGAAGCAAAAGAACAAATAAAGAAGAAATGCATCCGTGTTAACGGGAATGTAATCAATGATTACGGCTTACATGTGGATGATTCCGACACTGTTGAATATAAGGGACAGAAACTGCTTTATAAACCCTTTAGATATTATGTGTTAAATAAGCCTGCAGGGATATTAACCGCAACAGAGGATAAAACCTGTGAAACAGTATTGGATATACTGCCTTCCAATTTAAGGAAGGGTATTTCCCCTGTAGGAAGACTGGATAAAGATACGGAAGGACTCCTTCTTCTTACAAATGACGGAGAGTTGGCCCACAGGCTTTTAAGCCCCGGAAAACATGTTCCAAAAACATATAATTGTATATTGCAGCACACTGTAAGTGCTGATGATATCAAAATTTTGGAAAAGGGTATTGATATAGGCGAAAAAAATCTTACCCTTCCGGCAAAAGCAGAAATAATTAAGCCAAACCAGGTATATCTGACCATAACGGAAGGAAAATTCCATCAGGTAAAAAGAATGTTTGAAAGTCTTGGAAATAAAGTAATATATTTGGAAAGAATATCCTTTGGACCCTTATCTCTTTCCAAAATGAACCTTTCCCGTGGAGAATATCGGGAACTTAGTGAAGAAGTGATAGAAATTATTAAGAAAGCCGCATTTTAGTGTGTATACGGAGTTAAAATGAAGGATTATTTACCCATATCAAAAGATGATATGAAAAAACGTGGCATTGACCGGCTTGATTTTGTATATATAATCGGAGATGCATATGTTGATCACTCCAGCTTCGGACCCGCAATTATCAGTCGTGTTCTGGAATCAAGAGGATATACAGTAGGTATTATTTCTCAACCGGACTGGAAGGATGACTCAAGTATCAATGCTCTCGGTGAACCACGCCTTGGTTTCCTTGTTTCTTCCGGAAATATGGATTCAATGGTAAATCATTACACCGTAGGGAAAAAGCATCGAAAAACAGATGCTTATACTCCGGGAGGCCTGACAGGCAAACGTCCCGACAGAGCAACCACCGTATATTCCAATCTCATTAGAAAAACATATAAGAATAAACCAATAATAATAGGTGGTATAGAAGCGTCTCTTCGAAGACTGGCTCATTATGATTACTGGTCCGACAGTTATAAACGTTCTGTACTGCTTGACAGTGGAGCCGATTTGTTAATATACGGTATGGGAGAGAAGGCTATTGTCGAAGTTGCCGATTCCCTGAATTCCGGACTTGAAATAAAGGATCTGACATTTATTAAAGGAACCGTATATAAAGCAAGAGCACTTGATTCACTTTCGGATTATATTAGTCTTCCGGACTTCGAAAGCTGCCAAAGCAACAAGCTCCTTTACGCCGACAGTTTTAAGATTCAATACAAAAATACCGATGCACATACTGCCAAGGTTCTTGTGGAAGAATACCCTCACAGTGTATTTGTAGTACAAAATCCTCCACAGCCGCCTTTGACAACAATGGAAATGGATGATGTCTATGCGCTTCCCTATAAGGGAGATTTTCATCCCTCCTATAAGAAAGAGGGCGGTGTACCTGCTATTTCAGAAATTAAGTTTTCCCTCACAAGCTGTCGAGGCTGTTTCGGCGGGTGCAATTTCTGTGCTTTAACCTTTCATCAGGGCAGGACTGTACAGGTAAGAAGCCATGAATCACTTATTGAAGAAGCAATTCATATGACAGAGCTGCCTGATTTTAAAGGTTATATCCATGATGTAGGAGGACCTACAGCCAATTTCAGGGCACCTTCCTGTGATAAACAAAAAGAATTCGGTGTATGTCCCGAAAGACAGTGTCTAACTCCCAAGCCCTGTCCCAACCTTAAGGTGGACCACAGCGACTATGTTGCTCTGCTTCGTAAATTGCGTAAGCTGCCCAAAGTAAAGAAAGTATTTATTCGTTCTGGAATTCGATTTGATTATCTGATGCTGGACAAAGACGACACATTTTTTAAGGAGATGTTAAAATATCATGTAAGCGGTCAGCTTCGTGTCGCTCCCGAGCATATATGTGACAATGTCCTTTCGGCCATGGGAAAACCTTCAAACAGAATATACGAACAGTTTTTGAATAAATACAATTCTTTAAGTTCAAAATCCGGTGAAAATCAGTTTGTTGTTCCATATCTGATGAGTTCACACCCGGGAACAGAACTTAAGGATGCCATAAAGCTTGCTGAATATATAAGAGATATAGGCTATATGCCTCAACAGGTACAGGATTTCTATCCGACACCCTCAACAATAAGCACGGTTATGTATTATACCGGTGTCAATCCCTTAAATGGTGAAAAGATATATGTATGCAGGAATCAGCACGAAAAAGCGATGCAACGCGCTCTTATACAATACAGACTTCCCGAAAACTATGACCTTGTCAAAGAAGCCCTTCTAAAATGTCACAGAGAGGATTTGATAGGTTTCGATCGGAACTGTCTGATTCCGCCACGTAACATTAAAGGCAAGAGCAAGGTTAAAGACAGCAGTAGCAGCAAAAATCCCAAAGTAACAGCCAATAAAACAAAGAAGGGAAATAAGAAATGAGCAAAAATGTAATTATCGTTACCGGTGCTTCATCAGGAATGGGTCGTGAATTTGCAAGACAATTGGACAAAGTCTGTCCCGAAAACATTGATGAATTCTGGCTTATTGCAAGACGAAAAGAACGACTTGAAGATCTTTCCTCTCAATTGGAACATAATTGTGCATTACTTGCTTATGATTTGACCGACAGCACAAGTATTGCAAAGCTTTCATACAAATTAAAATCAGAGGACTGCATTGTAAGAATTCTGGTTAACTGTGCAGGTTTCGGTCTTATAGGAAGATTTACCGAGCTTAATATAGAACGCCAACTTGAGATGGTTGACGTTAACTGTAAGGCAATGGTAAAGCTCACTTATGTGTGCCTTCCCTATATGAAACAAAATTCCAGAATTATAAATCTTGCCAGCGCAGCATCATTTGCGCCACAGCCTGATTTTGTTATATATGCCGCCACAAAAGCATTTGCGGAAAGTTTTAACAGAGCCCTTAACAGGGAACTGTCCTGCAGACACATATATGTAACAAGTGTTTGTCCGGGACCTGTTGATACTGAATTTTTTGATATCGCACAGGTGAATCAGGAATCACCGGCATGGAAAAAAATTGCCATGGCAAGCGCCAAAAATGTTGTAAAAAAGGCCATTAATGACAGTATAAAACGAAAGAGTATCTCTGTTTACGGAATACCAATGAACGCCTGGAGAATTGCCTCAAGAGCAATTCCGACAGATTTGCTTATGTGCATTTATCACTAAATATAAAAAGGAACTGGTTTTATGAAAATATTTGACAATTTATTAAACAAATACAATAAAGGAGATTATGAATACGCTTCTTATGATAAGAAAAAGACCGGTATAATCACCTTTATTCTTTTTATTCTTCCCATTGGATTATATATAACAGGCTATGTAACAACCGGCAGCAACAAAAACCTGCTTACGGTAGTAGCCATACTGGGAATGTTGCCCGCCAGCAGAAGCCTTGTGTCATTTATCATGAAAATGAAGGTTAAGACAGCCGAACCTGCTTTACGTGATAAAATAAATGAAAATATTGGTGAAACAACAGGTTTATATAACATATACCTTACCAGTTATGATGTGAATTTTTATTTTGAGCATATGATAATCCTTTCTAATTCACTTATATGTCTATCCAAATCAGGGAAGTTTGATAATAAAAAGTTTAACGAGCATCTGGAAAAACATATGAAGCTGGATGGAATAAAGGATATTATGATAAAGGTTTTTTCAGATGAAGACGCTTATGTCAGAAGATTAAAAGAAATAAATGATTCGGAAACAATAAAAGGAACCAACGAACAGCTGTACAAATTAATCTGCAGCATTTCACTGTAAATCATGAAAGAATTTATTATCGGTAAAAGCGAAAGCGGTCAAAGGGCAGATAAGTATCTTGGAAGAATACTACCGGGTGCCTCAAAAAGCTTTCTGTACAAAATGATGCGAAAAAAGAATATTGACTTAAACGGTCATAAGCTTGAAGGCAACGAAATATTAAAAGAAAATGACGTTTTAAAGATATGGTTCAGTGACGAAACCTTCCAAAAGTTTTCTGTTTTGCCAAAATCTTCGGATAACGAAGAATATGTTTATGCCTATAATAACCTCCATGGAATCAAAGTGGTCTATGAAGATGACAATATAATTATATTGGATAAGTCCTTTGGAATTCTTAGCCAAAAAGCATACGACAGTGATGTGTCACTGAATGAATGGCTGATAGGATATCTGTTAAATGAAGGTAAAATAGAACAAAAGGATTTGAGTTTTTATAAGCCTTCCGTTCAAAACAGGCTTGACCGCAACACCACAGGACTTGTTTTATGTGCAAAAACAGTGAAAGGCGCGTCATCTTTATCAGATATGATTAAAGAACGTTCCGTAAAAAAGTATTATCAAGCACTTGTTTTTGGTACGGTTTCCGAGGAAGGAACACTTATAGGATATCATTATAAAGATCCCACCAAAAATAAAGCCTATATTATTACGGAAAATGAATATCTTAAGTTGTCAGAGAATGATAAAGGAAAGTATTCCAAGGTGATTACGCGCTATAAGCCTCTTAAAGGCATCAAATTAATGAAGAGCAATATTGATGCATCTTTTATCGAAGTGGAACTGGTAACGGGTAAAAGCCACCAAATAAGAGCCCATATGGCCTCCATTGGTCATCCGCTGATTAATGACAGGAAGTATTGTAACAAAACCGAACAGATAACAGATGATATACCCCATTATCTACTTCACGCCTACAAGGTTATTTTTCCTGCAGATTCATGTTCCCTGAATCTTTCTGAAACAGAAATAACCAGTAAAACAAATATAACCGAAAATTTATAAGGTAAAAAACATGCCAACATGGAAATCCAGAGGTCTGCGAGGATCATTTCTTGAAGAACTCATTAACCTGACAAATGAAAAATATGCGTCAAATCATCTTGCTCTTGTTCAAAAAATACCGACGCCCATAACACCTATTAACATGGACCCCAAAACAAAGCAGATTACTTTGGCTTATTTTGAGAAAAAGAGTACCGTTGATTACATTGGTGCCGCTCAGGGGCTTCCTGTATGTTTTGACGCCAAGGAATGTAACAGCGAATCATTTTCATTGCAAAACATTCATGAACACCAGGTGGAATTTATGAAAGAATTCCAAAGGCAGGGTGGTATTGCATTTTTCCTTATTTATTTCAAGAGAACAGAGGAGTACTATTACCTTCGCCTGGATGATCTGATGGTTTTCTGGGAAAGAGCCAAAAACGGAGGACGAAAAAGCTTTAAAAAAGAGGAATTGAATCCGGATTTTTTCATTGAAAATATTAAACCGGTATTCATACCATATTTGGAATATATCAATAAAGATTTGCTCATGCCGAAAGATTAAATTTTTTTTAAATATTAATGTTGACATAATTAATAGGTTACTATATACTACACTAAAGTAGCATGCTACCTTGCTAACACGTTACCACGCTAAAGCGCGTTGAATTAAGGAGATTTTATGAAGCAATTATTACATACCCCTGACGGGGTAAGAGACATATACGGAAAAGATTATTCCCGTAAACTTGAACTGGAAAACAAAATCCATGAGATTTTTATCGATAACGGTTACGAAGACATACAGACACCAAGCTTTGAATACTTTGATTTATTCAGTGGCAACATTGGTACAACCGATACGAGAGGATTATACAAATTCAGTGACAACGACGGTCAGACAATGGTACTTAGAAGTGATTTCACTCCAAGCATCGCAAGGTGTGCCGCAAAGTATTTTCTTGAAGATGCCAAAACACTTCGTCTTACATATAAAGGAAACACCTTTATAAATGCAGCCGATCTTCAGGGCAAACTTAAAGAAACAACCCAGATGGGTATTGAACTTATCGGTGAAGACGGTGTCGCTTCTGATTTTGAAATTATAAGACTGGCTGCCGATACCCTTAAGTCCTCAGGACTTAGAAATTTTAAACTAAGTATCGGAAATGCGGAGTTCTTTAAAGGGCTTTGTGAAGAATGTGAGATAGACAATGAATCGGAAATGATTCTTCGCAAATTCATTTCAAACAAGAATTTCTTTGCAGCTCTTGATTATATGAAGGAAAATGACTTCTCTGCAGAGATAATTGACAGAATTATGGCTGTTAATGACCTTGTTGGAAGCGAAGATATGTTGAAGGAAGCTTATTCCCTTGTAGAAAACAAGCGAAGCAAAAAAGCATTGGATGGCTTATGTTCTGTATATTCATCACTTAAAGAAGCAGGCTTGAGCGAATATGTTTTCTTTGATATGACAATGCTTAGCAAATACCAGTATTATACCGGTATTATCTTCAACGGATACGCTTTGGGGAACGGAGAAGCAATTGTTAAGGGCGGACGTTACAACAATCTTCTTGGGCAGTTTGGTAAAGATGCTCCCGCAATCGGATTTGTTGTTATGACCGATAACCTTTTAAGCGCTCTTTCAAAACAGGAAACCAACAGCGAAGACAGTGAATATCTGACATTTGCTCTTGGCAAAGGAAGATTGGCCAACAAAACTCTTGAACTTCTCGAAAGTATTGGCATAACCTGCGAAGAGATGAAAGATAAGGATACAAGAAAGCTTATTTTTGTCAATGAAGAGCTGAAACTCAAGTTCTTCCTTGCAAAGGGCCCCGATGTTCCCACTTATGTAGAATACGGTGCTGCCGATATCGGTGTTGTAGGCAAGGATACAATCATGGAAGAAGGCAGGAGAGTTTATGAGGTACTTGATCTTGGATTCGGAAAATGCAGAATGTGTGTCTGTGGTCCCAAGGAAGCCAAGGAACTTTTAAAGCATCATGAAATGATTCGTGTTTGTTCAAAATATCCTGTGATTGCAAAAGATTATTTCTATAACAGGAAACATCAGACAGTTGATATCATTAAGCTGAACGGTTCTGTTGAACTTGGCCCCATTGTAAAACTTGGAGATGTTATCGTGGATATTGTTGAAACAGGCTCTACTCTTCGTGAAAACGGCCTTGAGGTTCTGGAAGAAATCTGCGACCTTTCCGCAAGAATGATTGTTAATCAGGTCAGCATGCAGATGCAGGGCGACAGAATACGTTCTCTCATTAGACAGTTAAAAAACAAATTGGAAGAAAAATAATCGGAGACATATATGAGAATACTAAAATTAACAAATGAAACAAAAGAAAACATATTAAGTGACCTTCTTAAAAGAAGTCCAAGCCAATATACACAATATGAAGAAACTGTGGCAAATATCATTTCAGAGGTTAAGGCTAAAGGTGATTCGGCAGTTTTTGAGCTTACAAGCAAGTTCGACAAGTGGGATATAAATTCTTCTAATGTCAAAGTTACTCGTGAGGAAATCGATAACGCTTATAAGGAAATCGATCCCAAGCTTGTTGATATCCTTAAGGAAGCTGCTGAAAACATCAGAGTATTTCACCGTAAACAATTACGTGACAGCTGGTTCTTTACCAAAGAAGACGGTTCGATACTTGGTCAAAAAATAACACCTATTGCTTCAGTGGGATGTTATGCGCCGGGAGGAAAGGCATATTACCCAAGCAGTGTTTTAATGAACATAATCCCCGCAAAGGTAGCCGGAGTTGAACGTATTGCATTGGCAACACCTGCAGTTGGCGGAAGAGTACATCCTGTAACTCTTGTGGCTGCAGATATAGCAGGTGCAGATGAAATCTATAAAGTCGGTGGTGCACAGGCTGTTGCCGCATTTGCTTTCGGTACGGAATCAATTAAAAAAGTTGATAAAATAACTGGTCCCGGGAATATCTTTGTTGCTTTGGCAAAAAAAGCTGTTTTCGGTCAGGTTGGTATAGACTCAATTGCAGGCCCCAGCGAAATCCTTGTTATAGCTGATGAAACCGCAAATCCACGTTTTGTAGCCGCAGATTTGCTTTCCCAAGCCGAACATGATGAACTGGCTAGTGCAATTCTTCTAACAACAAATGAAGAATTTGCCAAGAAAGTAAGCGAAGAAGTAGATAAATTCACAGCTGTTTTAAGCAGAAAGGAAATTATCGAAAAATCCCTTGACAATTACGGATACATTCTGGTTGCAGATACCATGGATGAGGTTATTGATGCGGCAAATGATATTGCAAGCGAACACGTTGAAATAATCGCAAAGGACAGTGTCCGCCTCATGACAAAGGTAAAAAATGCCGGTGCAATATTTGTAGGTCCATTCTCATCAGAGCCTCTGGGTGACTATTTTGCAGGTCCTAACCACATTTTACCTACAAACGGAACAGCAAAATTCTTCTCACCCCTTAATGTGGATGATTTTACAAAGAAAACAAGCATTATAAGCTACTCTGAAGAAGGCTTAAAAGCTGTACACGAAAAAATAGAGTATTTTGCAACGGAAGAATGTTTGACAGCACACGCAAATTCAATTAAAGTAAGATTTGAATAAACAGTTGACCCATATGGTCACCATGGAGGAAACATGAGAAAAGCTTTAGTAGAAAGAAACACATCTGAAACAAAGATTAAAGTTGATATTGATCTGGATGGAATCGGCAAATCCGAAATTAACACAGGAATAGGTTTTTTCGATCACATGCTTGAAGGATTTGCAAAGCACGGTCTCTTTGATCTTAACGTTAAAATTGACGGTGATTTGAATGTTGACGGTCATCACTCAATTGAAGACTGCGGTATAGTTTTGGGACAGGCCATTAAAGAAGCCGTAGGAGATAAAAAAGGAATCAAACGATTCGGTTATTTTATACTTCCGATGGATGATGCTCTTGCTCTTGTTTCCATTGATCTGGGCGGAAGACCATATCTGAATTTCGAGTGTGATTTTCAGGTTGAAAAATGCGGTGAAATGGAAACCGATATGGTACGTGAGTTCTTTTATGCAGTCAGCTATAGCGCAATGATGAATATTCATGTTAAAATGCTTAGCGGTGTCAATGCTCACCACATGATTGAAGCCATATTTAAAGCATTTGCAAAATCACTTGATATGGCTACATCAATTGACCCAAGAATTGAAGGCGTTGCCAGCACTAAAGGAGTTATATAATAATGAATGTCAAAAAAATGATACCCTGCATATATTTGTATAATCAGACAGCCGTAAAAGGTATTGGTGATTATACGCTTATAGATGCAGATCCTGTTAATCTTGCAAAATACTATGCTTCAAATGATTCTGATGCAATTTTCGTTTTCGATTTATCACCAAACGAAGATGAGGCTCATGACAAAGCTATTGACTGTATCAAGGAAATATGTAATGCAGTAAATATTCCCGTATATGGTGCCGGAAACATTAAACGTATGGAAGACATTAAAAAGCTTTTATACGCAGGCTGTGCAAGAGCAACACTAAACTTCTCAAAGGAAGGGAATATAGCCATCCTTGAGGAGGTATCTTCTAAATTCGGCAAAGATAAAATAATAGTTTCCGTAAAGGATTCATCAGAGCTTAATGCTCAGGTTGAAAACATAGAAAAATATGCCGGTGCAGTACTTTTTATGTATCATAAAGAAATTATTCAGGCTACAGAGATGTGTAAGCTGCCTTATATAGTTCTTTTACCGGAAATAAGCCTTGAGAAGCTTCTGGAGATGTTTTCATATGAAAATATCGTGGGCATAAGCGGAGACGTTATCAGCGATAATGTAAGCAATATCAAAAACTTAAAATCCATTTTATCCGAAAACGGTATCGAAACCACTCAGAAAACAGTTAAAGTTCCCTGGTCTGAGTTAAAAAAGAATTCTGACGGACTGGTTGTTGTAGTTACACAGGATGTTAATACAGATGAAGTTTTGATGGTTGCTTATATGAACGAAGAAGCTTACCTCAAAACACTGGAAACAGGAACCATGACATATTTTTCCCGTTCAAGAAATGAATTATGGGTAAAGGGAGAAACCTCAGGACATTACCAATATCTTCAGTCGATGTTACTCGATTGCGACAATGACACAATCCTTTGTAAAGTAAATCAGGTAGGTGCTGCATGCCATACAGGAAATAAAACCTGTTTCTTCAATACTCTCTATGAAAAAGAGGGAAGAGAAGAACATAATCCGATAAAGGTATTTGAAGAAGTATTTGATGTTATTAAAGACAGAAAGATACATCCAAAGGAAGGTTCTTACACAAACTATCTGTTCGATAAGGGAATAGATAAGATACTTAAGAAGCTGGGAGAGGAAGCAACAGAAATTGTTATTGCAGCCAAAAACCCCAACCCCAATGAAATCAAGTATGAAATAAGTGATTTCCTGTATCATTGTATGGTTCTTATGGCAGAAAAAGATGTTACCTGGGAAGAAATTTGCGAAGAGCTTGCAAGAAGATAAAAAATATGAATTAACAAATTATTATAATGTTATATAGTAAAAGCGTGGCTTACCAAAAAAACCACGCTTTTTTTATTAATCCATATCAATAATATAAATCAAAATATATTCAAATCTTATTTATAAAGTCTAAAGACACCGAAAACCTTTCCAAGAATCTGGCAGTCATCAACAATTATGGGATCCATTGTATCATTCTCAGGCTGAAGTCTAATATGATTATCCTCCTTGTAGAAGGTCTTTACTGTAGCGGAATCATCAATAAGTGCAACAACAGTATCACCGTTTCTTGCGGTATTACAGCTCTGAACAAAAATCTGGTCACCGGAATAAATACCCACATTAATCATGGAATCGCCTTTAACCTTTAATACAAAGCTGGGTTCACCATAGGGAACCATCTCTGCCGGTACAGGGAAATACTGTTCGATATTCTCCTGGGCAAGAATAGGAGAGCCGGCTGCAACACGACCCACAACAGGAAGCGAAACCATCTCTGTACGAACCATCTGAAAGCTGTCATCACAAATCTCAATTGCACGGGGCTTTGTCGGGTCTCTTCTTATATATCCATTCTTTTCAAGTGTCTCAAGATGAGCATGAACAGAAGATGTGGAACTTAATCCAACAGCATTACAAATCTCTCGAACAGCAGGCGGATAACCGCGCTTTAATATCTCATCCTTTATATATTCAAGAATTTCCTGTTGTTTTTTACTGATCTTACCGTTCATTAATATGCTCCTTTCAATCAAACAAAGTATTAATCGAACTTCTATTCGTATTTATTCTAACATACAAAATATGATTTGAAAACACAAAATCGAAAATTTGTTCCGAAAAAATGTTCGATTTTTGCTTGACAACCGAAAAAATGTTCGATATATTATATGTAGAACAGTTGTTCGCTTGCGGTTTGGAGGATAATTATGAAAAAGACATTTAAAACATCTAAAAATAGAAAGAGATTAACACCTAGACAGAAACAACTTATTTTCAGAAAGCTTGGTATTCCTGCCATATTATTTATTCTTTCTGTAACAATAGCAATTGTGGCCTTTGGTATTAACTCAAAAGCCAAGACAATTGACACAGAAAAGAAATATTATAAGAGCGTAACAATCAAATCAGGTCAAACATTAACAAACTTTGCAGAAGAATATGCTGATGAACATTATGCATCAAAAGCAGAATACATCAAAGAAGTGGCACGTATAAACAGCATAGACCCGGATAAGATTAAATCCGGAAATAATATTATAATTCCTTATTATTCGGAAGATCCTCAATGATTTTCATATAAAGACACACAAAGAATCCCTGCCACATAAGCATAAGCATGTAGCAGGGATTTTTATATCAATATATATCATTTTTTTAATAAATACACATTCATAAACACCAATTACATGGACTCTTCAGAATTAAGATAATTTTTCCTGATCTTATTAAATACCGTTGTCATAGTAATATATACAATAAAAAACATAAAATATATTACAAGCATATGATATGAACTGCAGACCTTCATATCATCGTACTTAATAAAGAAACCATATATCAAAGGAATGATTGTAAGTGTGTGTAATGAAATTGTAAGCAGGAGATGTAGTGTCTTATTGGACCACTGAACAACTGCAAGGGAAACAAGCGGCACAGCAATAACAGCTATAAGCAGGTAAGAAAACTTAGACGAGGTTTCATCAAATATAACAGCCGGTCCGTCCCAAATCATTAATATAATAAATAACAACAATGTTACCAGAAAATAACACATATTGGGCAGATACATTTTCTTTCTTTGCAATAAAAATCTTTCCCTGGACATTTCTTCATAAACTTTTTTTCTTTTTTTCTTGTTTGGATCCTTCTTGGACATTATAAAAATTACTCCTTTTTTATACGATATGGTAGTGGAAAAGCGCCATGTAACTATTCGCAAAAGACGAGTTTAACGAATAGTTATTAGCAGAAAAGCCCGTATTTAAGGCATTTTGCTATTTTTCGTTGTTTTCATTATTTATTTATTTCCTTAGCTTCTTCTTCAGATTCATTTTCCTTATCGGACGAATTAAACGCGCCAAATATTTTATTGAATACTTTCTTTATTCTGGCCTTCTTATTAACACTGACAGGATCTTTACTGTCAATAAATTGAACATATTCCGTATCAGATTGATCAAGCAGTTCTTCCGGATGATCGTTCATGATAAATTCATCATCGTCAGATATAAATTTTAAATCAATATATTGGTCTGTATCATATACATAATTCTTTTGTGAAAGGCTCATTCGCATTCTGCGACGAATCCATGCATAGATGCATGCAAAGGTAGGTACTCCCAGGAACATTCCCGGAACTCCCCATAAACCGCCAAAAAGTGTAATTGCAAATATAACCCAGAAACCTGATAATCCGGTTGAATTGCCAAGAATAAGCGGCCCAAGAATATTTCCGTCAATTTGCTGTAAAACAAGAATAATTATAAGGAATGACAAGGCGTGTGCAGGATTTATCAACAGCAACAAAATCGCACTTGGAATTGCACCCAAAAACGGTCCAAAAAAAGGAATAATATTGGTAACACCAACAATAACAGAAATTAATATTGGATATTCTATACCAAATAAAGTTATAACAATGAAGCACAAAAGTCCCATAATAATGGAATCAATAAGCTTTCCTACGATAAATGCTCCAAAGGTTTTATCCACATATCTTACATCTGCAATAATAAGATTGGCCCGTTCTCTTTTGAATAAAGAATAAATAAGTTTCTTTGCCTGTCCTTTGAAGGTTTCCTTGCTTGAAAGCAAATAAACAGCAATGAAAAAGCCGATAAACAGATCCCAAAGTGCTCCAAATACAGATGAAAGGCTGCTGTATAAACCAAGAATCCATCCCTTCATGTCATTTACGCTTGGAAGTACATCTTCAGTTAAAACAGACATTATATTCTCATAATACTTATCTATAAGGGTAACAATATCATTTTCTTCAACCCAGTCAAAATTGGCTAAAATCTTGTTTGCAAAGGCAATAAGATTATCAGCATATGTTGGCATCTGTGAAATAATCTTCTGAATACTGTCTATTAACTGCGGAACAACACTCTTGATAAAGACGTATATAAGCAGGAATACGAATATAAGGGAAACTATAATGGAAAGTGCCCTAATTCCTTTCTTCCTTCTTGCTGTAACAGCAATATTCCTTTTCTTCATGAATTTTAAGTAAAGCTTGTTTTCCTGAAAATTCACTAAAGGTGTAAGCAAATAAGCAACAATAAGTCCATCAATAATCGGCATTATTAAACCGAAAAACTTGGAAACAGTTCCCCAGAATGATTTGCCGTTATAAATTATATATAAGGTAAATACACTGCATATGATTACAAGAAATACAGTAAGACCCCACTTAAAATACCTGGATTTATATAATTGATTGTTCTCATTTTTATTATTTTCCATATAAACATCCTTCTTCTTAAGGCAAGTTCACATACTCTTTAAAAAGTATACCACAAAGAGAAAAAATATTGTACTTTTTGCTAATATATGCAATAATTCAGGCAGATAAACTTTTCGTTAAAAACATTTCGCATGTTGAAAGGATAAATATGAAATTACAACAGGTTTTAAGCCTCGTAAGAAGGGCTGTTGACGATTATAACATGATTGAAGAAGGCGATTGCATCGCAGTGGGAATTTCCGGAGGAAAAGACAGCCTTACTCTCCTATATGCACTCTCCTCTCTCAGAAGATTTTATCCAAAGAAATTCACCCTAAAAGCAATAACCGTGGATCTTGGATTTCAAAACATGAATCTTGAAAAAGTCGAGGAAATATGCAAAGAGCTTGACATTGAATACAGAATTGAACGAACAGATATTGCCCAAATTGTCTTTGACGAACGTAAGGAGGCCAATCCCTGCTCTCTATGTTCAAAGATGAGAAAAGGCTCCCTTAACGAAGCCATAAAGGAAATGGGCTGCAACAAAGTAGCCTATGCCCATCATAAGGACGATGTTGTTGAAACAATGCTATTAAGTCTCATGTACGAAGGACGTTTTCACACCTTCAGTCCTGTAACTTATCTTGACAGATCAGGGGTAACTATCATTCGTCCTCTGATATATATGCACGAAGCAGACGTTGTAGGCTTTGTAAGACGTTATGACATACCTGTTGTAAAAAGCCCCTGCCCTGCAGACAAGAACACAAAGCGTGAATATGCTCATCAGTTAATGCAACAGTTCAACAGAGAAAATCCCGGTGTAAAAAACAGAATGTTTACCGCAATAAAAGACTCCGGCATAAAAGGCTGGAGTACAGCTGCAAACAGTGATGAAAATACCGATATGGCTCACTATTGATTTATCGATACTGTTAGTGTAAAGACATTAGTCTATTGTAATTAAAAAGTAGGTAAAGCAATGGAAAATAATACCAATTATCATGATGAAGTAAATAAACAGAATGTTATTAAGTTAAGAGAGCTGATGAGTACCCTCCCATCTTTTTGCAAAATCTATTTTAGAGGAATGAACGACACTATCGCCTCAAGAACCAAAATAGCTTATGCTTATGATCTGCGTGTTTTTTTTGAATTTCTTCACAAGAATAATTCCTATGTGGCCAAATTTGACATTCCCGATATACCCATGTCAGTTCTTGATAAGGTTTCCAGAGAAGACGTTGAAGAATACATGGAATATCTTTCCCTCTATCAGAACGATAATGAAAACGATGTTTTAAATGATGAAAGAGGAAAAAGCAGGAAACTAGCTTCTCTTCGCTCCTTCTATAACTATTTTTTCAAAAATGAACTGATTGAGACAAATGCCCCGGCACTTGTTCCCATGCCCAAATTACATGAAAAAGAAATAGTACGACTTGAACCGGATGAAGTAGCTACTCTCCTTGATCAGGTTGAAGCAGGAACGAATCTTACAAAAAAGCAAATGGATTACCACAGCAAAACAGTTGTCAGGGACATGGCAATTCTTACACTTCTTCTAGGTACCGGAATAAGAGTAAGTGAATGTGTGGGAATTGATATAAAGGATATTGATTTGGATAATTCAAGAATTAAAGTACGGCGTAAAGGTGGAAATGAGGATGTTGTCTATTTTGGTGACGAAGTACGCAAGGCCTTAACCGATTACTATGACGAACGAAAAATGATTATGCCAATGTCCGGCAGTGAAGAAGCCTTTTTCCTTTCCATGCAAAATAAAAGAATCGGTGTAAGAGCCGTTGAAATACTTGTAAAAAAATATGCATCAAACCTTACAAACATGAAAAAAATTACTCCTCATAAGCTGAGGAGTACATTTGGTACAAATCTGTATCAGGAAACCGGTGATATATACCTTGTAGCTGACGTACTGGGCCATAAAGACGTCAATACTACCCGTAAGCATTATGCCGCCATGAAGGATGAACATAAGCGTAAAGCAGCCAAGGCAATAAAATTAAGGGAAGATTAATTACATATATGTAGCAATAATTTCAAAAACAATAATCACAAGTGACAAAGACAATAAAACCAACGATAAAACCGACTTTGTTTTACTTGAAGATTTAAGTGTTGAAATACCAAGATAATATCCGTAGCCTATAAAAATTATTCCTATAAGTACACCAAAAAAACTTAAAACAAGACTGAATATACTAATTCCAAGTGCAACATTGGAAAGCTTACCCATCTTAGAATCCATATCTTCCGCAAAACTTTCCATAGATTTATTTATATATTCCTGATTCACAGAAACCTGACTGATACCGCTCTGAACACCTTCCTCGGGATTTTTGAGCGTATTTACATTGGTATTACTTAATCCGTTAACAGTCTGCATCAATTCCTGAATTGAATTGGCATAAGGAACTGTATCAAAGGAGCCTCTGTATCCGTTGTCCAACGGGAATGGTTTCTTGGGAGATTTAAGGTAGCCCCAAATTTTTAGTTCATTTCCCATTATTTGATATTCAAAGCATTTATATGCCGTAAAAAAACCGTCACCTTTACGATAAAATTTTGTATTGTATTTTTCCATCAAGGTAAAACCGTTTGCCCTGAGCCAATTAACAACAATAGTATTCACATCAGCCGGATTGGCGTTAAAAAGCATTACATATTCTGTTTTTCTCTTTGCCATATCATTCTCCTAATTTAATTAATATTTTACTGTTAAAAAAACTGAATTCACCACTGTCAAGAAGGTTTCCGGCATCATCCGTAATTCTAATATCAAATACAGATATATTTTTACCGGTTTTCAGTTTCATACATTCGCAATAAATATATTCCGTATCTTTTGCAGCAAGTAAAAAATTCAAATTCTGCGATACGGTAGTAACATAATAACCGCCCATACATGCACAGGTTCCGGCGGTTGCATCAGCAAGCGCAAGAAGAACACCTCCGTGAGGTATTCCGTAGGGGTTCAACACATTTGTTCCAAACTTAATTCTTGATTTGCCGTAGTTCTGATTCAATTCAACCCATTCCATACCGATAAAGGAATTAAATTTGTTCTCATAAGTCATATCAATAAGTTTTTCACGTAACTTATTTAATTCTTCATCCTCTAATTTTCTCATCATAAACCTCTGGCAAATAAATATATTTAATTATTTAATAGAATAATCAAAGCAAAAACGAATCAAAATTAATCTTCAATAAGCCCCTTGGGCATCCAGTGTCGAAGCATGTTCTCAAGTTCAAGGGGAACAATAGGTTTTGAAAGATAATCATCAAAGCCCTGCTTAATAAATGAGTCCCTTGCTCCGGAAAGCGCATTTGCAGTAAGAACAATAATAGGCGTGTTTTCACACAACTTCTCACTTCTTAAGATATTGAGACATTCGGTACCATCCATTTCAGGCATCATCTGGTCAAGCAAAATGATATCATAGATATTATTCTTAACCATATCGATACATTCCTGGCCACCGCCCGCAATATCAATTTTAATCTGAGTGGCTTTAAGAAGATTTCTTACAACGATAAGATTCATCTTATTGTCATCAACCGCAAGAATACGAGCCTTGGGTGCATGGAACGAAGGCTTGTAATTACTCTTTTCTGTTTTACTTGTCTTATTAAATTTGAAATCAAAGTTACCGATTTCATCACGCTTAATAACCTTCTGTGGAAGGGTTACTATAAATTCACTTCCCTGATTATACTCACTTATAACATCAATTTTGCCATGCATAAGCTTGACATAACCGCCTACAATTGAAAGTCCAAGGCCTGTACCTTCAATATTCTTGTTTCTTGATTCTTCCAAACGTTGGAAGGAATTAAACAGTTTATTGATATCCTGTTTCTTAATTCCACGACCTGTATCCTTAACAGAAAGAATCAAATCAATCTGTGACTGGTTACCGCGGTTTGCGAAATCAACATTTAATGTTATTGTACCGGAATCGGTGTACTTGACTGCATTAGTCAAAAGATTGAGGACAATCTGTCTTATTCGTACCTCATCACCATACAGGAAGTTTGGAATCTGTGGGTTAATCTTAAGTTTAAGACCAAGATTTTTCTTCTCTGCACGTTCCTTTATCATATTCATCAAATCATTGACAACGGTACTGAGCTGATATTCAACACGAATTATTGCAACTTTACCTGATTCAATCTTGGAGAAATCAAGAATATCATTAATAAGGGCAAGCAGCATGCTTCCGGAGCTGGCAATATTTCTTGAATATTCCGAAATCTGCGGATCATTGCTCTCTCTTGTAATCATTTCATTCATACCCAGAACCGCATTAATAGGTGTACGAATTTCATGGGACATATTTGAAAGGAAATCTGATTTTGATTTGGCCGCATTTCTGGCCTCATCAACCTTGATCTCAATAACTCGAAGCATATCATCGAGACTTCGCTCCTGCTCCTTACTCTTCAGTCTTTCATACTCAATTAACTCAATTATCTGTCTTGCCACAAAATTAAGTCCGTTAAAGCAAAGAAGAATAATGCAGAAATGGAACAAATCGATGGTAACATTACCGGATTTCGTTTCATATAAAAACAACAAAAGGATGCACAGATCACTGGCCAATGTTTGAAATTTCAAAAACTTCAAGTCAAGATAAACAAGACAGAGCATTGTCTGCAAATACATAAATACCAAAAACAGTATTATGGAATTCCATGCAAAATAAAGAGCTATGGACATAAGTATATATGATATCAAAAAAGCCCTTTGATGCTTGTAATCGTCAAACAAATCATTCTTATAAAGGAATCCCGGAAGAATACCCACAATAAGGAGACCTATTGCTATCATTACTCTTCCTGTTTTACTCAAATCCGAATTAAACGCAAGACCAAACCAGCATATTATAATTCCAAAAAAATAGAATGCCAAATTGGCATATCTGCCAACATTTTTACTTTCCATCTGCTGCAGTCACCCCCTTCGGAACAACAAAATGCAATCCATTGTGAACCATTTCAAGTTTAACGGTACCACCGAAAGTTGCAAGTTCCCCGTCCAGATCATATATAATCGGACCGTCGTCTATTCTTCTGATATAGATAGTCTGTGATTCTCCGTATTCAGCATACAGTTCTATCTCTCTCACCTTTCTCTTCATAAACTTAAATGCAAGGGGTATGGAAAACAGCCTTCTTGCATCCTGACGCAAAAGCATGTATTTTCCCTTTCCGTCTATAACATTGGGATTCTCATAAACATGAAGAACTCCTCCAAGCATATTTCCGTTTCCAAAGAAAATTTCAGAGAAATCATCTACATAATGCTTTTCACCTATAGTAACTTCACATTTTACCGTACGTGTTTTAAATAAAGATTCAATAAAAGCAAGTACAAAGGGCAAATCATATGCAAGTGAACTCAAAAAGCTGTATTCATGCCATTTTTCAAGTACTCTTGTATCAAATCCCGTCGAAAATGTATTCAGGCAGATACCCTTATCGTTATATCTGATATAGTCAACATCAATTACATCCCCGTTAATGAGTTCCTCTATATCTTCAAACCTTTCCCTGTCTTCTTTCTTAAATGTTTTAAGAAAATCATTCGTTAAACCGCATGGGAAAAAGGCGACCTCAACATTATCAAGATCATTAATATCATTAATGATATTTTTGATAGTGCCGGAGCCACCACAGCAATAAATTCTCAATTTTTCATCTTCAAAAATATGCTGGATTTTCTTAATCAGAGTTGCTTCATAGCCTGCAGAACGAGTATCAAATATGTAATACTCTATATCCGAAAGCTTAGAGATTTGGTTTCTTAAATTGTCGGCAAAATTCTTTTTACCGGCCATTGGATTAATAATAAAAATATGAACCATGAATATACCCCATATGCAAAACAACGAACTATATTCATTATACTAGATTTCCAGGAATTTTCCACCTTTCCATATTCTTTCAAGGTCATAAAATTCACGACTGTCCTTGTCAAATATATGAACAATGATATCACCGTAGTCCATAAGTATCCAGTTTGCGCTGTCATAGCCTTCAATTGCCTTATGACCTATACCGATTTTTGCAAGTTCATCAGACAGGAAATCACACAGAGCATGAACCTGATTAATATTATTACCCGAGGTAATAACAAAATAATCTGTCATGATGGACAACTCCCTTATATCAAGGATCTTAACGTCAAATCCCTTTTTTTCTTCAAGTTTTTCTTTTATAAGTTTTAAAATATCTTCCATTATCTGTCCTTATTTGTACCACTTTGTGTAATCGATTTATAATACTCATATGCTTTCAAAGTTTTCTCGTCCATAAATTCTGCATCCGGTCCGCTTTGAATATATTCTATAACCGATTCGTATATTTCTTTAACACAATCGTCAATATCAGTAAATGCTTTCTTCCTGATAGAATCCATCCCGGGAAGGTTCTTTCTACCCGGTTCAATAAAATCAGCAATAAAAACAATCTTTTGCAGAAGGCTCATATTAACATCACCGGTTGTATGACTTATAATAGCCTTAATAACCTCTTCATCCTCTTCACCGTACAGGTTTTGGGCAATATATGCGCCTGTTTTTGCATGCAGTAAAGCCCCGGGCTTCATACGTTCAATCTCTGTAGTCTCAATGCCATTTTCCCGGCAGAATTTAAGTGAGGTTTCCCCATCCATATATTTTCCGCAGTCATGAAGTATACCGGCAGTATATGCCCTTCCAACATCTTCACCGTAGCACATTGCAAGACAGGCAGCTGTATCGGCAACACCAATTGTATGGCTGTATCTTTCGGGCTTTAATTTTTTTTGCAAATCTTCACATATTTCTTTAATCGTCATAATCCGACAACCACCGTTAAAGCATAATTGGCTTTGAAAACCACAAGCCTAAAACTAGTAATATAAGTTATTATCATAAATATAATCTGCAACTTTATCCGTCACAAGATATTTTATCGAATTTCCGTTTTTTACTCTTTCCCTGATTTCCGTTGATGAAATATCAATCATCGGGCTGTTCAGAATACGAACATCCGCCCCAAATTTTACCTTTAATTCATCAGCTTTGCTCTTAATCTCTTCAATTCCTTCACCATCACGAACTGCAGCAAGAATAACAGCATCCCTGAAAATAATATCCGGTTTTACCCATGTCTCCATAGCAAACAAGGAGTCAGCTCCTACTATCAAATAATACTCATTGTCAGGATTTTCCCGCTTTAAAAGTTCCAGAGTTTCATAAGTATAGGAATTTCCGGGACGATTTACTTCAATAAGAGAAAGTTCGAAATGTTCATTGTCTTCAATTGCAAGTGCTGTCATTTCCAGTCTTATATCTTTACCAAGAACATTGTCGTTAAGCTTAAAATGGCTTATTCCAGTCGGAATAATCAGTACTTTATCAAGGCCAAACTCATCATAAGCACGTTCCGCCAAAATAAGATGTCCTGTATGAATCGGGTTAAATGTTCCACCCAGTATTCCTATTTTCTTCTTCTCGCTCATAATATACCTCAAATAGTCCTTGCAATATTATCTTGGTAATAGAATCTTCGGCTTATCCTTATCCGGCTTATACAAAACAATTTTCTTTCCGATTACCTGAACAACCTCAGAACCGGTTCTGTCAGCAAGTGCGGCTGCTATTTCCCGAGGATCGTCAAAACAATTTTTCAAAACAGCAATTTTAATAAGTTCTTTTGTATTGAACGCTTCCCTGATTGCTTCGCAAAATTCAGGTGTTAATGATGATTTGCCAATCTGAAATATCGGCTCAACATTCATTGCCAAACCTTTAAGGTAAGATCTCTGTTTACTGGTCATAATTAGATTACCTCTTATTTATAATAGTCAAAGGAAAGTCCGTACATTCTTACTGTATCACCTTCCTGTATTCCCATCTCTTCAAGTTTTGAAAGTATTCCGCTTTCCTTAAGGAATTTCTGGAAGAAAACAAAACCCTTCTCACTTTCAAGATTGGTATATCCGAGCATTTTTTCAATTCTCGGTCCTTCAACAACATATTCCTTCTCATCCTCATCGTACTCAACTGTATAAGGTTCATCGAAATCAACCTCTTCGCCAAGTACAATTTCAGGCTCGAATACAACAGGATTATCTCCCAATTCATCCAGCATGTGACGAACTTCATACAAAACGGTTGACAGGCCTTCTTTTGTGGCTGCACTTATAGGAAATACCTTATATCCCTTGGGTTCAAATTCCTTCTTGATTTTATCAATTACAGCATCCTTGTCCTCATATATAAGATCGGTCTTATTTGCCGCAATTATCTGAGGTCTCTTTGCCAGATCTTCGTTGTATTTCGCAAGTTCACTGTTAATTGTATATATATCCTCAATGGGATCTCTTCCTTCACTTCCGGAAGCATCAACAACATGAATAATTACCTTCGTTCTTTCAACATGCCGTAAAAATTCATGACCAAGGCCCACACCTTCGCTGGCGCCTTCAATAAGGCCCGGAATATCGGCCAGTACAAAGCCTTTTGCTCCGTCAAGGTCAACAACACCCAAATGTGGATTAAGGGTTGTAAAATGATAATTTGCTATCTGTGGCTTGGCATTACTTACCATTGAAAGGAAAGTACTCTTTCCAACATTGGGAAATCCAACAAGTCCAACGTCCGCAATAACCTTTAGCTCCATAAGAAGGGTAAGCTCCTTTGCCGGCTGGCCGGGTTGTGCGTATTTTGGAGCCTGCATTCTGCTTGTGGCATAGTGCTGATTACCGTTTCCGCCTTTACCACCCTCAAGAAGGACAAAGCGCCTGTTATCACGACTCATGTCAATAATGACTTTTCCGCTTTCCTGGTCCTTAATAACAGTACCTTCGGGAACCTTAAGTACAATATCTTCACCGTTCTTTCCATGGCAGTTACGCTTTCCACCATCCTCACCGTGACCTGCAAGATATTTTCTTACATTACGAAAATCAGCCAAAGTGTTAAGTCCGTCATCCACTTCAAGAATAACACTTCCGCCGTTACCGCCGTCTCCTCCGTCAGGACCGCCGTTAGGCACATATTTCTCTCTTCTGAAGGAAACGTGTCCGTCTCCTCCTTTTCCGCTTCTTACGTATACCGTTGCTCTGTCTGCAAACATAAAGTCCTCCGACAAAAAATAACAAAATGTTAAAATGACAAAAAAGCTCCAAACATAAAGTCCGGAGCTTTAAAAAACTTATTTTTCCTCTACAGGATAAACACTAGCCTGCTTCTTGTCACGGCCAAGTCTCTCAAATCTGAGAACACCGTCAACAAGTGCAAATAATGTATCATCACCACCACGTCCAACGTTAACACCGGGATGAATCTTAGTACCACGCTGTCTGTAAAGTATATTACCGGCTTTTACGAACTGACCGTCAGCTCTTTTGGCGCCAAGTCTTTTTGCTTCTGAATCTCTACCATTCTTAGTAGAGCCAACACCCTTTTTATGAGCGAAGAATTGAAGGTTTAACTTAAGCATCTCTACACCTCCTCAAATATGATATCAATAAACTTTTTTCCGTACTCATCACGTATCTTTTTTAATCCCAGCAACATGGAATCAACAAGTAAAATCGCTTCCTTGGAAGGTTCTTTACAAAACGTACATCTGATCAAACCGCTCTTTTCATCCGAATCAACAGAAATATCATCACCGACAATATTCTCTATGGATTCTATTGTTGTAAACGCAAGAATGGATATAGCGGAACAAACAATGTCCTTTCCATTACGCCCATAACCTGCATGACCAAAAAGTTCAAATGCTCTGTATGTTCCTTCTGTTTTGTTCTCAAAGATACGTACTGTGGTCATATAAACTCCCACATGCTTAATTAAGCATTAATCTTATCAATCTTTACCTGTGTATAAAGCTGTCTGTGACCATTCTTTTTATGGTATCCAGATTTTCTCTTATACTTGTAGACAATAACCTTCTTGCCCTTACCCTGGTCCATAACTGTAGCAGAAACAGTAGCTTTGGCTACAGCATCACCACACTTAAGGTCAGCATCTTTAACTGCAAGAACAGTATCGAATGTAACAGTTTCGCCAACTTCTACATCAAGCTTCTCAACCTTGATACAATCGCCTTCTTCTACTTTATACTGCTTTCCACCGGTTGCAATAATTGCGTACATAGGTTTTCCCTCCTATTCTAAGTGATAAACCACTTTTCTCGCTAACTGTGGCGGCGCTTGTGCGCACTTATAGCCTCGTTACGCGGCATACTCAGATATAATAGCACGGCGCTTAACATAAGTCAAGCGCCGTGTTATTTAAATGTTTATATGTTGTAAATTGTTTCGCTTATTCTGCGGATTCATCGTCCTTATTCTGCTCAAAATTTGTTGTTCCAAAGAAATCAACTGCCTTAGGCTCATTGCTGTTATTAACAACATATGCATTATCCTGTGGAGCGTAATAAGTTTCATTATTGAATGAATCTACAGGTGTTCCGGTGTACAGGCTTTGCTGTGGCACTAATTCCTCTTCATCCTTCTTATTCATGTAATAAACTGCAAGAAGAGCAAATACAGCAGTTATCGCAATCCTCAAAATAAAAGGAATTGATATACCGAAAATTTCCGCAAACCATGCTATAAAAACAACAGGAAATCTTGCAAGTACAGTTGTTCTGTATCTTTCGGTTCCATCAAGCGGATGCTTAAATACACTTTCGCCAATATATGTAAGAAGCTGAAGAATAAGGCAAACAAAATAATGCCAACCGATTGCAAAGAAAGCAGCAAATAACATTACAACAACCATAAAGCCTTTTACGATCGGAAGCAAACTGCCAATAACAGAATCTTTTGTAAGATATACTTCACCGCCAAACACACTGTCAAGATCGGAATATTTTATACTTTGATATCCCTGTCCGGGCTGGTAAATAGCCATTGACTTAGAACCTGCAACAAATGCGCCCTGAACAAATTCATCAGAAGAATCAACAAGTTCCTGTACATCTTCTGCGCTAACCTCGTCAATACTACTGTCTATAACAAAAATATAGCCGTCTTCATTAACATATAACGGTTTTTCGCAGGAAAAAGTTCCGTTTGCCAACGAAAAATCAGGGCATTCACTACTTATAACATCGCCAACTCTGTCAATTGTAAATGTTGCGACAATTGCGGTAATGAGATACATAACAAGGAAACATATAAGTAAAATGCCAAAAACCTTTCCCGGTTTTTCCTGAATAAGTTTTTTGTACTTTGGCGGTACAAAGCTAAAAACAGGTATTGCAAAAAAATTGATTTTTTTCTCTTCCATCATATATTCTCCCTTTATCGAGTTTTTTTAATCATATCATCATGATAATTTATCTACAATCAGTAAAAGCAATAAAATAAACTCTGAAATTTATATTAAAAAAGAAAAATATACCTAAATATAATCTTCTCTTTTTAACATTTCATATACAGGCGGTTTCATCTTTCTTCGAACTATTTCTGCCAGGCCAAGCTTTGTAAAATCAACAAAATCACAGCGGGTATTGTCCTTTGCGGTATTCTCTTTAATACAGGTTACCAGCTTCTTTTGATTTTCCTCATCAGCCATATTGATAAAATCCACAAGAATCATACCGGATATATTCCGAAGCCGAAGCTGTCTCATAATTTCCTCCGCAGCTTCAATATTGGTCTTAAGCGCATTTACTTCACGATCCTTTTTGGCTATATTTTTTGCACTGTTAACATCAATAACGCACATTGCTTCGGTATAATCAATTACAATATTACCTCCGCTTTTAAGCCATACTTGTCTTGAAAGCACCTCATCAAGCTTTGTTTCAAGACTGTAAAGCTTTGTAAAAGGATATGTATCATTATATATAACCGGACTGTACATCGAAAGATCAGCCGCAATATCTTCCCGGTCAGTTATAACACGCTCATACATTTCTTCGGGTATGCCCTTTAGAAATCTGACATATTCAGGTTCTGCTTTATAAATGAGTGACTTTGGTGTTCGAGTTATTGCTTTCTTTCGAATATCCGAAAGCTGACCGTTAAGATAATCTATTTCATTTTCCAAAGCAGAAACATCTTCAAGATTACAGGCATTGGTTCTTACAATAACATTATTCTCAAATTTCTTTCCTTCAAAAACCGCTTTCAGTTCACTGCGCTTATCACCTGTTATTTTCTTGCTGATGCTCAATGACCCGTCGCCGATTTCAACAACGGAATAAGCCCCTGCTATACTGAGTTTCATGGAAAGAACAGCTTCCTTGTTTTTTGAAGCTTCTTTGATAATCTGGACCGCTATATCGGCACCTTCAACAATCCTTGTATCCGGCAAAACATCATTGTAACTTAAAAAACCAAGTGTATCGGGGCAGAATTCAACAAAACAGGCATCAAGATTCTTAAGTACATGCTTTACTTTGCCTACATAGATATTACCTATAATGTCAGAAACGCAATCGGAAACAGAAAGCATTTCCATTTTCGAATTAACATCAAGCCAGGAAATCACCTTATTATTCAGTTGAGTAATACAAACAGAGGATTTTATCAAAACTCTTCTCCTACAGATTCAAGTGAAACAAGCTTTCCATCACTGTTTCTTGTATATGTTTCCATTCGTTTTATCTGATATATGTTTTCCCTGCATTCCATCCCGCAAAAACGGACATATTCGCCTATTACCATCAACGGTTTAATATTTCCGGCAGAAGAAGCATCAACAGTCATACGATAAATATCACCGTCATAATTAAACTCAAAAATGTGTGGTTTTAAATCAAACTCAATTTCCTGAGTTTTTGTAACCTTAACAATGTTAATGGCTTCCCTTGAAAGAAAGTCTTCCACCCTATCACATATTCTGCAGTCATTATCATAGTCTTCTTTAACACTTACCTCATAGGATGCCGCCGCTATTGATGCCATTGCATTCTTTGTTCCGTCATCAAGCTTTCTGACCGATAATATCTCCATTCCCGGAACCATGACTTCATTCAGAGCATTCATTACAGACTTGGAATTACCGCTTTTAAGCTCTATGTCAAAATATTCGCCCTGAGACTCAATTCCGACCCCCAAAGGAGATGCAAAGCTCATTATCTGGTGTGGTGAATAACCCTCTGAATAAGCAATATCTATGTCAGCCTTTCTCATACATTTCTGAAAATACCTCATAATGTCAAGATGCCCGATATATTTCATAACGCCGTATTTGGCAAATTTAATCCTTACCTTCATCTTCCTTCACCCGTACAAATTCCTGTATTATAAATACCTGCACCGCAGCCGTTGCATTTCTCCTTGCAATTAGGTGTAACAATTCCTGCCTTTGATTTTTCCCACTCACTAAGAAGCCATTCTTTTCTGACTCCACAGCTTATGAAATCCCATGGAAGTATTTCATCCGTGCTTCGCTCTCTGTTAGCATAAAACTCAACGGAAACATTAAGTTTATCAAAAACTTTCATCCATTTTTCATTATCAAAGAACTCGTTCCATGCATCATATATACATCCGTCCTTATAGGCTTCATATATAACCTTACAAAGTTTTCTGTCTCCTCTTGCAAATACACCCTCAAGAACGCTGACATCTGCTTCATGCCAGTTATATTTTATTCTTTTCTGATTAAGCTGTGCCAATATTGAAGTTCTTGTTATATAAGCCTTCTCCAGGAATTCTTCCTTTGTATTCATTGGTGCCCATTGAAATGCTGTAAAGGGCTTCGGAATAAAAAATGAAGTACTTGCCGTTATCTGGACAGGACCACCTTTTCTCTCTTCCTTGGGAACAGTATCAAAATATTCTCTTGCTATCTTATCGCAAAGTACGCCGATATCCTCTATATCTTCCTTCGTTTCACCGGGAAGACCGAGCATGAAATAAAGCTTAACCTTATTCCATCCTCTTTCAAAGGCCATATGGGAACCGTTAAGAATATCTTCTTCCGTAAGTCCTTTATTGATAACGTCTCTCATTCTCTGGCTTCCTGCTTCGGGAGCAAAGGTAAGTGAACTCTTTCTTACATCCTGAACCTTTCCGAATGCATCCAGGGCATAATTATCAATTCGTAAGCTTGGAAGTGATATATTGACATATTTCTTTGAACACTCTTCAATTAAAAAATCCGTAAGTTCTTCCAGCTTTGAATAATCGCTTGAACTCAATGAACTTAATGTAAGTTCTTCATGGCCGGTATTTTTAAGAATCTCAAGAGCTTTTTCCTTCATATCGTCAACATCACGTTCTCTTACGGGGCGGTAAAGCTGACCTGCCTGACAGAATCTGCAGCCTCTGATACATCCACGCTGTATCTCAAGTACAGCTCTGTCCTGTGTACATTTAATAAAAGGCACAACAGGCTTAACGGGATAATCCGCATGCTTCATGTCAGTCACAATTTCTTTCTCTATGAATGCAGGAATGTCATCCCTTAAAGGCTTAAAGCTTTTTATTGTCCCGTCATCGTTATATTCGGTTGTATAGAGAGATGGTACATACATACCTCCAAGCTTGGCTGCTTCAACCAAAAACTCTTCTCTGGTGGTCCCGTTTGCCTTATGTTCTTTATATATGTCGAGAAGTTTTCTGTACTTTGTTTCCCCCTCACCGATATAGAAAATATCGAAGAAATCTGCTATTGGTTCCGGATTATAGGAGCATGGACCTCCGCCTATAACGATAGGTTCCTCTTCCTCCCTGTCCTTTGAATATATTGCTATATGTGACAAATCCAGAATCTGAAGAATATTGGTATAGCACATTTCATACTGAAGAGTAATACCAAGAAAATCAAAATCTTTAATGGGATCCTGGCTTTCAAGTGCAAACAGAGGAATATTCTTTTCTCTCATTATTTTGTCAAGATCAACCCAGGGGCTGTAAACACGTTCACACCAGGTATCTTCGTACTTATTAAACATGTCATACAATATCTGAATTCCGATATGACTCATTCCGATTTCGTATACATCCGGAAAACACATTGCAAAACGTATGTCCACACTGCTTTTATCTTTAACAACGCTGTTAATCTCATTGCCGATATATCTGGCAGGCTTTTCAATATTCATAAGTATTTCATCGCTCAAAGCCAGCTTTTGTTTCATCTGAATACACCTCTTTTGTATTTTTTCATAAATGCAATTACATAATCAAAATCATCTTTTGATATTATTTTATTGGAAAATCCGGCTGTTTCAAGAATAGAAATTGTTTTTTGTATTTCCTCCCTCGAAACAGATTTGTCAAACATCATATGTATCTGATCTTTATAATTGGGATTATTCTTAATTTCAGGATGCTTTCGGTATATCTTCCTTATATACTTTTTGTATTTTATCACAAGTCTGGTATTAATATCAGCACGAAGATAAATCAGTCCGCCGACAACAAAAGCCCTTATAATAGCAATTAATCCAAATAAAACAATAATTCCAATAAGAACAAATATTCCTATTCTAAGCTTAGTCCCGTCAAAATGTTCTTTTTCGGTATTTTCATCTGTTCCTTCGCCAGAATTGCCATCAGAAACCAGCATGTTCAGGAATCTGCTCCAGAAACTGTCACTGCTTTCCTCTTCGGTATCCGAAGAAGGTGGCGTAAGTTCAACGGGAATCCATCCGTACTCATCTGTATAGATTTCAACCCAGGCATGAGCAGATGCATCCGAAAGTTCCACATCCACAACACCACTTTTTTCATTTTCGATATAACCTGCATAGAACAGCTCCGTATCAATATCATCTCTTACCTTTCCATCAAGAATATCGTTGTAATCCAAAGCATATCCTTCAACATACCTTGCCGGAATACCAAGATATCTAAACGTAAGGGTTGCCGCACTGGCAAAATGAACACAATAGCCTTTCTTCTTTTTATCCAGAAAATAATTGACAAAATCTTTTCTTATAGGTGTGGATCCGGGTCTTAAGGTATAAGGCATATTATCCGCATAATAGGCTTTAATTGCCGCTGCAATCTGCAGTTCGTTCATGCCTTCATCTATATTCAGTTTATCAACAAAGTTAATTATCGACGGCTTATTGTCATTGGGAACCGAAAGCCACAGATTCTTTTCCTCAGCCGAAAGAACATGTTCATCATCCATTAATGTTTCATTGTAAAACAATGGATAAAATTCGATATCAACAGTTTGATTCTTTTTAAGCTTTTCACCCTTTAATGAATAATAGGGCTGATAAGAAGCAATTTCAGCATCTTTATTCTCAAGGCTCATAAAACCTTTTGCTGAATAACCAGCGTTATTTTCATATTTCTCTTTTAATCTGTCATATTCAATTGTGGAAACCGTGTCTGTTGGAGCCGCCATCCATTGATTATAATAGGGCTTATATTCCCCGCCAACAAAGGTGCGAAGATATACAGGTTCAAATGAATAGGGAACATATGTCACAACAAGGTCTGTTTCATAGTCCAGACGAACAGAATTTACTCCTCCGAGACGTCCGCTGCTCATACCGCCCACATTATCGTATTTATTCAAAAAGCCATATATTCCGGATGTGATAAACTTTTCCACCACATCATCAGATATGCTTTTACTTTCCGATGTTTTCCTCAGTAGCCTGTAATCTTCCTTTGGAAAAACAGCATAAAAGCAAAGCAAAACAGCAAGGGCGGAAAGCGAAACCCTGATAAACACAGACAAATGCGCTTTAACATCATAGCAATATGTTATCTTATCTTTTTCAATAACATAGGCTTTGTTGCTGTCATATTTTATATACCTTCCTCCCATACACCATACAGCGCTAAGTACCAGCCCAATTATAAGTACCGCTATATAATAAAAACCGGGTTCAAGTTCCAGGTAAGCAGGCAGGAATAATATAATAACCGCATCCAGTGCCAAATCAAGAAAATGCATTTTCTTAACAATCGACATATTAATTATGATTACGGCAACCGCTCCGAGATAACATCCTGCAATGGTAAGTGCAAGAGAAATATTGTCAACTCTCGTAACATATCCTCCGATATCCGGAATATCAAAATAAACACTGGCGGTACCGATAATATCATTCATCCAGGTATAGAAACCGGAATTAATGTAGGATGAAAAAAAGAAGCCAAATATAATCAGCCCGATTAAATATGCTATATCACCGATATTTTCTGTTTTTTTGTTGTAGTAATTCAAAGATATAATCATTGAAAGAACAAAAATAACAACATTAAATATCAGCTCATTGAAAACCGTCTGATTTGCACTTAAAGTTCCACCGATTATACCTGCTGAAATAAGATAAACTATCAAACCCTTAAGTAAAAGCGTAAAAATACGCTTTTCTTCAATATCGTTAATTCCTTCAATAACGATAAGTGAATCTGTGGAAGCAATATTCTCTTTTTTCTTTTTGAACCTAAGCTTCATACAAATCCACCCTTATTTCATTTCCGTCAAACCCAACTCCAAGGACATTATTAAAACTGTAACCGTCAGCTGCAAGAAGGTTCATAATACTGTCCGGCTGTTCACCATGTCCTCCAAAGTATATCTTTTCAAATGCATTATAAATATTGTTTTTATTCTCAACAGTAAAGCATTCAACAGTTCTGTTATGATAATCATACCAGAAGGCTTCCATAAGTCTTCCTTCTTCGACACAGGAATTCATTATTTCAAGGGCAACAGAAAGTATCATCTCACATACCTTACGGCCTGAGGATGATCCTATCCAAAGCACCAGTCTGCTTTCGCTTGTACTAAAACGTTCTTTAACAAGCAACAAATCTCTTTTGGCTGACAATTTCCAATGAATATCTTTTATTCTGTCACCGGGAATGTATTCCCTTACGCTACCGGTTTCGGCAAGTTCATTTCCTTTTTTTGAGTTATCCTCATTATCATTGACTCCAAGAACAAGGCTTTCCCTGACAGCTGTTTCCAGGTCCTTGGTCATTGGCAGAATTTTCACATAGCCGGCGTTCCCTTCATATTCAAAAGATACATTTATAAAGCCAAATACATCACTGACGGTATACTTAAGCAAAGCAGCCTGAATCATCCCAATGTAAGCAGAATCAAAAATAATCGGATTTGTGACACGTTTTCGTGGATGAACAGGAAGCAAAACCTTCTGAGTCTGTTTAGTATCCAGATATATATTATCAAGACCTATCTCACACAAAAGATTAAGACCGGAAAGCCGGCTTTTGTTTTCCACAACAATGCCTATTCCGATTCTGTCACCAACATAAATATTTTCATCGGATATGTTCAAAGAAACCTGCACCGTTTTGGCAAGTTTATATGCAATAATAGTTTCAGATAATGGAATTGCAATGAAAACCGTAAGAATAATAAGACTTATATAGCCACGAAGATAAATAAATAACAACACACCAAATATTCCGTATACCATCAGATATGAAAGTATACGGAATATATTGAATTTAATATGAATTTGGGAATTATTACCTGTTTTATTCATTATGTTTAACGTGGCGGTTCAACTGTTTTTTTCAGTTCAGCGATAACAGCATTACTGTTCATTGAAAGAGTTCTGGCTTTTGAGCTTACTTTAATTCTGTGTCCAAATACATCTGCAAGCACCGCCTGTACATCAGATGCTCTGACAAAGTCATTGCCGTCAATATAAGCATAGGCTTTTGCCATTTTAAGAAGCGCAATTCCACCTCGGGGACTTACGCCCAAAGAAAACAATTCATTTTTTCTTGTTTCTTCGCACAAATTTGTAACATATTCGTATATTGAATCATGTACAAAAATATTGCTTACCTCATTCTTCATTGTAACCAGTTCATCAAGAGATAAGATAGGTTTAACGGGCTCTTTTTGTGGAGCCGTATTGGTTTTCAAAATATCAATGGAATCATTATGTCCCGGATAACCCATTGACAGTCTCACAAGAAATCTGTCCAGCTGTGACTCGGGAAGCATATTTGTACCGGCAGAACCTGTTGGATTCTGTGTTGCAATGACAACAAAGGTATCTTCTGTCTTTCTTGTAACTCCGTCTATTGTTACACTTCCCTCTTCCATAACCTCTAAAAGTGCAGACTGGGTTTTAGGTGAAGTCCTGTTGATTTCATCTGCCAAAAAGAAATTACAAAAAATCGGTCCTTCCTTAAATTCAAATTCCTTAGTTGCGGAATTATACATTGAAAAGCCAAGTATATCCGAAGGTAAAACATCCGGTGTAAACTGTACTCTTTTGTAATCCATGGAAAGTGTTTTGGCAAATGCAGTACAAAGTGTTGTCTTACCGACTCCCGGAATATCCTCCATCAGGATATGACCTCCCGCAAGTATGGCGGACAAAACCTTAATAACAACATCGTCCTTGCCTTTAATTACTTTATTTACTTCAGCAACAGCTTCATATAGTTTGTTCATAGTTCAATCATCCCAAGATTCCTGTTATCTGTTTTCGAAATCCTCTACAGCCTGAATAATAAGTTTTACAGTACCTTCCATTCCAAGCAAAGAACTGTTAATACACAGGTCATAAGACTCTGCCTTACCCCATTTCTTGGAAGAATAATAATTATAGTAGCTCTGACGCTGTTTATCTGTCTTGGCAATTCTTTCACGGCTTTCCTTCTCGGAAAGATTATAGGACTCCATTACTCTTTTTACACGGTCTTCTTCATCTGCATATATAAACAGCTTAATAACATTATCGTATTCACTCAGAGCATAATCAGCGCATCTCCCGACAATAACGCAGGGACCTTCATCTGCAATTTTCTTAACTGTATCAAACTGCGCAAGAAAAATCTTATGACTGATAGGCATATCAACAAAAGTAGATGTATTATAACCAAATGAATAAGTATCCATTACAAGGTTATAAAGAAATGAATTTGTGGGCTTTTCATCATGAAGCTTAATCATTTCCTCGCAGTATCCACTTTCCTTTGCGGCTCTGGTAAGAAGTTCCTTGTCAAAATATTTGATGCCAAAATACTCGGCAAGTTTTTCTCCTATTTCTCTTCCGCCGGAACCGGCCTGACGACCAATTGTAATAATAGTATTCATTAGCAAGTCCTCCTTTATACAGTATCTTACTTAATACTCCTAAGTTTAACAAGCAAATCTTCAAAATAAACGGGTAAGGGTGCCACAGTTTCTATATACTCAGAGGTTGTGGGATGCACAAACCCAAGAATATAAGCGTGAAGGCATTGACCTTTTAAGTCAAAAGGACATTTTTTTCGCCCGTAAACCTCATCTCCCAATATGGGAAATCCAATTGAAGACATATGAACTCTTATCTGGTGTGTTCTTCCGGTTTCAAGCACACATTCAATATATGTGTAATCACGAAATCTCTCCAGCACCTTATAATGGGTAACAGCTTCCTTGCCATGAGCCGATTTTATGCTCATCTTTTTTCTGTCATTGACGTCTCTGCCTATGGGATAATCAACCGTTCCCTCATCATTCTTTATAACTCCGCAGACAATTGCCCTGTAACGCCTTGTTATGGTATGCTCCGAAAGCTGCTTCGCAATTTTTTCGTGGGCTATATCATTTTTACAGGCAATAACAGAACCGGTTGTGTCCTTGTCTATTCTGTGAACGATACCCGGTCTTAAAACACCGTTAATACCCGACAGAGAGTCCTTACAATGAAACATAAGCGCATTAACAAGGGTATCGCTGTAATGACCATATGCGGGATGCACAACCATATCCTTTGGCTTATTAACAACTATAACGTCCTCATCCTCATAAAGGATATTAAGAGGTATATCCTGTGGAACTATGTCGGGAGCAATATTATCCTCCACTTCAAAGGCTATCTCATCCCCCGACCTCAAAAGATAACTGCTCTTTTGAACCTTTCCGTTCACATATACCCCATTGCCTTTAATTATCTTCTGAAGGTAAGAACGTGACATTCCGTCCGAAACCAGCAAAGAAAGTCCTTTGTCCAGTCTTTCGCCTTCATATTGTTCATCCAATAAAAAATTAAAACTTTTCATGCTTATTCTTTATTCTCTTTATTCTTGCGAGGAGACAGAAAAGAAAGTTCTTCATCCTTAAAAATAAACAAAACCAGCACTGCCATTAATATACAACTGACAGTAACATAAACATCTGCCACATTAAAAATAGGGAAATCAATCAGTACAAAGTAAAAGAAATCAACAACATAGCCCTGGGACATTCTGTCAATCATATTTCCGATTGCCCCGGATGCTATAAGTACCATGCATACCTCAAGCCAATTATATTTTTTCCCCTGCGGAAGACGTACCAAAACATATATTACGATAGCAAGAACAATTATTCCCGTTACCAGAAACATAACCCTCTGATTTTGAAATACACCAAAGGCAGCTCCCCTGTTTTCAAGATAATTCAATTCAAAAACATTCTTAACAAGAATAAAAGCGCTCTGGTCTTTCAGCTTTTCTACCGCAAGATTCTTGGTAAAATGATCAAGCCACACCAACAAAGCAATAATAATAAAATCAATAATAAGTTTAACTGTTTTTCTTTTCTTACTCATCTCACTCAACCACATAATCATCATCGGAAAATCTTATCTCAAGAAGTGCATTTTTTATCTCTTCAGTTGTAACGTTCCTGTCAATAACAGCTTTTCCGATTTTTTTAAGCAGAACAAAATATTTGCCGTTTTCATCCACCGGCATTTGATTGTAAATTTCTTCGGAAAGGACATCAACATCAATGTCCTCAATTGTAATCGGCAAATTAAAGGGAACAAACATATCTCTTATTTCAAGATATTCATCAAGGGAAAGCATTTCTCTTTTCATGGAAATAAATGCAGAAACAATAACTCCCAGTGAAAGGCATTCACCTGCACTCATGCTGTAATCCTTGGTCTTTTCAAGCGCTTCTGCACAAACAAAGCCAAAATCCAGAAGATTCTGCTCCGCCTTCTTTGCGGGATCCTTTTCAAGATATATTCTTCTCAAATTAATATTTTGCTCAATCATATCCGCAATGATATTGCTGTCTCTGTCGCTTATCTCATATAGCTTATCAACAAGCCACTCATAAACACTTGCATTTTTTACAATGGCCGTTTTCATAATATAAGCAAAGCCGCTGAAATAATCCTTATTCTTAAGGGTATCAATGCATAATGTATTGCAATAAATCATTTTGGGGAAAATGAGTTTGCTTTCACCATTTTCATCTTTAACCGCAATACTTCCTGCAGCTCTGTCTGCCATTGAAAGTAAAGACGACGGAACCAAAACAAGACCAATTCCAAAAGTTGCGGCAACAAATCCGGAAAAATCGCAAGCATTTTTACCACCAAGACCAATTAATACATCTTCTGATGAAAAACCATTGGTCTTAAGTAAAGCAAATAAAGACTCAGCCTTAGCATTGTCAATGTCTTCTTTTTCATCAAACTCATATTCATATATATCAGAATATTTTTCTGACAGTTTTTCTTTTACACCTTGGCCATATATATTCTTTACGGTGCTGTCAGCAACTATACATATTTTTCTTTCTTCGCCGCATGCCAAAGACACATATTCGCACAAATTATCAAAACCGTTCTCAATATATACCTTATAGGTTTTCTTTTCCGGGGCCTTAATTATTACTTCGGGCATAACACTATCTTCCTTTTTTCGTTAATTATATATAAAACGGACTGAAAAAATTTCAGTCCGTTTTATTATTATCTCAAATACAAATCACTGAAAATAATCAGGGTACATCAATTGCTCCACTCAAAAGTTCAGGAAAATCACCGGATATCTCTACGCTTGGAGGCGTAATTATGAAAATATAATTTGATATCTTCTGAAGATTGCCTGAAATTGCATAACATGTACCTGATGCGTAATCAATGATTCTCTGTGCAAGGCTCACATCAACGCCTTCCATGTTAAGAACAACTGTACGATTAGATCTTAACGTATCAGTAATCTCTCTTGTATCTTCCATACTTGTGGGCTTAATAACACAAACTTCCATTCCGTTACCACTTACTTTCTGTTTGCGAACATTATTTGCTTTGGGAATAACAGACTTGCGGCTGCTTTCTTCTTCAGCATCAGCAGTTTTTGGTGATTTGCCTTCATTTACTTCTTCATCCGGCTCATCGAGATATTCATCCTCCTCATAGCCCTCAGCATCTTCTCCTCCGAGCTTCATCCTTGATATAAAATCATCCATCAATCCCATTTTTCATTCTCCTAAATATGATAAAACTAAATTCATACCACAAGTATATTATCAATGTTTTTTGTTGTTATGTCAACAAGAAATACGCTTAAAAACCTTTTATTCGTAAACAAAATCATTATTATCTACGCTTGAAGCATCCAACGCTATATAATCGTGGGGCAACAACCCGTATTCTGTGTTGGATTCAACTATACAATATTCCTCGTTGGCGTTAAGTTCCTTAACAACCTTAAAATCCGCATATCCCTTATTAATATTATAAACTCCCTTAAGGGAACCTATTCTTCCGATAGTAAAGTTCTCCGAACTGTCTGTTATTACCAGTACATTATTGGACTGCAAAACAGAATCATCAACATAAGCATATTCCTTTGAAAGCGCTTCATAGTTCGGATTGTCTTCCTTCAAATCAATTCCCTGAATTTCGGCTTCGGTTCTTCTTGAGTAAATGGTTGTCGGAACAAATTCAATATCCATTTCTCCATTTTCGTTGTATTTCTGAACCATAACACCTTTACCGCCGTTTTCTCCCCCGACGGTAATGCACTCCCAGGGAATAAGGAAAAATTCCTTTTCCGCAATTGCACTGTTGGGAATCTTCAATCCGGTTTCAGCATCAACAAGAAGCTGAAGTTCAATAAATCTGTCACCGGCAAAGCTTATCATGGAATTGGTAAAATCAAGCTTTATATATTTTCCGTCATCTTTACCCTGTATTCCCGTAACCTTTCCCCAGGATTCATACTGGTTCTTGTAAAACTTGACCTTGATATAGCCTTCTTCGATATATTCGTCATATCTCTCCGGCTCAACCTCAATCATAATAGACCAGTTTTCATCATTGGTCTGCTTATACAGCGGATCTCCCACAGATACTATGGAATTGTTAACAAGCTGCTTCTTATTGTTTTCGTAAGCCTCTCTGTCAAACCATTCATGACTGATATTTTCCGGTATTTCACGTTCAAAACCATCAATGGTATACATTATTACACCGGATGAAGGTGCATTGATCATTTTGAGCAGACTGCTGGTGGCCCTGATTTCGTCAAGGGACCCCAACACTCTTCTGTTTGAATATTTGAGAACATCACCCTGAAGTGAATTTTTAAAATCATATACATCAATATAATTCTTTCGATCGAAAGCCGAGGTGAAATTTATCATCTCATTCTTCAATTCAAAAAAATCCTTTTCAGTAAGGGTTCCGTTGCCCTCGTCTTCATTCTTTGCAATATAATCCTGCAAAGCTCCCGTCTCATCCACGCAGCATACAAGATTATTAAAGCCCACCTTTTCTCCTTCCGTGGCAAAGTAATTAACATACCCCGCCGCTCCGGAATCCACGATTACTTCATCGCGCAGTGCAATACCAAGGTATTTGTTGGGAACGGAAAGCGAACCTTCATTTACTTCATAGCCCGTAATATGCTTGGTTGAAAAATAAATGACAACACAGATGATGATATAAACAAATATTACAAGGAAAAACACAAAGCCAATATTAATATTAAGCGGTTTCCTTATGCTGACTGTTTTGTTATCACTGCTCAAAGTCTGCTCTCCTTTCCGAAATACATCTGTATTTCAAAATAAAGCCTCGGATTTTTCCGAGGCTTTTTATATCTATAAAGCTACAATAACCTTTTCCTGCAACTCCTCTGCAAGTTCGCTCTTATCAATTGATGCGCTGATAATCATATCCAGATTAAACTGTTCGCAAACCTTATCAAACTTGCTTATAACATCGGGAAGATCTTCAGGCTTAAGTCTTGCAATCTTCATTATTCCATCAATATACATCTGCTGAATATCGTTGTCCTGAGAAATGATTCCGTATACAAAACCAACGAATTCGCTACTGTTTTCAAATTCATATTCAGATACATTAATCAATCTGACTTTATTATTCAGTTCAAACATGTGTTTCGTACTTCTGTCAAGAAATACGATGTTACCGGATGCTTCTTTAATCTCCTCATTGACCTTGTCAAGTAAATGCTTTGTCTTGCCTTTACCTTCCTTGCCTACAATTAAATAAACCATTGGTAGCCCTCCTAGAGTTTAAAATTTAGAGCATTAACCCCATATGTGTATTATAGTTTATAACCCCTTAAAAAACAACAGTTTTTACCTTGAATTTATCTCATTTAACATCTGCACCATTCGGTCATAAAGCACACCTCTGTCAGAGGCTTTGAGAATGACTGCAATATAGGGATTACCGCTCGAATCCTTTGTAATAAGAACAAGGCAGGAACCCGCTGCAAGAGTCGTTCCCGTCTTCCCTCCCACAACATTTATGTTTTCGGGAGGATAATAGGTTCCGTCAAGAAACTTATTTGAAGTTTTCACTTCAATAGTCTTCTCAGAACCGTTTCGGTCCTTTATTACGGAAGAATAATCCGTCATGGAAATAATGCTGTTGAATAAATCATATTTAATTGCCTCATTGGAAATGAGGTACATATCATATGCTGTCGTGTAATGCTCATCGGCAGTTAATCCATGAGGATTAACAAAATGAGTATCTGTTGCGCCAAGCTTTGCCGCTTCTTCATTCATAAGAGCAGCAAATTCTTCAACAGAACCGGAAACATGCTCTGCAATTGCAATTGCCGCATCATTGGCAGAGGGTAAAAGCATGAAACGTAATGCTTCACCCACGGTAAGCTGATCACCGGGTTTAAGTCCGCACACACTGGCACCGCTTTCCAGCTTGTCAACGTTATCGGAGCAAATAATAATGTCCTCTTCGTTGCAGTTCTTCATGGCACATATGGCAGTCATAATCTTGGTAAGACTGGCCGGATTCATCTGTTCAAAAACATTTTTGGAATAAAGAACTTTTTTCCCGTTAACGTCAAAGAGACCGGCAGCAACAACATCCTCTGGAGCGAAACCGGTCTTCCCATTTACATCAGAATCAGTAACGGCAAGGTGGGTTGAAAAGCCTTCAACTCTGCCGTCAGTCTGTGTTTCGGTTATACTGTTATATTTCTTATAATCAAGAGACAATTCGTCCTTACCGCAGGCGCAAAGTCCCATGGTAAGACAAAGCACCAAAGTTACGGCAAAAAAACGATAAAACCTATTTGTACATCTCACGCCACTCAAGATCTCCTCTGTCAAGAGATTTTATCAACAGTTCCGCAGTAGCAAGATTCGTTGCAAGCGGAATATTATGAATATCGCAAAGTTTCACAACATTGTTAACATCAGGTTCATGACTCTTTGGGTTCAGCGGATCACGGAGAAAAATAACAAGGTCCATCTGATTGTGTTCAATCTGCGCTCCAATCTGCTGCTCTCCGCCAAGATGTCCGGCCAAGAACTTATGGATATTCAGATTTGTCACTTCTTCAATCAGTCTTCCTGTTGTTCCTGTTGCATAAAGATCGTTCTTACTCAAAATACCTCTGTAGGCAATACAGAAGTTCTGCATAAGTTTCTTCTTTGCATCATGTGCAATTAAAGCAATGTTCATTATTATACCTTCTCTCGTTTAATGTGTTTTTGTTGTTTGCAAGCCAACGTTAAGCACTACCCCAATGCCCAGATACAGGCTTACCAGACTGGTAAGACCATAGCTCACAAACGGAAGCGGAAGTCCGGTATTTGGCAAAAAACCCGTAGTAACCGCTATATTGATAAAGCCTTGAAATGCAATCAGAGCCCCCACTCCTCCGCAAATTAAAGCTCCCATATCATCCTTTGCGTAACGTGCAATCTTAAGACATTCCACAACGATAATCAATATAAGAATAATCACCGAAGCCGCACCAACAAAGCCAAGTTCCTCTCCGATAATGGCAAAGATAAAGTCTGTCTGTGGTTCGGAAATAAAGTTTCCGTTCTTAACGGAAGCAACCATATTGTTATTCAGTCCCTTACCGAACAAACATCCGGAACTTATTGCCGTTATTGAATTAAGCTGCTGATAAGCTGCCGAATCCGCATACTTTTCAGGCTCCAGCCATGCAAGAATACGTGTAATCTGATAGCCTTCAAGAATACTTCCGTCATCCTGCAAAATCAACGAGAAAAATACTATTCCCGCGGGAATGCTTATTCCAAGCACAGTTAAAACAATCTTATAACTGAGGCCCCCCACAAAAAGCATAACAACAACCGTAATAATAAGCATAATGGTTGTAGAAAGGTCAGGCTCCTTGTAAACAAGAAACAACGGCGGTGCCAGCAAAAGGAAACAGCCAAGTATTACCGTCAGTGAATTAAGATTATTCTTATTTTTCATAATAAACGCTGAAAAGAATAAAATCAATAAAATCTTGGCAAGCTCTGAGGGCTGAAACTGGAAACCGATATTCAGCCATCTTTTCGATCCGTTAACTTCATGTCCCGCAACAAGAACAAGTATCAAGAAAATAATGTTGGCGACATATATTCCCCATTTGATATAGGAATAAAGTGAATAATTGATAAGAGAAGCAACAATCATTACCATTATTCCGACGATAATTCCGTAAAGCTGTCTTCCCTGAACGGATTCACGTGCACTTCCTATGGCAAAATACCCGATAAAGGAAAGAATTATTACAGCAAATACCAATATAAAATTATAATGTTTTAATTTATACTGTCTTAACATTTAACGATTTTACAATATCCTTTACATTCTCATCCGTAAGCGGTTTACTAACCATTTTATCATTTTCGAGACATATCATTGTCGGGTTATATTTTACCTTTTTTCCAAAAGATCCTTTAACCTTAACTGCCTGCTTAAGTCCGCCTATGCTCACAATTTCGGGTTCTGTATTCATTGCAATAATAAATGTATCCTTATTTCCGGATTTGCCCGCATAAAGCTGTCCAAAGGCAGACCCCAGTACAATTACATTATCCTTTGCAACTGCAGCAGCCCCTTTGCACACGTCTCCCATTATAACAAGAGTGCCTTCTCCTTCAACTATCTCGCCCTCTTCAATGTCTCCCACAAAGAATCTTGCGTTGTTGTCATCTCTCTGACTTTCAACACGTTTTAGTGCCTTGACAAATTTTCTTTCCGTTTCGGGATTCTTACCCACAAGACACAAAAGATCAAGGTCAGTGTGCATATTTATCGCATGTATAATCTGCTTTTCTTCCACATCAGAAACAATTCTGTCCTCAATAGACAAAGCAACCTTGGCATTCTTAAAAAACTTTCTTGATTCCTCAAATCTTTCCTCTACCTCGGCAAGTACCTTGTCAAAGTCCTCATTTGGGTCAAGATGAAGAGAAATTCCGCTTTGATAACTCTTAATTGTGCAAAGACTCATCTTTTTCCTCCGTTAATCAGCATTTGTAATTGCAGCCTCAGGCACTTCGGCAGCACCTGTTAAAATGTCATCTTCTTCCTCAAGCTTGTAATAATACTTATATATGTCTCGTGTTACATTTGCGGCATATTCCGACGTGTAACCGAATGCAATTCTTGTGCAAACAACAATTTCAGGATTTTCATAGGGCGCATAGCTTACAAAAAGAGCGTGGTTTGTTCGGCTTTTGCTTTCCTGTGCTGTACCTGTTTTTCCGGCAACGTTAACGCCCAGTTCAGAGAAATAGTTCTTCTTTACAACAACATTTCTCATTCCCTTATGAATGGAATTCCATGCACTGTTGGGCAAATCAATAGTATTCCTTACCGACGGACTGTAATCAACGATTTCGTTTCCGTTGGAATCGGCAACCCTGTCCAGCAGAGAAAGATTATATACCGTACCGCTGTTGGCAACCGCTGTTACATATCTTGCAAGGGAAACAGTTGTAAAGTTATTTGTACCCTGACCGATTGCAGAAAGTACAGGATACTCGTCTGAGCATTCCGGCATTGATTCTTCAATTTCTATTCCGGATTTTTCATTAAGTCCATAATCGTATGCATACTTATTAAGTCTGTTCAGACCGGATTTTTCATTATACTTTCCGTCAATCATACTGAGCTGATAACCCACCTCATAGAAGAAACTGTTGCAGGAATTTTCTATGGCTCCAGAAACATTCAGCATACCATGGCTTCCGGGATAAACCCAGCAATGATACTGTTCATTTTCAAATCTGTCGAAATAACCCTTGCAGGATATAATTGATTCAGTATTTACTATTCCCTCCTGAAGCGCAGCCGTGGCAGATACCATCTTGTAGGTGGATCCGGGAGCCGTCTTCTGCTGTGTGGCGTAATTCCAAAGGGGTTTTGAAAGGTCTGTCTGAAGCTTTGAATAATATTCCGCATCTATTGAATTGGCCAGCTTGTTGTTATCATAACTGGGGTAACTTACAAGAGCCAGTACCTCTCCGTTGACATTTGTTATTACACAGGAAGCCGAATAAGGGTCAAGAGCAAGCTGAGCCGGCGTAATATACAGATTACCTATCAGGTAAAGCATAAAATCATAGGGTGTGGTTTTGCCGTTCCAGAAATTCTCCTTTTCCTTCTCTATTATGGAAACAGCGTCCTGTTCGAGTAAAACAGCGCAAATCTGTCTTGCCGTAATATTATCCCTGATTATCATGTATTTAATCATCTTCTTGGTAAAAGCTTTGCTTTCCCTCAAGGAATCCACAATATAATCAACCAGATAATCAAAAACCTCATCCGAATCGGCATATGCCGTATCCATATGAATTCTGCTTACGTCAATCCAGTTCATTGAAATGCAGTATCGCAGATATTCGGCAAGCGAAATTGTTTCCTCAAGTTTCCAGGAAAGATAAGTTTCATCTTCCTTGTCGATTTCACTGTCAAGAAGAACCCCGTTTTCAATAAGCATGTTGGTAATAAATGTCTCATACACCTTATACTCATCTGGCAGGTTCTTGTAGGGTGTCATTTTATCCGTCAGTTCACTTCTTATTTCAGCCGAAACACCGTCACGTTTATTATTGATGGCTTCAAGTATTGCCTTTTCATTTTCCAGGGCGTCTTTATCGTCGAAATGATCAATATCGATAACATTATTGTTAAACAGCTGATAATATACATCTCCTATCGCAATCATGAAATTGCTGGCTTTTGTATGTTCATCAGGCTCATATTCCTTAACATTAATAATCTTACTTACCAATACACCTGCCAGAAACTGTTCTAGAATATTATAGGTTGCCACCTGGAGATCCCTGTCTATGGTAAGATAAACATCATTTCCCGCAAGAGGAGTAACAGTTTTCTTAATATCTATAACCTTACCGAGGTTGTTAACATACACGTATTCTCTGCCCTTGGTTCCCGCAAGGTACGTTTCCATGGTCTGTTCTATTCCGGATTTACCCACGCTGTCCGTGAGAACATAATCATTTCTTGCCTTGGTTGTCCTTATATTATCCTCGGTAATTTCCATATTATTCAGGCTTTCCAGTTCTTCTTCGGAAATCTTACCTGTATATCCCATTATCTGGGCGAAGCAAACACTGTCATTATATTTTCTGACACTGTTTTCGGAAATGTTAACACCGAGAAGATCAACGGAATTCTCCAAAATAGTCGAAACCGTCTTCTCGCTGACATCAGATGCAACAACCGTAGGAATATACTTCTGATATGAATTGAAGCTCATGGCATATCTTATGGTTGCCAGCTGAAGAATCTCCTTTTTTGTATATCCGGCGCCAATAACAAAGGTATCATTTGGGTTTTCCGGATCGGTATAATCTCCTATACCAAACTTTTTGTAAGAGCACAGGTAATCCATTACCTCCTGCGCAGTGGCTGTTTCCATTTCATATTTCAAGGATGAAACATCGGAAACGCCATAAACATCAGCAAGGAAACGTTTTAATTTTGTATCCGAAACCGAAAATTCGTATTCATTGTTATCGTTAATGAAAATAGAAAAATCTCCTACAGGATTATCACCGTTTTCCTTAAGAATATTGAGAACCTTAAGAAGTGTCTCATTAATATTCTTGTTCTTATCCTTGCCGGATTCATATATATCCTCAATTGTAACGTTATATGCCAGCACATTATAAGCAAGCGGTTTTCCGTTTCGATCGTAAATATTACCTCTGGAAGCTTCAATAACTCTTTCCTTCTGAATCTTTAATGTAAAATCCGAAAGAGCCTCTTCACCATGAACTATCTGAAGATAAAATATTCTACCCAGAAGGACCACACCGGCAATCAATATGAATATCAGCAGAATAAGCATTCTGCCCTTTGTTGAATTGATAAAACTGTCGTTATTGTTCCGCAATGAAATTCTCTCCCGAAAGCTTTGCTTCAAGCTTGTCTAACTTTCCAAATATATAATGCACAAAAGGATAAATGAAGCATGCAAAAACAGCGGTGTAAATTAATTCAGGTAAAATCACACCGGTAAAATAGTAAAAATAATCAAATCTGCCCTTCAAAAGGAAAAACAGGAAATAACAGACATTAGAATAAACAAAATCACTTGCGATTATCATCAAAAGGGGCAGTTTAAGATCATGGGAAAACAGATATTTCTCCCCTGCACCGTTCAGATAACCGACAAACATATAAAGAAATGCATATAAACCAAGCAGATTTCCAAAAAACAAATCTGTTAAAATGCCAAAAACAAAACCAAACCACATACCTGTCTTGGAGCCAAGCATAAATCCCACTGTCGCAATTATAATTATCATCAGATTTGGCGCAATGCCACCAAGCCTGAACTGACTGAGCAGAGTTGACTGCAATAAAAAGCATATGGTTATTAATAAAGCAGAAACAATCTTTTTTATCATATATTTACCCTGAAAACATTTACGGCAAAAAGCTATTCTTCCTTGTCATAATCCTTTCCGTCATCTTCCTTCTCTTCTTCATCTCCCGTGTGCTTAAGTTCCATTATGACAAGCACATCCTCCAGATGTCTGAAATCAACCGCCGGAATAAGAGTTCCGGACTTAGTAAGGTTATTGGAATCTCGCGAAATCACCTCAACATACCCCACAAGAAGTCCCGGAAGGTATTTATCACTGATATTTGAAGTAACAATTTTATCTCCTATTTTGACCTTGTCTTCGTTATCATACAGCTGAGAAAAGGAAATAACATTGTTATTCATCAACTTCAAATCTCCGGTTACAATCAAATTGTCACCGGTGGACAGAATCATCGCACTTGTATTGACATTATCGGTAATTATAGAAGAAACCCTTGAAAAATTGGGGCCGACCGAAACAACTCTTCCAACAAGTCCGTTGCCGGCGATAACATTACAGTCAACACATATTCCGTCATTGCTTCCCTTATCAATAACAAAATCGGAATACCAGTTTCCCGTATCTCTGGCAACAATACGGGCACCAACCTTACTGTATTCCTCTGTCTCAACATCAAGTTCATACAATTCCCTAAGTCTGGTAAGCTCATACTTATCCTGGGAAAGTTCAATATTTTCCTTGGTAAGTTCTTCAATCTGTGCCTTTAAATCTTCATTCTCCGCAAGAACCGTCTGGAAATCCTTGAAGTTCTCGGTCCTGTTAAGAATATAGGAACCTACGTTGGTAAGCCCCTTCTGAAAGGGCACAACAACATAGCCGCTTATGGCACGAAGCGGCTTGGAAAACAAATCAGTATTAAATGAAACAATCATTGTTGTAACACATAATAACGACAAAATAAGTAACCAGTATTTTGTCGAAAGAACATAACGTTCCTTTTTACGCTTTACTACCGGACTCATTTACCCATTCCTTCAATGAAATATGCAAGTGAATTAAATTTATCGTCTTTGATAATCTTTGCAAGACCAACAGCAACCGTTGTTTCCGGATCTTCCGGAACATTTACCTTTAAGTCTGTTGCTCTTTCAATAAGTGTTGAAAGTCTGCTTATCTGTGAAGCACCGCCTGTCAGGTAAATACCCTGACGTCTTATATCTGCACCAAGTTCGGGTGGAGTACGCTCGAGAATAACCTTGATATTGTCAATAATGGTCGCAAAATGCTCAAGAAGGCATTCATCAATAAGCTTTGTGGGAATCTCGCGCTCAATCGGAAGTCCCGAAACAATGTCCCGGCCGAATACAAGAGCGGGTTCGCCGTTAATCTCAAGATCATGCAGTTCCTCCGTAATCTTTTCGGCACTCTTTTCTCCAATTAAAAGGCCATATTCCTTTCTGATTGCATTTCTTATGGCCTCACCGAATTTGTAACCGCCTACCTTAATAAGTCTGCTGAGGACAATACCTCCCAGAGAAAGGATAGAGATTTCCGTAGTTGCATAGCCTACATTCACAATCATAACGCCCTGTGCCGTCTTAACATCAATTCCAAGACCGACGCCGTCCGAAATGGCCTTCTCAACAACCATTATCTTTCTGGCTTTAACATTTGCTTCCTTTATCAGGTCATAAAATGCTTTCTTCTCTACCTCTGTTACGTCGGTAGGTACAGCCACATAGAAGTCCGCTGTCTTAAGGCTTCCCTTTGACAAATCCGTTATGAAATACTTAATAAGTGTTTCCATATTCTGAATGTCGGCTATAACACCGTTGCAAACAGGATATGAAGCAACAATATTTGCCGGCGATTTTTCATACATGGCATATGCCGAATCACCGTATGCAAGCAGATTACGCTTGTTCTCTATAGCAATCATATTTCTTTCGATAAATATGCTTTTACTGTCCTCACTGAAAATCTTAATATTGCTGGTACCAAGATCGATTCCGAAATTATTGATTGATGCCACCTGTATACTCCTTTCAAATGCAGCCGTTCTGCTTCAGGCTGATATATCTTTTATCCCCGATAATTATATGATCCAGCAGCGGAATCTCCATAAGTTTCCCTGCTTCCTTTAGTTTTTTTGTAATGTCTATATCATTACCGCTTGGTGTCGGGTCTCCGCTGGGATGGTTGTGAACCAAAATTACTCCTCCCGCCTTTGCCCGTAACGCCTTAATAAAAATATCTCTGATTGAAACCAGTGAACAATTAATTGTTCCCTGTGAAAGCACCTCAAACTTAATGAGCTTGCACTTCGTATCAACAAGAAGCAAAAGTACATTCTCAACCTCAAGGTGTCTGACCTGCTCCATAAAATAATCCGCTATACTTCCGGGATTATTCAGGCTCAGTACACTCTTTCTGCTTTGCATGGACATCCTTCTGGAAAGTTCGCAAATGCAGCCGATACTCATGGCTTTAACCTTTCCGATACCTTTAATACTTAAAAGCTCGTCAAAAGTAAGATTCTGAATACCGATAATACGCCCTTCTCCCCCGGACTGGGTAAGAATTCGGAGTGCCAGTTCATAGGCATCTTCCTTCCTGGTTCCGCTTCGAAGTATAATTGCCAAAAGCTCGGCATCAGACAAAGCTGCAGGGCCAAGATTGACGTATTTTTCGTATGGACTGTCGTATTTTCTTGATGTCATATAACCTCATTTTCTGCTTCCAGGCATGTTCCCCAATGAGATTACAACACTCAATTTTATCATAAAAGGTTCTTGTTTTTCAATGATTGATAAGATTTTAATATTCCGAATTTACCGTGCTGCCAGGTTAATCCTCCCTGAAAATATACTGCATAAGGCTCTCTTATGGGACCGTCAGCAGACAGTTCGATGGAACTTCCCGATACAAATGCACCCGCAGCCATAATAACAGGCGCATCATATCCCGGCATATCCCAGGGTTCCGGTGTAACAAAGCTGTCAATAGGCGCTCCTGCCTGTATTCCTTCGCAGAAAGCACATACCCTGTCGGCATTCCCAAGGGTAATTGCCTGAATAATATCATGTCTCTCTTCTTTTCCGTCGGGAATAACAGCAAATCCTGCTCTTTCATAAAGGTTCGCGGCAAAAATCGAAGTCTTAAGGGCCGAAGCAACAACCGTAGGAGCAAGAAATAGTCCCTGATAAAGGTCCTTGAGCACTCCGAGGGATGCACCTACTTCCTTGCCCAAGCCCGGTGAAGTAAGACGAAATGCCGCATTTTCAATGCACTCCTTCTTACCTGCAATATATCCGCCTATTGGTGCAAGACCGCCTCCGGGATTCTTTATAAGGCTTCCCACCACCATATCTGCGCCCACGTCACCGGGTTCGATTCTTTCCACAAATTCACCGTAGCAGTTATCAACCATACATATAATGTCAGGCTTCACGGATTTGACAAAAGCAATTAATTCTCCGATTTCTTCTACACCAAAGGTCTTTCTTGTTGCATATCCCTTTGAACGCTGAATTGTAACAAGCTTTGTTCTTTCGTTAATTGCATTTTTTATACCGTCGTAATCAAATTTCGAACCGGGTAAAAGGTCTACCTGACTGTAGGTTACGCCATACTCTGCAAGGGAGCCTCTGCTTTCCCTTATGCCGATTACCTCTTCCAGCGTATCGTAGGGTTTACCCACAGGACTTAAAATCTCGTCTCCCGGTCTCAAATTACTCATAAGAGCAAGGGCCAGTGCATGGGTTCCGCAGGTTATCTGTGGTCTTACCAGTGCTGCCTCAGTATGGAAAATGTGTGCATATATTTCCTCAAGTGTATCTCTTCCGATATCGTTATATCCGTAGCCGGTGGTTCCGTACAGACAGGCTTCCGATGCATTGCACTCCTGAAATGCCTTAATTACCTTCAATTGGTTATATTCAGCAGTTTTGTCAATCTTAGCAAATCTTTCGGAAAGTTCATTGCTTATTTCCTCACCCAGTTCAAAAACCTCTTCGTCTATACCAAGAGAACTGTATATTTCTTTCATGATAAATCTCCAATTATTCTTTTCATTTCTTCAACGATTTTATCGTCATCATAATCATAATCCGGCTTGTTTATGAAAATTGTTTCTTCTTCATGCCTCAGCCAGGTCAGCTGCCTTTTGGCAAAATGTCTTGTGTTCTTCTTAATCAGTTCAACCGCTTCATCAAGTGTGCATTCATCCTGAAGAAAACCGCATATTTCCTTATAACCTATTCCCTGCATTGAAACAAGATTTCTGTCATAACCCTTCTCAAGAAGAGACTTGACCTCATCAACAAGGCCTTCATTAACCATCTCATCCACTCTTCGTTCAATCCGGTCATACAGTTTTTGTCTTTCGTCATTCAGCACAAAATATCTGAAATCATACACCGGTTCTTTCTTCGACTGCTCGCCGTTATATTCCGAAAACAATCCGCCGGTGTAATGGTTATATTCCAAAGCTCTTATTACACGTTTCTTGTTGTTTTTGTGCACGGTAGATGCATATACGGGATCAACTTCCTTAAGTTTCTCGTACAAAGTATCCTCATCCAGCAATGAAGCTTCATTTCTGAAGGAATCATCGTGGTCTTCCCCCGTAAAATCAACTCCGTACAAAAGCGCCTGAATGTAAAATGCGGTTCCGCCCACAATTATTGGGAGCTTTCCCTTTGCGCATATGGCATCAATGGCTTCCCCTGCCATCCTCTGAAACACGGAAACGTCAAATTCCTCATCGGGATTAAGGCAATCCACCAGATAATGCTCTATTCCCTGCATCTGCGCAGGTTTGATTTTATCCGAACCTATATCCATTCCCCGGTAAACCTGCACCGAATCGGCACTGATAATTTCGCCGTTAAGTGCCTTCGCCAGTTTAATGGAAATATTTGTTTTCCCCACAGCAGTGGGGCCACTGATAATAACAACTTTTTTCATACAATTCTTTTAAACTTTTTCTCAAGTTCATATTTGCTCATGGTTACAATTGTGGGTCTTCCGTGAGGACAATTGTAAGGATTCTCCAGCGTCATCAGCTCGCACAAAAGCTCCCATAATTCATCAACCGACATATGATTATTACCCTTCACAGCCGACTTGCAGGCCATGGAAGCAATCTTTTCATTGAAAACCTCGGGAACATTTCCTGTTTTACCCATGGATGAAAGTTCGTCAAGCACCTCCATAAAGACTTCTTTTTCATCAAGTCCGTATAAATCGAGAGGTACGGCTCTGATTGCTATTTCTCCGCCTCCGAAATCATCAAACTCATATCCGATGTCATCAAAGCATTCTTTATATTTTTCCAAAATGCTCCGCTCAGCTCCCGAAAGAGTAATAATAATCGGCGGATTAAGAGACTGGCGATTCACCTCTTTGTTTTTAAGACCCTTCATAATTGCTTCATATTTGACTTTTTCATGAGCTGCATGCTGGTCAAGTATAAGCAATTTTTCCTTGTAGGTAATAAGCCAGTAGGTATCAAAAATCTGTCCGATAATCTTATAATCCTCCATGGCATCTTTTGTCACAATTTTCTCTTCAAAAAGATTCAGCTGAACATTCTCTTCAACCACAACTGCTTCAGAGGATTTGATTACATTGGATACTCTTCCGGAATTATAACCGTAGCTCTCCGATACCACATTTCCGATTACTTTATTCTGCAGTGTTTTTCTGATGGCATTTTCTATTGGTGATGAATTCTCGATAACCGGTTCAAAAGTTTCTATCTCCCTTGCTCTCATCTGTTCAAAGGGTTCCGGGCCTCTTTCCTTTTGAGGAACTGCTTTCGGCTCCTTTTCCTCCACAAGAACAGCTTCCGGAATCATCTCATTTACCTTAAGGGTACTTGAAACAGCGGTTTCGATAAAATCGCTTATATACTCTTCATTGTTGAATTTAATTTCCATCTTTGTAGGATGAACATTAACATCAATATTATGGGTATTAACCCTTATATCAAGCACAAAGAAAGGAAATTTGTGCTGCATAAGATACTGCTTGTAACCGCTTTCCGCAGCCACAGAAATAGTCTGGCTCTTAACAAAACGACCGTTAACAAAATATTTTTCAAAGTTTCGATTTGAACGGTTGAGAATCGGCTTGCCCAAAAAGCCGTTAAGCTTGATATCTTTATTTTCTCTGCAAATGGGTATCACATTGGCAGCCACATCTTTTCCGTAAAGGCGGTAAATGATTTCCTTCAGGTCCCCGTCACCGGAGGTGTTAAAACGCATGGTTCCGGCATTAATAAACTTAAAGGATACATCCGGCACAGAAAGAGCAAGATGCTCGCATATCTCGCTAATATATCCGCCCTCTGTTGAGGATGTCTTCAAAAACTTTCTTCTTGCAGGAGTATTAAAGAATACATTTCTTACAATAATGGTTGTACCCTGAGGAATTCCGATTTCAGAAAACTCCTTTTCAACTGCTCCCTCAATCACATATCTGGTACCGATAAGCTCGTCTTTCGATTTGGTCATAATTTCAACCTGAGCAACCGCAGCTATACTGGAAAGTGCTTCTCCTCTGAAGCCAAGACTGGAAAGCGTATCAAGGTCCTCAACGCTTTTAAGTTTGCTGGTTGCATGCCTGAAAAATGCTCTCTTTACCTGTTCTTTAGGTATGCCTTCCCCATTGTCCGTAACACGGATAAATGAAATTCCGCCATCCTTTATCTCTACTGTAACAGAGGAAGCACCCGCATCAATGGCATTTTCAACCAGTTCCTTGACTATACTGGCAGGTCTTTCAACCACCTCGCCGGCAGCAATTTTATCAATTGTTTCTTCGTTTAAAAGCTCAATCAGTGCCATAATCATTCTCCAAATGAATAGCGGTTAACAATCTTGTTTTGCAGCTTATAAAGCTCATTTATCGCGTCAAGAGGCGTCATTGAACTGAGATCAAGGGACTTTATCTCCTCCAACACATCCTCATCGGTAACTGTTTCAAACAGAGACATTTGATTCAAATCCACCTCATCATAATGCTCGGTTTTATTTTTGCCCTTGGCACCGGAAGTACTTTTAACTTCAATGGACTGAATCTTTTCAAGGATATCGTTATCAACAAGCTGAACCAGAATCTCCTTTGCCCTGTCAATAACCATATCCGGAACACCCGCAAGCTTTGCCACCTGTATACCGTAGGACTTATCGGCGCCACCCTGAACTATCTTACGCAAAAATACGATATTATCTCCCTGCTCCTTTACGGCTATGGAGAAGTTCTTAACGTTGCCTATACGTCCCTCCAGTTCGGTAAGCTCATGATAATGGGTTGCAAAAAGCGTTTTTGCTCCAAGCAGTTTTGTATTGGCTATATGCTCTATAACAGCCCAGGCAATTGACAATCCGTCAAAGGTAGAAGTTCCTCTTCCTATTTCGTCCAATATAAGAAGGCTTTTGTCTGTTGCATTTCTTAAAATGTTGGAAACCTCATTCATTTCCACCATAAAGGTTGACTGTCCGCTCGCCAAATCATCACTGGCACCAACTCTTGTGAATATCCTGTCAACAATACCGATATTTGCTGCCTTGGCAGGTACGAAGGAGCCGATTTGAGCCAGTAATACTATAAGGGCAGTCTGTCTCATATATGTGGATTTACCGGCCATATTGGGACCTGTAATAATAGCCACAAGGTTCTTATTGTTATCCAGCAGAGTATCATTTGGAATGAACAGGTCATTGTCTATAACCTTCTCAACCACAGGATGTCTGCCGTCCTCGATTTTAATTATTCCCTTCTCGTTAATCTTCGGGCGAACATAGTTATTGCGTTCCGCAACTATTGACAGCGAGCAAAGTGCATCCAGTGTTGCAATCGCTCTTGCGGTTTTCTGTATACGTTCAATTTGTCCCGCAATATGTTCCCTTATATCGCAGAACAGTTCATATTCAAGATTAACAAGACGTTCCTCGCTGTTAAGGATGATATCTTCAAGTTCCTTTAGTTTAGGGGTAGAGAAACGCTCTGCGTTTGTAAGTGTCTGCTTGCGGATATAATCCTCCGGCACCTTATCCATGTTGGAATTGGTAACCTCAATAAAATATCCGAAAACATGATTATATTTAATGTGCAGATTAGTAATTCCGGTACGTTCCTTCTCTTCACATTCCAAATCTGCAAGCCATTGTTTTCCTTCCTTCTTAGCCACCTTAAGTCTGTCCACATCCTCACTGTAGCCTTCCTTGATTATTCCTCCGTCCTTAAGGTTAAGCGCCGGCTCTTCAAGAATCGAAAGTTCAATCAGTCCGTGAATATCGGCAAGGTCATCTATCTCTTCGCTGCAATCCTTCAAAAGCTCACTGCTCATATCACCCGCAAGCATTTTAACGTAGGGTAAAACAGCCAGTGAATTCTTGAGTGCAATCATATCAATTGGCTTAATTGTTTTGTAGCTTACCTTACCTATCAGTCTTTCAAGATCATAGACAGCATTGAGATATTCTCTGATTTCATCCCTTTCCACAGGACGTTTGCACAAATTTTCCACCGCGTCGAGACGCTTTTCAATTTCAGGCTTTTCAAGAAGCGGCATCTTCAAATAATTGCAAAGCATACGGGATCCCATGGCTGTCCTTGTCTTATCAAGCACCCAAAGAAGGGAACCGCGTTTCTGTTTCTCCCGCATGGTCTCAGTCAGTTCAAGATTTCTTCTTGTCGAACTGTCTATAAGCATATATTTGTTGGAAATATACGGAACGATATGGGTAAAATGAGACAAATCGGATTTTTGCATATCAAGAAGATATTGAAGCAATGCTCCTGCGGCAGTTACGCCACAGGGAAAATCCTCAATTCCCAGACCTGAAATACTGTTAACCTTAAAATGTGTCGTCAAAGCTTTTTTGCATCTGTCATCATCAAAATAATGAGGCTGCAAAGAACTTACGATACAACCGATTCTGTTTTTAATTTCATTAATGTCTATTCCTGTAAGCAAAAATGCTTCGTTACATACAATTTCACTGGGGGAATACTTATACAGCTCATCAGTAAGTGTTCTGTTGTCGGAAACCTCCGTAAGAACAAAATCTCCCGTTGTAACATCCGCAACAGAAAATCCTATTTTCTCACCCAGATGGCAAATGCACACAATATAGTTGTTCTGGTTATCCTCCAGTAATGAAGTTGATGTATTGGTTCCCGGAGTAACAAACTGTGTAATCTCCCTTTTAACCAGTCCTTTGGCAAATCTCGGATCCTCAACCTGGTCGCAAATGGCAACCTTATATCCATGCTTTACCAGCTTGTTGACATATCCGTCCACAGCATGAAAGGGAACACCGCACATGGGCGCTCTTTCATCAAGACCACACTGCTTACCTGTAAGTGTAAGCTCAAGCTCCTTCGAACAAAGAATGGCATCATCAAAGAATATTTCGAAGAAATCTCCAAGCCTGTACAGAAGAATACAGTCATTTCCGACTTCATTCTTAGTCTTTATATATTCCCTCATCATGGGAGAAAGTTTTTCGGTATCAACCTCACTCAAAAGCATTTCTTATAAAACCTCTTCGCCAAAATAGTAAAAGTTCTTTGATTCCGTCAGTCTGACCCTGACAATCTTTCCAATCATGGATGCATCGCCTTTAAGATGAACCATAATATTGTTTGACAATCTTCCGGTAACAAAACCCGCTTCTTTTTCATTGACTTCTTCGATCAATGCCTCTTCGACCGAGCCGGTCAATTCTCCAACCTTGGCTCTTGCCGTATCCTGAACCGCAGTAAGAACCCGGTCAAACTGTTCCTTCACAAATTCCTCGGAGCATTGATTTTCCATTGAGGCAGCAGGTGTACCTGTCCTCTTGGAATATATAAAGGTAAATGCATTTTCATACCCGCACCGTCTTATTACATCAATGGTATCGTCAACATCGTCCTTTGTTTCTCCCGGAAAACCAACAATAATATCCGTCGTAATGGCAATCCCCGGCACAGCCGCTCTAATCTTTTCAACCAGCGCAATATAAGCTTTCTTTGTGTACCTTCTGTTCATGGCCTTCAATATTCTGTCGGACCCTGACTGAAGAGGCAAATGAAGATGCTTACAGATTTTTTTCGAATTAGCCATTGTTTCTATAAGTTCATCTGACAAATCCTTTGGATGAGAAGTCATAAACCTGATTCTCTGCAAGCCTTCGATTTTTTCAACCCTGGAAAGAAGCTCAGCAAAGGTAATCGGATTTTCAAGATTCTTACCGTAAGAATTAACGTTTTGTCCAAGAAGCATAACTTCAACAACGCCATCCTTTACAAGGCTTTCAATCTCGCTTACTATTTCTTCCGGCTCTCTGCTTCGCTCTCTGCCTCTTACATAGGGAACTATGCAGTAAGAACAGAAATTGTTACATCCAAACATTATATTTATGCCTGACTTAAAACTGTATTTTCTTGACGAAGGAAGGTCTTCGACAATTTCATCTGTTTTTTCCCATATATCGATGACCATTTCCTTTTCCGTATACATTCTGTAAAGAAGTTCGGCAAATTTGTATATATTATGTGTTCCGAAAATTAGATCAACAAAGCTGTAGCTGCTTTTAATTTTATCGATTACAACCTGCTCCTGCATCATGCAGCCGCACAATGCAACCTTCAAATCCTTGTATTTCTTCTTTCTGTGATGAAGAATTCCAAGCCTTCCGTACACCTTCTGATTGGCATTATCTCTAACGGTACAGGTGTTGAATATAACAAAATCCGCTTCGTCCTCATTTTCCGTTATTTCGTATCCGCATTCCAAAAGGATGCCGCACAGTTTCTCACTGTCCTTGGCATTCATCTGGCAGCCGAAGGTTGTTACACAGGCGCGAATATTTCTTTTCTTTTCCGCCGCCATATCTGCAACAATCGCCTTCAGTTTTTCAATATATTCATATTGTAAATTAGTTTCTTCTCTGTTCATTTACTATGGTCTGACCTGTCCGTTTCCTGTGATTATATATTTATAGGTTGTAAGCTCATTAAGTCCCATTGGACCTCTTGCATGAAGTTTCTGGGTACTTATACCGATTTCAGCTCCCAGTCCGAATTCGAAACCGTCTGAGTATCTGGTAGTTACATTGGCATATACACAGGCAGAATCGATTTCCCTTTGGAAACGTTCGATATTTTCCCGAATGTTGGTAATAATACACTCGGAATGACCTGTGCTGTGCTCGTTAATGTGTTCTATGGCTTCATCAATACTGCCAACTGTCTTAATCGAAAGAATATAATCCAAATATTCCTTGTAGAAATCCTCTTCCGTGGCAGTTATTCCATTGGACAAAAATCCCATGGCCTCATCATCGGCACGCATTTCAACCTGCTTCTGTGCAAGCTTCTTTTCAAGTTCCGGAAGAAGTTTCGAAAGGGAATCTCTGTGAACAACAAGGCTCTCAGCCGCATTGCAAACACCGATTCTCTGAGTTTTTGCATTGAAAATGATATTAAGGGCGTATTCAAGATTAAAGTCGCTGTCCACATATATATGGCAGTTTCCGGTACCTGTTTCAATTACAGGCACAAGACTGTTCTCAACGACGCTCTTTATTAAACCCGCACCGCCTCTGGGAATGAGAAGATCTACAAAATCCTTCCTTCTCATCAGTTCCAAGGTTACGCTTCTGTCAGTATCGGTAATAAGAATTACCGCATTTTCATCGATTGAAAGAGCCCTAAGGCTGTTCTTAATTGAATCAACAATAGCAATATTGGAATTGATGATATCTCTTCCGCCCTTTAAAATGGCTACATTTCCGGATTTGAAAGCCAGTGCAAATGCATCAACCGTAACATTGGGACGTGATTCATATATCATTCCTATTACGCCAAAGGGAACCGATACCTTTTCAATTTTCATGCCGTTTGCATGATTGTAGGTATCCAAAAGTCTTCCTGTCGGATCCGGCAGTTCCTTAACCTGTCTTACTCCCTCCGCTATAGCCTCAATTCTTGGAAGAGTAAGTGTAAGTCTGTCCAGCATTCCCGGATGCATTCCGTTATTTTTTGCATTTTCCACATCCTTGCCATTGGCTTCAAGAATGCTTTCCGAATCTTTAATAAGATTTTCCGCCACCAGCAAAAGTGCACGGTTTCTTTCTTCTTCTCCCAAAGTATTCATAAATGCTTTGGCTTTTTTTGCATTTTTTCCTATTTTGTCCAAACAACTCATTTGTCAATCTTCTCCAATAAATATATTCAAATACTTTACTTATTACATTCAAATACATCTGCTTCGGTTACAACCTTATCCAGCTTTCTGTCGAACTCCTCTGCAGGAATGTCCTCACTTTCCTGAAAAGAATAAGCAAGTCCTATACAGGCTTCCACCTTAACCCTGTTAAGATATTTGTCATAATATCCTTTTCCGTATCCTATTCTGTTTCCCATAGCATCAAAAGCCGAAAGTGGCAAAAGGCAAACCGTATTATTTTCTTCTTCAAACTTAAGATGTTCTATTTCATAGGGTTCTCTTATTCCGTAAGAACCGCTTTGCAACTCATCCAATGCAAACACCCTGTAAAAGTCCATCTCGTCCCCTTTAACCTTTGGCATGTAAACAGATATTCCCTGCATCAGTGCTTTAAGGATGATTTTATCGGTAGCAACCTCATTGTTATAATCAGCATACACAAGAAGGTTTCTGCAGAATTTCATTTCTTCGGTTTCAAATAGCCTTAAACATATTGCTTCACTCAGCTCATTAACCTGCTCAAAGGAAAGTTCTTTTCTTATCTGTAATTTTTCTTTTCTTATCTGTGCTTTACTTATTTCCAAATTTCTCACCCAGATTTGTTTTGGTTCCGTCTTTCTCTAAAATATCAATATTGTTTAGCTGCACTTTCATGCTGTTTTTAATCGAATCGATGTATTCCCTGCGCAGCAGTGCCTGCTCTTCCTTCTCTGCATCCGTAAGTCCTTCCCCCTTGGACTTATGGTACAGTTCATTTATTCTTTTAATTTTTTCATCCATATTCATGGCATAAACCTCTGTAAAACTATTTTTTATTGATAAATTCAACCGCATCAAAATCTCTGTCTTCGTTTGCTTTAAACAGAGTTCCTATATTTCTTCCGTCCATAATTCTGTGAATAATCCTGATATCATCGCTGTTGGCAATAATCATATCAGCACCGGCACTGGTAGAAATCTTTGCGGCATTCATCTTTGTATTCATTCCGCCGGTACCCACGCTGGAGCCGGTCGTGCCCTTACCCATCTTCATATATTCGTCAGTAAGAACATCAACGCATTCAATAAACTTTGCATCCGGATTAGTTCTTGGGTCGTCAGTATAAAGTCCGTCTATATCGGAAAGCAGAATCAAAAGATCTGCATTGACAAGACTGGCAACAATGGCACTTAAAGTATCATTATCTCCGATAAGAACATCATCATCATCCAGAAGGATCTCATAAGTGGATACGGTATCATTTTCATTAACAATTGGTATAACACCCAGGTTCAAAAGCTCTGTAAATGTGTTAAATGCATTGGTTCTGTTAATTTCATCCGTAAGAATATTCTTTGTCATCAAAATCTGAGCAGCAATCTGATTATATTCCGCAAACAGTTTCTGATATGTCATCATAAGTCTTGCCTGACCTATTGCCGCACAAGCCTGCTTAAAGCCCATATTCTTACTGTCTGATTTGACAGCATGTTTACCGATGGCCTTCTTTCCCACAGCAATGGCACCTGAGCTTACCAGAATAACATCCTTTCCCTGATTTCTGAGGTTACAAAGTTCCCTGACCAGAACATCAAGTTTTGTATAGTCAAGATCTCCCGTTTCGGGATGCTGCAACGAAGAAGAACCTATCTTAATGACTATTCTCTTTTTGTCCTTAATACTCTCTCGGTAATTATCCATAATTCATACTCCCTATTTATTAAGAAATTTTGCCACACATTCGGCAATATATATTCCGTCAATTGCTGCGCTGGTTATTCCGCCGGCATAGCCCGCCCCTTCTCCGCAGGGGAACAGACCTTCAATATTAACAGAACTTCCCGTGTCGTTTCTTTCAATTCTTACAGGCGAAGAGGTTCTGCTTTCCATTCCTGCCAGTATAGTATTACCGTCGTTAAAACCGGTTATCCTCTGACCGAACTGCTCCATTCCCTCCACAAAGGATCTGTTAAGATAATCCGGCATTATTTCCTCTACGTTTGCCTCTTTTGTTAAGCCCTTAATTAAAGGCTCAAACTCCAGAAATCCTTCGGTTGAAAGCTTAGGATTGACAGCATGTCTGAAATCACCGTATCTTCTTATGGGGACAGCGCCCTCTGCCAGTTCAAATGCAATTCTTTCAAGCTTTCTCTGAAATGAAACTCCACCAAGCACGCCCTTATCTTCAAAGTCCTCCGGAGAAACCTGAACAACTATGGCGCTGTTGCTGCATTCGCTGTCACGTCCGCTGTAGCTCATACCGTTAACAGCCGTATATCCGCTTTCACTTGACGCATTAACAACATAACCTCCCGGGCACATACAGAAGGAATAAACACCCCTGTTTTCCGATGAAGTATAGGTCAATTTATAATCTGCAGCCTCAAGACCTCTTTCACAGTTTTCTGCACCATAACGGTTTTCATCAATCATTTTTCTTGGATGAATAACGCGAAGGCCAACCGCGAAGGCCTTGGGTGACATTTCAACCTTTTTATCAAAAAGCATCCCAAATGTATCCCTTGCACTGTGTCCCGGTGCCAGAACAACTGCATCAGCCACATATTCCTTGCCACCGGCCACAACTGCGCAGATACGGTTACTGTCAAACAGTATTTCTTCAACCTTTGTATTAAAATGTATTTCTCCACCCAGCCGAATTATCTCTTCTCTGAGATTTTTAACAATACCGGCCAGTGTATCCGTGCCAATATGGGGTTTATTGTCGTATAAAATACTCTCTTTTGCCCCATTTTGCACAAATATTTCCAGCACTTCTTTATGTCTGCCGCATTTATCCTTTATAAGCGTATTAAGCTTTCCGTCAGAAAATGTTCCTGCACCGCCTTCGCCAAACTGAACATTGGAATCAGGATTCAAAACTCCGGTTTTCCAAAAGTTTTCAACCTCTGCAGTTCTTTCTTCCACAGAGCCGCCTCTTTCAAAAACAATGGGTGCAAAGCCCGCATTTGCAAGCATATATGCGCAAAAAATTCCGGCCGGTCCAAATCCAACGATAATCGGCCGAGATATATCTGCTCTTTCCTTTACATATGGAAAAGAGTATTCAGTATTCTCCACAAAGGAAACATCTTTATCCTTTATTCTAAGATTCTTTTCATTATCAACAGATAAATCCACTGTATAAACATATACAATTTCATTCTTTTTCCTTGCGTCCAAAGAACGTTTGCTAATGGAAATATCCAATATTCTGCTTTTATCAATCCTAAGCTTTTTGGCAGCCTTCTCCTTAAGCAGGGGAAAAACATTTTCTTCTTTTTCGAAAGCACCAAGCTTTATCTGACCAATTCGTACCATCTAATCACCTTGAACTGCTTTCTCCCGCAATTGCGCCGCTTGTCCATGCCCATTGAAGGTTATATCCGCCGCATCTTCCGTCAACATCCACCACTTCTCCGCAAAAATAGAGATTCCTGTGAAGCTTTGATTCCAAATGTTCATCAAGTTCAGAAAGCGGAATTCCACCACTGCATACCTGAGCATTTTCATATCCCTTTGTTCCCTTAAGGGTAACAACAAACTGCTTCATCATCAAAAGCGCTTTGTATACCGATGACACATTTTCATCATTAATGACGGTTTCCGGCTTCAAACCGGAAAGCTTAATAATCTGGGCGCATATTTTTTTATTAAGAATGCCTAAAAAGAGCTCATCAACAGACATTCCCATATGTTCTTTTATTCTGTTTGCAAAATATTCCTCAAAGGTATCCTCATCAAACTGAGGCAGAAAATCAATGACACAATAAAGCTGTTCTTTTCTGTTCAGTCTCTTTGAGATTTCCGAGCTCATCTGAAAAACAGGGATTCCCGAAATACCGTAATCTGTAAGCTGAAGTTCCCCAAACTCTCTCAAAATCGCACGTTCTTCATTGTACAAAGTAATATTGCATTCTGTTCTCACACCGGAAAGTGCTTTGAAGAAGTTTTCCTCACATTCCACCTGAACAAGTGCAGGCAATACATCAACAACAGAATGTCCCAGTTTTTTACTTATTTCATAGCCCTCAAGGCCTTTAAAACTTTTATCCTTTGCTGAAAGACCTGCCCTGCTTCCTGTTGCCACAATAACCGAATCGAATGTATCTTTACCCTTTGTACTAATTATCTCAAACCCATTTTGCAAAGGTATTACATCCATTACTCCGCATTCGGTAATAACATTCACCTTGAGAATCTCCAGCATATGTCGAAGCACATCAAGCACAACCGAAGCCTGTTCACAGTTAGGATATATGTATCCGTTTTTATCTTTAAGAAGAAGCCCGAATCCATTAAATGTTTTAATGGTACTCTTCTCGTCAAATTGAGAAAAATACTTCTGCAGACATTCTTTGTCAGTACTGTTGTACATGGAAAGATCAAATGAAAGATTAGTCAGATTGCATTTTCCGTTTCCTGTTACAAGAATCTTCTTTCCGACTCTGTCATTCTTTTCATAAAGAAAAACCTCGGCATTATTTACGGCTGCCATAATGGCTGCCATCATTCCGGAAGCTCCTCCTCCGATAACCAAAACCTTCTTCATAACAATTACCTATCGTATTCTGAAGACATTTCCCAAAAGCGTCAACGGATAATACAAAAGAGAACCCTTTAGTCCCTGTATATCCTTTGTTGAGAAAGCCTTTGAAGCCATGAGAACCAACATATAAAATACATAACCAACAAAAACAGCTATAATAACAGCTATCGCATTTGCCGGAATCAGCTTTGCAAAAATAATATCAACCACAACAAGAATGCCGGAGGCGATAACAACCTTAACAAGTCTTGCCACTATGTCATTTGTACGCAATTTCATAAATCTTACAACAAATGAACCGCCCATTACAGCGCAGGCGCCGTAACCAATCAAGAGCGCTGTTACAACAAAGGTTATATTGAAATCCTTGCTGTTAAGAGACAATGCCATAATCAATGAAAGCACAAATCCTACGGCACGGCAGGCAAATCCAAGCATATCATGACCGATACATTCCAGCACCTCCGCAAACAGATAATCAAAGCAGGCAAACAGCACAAGAATTCCCACCTGAAGCAGCATCTTGCCTGCGCTTTCTCTTTCACACCCAAAGAACGCAACAGCAATTTTCCCCGAAAGGGTCATAATGGAAAGTGACATGGGTATCGCAACAACCATGGCATTCTTTAAAAGAATATTAAAATCAGAAATAAGGCTCTTATTGTCGTCCTTTTTGAAATCCACCCTTAATTTTTTTCTGTAAAGACCGGCATATTTTTTGAAGCACATCAAAGCCACAAAAAATACAACAAGCGCCGGGACAAACAGAGCTCCTGCCTCTGAATACATCGCCACAAAATCAATTCCGTGTTTTCCGCAAAATCTGCAATAAAAACAAACAAGCACAAATATCGACAAAGTTGGCATAATATTCTTCTGAAGCCAGCCGAGAGTCAAAGGTACAAATGCCCTGGTAAAGGATTTAAATCCGTCCCTTGAGCGAACCTCATTAAATGAAAAGCTGTCATTTCTGAGAGCGCCTTTAAGACCCAAAAGCAAAACAATCAGCATTAATATATCTGCAAAGCATAATGCAACCGCTGCTCCCATTGAGCCGTATACTGTTGTCAAAAATTCGTTTTTGTGAAGATTTGCCGCTTTGGTACCAAGTCCACCAAGATATTTAATACCTATGGGTGTAAGCACAATCATGGAAATACATTTAACCAATTCACCGATTGTAAGAAATATTGAACCATTGCAGCCTATATAATAACCTCTTATTGTTGCACTAAAGGCCTCAAGTGCAAAAAATACACCAAGAATAATCAGTACAGTTTCAATACTTCTGTTACCGCAAACCTTCTCCGAAATTTTACCCGAAAGAAAATATGAAGCGGCAATGCCCACAACACTTACAACTGCGCAATAAAAGACACAGTATCCAAATATTCTCTTGGCATTATCAACAAAACCTCTGTGTCTCCTGATAGAAACCATTTTAGCCAGAGTTTCCTTAACACTACCCATAAATACTAAGAAAAACATACTGTATACGAGAAAAGATATTCCCATGATTCCACTTCCGGAGCATCCCATCATCCTTTCACATATCATGAAAAAGACAATATATGAAGCAAATATGATAAATCTCATAATATTTTTTATATTCATTCAATAATTCCTCTTGTTATACCTATTCCATCAAGAATTTCCTTCTGTAAAGACTCCATAACAGCTGCTTCGTCAGGTTCCATGTGATCGTAACCACACAGATGAAGCATACTGTGTGCTATCAAAAATGCATATTCCCTTTTTACAGAATGTCCGAATTCCTCAGCCTGTGACAAAATTCTGTCATAGGAAAGAACAATCTCTCCCAATACAACCATATCATTTTCGGGATTAAAAAAATCACATATTTCAGATTCTGCAATATCAAATTCAGCCGGAGCTTCAAAAAACAGATTGGGAAATGACAGCACATCCGTTTCTCTGTCAATATTTCTTGTTTCTTTATTAATGCTTCTTATTGTTTCATTGTCCGTAAGCATTATATCTATTTCGCAATCAAAGGGACAATTTTGATTCTCAAGTACTGCTTCACATACCTGTTTTGCAACCGCTTCATAATCAAATTCAAAAACATCATCCCTCGAAAGAGCATTTTCAAAATATATAACCATAAATACTGCCTTTACTTACTATTTCTGTATTTGTTCTCATTGTAATTCTTTGTTCTGGTCTCATAATCCTCATACGCCTTAACGATCTTTGCTACAAGGGGATGTCTTACAACATCTTTTGAGGTCAGGTTTATCATTCCTATATCATCCAGCTTTGAAAGGACTTTTATAGCCACATCAAGGCCGCTTTTTTGTCCTGCCGGAAGATCCTTCTGGGTTGAATCACCGGTGATTACAACCTTCGATCCGAATCCGATTCGGGTCAAAAACATTTTCATCTGTGCCGGAGTTGTATTCTGTGCTTCATCCAGAATTATATAAGCATTATCGAGGGTTCTTCCTCTCATATAGGCAAGAGGCGCAACCTCAATAAGTCCCTTTTCCATATTTTTTAAAAATGAGTCTGCTCCCATTATCTGATAAAGTGCATCGTAAAGCGGTCTCAGATAAGGGTCAACCTTTGACTGCAAATCCCCCGGAAGAAATCCAAGCTTCTCACCGGCTTCAATGGCAGGTCTTGTAAGAATAATTCTCTCAACCTCATTATTCTTGAAAGCCGTAATTGCCATCGCCATTGCCAAATAAGTTTTTCCCGTTCCGGCAGGTCCCAATCCGAAAACAATCATTTTATTTCTAATTGCATCAACATACTTCTTTTGTCCCAGTGTTTTGGGTTTAACAGGTTTCCCGCTAATGGTATGACATATAAGTTCCTTATCCATATCGAGAATATCCTGTGTATTTTCTGATTCCTTTGCCATTTCAACGGCATAATCAACATTTTGTTCCAATATCTCATTTCCTCTTTTCGAAAGTTCCTGGAGAACATCTATTACAGCCTTGGCATTTTTTACTGCACTGTCTTTTCCTCTGACAACTATGTCCTCTCCCCGGGCATATATATCGACATCAAGTTCCTTCTCTATTTTTTTCATATGAACATCAAACTGTCCAAATACATTAACAGCATGTTCTGTATCAATATTAATATTTTCAGTTACATCATTAATATCCATCAGCCATTCCGCTTTCTGCTTTTTTACATAAAAAGCCTTTATAATTATACTCGAAAATTACGCAAAAAAAAAGGCTGTCATAAAAGACAGCCAAATTTTTTTATCTTCTCGTAGGTGCGATATTCTTATACGCAAAACCTTTTGTTTTTTCTTTCCATTCGTCAATAACTTCGGCATAATGAACCATCTGTTTCTCACTCAGTTCGCCGCTCTTTCGCAAACTTTCAAACAGGGCTTCCAGCTTCTGTAAATCAGCCATAGTCGCATCTTTATAGTTATGTGACATATTCATTTGTAAACTAAAAATAATAGCTTCAAGAGGTTTACATTCTTTTCTACCAAAATCCAATAATCCCATATGCCATACCTCCTAACGTAAAATAGATGACGTTAATGATGTACAAATTAAATATCTATCATATTTGGTAAAGTTATTATAACACTATTTTTGTAAAATGTATAATATTTTTTGAATAAAACCGAAAATTTTATAAATTTTCAACAAATTTATTAAAATTTTTACTATTCAAATGTTTTTGCATATAATTTTTCAGCAATATAATCAACGAATGACGCATCCTTTTCAGGAAAATTGTCAGACAACTGCTTCTTAATATACGCAATTCTGTTGAAATACAGCGCCTCTTCAGATTCATCTGTATTATCCAAAGAAGTTATATCTTCTTTTTTTACATTTTCGTCAAACCAATTAATAATATCTTCTTCCGCTTTTTCGTCATCCGAAGCCTTTACCTTTAATTTTTTGTACGAAGAAGCACTGGTAATGCCAAGAACAATAAATGCCAAAAACATTCCGCCCAGCACAACATTAATAAGTATCTTTCCGGCTCCGTACATTGGGAAATTGATTATTCCAAAGTCTGCAAGAACAAGTGCTACAGCTCCGACAATACCTACAAGCAGCAGAGTTGCCGCTCCGGATTTGTATTCCACAGCACGATCAGCCGGTTTAACATAAATGTTCTCTTCAACAGGCAGTTCAGAGTTTTTTTCAACATCGTCCGGGCACTCGCTCAAAGCTTCATCAGAATCTTCATCCTTCACCAAATCGGGTAAAATCTTCTTATAATATGTGCGTAAAGCCAATTTTACCGAATCACTGTCCTCTTCAACCACCCAAAGTTCATACTGGTTATCTTCTTCATTAAATCTCGACTCAGCACCGTCTATATTGTTTGCTTTTAAAAACTCAACAATATTTGCAATTTCTTCCGCTGTTCCAAAATAGGCAACAGTCATCTTTGCGCCAAGTTCTTCAACCAGTTCGCATCCGCAATCGGCGCAAACAGTGTATCCTGACTTATATTCATTTCGACATTTTGGACACCACGGCATACCATTTACCTCATCTACAATTTATATATCGGCACAATACGACTGTACTTTATCTTATTTAGCCGAAAGATATTGATCAATTCCCTTTGCTGCTGCTTTTCCTGCACCCATGGCAAGAATAACTGTAGCAGCACCTGTTACAGCATCACCGCCGGCAAACACGCCCTTCTTTGATGTCTGTCCAAATTCTTCTTCAGCCACGATACATTTACGATTGTTAACCTCAAGGCCTTCTGTTGTGCTGGAAATAAGAGGATTTGGAGATGTACCCAGAGACATAATAACAGTATCTACATCAATTACGAACTCACTTCCGGGAACCTCAACCGGTCTTCTTCTTCCGGATGCATCAGGCTCACCAAGTTCCATTCTGATACACTTAATACCGTTAACCCAACCGTTTTCATCCTTAAGAATTTCAACCGGATTAGTAAGAAGGTCAAATATAATGCCTTCTTCCTTTGCATGATGAACTTCTTCAACTCTTGCAGGAAGTTCTTCTTCACTTCTACGATATACAATATGAACCTCAGAGCCAAGTCTCAAGGCTGTTCTTGCAGCATCCATGGCAACATTTCCACCGCCAACTACAGCAACCTTCTTACCCCTCTTGATAGGTGTGGGACTTGTTTCATCAAATGCCTTCATAAGATTGCTTCTTGTAAGATATTCGTTGGCGGAAAATACGCCATTGGCTGTTTCGCCCGGAATACCCATAAACTTTGGAAGACCTGCTCCGGAACCGATAAATACTGCTTCAAAGCCCTCTTCTTCCATAAGTTCATCTATTGTTACAGATTTGCCTATAATAACATTTGTTTCAATCTTTACACCAAGGCTCTTAACATTCTCAATCTCCTTGGCAACAACATCCTTCTTGGGAAGACGGAATTCAGGAATACCATAGACAAGAACACCGCCTGCTTCATGCAATGCCTCGAAAATAGTAACATCATACCCCATCTTTGCAAGATCGCCGGCACAAGTAAGTCCTGAAGGGCCGGAACCGATAACAGCAACCTTTTTATTCTTCTTTTCTGCTTTGCATACCGGCTTAATATTATTCTGTGAAGCATAATCGGCAACAAATCTTTCAAGCTTTCCGATGCTGATTGGTTCACCCTTTATTCCTCTGATACATTTTCCTTCGCACTGGCTTTCCTGAGGACATACACGTCCGCATACAGCCGGAAGAGAACTTGACTCAGAAATAATTTCATAAGCCTTGTCAAAGTTTCCGTCTTTTACCTGCTCAATAAATCCGGGAATGTTGATAGAAACAGGACATCCCTTCATACACTGGGCATTTTTACAATTTATACATCTTGAGGCTTCTTCCATTGCCTCTTCTTTATTATATCCAAGGCAAACCTCATCAAAATTGGTTGCCCTAACCTGTGCATCCTGCTCACGAACAGGAACCTTCTTTAATACGTCCATAATTTCACTCCAATCTTCCTAATCAGTTGCAATTACCGCAGCCGCCATGATGTGTATCGCCTTCTTTGAGTTCAAGAAGTTTTCTTCCTTCTTCTGTCTTGTACAAAGCCTGACGTTTCATGGCTTCATCAAAATTGATAAGGTGTCCGTCAAATTCAGGACCATCAACACAGGCAAATTTAATTTCGTCGCCTACGCTAACTCTGCAGGCACCGCACATTCCTGTTCCGTCTACCATAATCGGATTCATGGAAACTATTGTAGGAATTCCAAGTTCCTTTGTAAGCTTAGCCACAAATTTCATCATAATCATAGGACCGATTGCAACGCAAAGGTCATACTTTTTACCTTCACCAACCAAATCCTCAATAACCTTTGTAACCATACCGCTTCTTCCGTATGAACCGTCATCGGTGGTAACATAAAGATTTGAAACCGATTTCATCTCCTCTTCAAGGATAAGAAGATCCTTTGTCTTGGAGCCCACAATGGCATCAGCCATAACTCCATGTTCGCAGAGCCACTTAACCTGAGGATAAACAGGTGCTGTTCCGACACCTCCTGCAACAAACAATATGTTCATTGCCTTAAGTTCGGAAATGTCTTTCTCTATAAGCTCACTGGGTTTTCCCAATGGACCCACAACATCTCTGAATGAATCTCCTGACTTAAGATTAGCCATCTGTGTTGTAGAAGCGCCGATTGTTTGGAAAACAATTGTTACTGTTCCTGCTTCACGATCATAATCACAGATTGTAAGCGGAATTCTTTCACCTTCTTCATCTGTTCTTACAATCAAAAACTGACCCGGGTTACATTTCTTTGCAACACGCGGAGCCTCAACCTTCATCAAATAAATATTTGGCACTAATTCTTTTGCCTCAACTATCCTATACATAATTCCTCCAATATATAAAAAAATATATTATGACGCAACTTATAGTTTATTAAAACCAACAGAAAAAATCAATAACACAATCCAAAAAAAACAAAATCCCCATAAAAAGTGGGGATTTTATAAACAATTTAGAAAGAATGAAGCACATACATATTATTGCTTCCCAGAACCGCCTGATAAATTGTTCCGTCATAGACATCCACGGCAAATACATTTCCCGTTACCATACGAATTGTGCCTTCCTGATAATATTCGCTGATAAAATATAATGTTCTGTTCTGTACATAACGCATCTCACTGTACATATACATATATCTTCCGGCTGCGCCTTCAATCGTTCCGTTCAGGTCAATTACCCTTCCGATTTCAAACTGACGCTGAGCCACAATATTCAATGCTTCTTCTTCAGATATTTTTGTATCGACATTTAAATTATAGTTTCTTTCGACTACTTCTGATGGATTTCCCGTCTTACTGATTGCGACAAACCTGTAATGGGATTCGCCCACAGGTATTGAAATGGGATCGGTATATATTGCACTTTCAGTTCCCGGGTCCGTTCCGTCATTTGTATAATAAACATTCACACCGCTTGGAACATAAACCTCAATCAACTGAGGCACATTATACTTTCCATCATCAAGAGAAATAATGGGTTGCTCCGGAGTATCTGTAACAATATTGTATTCTTCCGAAACAATATCAGAGCAAACACCGTATCCGTTAACACAAACAGCGCTTACTGTAAAGCTTCCGTTTCTCATAATAATAGGCGACGAATACACATCACAGTCACTACCGGGTTCAGATCCGTCAAGGGTATAATAAATCTTTTCTCCCGCATCAGAACTGAGAACAAGTTCAATAACCGAATCATATTCTCCCCCTTCCTGTGAAAATGAAGGTGGAACGGAAACATATTCCTTGTACTTTTCTTTAATTCCTTCAGGAGCATATCCGGCAACAAGACCGTTAATACGGGTATAATTCTTCTGCTCTGCCAAAATTGCTATAAGGTTATCCCAGGCATTTTCATCCTTCGAGTCCGATGAAATAAGGTTCTCGTATACAAAGGCCGCTCTCTCATAATTATTCTGTGCCATGTAACAATCTGCCGTTTTATACAAAGGCGTTTTGTCATCCGAATCCAATCGGTATGACTTTTCATAAAAGAACAATGCTTCTGAATAATCACCTGTTGCATACGCCTCATCGCCCTTTTGCATCTGATAAGAAGCAGAATTATCCCTTGAATAATACTTAAAGAAAACAATCAGCATAATAATAATCAGTCCGACAAGAACACCTATAACTTTTATCAGACTTTTTCTTGAAAGAAAAAGTTCTTCGGAATCAACTGTTTTCTTCTCTTCTTTCGAAGGCTTAAAAGATGCGTCGTCTATGCGCATATCCTGAGTTGAAAATATCTCTTCGGTAGTATCTTCGGTTACTTCGGAAACCACACGACTCGGATCAATTTCATCTGCTACGTTATTGAGGACATCACTTATGCTGTTTTCTATTTCAGGCTCAAAATCAGGGACAATGTGTATTTCTTCACCGCAAACTTCGCAGTACATCTTCCCTTCGCCCATTTCATTGCCACATTTAGGACATTTCATATATATTCCTCAAATCCTTAGAACAATCCGGTTATCTTTCCGTTAGAATCAACATCAATATTATAAGCTGCAGGCAGTTTTGGAAGTCCGGGCATGGTCATAACATCGCCGGTAAGAACAACAACAAATCCTGCACCTGCAGAAACATATACATCTCTTACAGTAATATTAAATCCCGACGGTCTTCCAAGCTTGCCTGGATCGTCAGAAAGTGAATACTGTGTCTTTGCCATACAAACCGGTAAATTACCAAACCCAAGATCCTCAAGTTTCTTTAACATCTTAGCGGCAGCCGGAAGAATGTCAACACCGTCTGCTCCATATATTTCTTTGGCAACAACATTTATTTTCTCTGTAAGAGAAAGTTCATCATCATAGATTGGCTTGAAATTTGAAGGCTCTTCAAGAGCTTCAAGCACCTTTTGGGCAAGTTCAATTCCGCCTTCTCCGCCTTTACCCCATACAGAGGAAATAGCGAACTTGGCGCCTCTTTCTTCACAGAACTTCTTAACAAATGCAACCTCCGCATCAGTATCAGATACAAATGCATTAAGTGTTACAACTATCGGAACATTATATTTGTGGAGATTTTCAATATGCTTCTCCAAATTAACAATTCCCTTTGCAAGAGCATCAAGATTTTCATTTGAGAGATCTTCCTTCTTAACTCCGCCATTATATTTCAAAGCTCTGATTGTTGCAACAAGAACAACAGCGTCGGGAGCCAAACCGGCTTTACGGCATTTAATGTCAAGGAATTTCTCAGCTCCCAGGTCTGCACCGAAGCCTGCTTCCGTTATACAATAGTCTGCCATTTTAAGTGCAGCCTTTGTAGCTCTTACAGAATTACAGCCGTGTGCTATATTAGCAAATGGACCTCCATGAACAAGTGCAGGTGTGTGCTCAAGTGTCTGAATAAGGTTAGGTTTTAAAGCATCCTTCAAAAGTGCAGCCATTGCTCCGACAGCCTTAAGATCACCGGCGGTAACAGGCTTTCCTTCGATATCGTAAGCAACAATAATGCGTGAAAGTCTTTCCTTAAGGTCCTTCATGTCTTCAGAAAGGCACAAAATTGCCATAATTTCCGAAGCGACAGTTATAACAAAATGGTCTTCTCTGACAAATCCGTCGCCCTTTGCTCCAAGTCCTACAACAACATTACGAAGAACTCTGTCATTCATATCCTCGCAACGCTTCCACACTATCTGTCTTGTATCTATATTGAGAACGTTACCCTGCTGGATATGATTATCAAGCAAAGCTGCAAGAAGATTATTGGCAGATGTAATTGCATGAAAATCACCTGTGAAATGAAGATTAAGGTCTTCCATCGGAACAACCTGAGCATATCCACCGCCTGCAGCACCGCCCTTAACGCCAAAGCATGGACCCAAGGAAGGCTCTCTTAATGCTATAATTGCTTTCTTTCCCATCTTTCCAAAAGCCTGTCCAAGGCCAACGGTTGTGGTTGTCTTTCCTTCTCCGGCCGGAGTAGGATTTATAGCTGTAACAAGAATCAGTTTACCGTTCTTGTTTCCCGATATTCTTTCAAGATATTCATCCGTTATCTTTGCTTTGTATTTACCATAAAGTTCTAATTCATCTTTTTCGATTCCAAGAGAGGATGCAACCTCTTCTATAGGCGCCATAATCGCTTCCTGAGCTATTTCAATATCAGATTTCATTATCGTTCCTCCTATACATTATATTCATCAATATACTGTTCAAATTCCTCGGGTCCCATTAAGACGTCACGAGGCTTTGTTCCATTCTCTTCGCTAACAACCCCGGCTTCGCATAGCTGATCCATAATTCTTGCAGCCCTGTTAAAGCCAATCCTGAACTTTCGTTGAAGATTTCCGATTGACGCTTTTCCGGAATCAATTACAAACTGGCCGGCTGTAACAAACAATTCATCATATTGGGAAGAACCGTTGTCACCTGAACCCGCCAAGGAACCGGATCCGCTTCCGCTTCCAGCTCTTTCAACACCGGCAGCAGCCTCTTCTCCGAATTCGTTATGAAGTCTTTGATTTTTCACGAAATCCACAACAGCAGATACTTCTTCATCGGACACAAATGCGCCCTGCACACGTACCGGCTTCGTATATCCCTGTGGGTAGAACAGCATATCACCCTTACCCAAAAGTTTCTCTGCGCCGTTCATATCAAGAATTGTTCTTGAATCAATTGAACTTGATACAGCAAATGCTATACGGCTTGGCATATTAGCCTTAATAAGGCCCGTAATAACATCAACAGAAGGTCTCTGTGTTGCAAGGATAAGATGAATTCCACAAGCTCTTGCAAGCTGTGCCAATCGACATATAGATTCCTCAACTTCCTTGGCCGCAACCATCATAAGATCGGCAAGTTCGTCAACAATAATTACTATCTGTGGAAGATGCTTATGTAATTCGCCTTCAGCTGTACCGCTCATCTGGTCAACCTTGGCATTATATCCCTTAAGATCACGAACACTGAGTTCAGCAAACTTTTTATAACGGTCCGTCATTTCTTCCACTGCCCAATGTAATGCTCCTGCAGCTTTCTTGGGATCGGTAACAACAGGAATCATCAAATGAGGTATTCCGTTATAAACATTAAGTTCCACCACCTTGGGGTCAACCATAATCAGCTGAACGTCCTTGGGGTCATGTTTATATATAATACTCATTATAATCGTGTTGATACAAACGGATTTTCCGGAGCCTGTACTTCCGGCAATCAGCATATGAGGCATCTTGGATATATCAGCAGCAATAACCTTACCTGCTATATCCTTTCCCACACCAAATGCAATATTTCCGGAGAAATTTTTAATAGCAGGATCTTCAAGCAATTCTCTGAGTTTTACTCCCGAACTCTCCTGATTTGGAACTTCAATTCCAACAACAGATTTTCCCGGAACTGGTGCCTCAATTCTTATATCCTTTGCAGCAAGGTGCAGTTTTAGATCATCTGCAAGAGTAGTAATTCTGCTTACTTTACATCCCGGAGGCGGTTCAAGTTCATATCTTGTTACACTTGGGCCCTGACTTATATCCAGTACCTTAGCCGCTATTCCAAAGCTTTCAAGCGCTTCTTCAAGTTTCAAAGCTGTATCATGCAATTCATTACGTGAAGATGAAGCCTTTTTGCCACCTCCAGCAAGTAAAGTCAGAGGAGGGAACTTATATTTGGCATTCGATAAAGGCTTTGCAATGGATACTGCATTATCCACCGTTTCTTCATTCTTGACGGGCTTTGCAACAGGTCTTTGAACAGGTTGTGGCGAAGGTGCCTGCGGTTTAATGATTTCTATTTCAGCCTGTATTTCTCCGATTTCTTCGGTTCCATCATCATAATCTGCGGTATGAATACGAATTTCTCTGGCTATTGGACTGTTATCCTTTGCAATTACACGTTCCTTTAAAGATGCAGGTTCTTCATTATCCTTAAGAACAATTTCATGCATATCATCCCGCTTTTTTATGGCGTTTTCTTTAAGGTCGGTATCAAATGAGACACCCTTAACCTTCTTATCCATTCTCAGGATGCCTTCATCTTCCATTCTTTGTCTGTTTTCACGCTCATTTGCAAGAGCCTCTTCTTTCTTTTGCTGCGCTTCATTCTTCCTGCGCTGAGCATCCTCCTTGCGTTGTCTCGCAAGTTCCTTCTTTTCTTCCCGAATTCTTGCTTCTGCATTCAAGGACTCTTCTTTTCTGAGCCTCTGTTCATCTCTATATTCACGGGCTTCCCTGGCAGTATCCTTTATATCTCTGCTTCCGGATGTAACGGCACTTACAATGGCATCGCTGAAGATAATAAATACACCAATAATCATAAGTATGATATTGAGAACGATTGTAACAGGAGCATCTATAAGTTTCTTCATTGCAAATGCAACAGATCCGCTTATCAATCCTCCACCGATGTTCTGCTCATACCCATAACGCATGATTTCTTTAATATCATATATATCATGGGACTCAGAATAACCGTTTCTTAGTTCTATTACGACGCCAAGGCACAAGAATATTACCATAACAGAAATAAGCTTAAGGTTATTTCTTTCATTTGCCTGCTTGGAAATCCACAAAAATGCAATAAAAACAAGGAACACAGGAAATACATATGCGTTCCATCCAAATGCCCCAAACATAACAAGGCTTACAATTTCTCCAAGTTTTCCAACTTTTCCAAAGTTACATAGAAAAAGAAGTACACAAAAAAATACAGAAAGAACAATTACCGAATAATTAATAATCAATAATTCTGCATCACTTTTTTTTCTGGTTTTATTTGATTGATTCTTTCGTCCCGAAGTATTCCCACCGGTTTTTCTTTGTGAATTTCCGGAGGGTTTTCTGCCGGTACTGTTATTAGCCATAATAATACCCCTTTATAACCGATATACATAATTGATTATAGCACATAATATAGTAACCGTCATCAAGAATAGCACTATAATTTGTGCAAGTAACTCACTTTTTTGATTTTAATAAAACAATTTCCCGTTGAATATTACCATCCCATATGTTATTATTCATTTCACTTGATGAATTCCATCATTTTCACATCGGGATACCATATCTTGTCTTTTCGACAAACATCCCCGTTTTTATTAATTTTATTTTTAGGAGGGCATTCTATGCGCAAAAATCACAACTCAATATTGGACATACCTTTTGATTTAATTACGGGGGCAATCCCGTATAATCTGACTAACGACTATATGTTCAAAGCCACGCTTCAGGAATGTAATGAAGCTCGAATTGGATTAATAAGCTCGCTGTTGTGCAAAGATCCATCTACGATTGAAGCATCTGTAATTAATCCGATAGAACTTGGAAAATCCATTGCGAGTAAAGATTTCTATCTTGATGTCAGAGTAATAGTAAATAAGATTGAAACAATGAATCTAGAGATGCAGGTCAACAATCTTGGTGATTGGGATAAGCGTTCTCTTTCATACTGCTGTCGTTCATATGATCAACTGTGTAGCGGAGAAAACTATAAAAATCTGCTTCCTTTTCATCAGGTTGGCTTTACATATTTCGATGTGTTTGACAATAATAATCGATTCTATGATACATTTCGTATGATTAGTCAGGATTCATCTCAAATATACACTGACAATTTCCTTCTATCCGTGGTAAACTTAAAGAGAATAAATGAGGCATCTGAAAAAGACAAGAAATACTGTCTCGACAAATGGTGTAAACTCATAACAGCATCGACATGGGAAGAACTAAAAGAAATAGCAAAGGAGGACCCTTATATGCAAGCTACCGCAGAGAAAATGTATTATCTTTCATCTGACTTTGAAATACAGGAAGAAGCCAGAAGACGCGAAGAATATTATAACTATGTTCATTCTTTGGAGGCTGATATAGCCGAGAAAGATGCTTCCTTGGCGGAGAAAGATGCTGAAATAGCCGAATTGAAAAGAAAACTCAATCTTCAAAAATAAACAAAGGGTCCGGCAACTCGCCGGGCCCTTATTAAATAATCCGTAAAAAATGTGCTTATGCAAAATGATATCAGATATCAAAGAAATCATTCTTATTATCAATTTTCACATCATAATGCATCCAGTTTTCCGGAACCGATCTTCCATAATCCAACTCTCTATGTACATGCTTTTTAGGTAAAGGTAAAGGATTCTCAATCAGTTCAACAGGCTTCTTTTCTTCCTCCGGAACGGGTAAACCTTCATCCGAAGGAACACTTTCTTCAAAAGATATACTTTCTTCCACAGGAACACTTTCTTCAAAAGATATACTTTCTTCTACAGGCATGCTTTCTTCAAAAGATATACTTTCTTCTGCAGGAACACTTTCTTCAAAGCCGACTGCGGCCGGATTATTATCTTCGAATACAAATTCATCGATTTGTTCAGGAACTTCAATCTTCTCAATAATACTTCTGTTCATTTCGGCAGAAATATTATTTTCCAAGTCAATTTTCTGCTCTAAGGCTTCAGTAAATGAAAAACCGTCATCAGCAATATTGTTGTTGTACTCTTCTTCAACCTCAATCTTCTTTGCCAATACTTCTTCCATTGAAACATTACCATCCCCGGAAGCAATCGATTCCTCAAGAATAAGTTTATTATTTAAAGATTCCTCAACAGAAAAATCTATTTTCTCTTCTGCTCTCTTTATTGATTCTTCAACATCAAGTTTCTTTTCAAGTGCCTCTTCGTAAGAAAATCCGTTCTGCTTTGCAAGTTCTTCTTCAGCCAGTCGATTTCCAATAGCTTCTTCGTAAGAAAAATCATCCGAAGCATTCAATTTCTTCAACAATTCTTCTTCTATTGATACTTCCTGTTCTTTGCTTTCCGACATGTCAGCCAAGGCATTATAGATTTCATCTTCAAGACTACCTTCTCCGGAAGTTGCCGGTTTCAATTCAAAGCTGCTTCTATCGATTGAATCCCATCCGTTCCCATCTTCTTTAAAAGCATCAGAATATGACGGAATCACCTCATCAAAGTCAAATTCTTCCTCGATGTTTATAGGTGCTTTAGGCTGTTCAGATTCTTTGTACTCTTCATTCGAATCAATAAACAGGAATTCTTCTGTAAATGAAGCACTTTCAAGCAAATCTTCTGCTTGGTCATTCAACATATCAGCTTGTTCAACAAGCGCTGTAGCAGAATCTTCTGCAAAGGTCATTGGTACTTCTGCAAAAGTTTTTGTTTCTTCTGCAATTCCGGCAGGCTCCTCTGTAAATGCTACTGCATCTTCCGTAAATGACACTTGTTCTTCAGCTATTGATACTTGTTCTTCAGCCATTGATACAGGTTCTTCATCAAACATCAAGGGTTCTTCTGAAAACTCAGTATTTTCTTCAACAGTCTCTACCGGTTCTTCATCAAAGAAAGATACCTCCTGAGCCAACGGTTGTTCTTCAACATTCTCAATAACAGGCATTTCCTGTTCTGCCACAGTTTCTTCTTCTACTTCAGGTTCTTCGAAAGCAGGCACTTCCTGTTCTACCACAGCTTCTTCTACTACAACTTCAGTTTCTTCTGAGGCAGAAGAATCCTGTGTTTCTTCAGCACTTTCTCCGCCTTCCGGAACGTAGTCAAAAGCATCTATACCAAGATCGAGATCCAAATCAGCGAACTTAGATGCATTGGAAACATATTGTTGTTCTTCAGGCTCCTTATGCTCAGGCATTTCGATAGGCTGATCAAATACAGACTCATCATAGAGATAACTGAAGAATGTATCCACATAAGCCTTTTTATCCAAAGCTTCGCCCACCTTTTCATCCTGTTGCGTTTCTTCAATTGTTTCAGGTTCCTCAACAGTCTGTTCAGGTTCTTCCGAAGTTGTGTCCGTTTCATCATAGTATTCATCATACAAATCATTACGCGCAAACTTTGGTGGAATATTTGTTCCTGCAAACAAGGAAGCAAAATCAGCACTGTTCATACTGTCTTTTTCGTCGGAAACATCTGATTTCTGTTCATTATTATCAAAATCAAATCCCCTAAAAGGTTCTTCCATAGCAACAGGCTCCTCAACAAACTTGTTTTCTTCAACAACAACAGGTTCTTCAACCGGCTTAGGTTCTTCTACGATTACAGGTTCTTCAACCGGCTTAGGTTCTTCTATGATTACAGGTTCCTCAACCGGCTTAGGTTCTTCTACGATTACAGGTTCTTCAACCGGCTTAGGTTCTTCTACGATTACAGGTTCCTCAACCGGCTTGGGTTCTTCTACGATTACAGGTTCCTCTTCAAAAGAAAATTCCTCTGTAACAAGTGATTCCTCTTCTAACTGCTCTTCTTTAATTTCCCCTGTATTTTCGTCTACTTCTTCAAAATATTCGTCAAACACATCTTTTCTGGCAGATTTTGGTGGAAGATTGGTTCCAGCAAATAAAGATTCAAATGAAACATCGTTCATACCAAAATCAGATGTCTTTCTAACCTCAGGCTCAGTATACTTTCTCTCCTGTGGTACGTATTCCTCTTCCGGTTCTGCCTGAACTTCCGGTTCAGCCTTTACCTCGGGTTCTGCCTGAACTGACGCATCAGCTTTCACTTCCGTCTCAACCCTCACCTGTGGCTCAGCTTTCACTTCCGTCTCAGCCTTTACCTCGGGCTCTGCCTTTACTTCAGCCTCTTCCTTTACTTCAGGCTCTTTATGAGCATTGATTTCTTCTGCTCTCAAAGTCAGATCAACAGTACTCTTCTTTTCAGTCTGTTCAATATCCGACTTGTTATCCATTGTCTTTTCTGCCAAAGATTTCTTTTCTTTCTCAGCAGATTCACTGAAAGCCTTATTGATTTCTTCCTCTGAAGCAACAACTTTGGTGCCAATCATCTGAACAATCGCAGGCTGCATATCATCTTCAATCTTTGTAACTGAAGAATAACCGGGATCATATCCAATCTTACTAAAGCCATATCCGGCAATAGCAGCCAGACATACAACATAAATCATTGTATATTCAGATGAATAATTAACCTTTGTAAAGCATAACTGTAAGGAAATGAGAACAAAGAATATAGCTATAATATGTCCGTTGTCCTCATCTGTTTTCCAAAAATAAACACAATAGAAAACACATAGCAGCATGGTAAGAGAAATCCATGGATCCGAAACCATTTTCTCCATAAATCCAATGTTATTGCAAAAGCCCAAACGTGACATCACAGATTTGCTTACACTGTCAATAAGGGCGATAACGTCACCACTGCCAACAAGGAAATTCTCAATAACAATAGGAACAAAAAATCCAAGCAAATTGCCAAAAACAATTCCCACACTGTTAAATATTTTATTTGATGTGGTTTCATCTGAATTTGAGCAAATAACAACAATCGGTATTACAAAAGTGAGAAGGAAAGCCCTGTCGTACAGACTTAAAATTCCACTGAGCAAACCGATAAGCAAACTCAGAATAACCTTGGCATCGTAATACTCAAGACGTTTCTTGTATTTTCCGCAAAGGAAAATGAAAAATGCAAATGCAAGAAGTGCCAGGTTATCAATTCTGTCGGATGCTATTGACTTAAAGAAAACCGGTAAATTAGCAGCAAATACACATACAAAGAAAGATGAGACTCTGCCAAGCAGGTTCTTAACGCCAAACAGCAAGAGCACATATGCTCCCGCACTAAGAATGAATTGAACAATTATTATCGGTAATGATGTATTTCCAAGGAAACGGATAAAGACAGAAATCAGGGATGACAATATTCCCCCCGCTGTCGAAAAATTCATATTAATGTTTCCGTCAGCGCAAATCTTTGCATTGTCATAAACAGCCCCAATCTCCAAAGGAACTTCAATAATATTACTGATCATAAGTAACCTGATCACAACAAATACAAGCGAAACAAAAGAAATCGCAATAATATACACGAGATTTCCGTCCACTCTGATGTTGCTTCCAAACTTATTAACCAGCCTGTTTACCAAAATAGAAATAAATGCAACCAAGCCGCATAAAGCTGCGGCTATGATTGCACAACTGACCACATTATTTAGTCCCAACATAACCTTGTTCGTTAAGCAGAACAAAGCAAGAATTGAGACTGAAAATAAAACACAAACGGTATTACTGAACTTGTTTCTGGTAATATCCATATTTGCCCCCTAAAGCCTGTTTATAGTTTGTTGAACTTTTACACCCTGTCAATTGCCTGTTTCAAATCAGCAATAATGTCCTCAGCGTCTTCAATACCAACACTAAGTCTTATGAATTCAGGAAGAATTCCTGCCGCAATAAGCTGCTCATCAGTCATCTGACGATGAGTATGACTTGCCGGATGAAGTACACAAGTTCTTGCATCAGCCACATGTGTAACAATACAAGCCAGCTTAAGATAGCCCATAACTGCCTTGGAAGCTTCTCTTCCGCCCTTCATTCCAAATGCCATTACGCCGCAGGTACCGTTCGGGCAATACTTCTTTCCGAGTTCATAATATTTGTCGGAAGGAAGTCCCGGATAATTAACCCAAGCAACCTTCGGGTTGTCTGCCAAAAACTGAGCAACCTTCATTGCATTGTCAACATGCTTTGGCATGCGGAGATGAAGTGTCTCAAGACCGATATTAAGGTAAAATGCATTCTGAGGAGACTGGATTGAACCGAAATCTCTCATAAGCTGAGCTGTAGCCTTTGTAATATATGCAGCCTTACCAAACTTCTTGGTATATGTAATTCCATGATATGAATCATCGGGAGTTGTAAGTCCCGGGAACTTGTCTGCATGTGCTTCCCAGTCAAAGTTTCCGCTGTCAACGATACATCCGCCAACTCCGAGGCCATGTCCATCCATGTACTTTGTTGTTGAATGAGTAACAATGTCAGCTCCCCATTTGATTGGATTACAATTAATTGGTGTAGGGAATGTATTATCAACAATAAGCGGTACACCATGAGCATGTGCAACCTTGGCAAACTTCTCAATATCTGTAACGATACATGAAGGATTTGTTATTGTCTCGGTAAGTACACATTTTGTATTCTCTTTAAATGCAGCATTGAGTGTTTCTTCGTCATCATCCGGATGAACAATTGTACAGTCAATACCCATTTTCTTCATTGTTGTAAGTACAAGATTAAAGGTTCCGCCGTAAATAGGAGAAGCCATTACAACATGACCGCCGCACTCGCAAATATTGAAGATTGCAAAGAAATTGGCTGCCTGGCCGGAACTTGTAAGCATAGCGGCATAGCCACCCTCAAGCTCGCATATTTTCTGAGCAACAAAATCGTTGGTCGGATTAGCGAGACGTGTATAGAAATATCCGTTGTCCTCAAGATCAAAAAGTCTTCCCATTGCATCAGAGTCCTCATATTTGAAGGTTGTACTCTGAACTATAGGCATATTTCTCGGATCTCCGTTACCCGGCTTATAACCTGACTGAATACAAATAGTATCTTTTCCTACATATTCTCCCATTTTCGTCTACCTCTGTTAATTATTCCTGTTCTTCCCAGTTTGTATATACGTACTGAACGTCATCATCTTCCTCAAGAAGATCGATTATTCTTGTAATAAGCTTTACTGTCTCATCATCAGTTACAGAAACATAATTCTGAGGAATCATTGTAACTTCGCTGGAAACATAAGCAATCTTGTTCTCATCAAGTGCTGTCTGAACTGCCGTCAAATCATCCGGAGCAGTAACAATTTCAAATGCGTCTTCTTCATCCGCAAAATCCTCTGCACCTGCATCAAGAGCAATCATCATAAGGTCATCGGCGTCCATTTCACACTCTTCCTTATCGATGACAATCTGTCCCTTTTCGTCAAACATAAATGAAACGCAACCCGGTGTTCCGATACTTCCGTTTCCCTTTGTAAATGCACTACGTACATTTGCAGCAGTTCTGTTCTTGTTATCTGTAAGAGTCTTTACAATGATAGCAATTCCGCTTGGGCCATAGCCTTCGTATGTGATGTACTCATAGTTAACTCCGCTGGCATCACCGCTTGCCTTCTTGATTCCTCTTTCAATTGTATCATTGGGAACGTTGTTGGCCTTTGCCTTTGCAATAACCTGTGCAAGCTTAAAGTTGTTGTTGGGATCCGGTCCGCCTTCCTTAACGGCTACGGCAATTTCACGACCGATAATTGTAAAAATCTTACCCTTTGCTGCATCATTTTTCTCTTTCTTATGCTTAATGTTTGCAAATTTTGAATGTCCTGACATAAATACCTCTTTCCTACTGTTTAACTTTTTTCTTCCGACTCGTTATCCGCCGGTGTATCATTATTGACTATTCTAGTCACTAATATCTGTTTAATCATTTTGTTTTCAACGGACAAAACCTTAAAATTATATCCTTTATAATCAACCTCAAACTTCTCTTTCTTATCAGGAATATGATCCATCTTGGAAATGAGAAAGCCGTTTATCGTCTCAAAATTTTCATCCTCAAATTCAATTTCGAGACAATCCTCCAAATCTTCAAGAAGTGTCAGTCCGTCAACAACATATTTGCTGCCGTTTTCCGCAATGATAAATCCGTTATCATCGTCATACTCGTCGTCAATATCTCCGACGATTTCTTCGAGCATATCCCTCATGGCCACAATTCCTGCAGTCTGTCCATACTCATCCACAACAATGACCATCTGATATCTTTTGGCCCTCATTGCGCGGAACAAATCATCAACCTTCCTTGTTTCGGGGATAAATTTTGCTTCCCTCAAAAGGTTTTCAACCTCAACAACAGGCTTCTTTCGATTAGTCTTGTCCCTGAATGCCTTTATGGCATCTTTAATATGCAGAATACCTATTATTCTGTCAATGCTCTCATCATAAACAGGAAATCTGGAATATGCATTATTTAGCATCAGTTCAATTGCATCGGCAAGCTTCTGTGAGCCCTCTATTCCGACAATATTACTTCTGTCAGTCATAATATCCTTTGCATCCTTGTCACCGAATTCAAAGATATTATTAATCATGACTGCTTCTGATTCTTCAATGGTACCCCGTTCAGTACTTTCATTTACCTTGGAAATGATAGCCTCTTCATCAATCTTTTCCGACTTTTTCTTGGAAATGAACCAGAATACTGCAATTCCTCCGGCCAGTCCCGCCAGTAAACAAATAACACACAGGGTTATAATTAACGGTACGTCCATATAACTCCTTTATAGAAAATTACCCGAATAAATATATCATTTTGCAATACACTCGTCAATCATTTGGTATGCCCTAATCCTGCACATCCTTTGGTATGTCCACAACAGGCACATCCTCGAAATAATCCTTTGAGCAGATATATTCACCGTTTTTAACAAAAAGTCTCGGAACACGCTTTCCTATATCACAGGCAAGCTCATAGTTCAGATGGTCTGACATTTCTCCCAACTCTTCCATGGTTATTGAGTTGTTATATTTGTCGGAACCGATAATAATAACCTCATCCCCTTCAGAAACACCGGGAATTTCAGTGACATCAACCATCATCTGATCCATGCACACTCTTCCGACAATATCCGCCTTCTGGCCTCTGATGAGCACGTGGGCTTTATTGGACAAAGCTCTCGGATAACCGTCAGCATATCCAACGGGTATCGTTGCTATTCTTCTCCAGGTTTTTGCCACATATGTACCGCCATAGCTTATTGCACTGCCCGGTGCAACATTTTTAACATATGTGATATGACTTATAAGCTTCATAACCGGCTTTATATCAATATTTTTCCTGTTAACTTCATCAGATGGCCACAAACCGTAAAGAATTATACCGGCTCTGGCCGTATTCATGTTCATATAGGGCAAATCAACAATTGCCGCGCTGTTGGAGCAATGTTTAACCTTAAATGAAACTCCAAGGTCTTCCTCAATACCTTCAACAAAGCTTTTAAACAGTTCATACTGCTCATCGGCATTGGCCTTGTCAGTTTCGTCTGCTCTTGCAAAATGAGTGAAAATGCCTTCAACCTCAATGTTTTCAAGTGAAAATGCGGTCTTTACAAATTCATAACCGTCATCAAAGGGAAGTATACCGATTCTTCCCATTCCCGTATCAACCTTAATATGAACAAACGCCTTTTTGCCAAGTCTACCGGCGGTTTCATTCAGTTCCATAAGCGTATCCTCACGAAATACCGTAAGTCTTACACCATTTTCAATCATCTGCTCATAGGCATAGGGAAATGTATAACCTATAACGAGAATATCCTTTTTTATACCTGCACGAATCAACTGCATTGCTTCTTCGGCGGTTGCAACGGCGTATCCCCTGACCTTATCGACCTTTTCAAGTTCTCTTGCAATGGGGATAGCTCCATGTCCGTATCCGTCTGCCTTTGTTACAGCATACAACGCTGTATCGGGATTAACCTTATTGCAGATTGAATTAATATTATATTCAATGCTGTCCAAATCAATCAGAGCACAAACTCTGTCATAATTATTTATCATTACCTTGTCACTGCTTCCTAACCTTTTGTTATCATCTTGTCAGCCGGGTTGTATTTCATATCAAACAGCTCTACCACATCTGCGCCAAAAATGTTATGCATATATGTGTAAATTTCCTGATTTGCAAATTCCATTTCCTGCTTTCTGACAACATTCTTCTTCAGTTCAATTCTGATTTTGTTGAGCCAGGCATCAAGTTCATCAATACCTTCCTCATTATTATGAAGCTCTTCATAACAAACTTCCATCGTCAGATTCATCAGTTCTTTGTTGGCCTCGCCAATTTCTTTTGGCAATTCCATCAAAACATCGTTGTAACTGTCAAGCTTCTCGTTGCACTCGTCTATCAGCTTCTTGTTCTGATCAACCTTTTCCTGCCCATCGGAATCCTCCATCAGGGAAACGATTTCATCCATCAGACTCTTCTTGAGCTTTTTAATCTCTTTTATCTCATTGTTGACCTTACCCTGACGGCGCAAGCAATCGTTAAGGCGCTCTTCAGCCTTTTCAATATCCTTGGTTTTTTCAACCTTTGTAAACAGGCGATGCCATTTGTTGTCAAGTGTGGCAATCGGTACCTGTTTTGAAGAAAGCGCATCTATCAGTTTATCAACATCTTTTTCCAAACCGTATTCTCCTTATACAAATCCGCCACAGTTCTATTTTGCCCTGTTAAAATTGTAAGACAGTCTCATAAGACTTTCCGACAAATGAACATTTTCCACGGTAACGTCATCCGGAACATCCAAATCCACATGAGCGAAGTTCCAGATTGCCTTAATATTACACTTAACAAGACGTGCCGCAACCTCAACCGCACCCGACTTGGGGATAGCAATAACCGCCATATCAATATTGTTCTGAATAATGAAATCCTCAAGGTCACTCATGGGAAGTACCTCAATACCTCTGATGGAAGTGCCTATAAGTTCAGGATTTATATCAAAACAGCCGTCGAAAATGAATCCTCGACGCTCGAAATTCATATAATTGGCAAGAGCATGTCCAAGATTACCTGCTCCGATTATTATCATATGATGTTGTCTGTCAAGTCCAAGGATTTTTCCGATTTCTTTGTACAGCAGTTCAACATTATAGCCGTAACCCTGCTGGCCGAAGCCGCCGAAATTATTAAAGTCCTGACGAATCTGAGATGCAGTAGCATTCATCAGCTCGGAAAGTTCCTGGCTTGATATTCTTTCAACGCCATTGTCTTTTAGTTCACCAAGGTATCTGAAGTATCTGGGCAACCTGGTAATAACAGCCTGGGAAATGTCTCTCTCTTCCATCTTTGATGTCCTTCTCCTTCGAAAAAAGCCACAAATTACTTCTACTATTATACTACGTTTGTGAAATTCTTGTCAAACTGTCAAAAGCAAGTAAATCCACTATTTTCAAGCCAAACCGTCAATTTGTTCGGAAAGTTCTTCCCAGTTCTCCATGAGCACAATCAGTTCATCTGATATTTCATTCATTCTCTTTGATATTTCATTGAGTTTTGCACTGTTTACCGCAATTTCCGGCTTAATCATGTCATCGTTAAGCTTTTCCTGCTCATTTTCCAAATCAGCAATCTTCTTCTCGGTATCCGCCAGCTGATTATTCAGTTTACGAAGCTGGGCCTGTTTCTCCTTTGCAGCCTTCCAGTCCGCTTTGGATTCAGTAAGTGTCTCCGCCTTTCCACCGGCGCCGTTGTCCTTCTCAGAACCTTTAGTTCCTTCTCTTACTATGTTATCCCTTTTCTCCAGATAATAATCATAATTTCCCAAGAACTCCGTAAATGAATTATATTTCAATTCAAGAATTCTGTCGGCAGTCCTGTTAATAAAATATCTGTCATGGGAAACATATAAAACAGTTCCTTCATAGGAATTGAGTGCATCTTCAAGAATCTCCTTGGATGCAATGTCAAGATGGTTGGTGGGCTCATCCAAAATCAGGAAATTAGCTTCCGAAAGCATCAGTTTTGCCAGCGACACACGCCCCTTCTCACCGCCGCTAAGGTTGGAAATCATCTTAAACACATCATCCTCGGTAAACAAAAATGCAGCCAGTACATTTCTAATCTCAGTATTGTTAAGTGTGGGATAAGCATCACTTATTTCATCAAAAATGGATTTGCTGTCATCAAGAACATGATGTTCCTGGTCGTAGTAACCCACGGAAACATTGGTGCCGAGCCTGATCTCACCACTGTCGGCAATTTCTATATCGTTGATTATCTTTAAAAGAGTTGTCTTCCCGGTACCGTTATCACCGATTATGGCAACATGTTCACCGCGTTTTATGGATAAAGACACGCCTTCAAAGAGTTTATTGCTGCCAAATGACTTTGAAAGATTGCTGACGTCAATAACATCCTTTCCCGATTCAAACCTTGGTTTCAGGTAGAGTTTCATCTCGTCATTGCTTTCGGTGGGTTTGTCCAGTCGCTCTATTTTTTCAAGAGCTTTTACCCTGGATTCTGCTCTCTTTATGGATTTTTCCCTGTTAAAGCTCCTAAGCTTCTCTATAACAGCTTCCTGATGTTCGATCTGGGCCTGCTGTTTGATGTAGGCATTTCTTTGGGCTGTAACAAGCATCTCCTTCTTTACTGCATAATCCGAATAGTTGCCTTCAAAGGTTGTTGCCTTTCCCGACTCTATTTCAACCACTTTGTTTACAATCCTGTCTAGGAAATAACGGTCGTGAGAAACCACAAGAACAGTCTTTTTAAGATTAAGAAGGTAGTTTTCAAGCCATGCGATTGAATTCATGTCAAGATGGTTTGTGGGCTCATCCAGAATAATAAGTTCCGGCGAACGAAGCAGAATTTTACCAAGAGCAACTCTTGTTTTCTGTCCTCCCGAAAGCTTATTTACACTTTTATCAAATTCATCTTCGGTAAATCCAAGTCCCAGAAGCACACCACGAACTTCGCTCTTAAACACATAACCGCCGTTTTGCTCGAACTTAAGGGTTGCGTCATTTGCCCGCTTAATCATTTCGTCCAATGCAGACCCGGACAGAGAATTCATGGCTTCATGCATTTCCTCAATATTTTTTTCCAGCTCAATAAGGTCCTGTTTTTCGGAAAGGACCTCGTCGTATATTGTTCTGTCGGAATTGAGCAATGCATTCTGCGGCAGATATCCAATTGTCAAATCTTTGGAAAGAATCACGTCACCGGAATCAGCATTTTCCTCACCCATAACAATCTTTATAAGTGTGGATTTGCCGCAACCGTTCTGACCGATAAGGGCAACCTTATCGTATTCGTTAATATGAAATGAAACATCCTTTAAGATGTGATTATCTATATATGCTTTATTGATGTTATTACAAGCCAGTACCATTATTACTCCAATCAGATCAGATAATTATTCTCGTATTCGTCTGAAGGTATAGGCTTTGAATAATAATATCCCTGAATATAATCACATCCCCATGACTTTAACACATCCTTCTGATACTGTGTTTCAACGCCTTCCGCAACACAATTAATCGAGAGATGCTTAACCATACTGATTATATCCTCAACAATTCTTATTCCCTTATAATCTTCTTTTTCTTCGGTAATCGAATCAACGAAACTCTTATCTATCTTTAATACATTAATGGGCATATCCTTTAACAGGTTAAATGAAGAATAGCCCGTTCCGAAATCATCCATGGAAAGTCTGAAGCCTTCATCATGAAGCTGCTTCATAACCCACATCAGATACTCTCTGTCTTCAAAGGTTGCACTTTCGGTAAGTTCAAACTCTATAAGGCTGTGATCCACGCCGTATCTGTCCACAATACCCTTAATATCATCAACAAGATTGGCTTTATAGATCTCACGCTGGGAAAGATTAACGGATACCGGCAACAGTTTCCTGCCTTCCTCTTTCCATCTTGTAAAGAACTGGCAAACCTTTTCAACAACAAATTCATCCAGCATATTAATACCGCTGTTAGTTTCAATATAGGGTATAAACTTAGCCGGCGGCCATAATTCCTTACCATGGTAATTCCATCTTGCGAGGGCCTCAGCTCCTATTATGGTCTCGCTTTCCGCATCAAACTTCGGCTGGAAATATACCTGAACTTCATCCCTGAAAAATGCCTCAGGCAATTCTTCCTTCAGTCTTTCACTTCGAAGGATGGAATTACGCATTTCATCATCATAATATGTTATCTCTGTACAGTTAATCTTCTGTCCCATATTCTGGGCCATCTTAGCCATGTCGGCCACAGTATCACAGGACCTTACTTCCTTATCTCTCTCAACAACACCGCATCTGAAATACAAAGGTCTCTCTTCATATCCCGGAACATACTTTATACTCTCGAAAAATGAAGTAAGCTTTTCCTTTAATTTCCCGTCATATTCGGTCTTTGTAACAAAAGCAAAATTGTCGTTGTCGCACCTTGCGGAATAAAGAATAAAATCCTGCTTTTCAAGCTGTTCCGCCACATAGGAAAGCACAAGATTGCCGACTCTGTGATCATACAGCTCATTAAACATCTTAAATGCCTTTATATCAAAATGAACAAAATCATAGGGCAAGCTGGTATCATCGTCGTTTCTTCCAAGCTTCATCCACAACCAGTTCCAGTTGGTATGCCCCGTAATCATATCATGATATACTTCAAAATTAAGTCTCTCGGATTCAGCCAGAACATCCCTGTACTTCTTTTTGTAGGCAAAAACAAAGGACAAAGAAACAAGTGCAGCTACAGACAGTATGATAATTATTGTAATTAAAAAACCGTTCATACGTACCTCCTGTTTTTTTGTCCAACCTTTGTTATATTATATCATATTTTCTGACATATTTGAACGTATTCGGAATACATTTCCATATGTTCAGCATCTTTTGTCCGGTGCCTAAGTACTATTATATAAGTTCCTCCAGCCTTTCCTTTATTGCAAGAATAAACTCCATTGTATTTAATCCTGTAATATTTGTAAGTGAAGTAATTTTTGCAAGATCCTTTGTCATTTTTCCGGACTCGATTGTATCGATTGTTGCCTGTTCAAGAGCCTTTGCAAATGAAACAAGTTCATCAATTCCGTCAAGCTCGCCTCTCTTCTTAAGAGCGCCTGTCCATGCAAATATTGTTGCTACCGAATTGGTGCTTGTTTCCTCGCCCTTCAGATATTTGTAGTAATGGCGCTGAACCGTTCCGTGAGCAGCCTCATATTCGTATACACCGTCAGGGCTGACGAGAACTGAGGTCATCATGCCAAGTGAGCCGAAAGCAGAGCTTACCATATCACTCATAACGTCACCGTCATAATTCTTACATGCCCAGATTATTCCGCCGTTGCATTTCATAATACGGGCAACAGCATCATCAATCAGTGTATAGAAATACTCAATACCCAGCTCTTCAAATTTAGCCTTGAACTCATTTTCATAAACCTCATTGAATATATCCTTGAAGGTATGATCGTATTTCTTGGAAATGGTATCCTTTGTGGCAAACCACAAATCCTGCTTCATGGAAACAGCGTAAGTAAAGCATGCTCTTGCAAAACTTGTAATGGATTTATCAGTATTGTGAATACCCTGAATTACACCGGGGCCCTTGAATTCATGAATAACCTGCTCTGTTGTATTACCGTCCTTGTCAGTAAATACAAGCTTTGCAGTACCTTCTCCGGGAACATCAAACTCAACGTTCTTATATACATCACCGTAAGCATGTCTTGCCAGTGTAATGGGCTTTTCCCAGTTCTTTACACAGGGTTCGATGCCCTTAACAATGATGGGTGTACGGAATACTGTACCGTCAAGCATTGCTCTTATGGTTCCGTTAGGGCTCTTCCACATTTCCTTCAGGTTGTATTCGCTCATTCTTGCCTGGTTAGGTGTGATTGTTGCACACTTAACTGCAACGCCGTACTTCTTTGTTGCATTTGCGCTGTCGGCTGTAACCTGATCGTTGGTGTCGTTACGATTCTTAAGACCAAGGTCATAATACTCTGTATTGAGTTCAATATAGGGAAGAAGCAGTTCATCCTTAATCATCTTCCACATAATTCTTGTCATTTCGTCTCCATCCATTTCAACAATGGGAGTTGTCATTTTAATCTTGTCCATTAATTCCGGTACCTTTCATATGTATTATTTTGGGCCACTTTAGGCCGTTTAATTAGTTTGTGTAGGCCCATTCAAGCCTTTTAATCAGTTTGTGTAGGCCTCTTCAAGGCCGTTCTTAACCATGTTGTTGTAGGCATTTACAATATGATTGTTGGCAGCAAGTTCAGCTCTGTCAGCATCTCCCGCCTTAATTGCCTCCATAATTTCCTTATGCTCCTCTGTGGAAGCCGCACTACGCTTATTTTCAGACAAGGTGCGCTTTCTTACACGCAGAACATACTCGTGGAAATCCCTGAGCTGATGCTCAAGCATTTTACTGTTACATGCTTCATACAGTATCTCATGAAATCTGTTATCCAGATTGGCAATCTGCTCTGTATGTCCCTTGCTGGCATGAAACTCGGAAAGGTATATATTCTCCTCCATCTCATCCATCTGCTCCGGACTGATGTGTTCTGTTGCCCATCTGGCCGCAAGACCTTCAAGCTTTGAACGCATCATATAGATATCCTTGACATCCTTAACGGTAATTCCGGTTACATATGCGCCCTTGTTGGGAATTATCTGAATAAGTCCCTCAAGCTCAAGCTGTCTGAAGGCCTCTCTTACGGGAGTTCTTGAAACACCAAGTTCCTCTCCGATGGCAACCTCCTTCAGTTCCTCATTGTCCTTATATATTCCGCTTAAAATATCATCTCTGATTTTGTGATAAACTCTTCCGCGAAGCGAAAACTTATCTGTAACTTCACTTTTTACATCATATTTGTCCATGGTAACCCTCACTAAACAAGTTTAATACCAAGTTTCTTACAATACTTGTCAATAACCTTGATAAGCTCATCATCAGTAATAACCGTTACACGTCCTGCCTCATATTCACCGTCAACCCAAACCTTAACATTCTTAACAAGTTCTGAGTTCTTATCAACACGCTTCTCTTCGGGAAGTTTGAAATATGTATTGATCCAGTGAGCGATTCCTGCAAGTCCCGAGGTATTGCTTACTGCGCAAAGAACAGGTCTGTTAAGGAATTTTTCTGTATCGAAAATGTTATAGATTTCCTCATTTTTAAGAAGTCCGTCTGCATGAATTCCGGCTCTTGTAACATTGAAGTTCTTTCCGACAAATGGTGTTCTCGGTGGAATCTTGTAACCGATTTCCTTCTCATAGTACTGGGCAAGTTCTGTAATAACAGTAGTATCCATGCCGTTAAGGTCACCCTTAAGCTGTGCATATTCAAATACCATGGCTTCAAGGGGCGTATTGCCTGTCCTTTCGCCAATACCAAACAATGAAGTATTGATTGCACTACATCCGTAAAGCCAAGCTGTTGTAGAGTTAACAACTGCCTTATAGAAATCGTTATGACCATGCCACTCAAGCAGTTCGTGAGGTACACCTGCATGTGTATGAAGTGCATAGATTATACCCTGAACACTTCTAGGGATAACCGCACCGGGATAGTTGACACCATAACCCATGGTATCGCAGGCACGAATCTTAATAGGAATATTGTATTCCTTCATAAGTTTCATAAGTTCAACACAGAAAGGAACAACAAATCCATATATATCTGCTCTTGTAATATCCTCAAGGTGGCATCTTACAGAAATACCCTCCTCAAGACAGTCCTTAACAACACTGAGATAATGTTCCATGGCTTGACGACGTGTCATCTTAAGCTTAAGGAAAATATGGTAATCTGAACAGCTTACAAGAATACCGGTCTCCTTCATGCCGATTTCCTTAACAAGCCTGAAATCATCCTTGCTTGCTCTTATCCAGCTTGTTACCTCAGGGAACTTATAGCCCTTTTCCATACATTTATAAACAGCATCTCTGTCCTTCTTGCTGTAAAGGAAGAATTCAGATGCCCTTATCATTCCGTTTGGTCCGCCGAGTCTGTGTAGATAATCATATATTGTTACAATCTGTTCTGTACTGTATGGCGCTCTTGACTGCTGTCCGTCTCTAAAGGTTGTATCTGTAATCCAGATGTCCTTTGGCATATTATGAGGAACGATTCTGTCATTGAAAGGAATCTTGGGAACCTCAGAATACGGAAACATATTTCTGAATACATTTGGCTTTTCAACATCATCAAGAATATACATATGCTCTTCAATTTCAAGAAGATTATTCTTGGTATTCATCGCAACCGGACGATTTTCAAAAACTTCATAATTATCAGCCATAACAAATTACCTCTTATACTTATATATTTTGTATATACTGTTTTGTTTTAATGTAGCTTATGGATGCTTACCCATACGTACTTTCTTATATTTATACGCGGCTTATGTCTACTTGTATGATTGTATACAATTATACGAAAAGTGTCAATAAAAATTTACCATGTCATCCCCCCATATAATACAAAGTAGAAGATTTCTTTCTTTTCTTCTCATTTCTGTAGCCCCTGCCCCTTGCGGCTGAGCCGTGGGTTACATATTCAACTTGTTTCTTCACATTTCTGTAACCCCTGCCACTCCCGGCTGAGCCCCGGGTTACATATTCAACTTGTTTCTTCACATTTCTGTAATCCCTGCCTCTCCCGACTGAGCCCAGGGTTACATATTCAACTTGTTTCTTCCCATTTCTGTAACCTTCACTACTTCAGCCAGCCTAATTTGCTTGAAGAATTTATTTCCCTCAATACTTATCATAAGAATTTTGCAATCATCCCCCCATGTTATCCAAAAAAAAGAATGACATTCATCACCGAGTGTCATTCCTTCCATATTCTTCTTAAATCCAATTTTCTTTATTCTAATTCCTTATTCCATATCCTCTAATATGCTCTTCCGCCTATCCTCTTCCTTCTGGGTCTAAGCAATACAAGCAGACTTCCCATAGCTACCATGGCTATTGCCACAACATACTTAACCGGGAAGGAACTGTCTCCCGTCTCAGGAGACTCATCAAGTCGATAATTATATACAAGCTTACCGTCTTTAACATTCAGTGTTACATTCTCTTCACCTATTCCATATATTCCCACGTAGGAAAGATGATTTGTTTCAAATGTAATACTTCCGGTGCCTTCATCATACTTTGCAGCCAGCTCTTCAAGCTGTCCGTCACTATCGAGAGTAACAACATGATATTTGTTGGCTTTCTCTTTAACAGGAACGGTTACATACAAAGTTGCTTTTCCAAAGTTGTTAATCTCTATTGTATCTGTTGCATCGGTAAGGTTAATGTCATAGGCTTCAATATCAACGGCAGCATCTCCGAACAACTCACGATAAGCCTTATCCAGTGCCTGTTTTGCTTCTGCACTGTCTTCTATGCTTAATACACCTACACTTTCGTTCTCTGAAAACGACGCACTGTAAGCTGTATCGGCAACACCGTTATGTGTAGTTTCCACATTCTTTTGAGATGTATTGTTATTTCTGTTCTTAGCCGAAACCGTCAAGCTGTCAAAATCCTTGATGTTGTAGTTAATACCCTTAACTGCAACAGTCCTTGGCAGGCTTTCAAGAACATCTTCACTGAAAATATTGTTCTCTTTAACAATCACATTACCTGTTTCATTGCCCAGATCATCCTTCTCAACAGTTAAAACCAGGCCGGAAAAACCAAGTTTCTCGCTGTCAAGAACAGTACCTGCAACATCCGAAACAGAATCATTAACCACAGCAAACAGACAGTTGTACATTACATCCTTCCTGTAATCACTGTTTTCAAGTCTTGAGGATGTGCTGTCTCCTTCAATCTTCGGCAGGTTATTGCCGGAAAATATCACTGTTTTAGAAGAATCCGTCTTACCTGTGCCACTATAATCTATAGCCATAAGGCCCATTTCTTCAACTGAGCCAGGAACAGTAAATGTTCCGATTGGGCAACCCATAAATGCTCTTGCCCCAATCCTTTTAAGTCCGTTTCCGCCCTCAAGAACCGTCAGATTTTCACAGCCTCTGAAAGCATCTTCCCCGATTTCAACAAGTGAATCCGGAAGAATTACATTTTCAACTTCACTGTTATCTTCAAAACATCCCGGGCAAATTTTCTTTACGCCGTTTGGAATTGTAACGCTTGATTCAGTACCGTTGTAGGCAAGAAGAAGTCCGTCGCCGACAATAAGGAATGGCCCTTCACTTACATTTGACATAAAGGAACTCAAATATGGTGTGTTTTCAAATGCATAGCCCTCAATTGTAACAACACTTGAAGGAATAGAAACCTCTTCCAAACTGTTGCAATGATAAAATGCTCCATATCCGATTTTATCGACTCCCTCAGGAATAGTAACGCTTTGCACCTTGCTTCTTGCAAATGCAAACTTTCCGATTGAATCAATTCCGGCCGGAATGGTATAATCTGTCATTTCATTGTCGGCATAATAAGCCATTGTAGCAATTTTGCCGTCCACCTCTGTGTATTTGGGAAGGTAGCCACCCTTTCCCGAATCATATATCATGCTGTCTGAAGAAGCATCTGCACCGGCTTCCCCCTGTGAAACATTGGCGTCCTGTGAAACATTTTCGTCCTGTGAAACATTGGCGTCCTGTGAAACATTCTCGCCCTGTGAAACATTCTCGCCCTGTGAAACATTCTCACCCTGTGAAACATTGGAAGCATCAAGTTCATTAACAACCATATTCCTGTTTATGAAAAATACTGCTCGGCCGTCAACTACAATTGTCTTTCCAAGAACGGAAGAATCTTCCGGTGAAGACAGAGAATTAACACTTGGCATCCACTCAATATTGCTGGGATCTGTGGTAGCATCAATAAGTCCGTCGGAACCCACTACTTTTCCACCCGAATTTCCTGTCGACGAAACTGAACCATTTCCACCCGAATTCCCTGTCGACGAAACTGAACCATTTCCGCCCGCAGTACCGACGGCGCCATTACCTGTGTTAGCATTGTTGCCATTACCTGTGTTAACGTTGCCGTTTGATCCATTTGCAACGCTTACAGTGCCGTTACCACTGACGCGAATGGGCACTTTGGCGTCCATACCCTCAGCGGAAGCTACATCGGATTTGTCATAATTTGCCCAATACTTCTCGGCAACAGAGCCGGGAACCGCAATAATATTGATGTTTGGACATCCGTCAAATGCAGTATCGTCTATGTACTTAACAGTAGCGGGAATTTCAACGTCCTCCAAAGAAACGCAGTTTTCAAACGCCTTGGGTCCAATGGCGTCTACACTGGTTGAAATCTGGATATATTGAAGATTTTTACAATTTGAAAAAGCGTATCCCGGGATATCTTCAAGGGAATCCGAAAGATAAACATCCATGAGATCCTCATTTCCCCAGAAGGAATACATATCCATACGCTCTACAGAATTGGGCATCTTATATGTGTCGTAGGCATTGCCGCAAAGGTATGCGTAAAGATGTTCTTTTTTGTTATCATACAATGCTCCGCTTTCGAAGACAAAATTACCGTTGGATTTGGGAATGCTTACAGATGCGATTTCCTTGCAGCCTGCAAATACGGCCTGTCCCATATCCTCGACCTTTTTTCCCAGCGTCACATTCATAAGATTGGTGCAACCACTGAAGGCAGAGGAATCGATATATTCAACGGAATCCGGAATAATCATCTTGGTAAGATTTGTGCACCCGGAGAAAGCTCCGTTCTCTATGGTCTTAACATTTTTGCCAAGATTGATATTTTCCACGTACTGATTTCCGGCAAATGCTTCTTCACCGATAATTCTTATATCATCAGGAACAGACACGGTTGAATCCGTGCCTGTATATTTTGACAATGTGTTGTTATCCCTCAGAAATTCCTCTTTGGCATAAGAAGCCCTGACCTCTTGTGCCGGGATCTGAGTAACTACTATTGCGCCTGCGATAAGCACAACGCCAAGAATTTTTCTGATTCTTCTTAACATCAGTCTACCCGTCAAGTCGTTCCAAACTTCCCTCTAGTCGTTCCAAACATCCCTCTAGTCGTTCCAACTTTCCTCTAGTCGTTCCAAACTTCCCTCTAGTCGTTCCAAACTTCCTTTAGTCGTTCCAACTTTCCTCTATGCTTCTCAATTAAGCTGTTCTGATTTTCTTATTCAGCTTGTCTTTCTTAAAGAAGAGAACCATTGAAGCACAGAAAAGTCCAATTGATGCAAACCACTTCGGATGAATACCGTCACCTGTCTTTGGTGTGCTGTCTGCTATTCCGTATGTCATATTGTTGGTATCAACATAAATTGTATAAGGTGAAAAATGTGTTGCGGTAAATGACACACACGGAATTCCGTCTACCGTTACAAACTTGCAGGGAAGTTCCTCAAGTGTCGTTCCGTTAACAGCACCAACTCTGTTGTTGCCTGCATACTGAACCATGGCATCCGGAAGAGGCATTGTGACATTAACAGATAAACCACTAACGTTAGTTATCTTCGTAGTTCCGGTTGCATCATACAATGAAATATCCATTGCAAAATACTTAATAGGTGTCATATCACCATATTTATTAGCCAAAGCAGTTGCCACAAGATTTGCAGCCTCACTGCTCTCGGTTATCTTAACAATAAAGTTATCCGTAGAACCGTTTACAGATGCGTAAGCCTTATCAACGTTACTGATTCCCGGCTTGCGAATGTCAACCTTTGTTCCCGTATTACCGTTTGGATTACCCGAACCGCCGTTTCCGCCTGCGGTGCCGCTTCTGCTTGTTCCACCTGAACTTACCTTAGAAGATGCATCTTTATAGGTAGCTGTAACAACACAGTCTCCGCCCGGCATCTTAAGGGTTGTTGCCTTAGATGTAGCGGATGCAATAGTGGGAGTTGAACTTCCGCTTACTGTCCACTTATCAAATACCTTTCCTGCAGGTGCATCAATTGCTTCGATAATAACTGTTGTATTTGCAGCATAATCTCCCGAACCGGAACCATAGTTAACGGTCAGGTGATACATCGTTCCACCACCGTTACCATTGCCGTTGCCGTTTCCGCTGCCATTACCGTTGCCGCTACCATTTCCGCCCGGTGTTACTCCCGGTGTGCCGTTCGGACTTGTACCCGGTGTAGTTCCCGGATTTGTACCCGGTGTAGTTCCGGGATTTGTTCCGGGTGTAGTTCCCGGCGTTGTTCCCGGATCTGCTCCCGGTGTGGTTCCAGGACCTCCGCCGTTAATAGGTGAATACATAGCCAGTCTGAAGCAGTCTGATGTGATGTTCTTCAAAGGAAGATTCCATCCGTCAAACTTATATCCCTCAATTTTGGGAATCAAATCCTCATCAAGACCTTCTGCATTTTTTCCGTTAACAACCTGCTCTGTTCCAAGAAGATCTCTACCGGTTTGGTCATAATATTTAACAGTCCATACATCGTCAAGAACCAGTTCAACAATATAATCCTGGTTTTCAGCAGTCTTTCTTGAAAGTGCATCTTCATATGTAACATAATAAGAAGTCTTAACCTTATCTCCCGGAACACCATTGGTGTCATCACCCAGGAACAGATTTCTGTTTCTTACAGTAACCTTTGTATAGTCGCCGGTATGGGCAAATGCCTCTTTATCTATCTGTGTAACATTTTCAGGAATATCTATCTCTGAAAGCTGTGTACAACCGTCAAAGCAATTATGCGGAATCTTGTCAAGTCTGTTTACACCGGTAAAGTCAACAGCAAAAACATCTTCACAATCAGCAAATGCATTCGGCCTTATTGACTTGACTTCAACAAGATCCGGATCGTTGGCAACCGAAACAGTATTTCTTCCCACAACGCCGCCTCTTGACTCAAGACATTCAACAACTACCTTTCCGTCAGGCTCATTTTCATAAATAATACCGTTGTTGCAAACGAAATTATCATTTCCGCAGGCAATTGAAGAAAGCTTGCGGCAAGCAGAGAAAGGAAGCTCTCCCAATTCCTCAATTCCGCTTCCCAGAGAAACGGTCTGAAGATTTTCACAGTTGTCAAATGCTCCGTCAGGAAGATAAACAACATCATTCATAAATACCGATGTGATGCGGTCATTACCCTTTGCATCCTTTTCAAGTGCATTGGGATCTTCATATTCACGCATTCCGCCGCCACTTACTACAGAACCGTAATAACCGTTGAACAAGCCGTAATCTTCATATGATTCGTAAGGCAGAACATTTCTTGTTCCAAAATATGCCTCAGCACTTGCACGGTTTGAATAAGGCTCAATACCATTGGGATTCTTGCTTGAATCATGGAAGAAGCCGTATGTATCGATTGACTCAACACCCTCCGGAATAACAATGTCCGAACAATTCTTTACCATCGTCTCTTCAAGATAATTAATGGGCAGATTGTTCTCCAACTTGTACAAAATAGTCTTCTGATATTCGGGATCTGAAGGATCCGGAGCAACATCAAGTTCAACAAGCTCATCAATTGTTTCATCATACATCACCTGATTCAGGTACTCGTAATGAGGATAATCAACCAATGTGGCCAGATTATTACCATTATCAAGAATTACTGAAAGTGATGTAGGCGCGGGTGTCTTATAGAGAGCTCTTATACTCTCACTCTTATTGGCATAATTGTCAGGATTGGTAGCCCATTCAAAGGGAGCGTATCCTGTAGCAATTTCACCGTGAAGAATAAGCTTGTCACCCAATGTATTAAATGCATTTTCACCAATATTTCCATCAAAGAAATCTGTGAAATCAGAAGGTGTCTCAAAATAGATGTCTTCAAGTTTCGGACAATTCTGGAATGCCTCTGCTCCGATTTCACGAATATTCTTCTGAATAGTAACCTCTTCAAGATTCGGACAGTCTTCAAATGCCGAAGAACCGATACTCTGAACACTGTCACCAATGTAAACCGTCTCAAGAAGATTTGCACCGCTAAAGGTATCTGAATCAATGGTAGCAATTGCGCTTCCGTCTTCGATAACAAGATTAACAATATAATCAAGTACGCCTGTATTGCCTACGCTTCCGTCGAAGCAACCGCTTCTTATTCCGGATACAGCTGTTGTACCAACCTCAGCCGGAATAACAAACTCATCAATCGGTCCCACTGTGCCGTAAGGTGTGGGGAGGAAGGTGCAGGAAGTCAACTCACCGGTAGCTTTATCAATAACCATAAGATAATCGCCATCGCTGACTTCATAATATTCATTGCCATTTTCCATATATACGTAAGGAACATGTCTTCCTGACTTGCTTACACTGTTATAATCATACAGCGCACGCCATGCAGACTGTCTCGGCTCTGCAGCAGAGTCATTGCTGGCAAGCTTTGGTCCTCTAACATAGAAATTAGGATTTGTAACAGTATAGAACATGGTATTGTACTGATTACTGTCACCGTCTGTTGAACTGTTAAAGGTCATATCATAGCAGGATTCGCCAAATGTAACACTTCCAAGATTTGCACATCCATAGAAAATCGTATCATCAAGTGAGCCATGTAAATTATCAGGGAACGTAACATTCTTAAGGCCCATTCTTCCTGCAAGGCAGTACTTTCCTATCTCGGTTTTATGTGATGCATCGGTAGCGATATAGGAAGGGAAGGTGAAATCAGAAAATGCACCGCTGTCCAAAGCATTTACAGCCAATGCTGCTTCACCTATTCTGATTACCTGTGCCCCCTGGAAATCCATCTTGGCAAGAGCCAGGTCATTGTAGAAAGCATATTTTGCGATTTCCTTCTCCGGATTCGAATTAACACTGAAAACAACGTTCATAAGAGACGCTGAATTGGCAAATGCTCCCGGTCCTATATATGTACATTTATCCGGGATTGTAATACCTGCAATAGGACATCCGTAAAATGCCTCTGCACCAATCTTATTAACGCCATCCGGAATCGTAACATCACTGACAAGACTTTCACGGAAAGCTCTGTTACCTATGATTGCATTATCCGGAAGGACAACCTTCTTTATAGAACATTTTTCAAATGCACTGTCACCGATAAATGCAACTTCATTGGCAATAGTCATAGAATCAATATTGCCGACGCCATAGAAGGCCATTGAAGAAATACCGATTATCGTATCGTAAGACACAGAAAGGAAACCATAAGAATCCACACTGTAAAATGTTCCGCCTATAGTCATGGTTCTTGTCTCGGGAATTGCTGATTCATCCAATACCTTTGGAACATATACAGTTTCCCATCCCAAAGCATCGCCGTTGGTGTCATAAACTCTCTTGGCAACGTCAACAAGACCAATATCGGTACCGTCACCAAATACAGACTTGCAGAAATACTGAACTCTGGCATCATCGGTTGTATATATATCCGACAATTTATGAGTTACAGGCAATGGCTTTGTTAATGTAGGATCAAGAACCCATTCATTGTAAGCTTCATTATATGCTGCTATCTCGGCAGCAAACTGAGGATGATCATTCAACCACTTGTGCTCAGGATTGGTTATATCGAATACACCGTCAAGTTCGTATACATACTCAAGTGTCTCTATACCGGGAACAACCTTGGTATGTTCCGGTGTGGGATTGAGCGGATCCGGCTCATCACCGAAATGAACCGTAACATCAAAGGTCATGTCCGTTGAATCCTCATAGAACTTCTGAACATCTTCCTTTGATACATAAACATAATCATAGTAAACACGACTTCCCAGCTGCGTATCACGAACCTGATACAGAGGGTTATAACCTGTTATATATCCGTCAGCTCCGGTTGATGTCCAATACTGATACTGCCAGTCCAGCTGGTACTTGGCATCACTGGTCTTTGATACAATTGTTGCCTTCTTCTTCTCAGAAGCGGGCTTACCCGTATAATCCGTATCCGTATTGGGATATCCGTTGATATTATTATCCACATAGAAATTAATATCTGTAATATAATCAGCAGATGTAACTCCATACACCGGAATCGCTTCCGCTGCGGGATCGTATGCAACCGCATCCGGGAACGGTATTGCAGCAACCATAATGGCTGAAGCAAGACAAACACCGCCAAATGTTCTCCTTACTGATTTCTTTAATCTTCTTTTTGATGATTTTGCAGATGTTTTCATTTAGAAAAATCTCCTTTATTCCGTGCCAAAATAAACACTCCAAAATAAATATCGGCAAAGCCGTAGAAATACTAAACCCTTAATGAATGTACCTAAATGGAAATTTTTATGCATTATACGCCTAATTTTCCATTACACACCATATTTATTGTACTATATGTAGAAAATTATGCAAGAAGTTTTTCTATATGTTGTGGCTTTGTCCCGATTAGAAACGTGCGTCACCAGGCACACAAATAAAAAGCGCCACAGCCTTGGCAGGCTGTCGCGCAGCAACTTGGTTCTACAATAAATAATAAAGTTCTGACTTTACCGTCAAATGACTTGCTCAGAGTTATTTCAACCTATATGCAATCTTTACGCTACCTTTATGGTACAGACTCCCCCTGTATTATTTTATGCTTCTCCTCCATCTTCCTCTTCTGTATTGTCATGCAGTTTTCTGCACTTTAGACATATAACAGCTATAAAAACCCCCAACAAAAATGCTACAAATGCCACCAGCACATATCCCCCGGCCTCGCTGCCAAGCAGCAGGGAACCGTAAACCGAGTTATACCCCGTTCGTTTGCCCGGTACAAACCTTATTATGCCAAATAGCGCAACCATAAGAACCGCCGTAATGGCTGAAAGTGTCTGAACCGCTCGATAATTTCTTCTTAGTATTATCCTTTTACTCCGACGTATAATCTCGGACATTTCTTCTTCTTTTGTATATTTCAAAAACATCACCTCCCGATGATTTAGTCCTTTCACCTATTAGTTGCATTTTTTCTCAAATTTACTCACCTATTTGGGGTAAAATATTTAACAAATTTTTGTTGCGTATTTTGTACATTTTTACAGTCATCAAAAAGGAACCCGACAGAGCCGGGTTCCTTTCCAAAATTTTAAGAAATCAAGCGGGAATTCTCGGCTCTTCAAGTGCCGAGATGAAAGCGTTCCATTTGTGTATGCCATAAATATAAATTGCAAAAGTTGCAAAAAGTGCATAAAATAAAGGATTTTTGCTTGCAATAAGAACATATGTTCGGTATAATAATAGTATGAATAAAGCTATTAGATACCGCATATATCCTACAACTAAACAGGCAGAAATGTTCACTAAAACCTTCGGGTGCTGCCGGAAAATA
>JAZUDO010000025.1:0-3055 GCA_045639685.1 Lachnospiraceae bacterium
AACAAAAGAAAAGATGCAAGAGTCAATCAACAAATATCTGAAACATATCATAATATGTGATAATGAACCTGTTGGATGTGTTTCGTGTATAAAACTTGTGAATAGAGTGTATGAGGTTGGCTGTTTGTGTGTTGTTCCTGAGTATCAAGGTAAAGGGATTGGTACTCAAGCGATTAGATTTATTAAGTCATATTATGAAGATTGGGAAAGACTTACTCTGGTAACACCGATAGACAAGAAAGAAAATGTTAAGTTTTATACTGAGAAATGTGGTTTTAATATTGAATCAACTGAAAGAGACGGGAACGTAGATCTTTATAGGTTTGTTGCTGAAAGATAGATTGGAAACTCGTCATTAAAAATAATCGAGGACCTTATAAGAGATGGAAGAAGTTTACTTGTCAATTTACTGCGATGTTTTTTATGTAGCAGATGAGAATGTCGTCCTGGTTCAATGGAAAGAATATTGCGAGCTGGAACAGTACAGAGAACCCCTTATGAAGGCGCTTCAGGTAATCAATACTCACAGAGGGTGTAATTATGTTGCTGATACAAGGGACGGCTTTGAAGATAATCCCCTTGATACAAAATGGGTGGCAGAATACTTTATGCCTAAGGCAAAAGAGTACGGATGCTGTATTATATATTTTATTATTGATAAGGATAATTCATTGAAAGAAGAACTTGAAGGACAGGAAAAGGATGCTTCTTCCATACTCGAGTTCAGATATATATACGGGATCGATGAAGTGGAACGATAAATGGCTAATGATATAGGAAACAAGCATGAATAAAGAATGGGCTGAACAGAATAAAGAAATGCAGTCGCTGATTAAAAAGGCCGGCACATTTGAAAAAGGCAAGGATGTTCTTTTCAGGCTTCGAAATGATCTTATGGATACCCTGCTATCATTCAAGGAAGATTTCAACAGAGAAGATTTTGATGCTATGCCTTTTATGAATGCTGACGGATATCACAGCAAGAATATTGCGTATTCAATATGGCATATTTTCAGGATAGAAGATATCGTTGCACACACTCTTGTTAACGGAGATGAAGAGATATTGTTTTCCGGGAACTATAAAAGCCGTATCAACTCACCGATAATTACGACTGGCAATGAACTCGTTAAGGAACAGATCTCTGATTTTACAAAGCAGCTGGACATAGATGAGTTGTATTCATATATTGCTGATGTAAAGAAAAGTACGGAAGATATAATTTGCAATCTGACGTTTGATGATCTGAAACTCAAGGTTACGGATGATCGGAGAGAGAACCTGCAGTCATTAGGTGTTGTAAGCACTGACGAGAACGCTGTCTGGCTAATCGATTACTGGTGCAAGAAAGATGTGCGCGGGCTTATACAGATGCCGTTTTCCAGACACTGGATTATGCATATAGAAGCATGTCAGAGAATAAAGAACAAATTGAAATAAGAACAAGATCTGTAAATAGACAGGTGGACTGCGGCTGAATATGTATAGTCGGTAATAATGCCATAACAGAGGCAGATGAATGGGAACCTGCTATACAGAAAGCACCGAACTCACAAATCCGTGATAGAATGTATAAGATACAGGAAAACCTTGAAAATACTGGGTTGCAACTGCCGGTTGACAAAGTTCAAGGTCCGGTTGGTGGATTTGTTAAGAGCATTTTTGCTAATCTCAAGCCATCAAAACACGGAGGTGATGTAAATGACAATTGCTGACAGAATACAGAGCCTTAGAAAGGCGAAAGGCATGTCCCAAGAGGAACTGGCTGACAAGGTCGGTGTATCAAGGCAGGCTGTTTCTAAGTGGGAAAGTGAACAGGCAACCCCGGATCTCGATAAAGTCGTGATCATGAGCGATATTTTTGAAGTTACTACGGATTATCTTCTTAAAGGGATCGAGCCGGTTAAGTCCGATGATCACAAGACGATGGCTGATGTTATCGATCAGAAGGTCCTTACGGAGAAGAACGGCAAGCGCGCGAAAACTGCCCTTAAGTGGTTTCTTATAGGATTCGGTATTTTGCTCGCCATAGATTTCATATCGATGCTGGTTTATTTCCTGATTAACGGATTCCCCGTCTGATCAGATCCTAAAATAATCTGACACTAAAAACAGCAGCGTTTTCGCTGTTTGTATTAATGCGCTCAAAAAAGGAGTTATCCATGAATAAGATAAAAGAATTCATCAAAAACATCAGTCCGTTCAACAACCGGACCGACATGCCGAAATTATTGTATGTCATCAAGGTCATCCTGATCTTCTGGGTATTCAAGTTCGGTGCAGAACTGGTTGGCGAAGGCATAGTCCTGGCGATACACTTTGCCTGCGGTAAGAACCCTCTGCAGGGTGAGATGTTCGGCGGTATCACGATTACATTGATCACTTACTACGGATACGGCGTCATGATAGGAATAATAATCCTTCTCTGGAAGTTGTTTCAAAGAAAGACTCTTACAGAACTGGGCTTGGCGAGACCTGCATGGAGCTATTTCGCAGGAGCCGGAGTCGGAGCACTTCTTTTGCTTGTTTCAGTTGCTTTGACAGTTCTTACCGGCGCGGTAAGGTATAACGGCGTTTTCCGAAATATCGACACTGCGATGGTATTCCTCATGCTCGGAGCTTTTATTTTTCAAGGTGCCTTTGAAGAGGTGCTCTGCAGAGGTATCGTTCAACAGCTTTTGCAGAAGAAATCCATCCCTGTCGCTGTAGGTGTAAGTACAGCCTTATTTACCATTCCTCACATCGGGAAGATGGACTTCAGTGCTCCTGCCATTGCAGTAACGGCAGTTATCAACCTTATCCTGATATCGGTCATCTTCTCGCTTCTTACTATCCGTTTCAAAAGCATCTGGGCGGCCTGCGGCCTGCATTCGATATGGAACTATATCCTGTACAGCATCCTGGGGCTCAATCTGAGCGGCAATGATGAGATCAATGTTGCCGTATTTGATATGAGTTCTGTCGGAGACAATATATTAAATGGCGGAAAGTACGGTATCGAAGCAAGTATCATCACAACCGCAGTATTTGGAGCCGCTGCAATCGCACTGATCGT
>JAZUDO010000026.1:0-18951 GCA_045639685.1 Lachnospiraceae bacterium
CTGCTTAGCACCTATGGCTAAGGCTCTTAATGACCTTGCTGGTATCAAGTCTGGTATCATGAGCACAATTCATGCTTACACAGGTGATCAGATGATCCTTGATGGTCCTCAGAGAAAGGGTGACCTCAGAAGATCACGTGCAGGTGCTGTTAACATCGTTCCTAACTCAACAGGTGCTGCAAAGGCAATCGGTCTTGTTATTCCTGAACTTAACGGCAAGCTCATCGGTTCTGCACAGCGTGTTCCTACACCTACAGGATCAACAACAATCCTTGTTGCTACAGTTGAGAAGAGCGTAACAAAGGAAGAAATCAATGCAGCTATGAAGGCAGCAGCAACAGAGTCATTCGGTTACAACGAGGATGAAATCGTTTCAAGCGATATCGTTGGTTCAACATATGGTTCAATCTTTGATGCTACACAGACAATGGTTGGCGCTGACAACCTTGTACAGGTTGTTTCTTGGTATGATAACGAGAACAGCTACACATCACAGATGGTTAGAACAATCAAGTACTTCTCAGAGTTACAGTAAGAAGTCGGTTGATTACAACCTAAATATGATTTTAAAGGGTGGTATTTATTACCACCCTTTTTTTACACTTGAAATGAAATATGCAAAAATGATAAAATCATCTTTAGATGTTGTCCAAAATGGACGTTTTTTTGTGAGGGTATAAATGGATAATTTAGATGATGCAATGAGCAAAATATTTGGAAACAGTTCAAGCACCAACAGAATGTCAAAGTATTCTGTTGATCAGATTGATGCGGCAAAAAAACGCCAGAAAAAATATGGCGGTACACTTATAGATAATCTGGAAGCAATTTCTAACGGACTTGCGGATCCCGAGCAGGAAGCAGGCAGTGATTCGGGTGCCGGAAAAGGGTTGGGTTCTATTTTTGGAAAACGTACAGGCATGAGTGACATGAATGATATGATTTCCAGAAATACAGAGGATCTGACAAGCCTTCTTGCAAGAAACACAGAAGATATTAATGCAACAATAAGAGAGATGAATGCAAATCTTGCAAAGGATTACGGCGTTAATCCGGGTGTGGCTTCGGATATAGGTGCGCAGATAAGCAGAGATTTTGAGGTTACTCCCGAAATGTATGCCAATGCGGGGAGATTTGTTAACAGTCAGATGGGGAAAACATCAGGCAGTATGACAGGAGCAGGCATGGTAGCCGGATCAATGGCAAGCGGCACAGTTAACGCAGCTGCCGCGAATGAACTTCCGGACAATGAGAGCGCTCTTGAAAAATTTGCAGGTCTTTCGGATGAACTCAAATCGAAGATATATGGACAGGATGAGTTCATTAAAAAACTGCTTATTGCATTTAAAAGACCATTTGTATCCGAGAGAGACGGAGACGATGCATTAAACAGCATATATATTACAGGTCCTTCCGATACAGGAAAGCATTACGCACTGGGAATGCTTATTAAGGAACTGGGAAGCAGAAAAGTATTGCGTTCCGGTGAATATACCACCATGGATCTTTCTCTTTATCCGTCAGCTGCCGAAGAACAGCTTTTCCTTCAGGATTTGTATTCTGCACTTCAGAGCAAAACCTCGGTTGTTGTTTTTGAGAACTTTGAAAGCTGTCACGTTTCGCTCCTTATAAGGTTAAGCGACCTTGTTACTGACGGTGTTTGTCGTCTTGCAGACAGATATGTTATGCAAAAGGGACAGCTTGTAAGTGTGTCTACTTCATTTGCCGGTGAAACAGTCGGTTCATTTGAAGCAAAAGGCAAGTATCTTGTTTTTGTAAGTGATAAGCCACTGGATAAGCTTGCGGATGTAATGGGCGCTCCATTTATCAATGCTCTCGGCGATATCTGCGCCACGAAGCCCCTTGATGCGGACGCAATGAAGAAGGTTGAGGAAGAGCAGGAAGCCATATTAATTGAGAAATGCAAGAAGACTCTTTCTTACGATATAACCATAGATAATTCATTTAAGAAATATCTTCTTGAGCAGGATTCAAAGAACCGCGGACTTAAAGGAATTCTTGATGCATTTGCCGATACCTTTAAGGTGCTTGCTCAGATGAAACTTGAAAGAGACGATATTTCAGTAAAGGAATTCACCTTAAAATGCAAGAGGGGAGTACCTTCAATTCAGGCCGGTGAGGAAAGTATCCGCTTTGATGAATATCTTGGAGGCGGTTATAACGGTGAACTTGAAAGTGTTGAGGCTGAGCTTGACAAGATTGTAGGTCTTGTGGAGATAAAGGAATATGTTCGCGGTCTGAAGGAATACTATGAGGTTCAGAAGCGTCGTCGTGAGGAAGGACTTAAGGCCGGAGAACTTAATAAGCATATGATCTTTACAGGTAATCCGGGAACCGGTAAGACAACAATCGCACGTATTGTCAGCAAATACCTTAAGGCAATCGGTGTGTTGTCAGGAGGACAGCTTGTTGAAGTATCACGTGGAGATCTGGTGGGAAGATATGTCGGACATACGGCTCCACTTGTTAATCAGGTACTCAAATCGGCACTTGGCGGTGTTCTCTTTATTGATGAGGCATACAGTCTTTATCGTGGTGAGGATGACAGTTTCGGTCTTGAGGCAATAGATACCCTGGTAAAGGGAATTGAGGATAACAGAGATAATCTTATAGTTATCCTTGCGGGATATTCCAAGGAAATGGAAGGGTTTTTGGAAGCCAATTCGGGACTTAAGAGCCGTTTCCCGAACATTATCAATTTCCCGGATTATACGGGAGAGGAGCTTGTTTCAATATCACGTATTACAGCTGCTTCAAAGGGTTATGAGATAGAAGAGGCTGCCGAGAAACCGCTTCTTGATTTCTACAACGAAGTTCAGGCTAACAATCCAAGAGAGGCCGGCAACGGACGTCTTGTAAGAAATAAGGTTGAGGAGGCAATACTTAACCAGTCCAAGAGACTTGTTGCAGAGCCTAAGGCGGATATGTCTGTTCTTACTGAACGGGATTTTGATTTTTCGGAAACGATATGATGTGGATTTAGGGCAATTACTTCAAACAAACAATTTGAATAAACAACATAAATAAACAATTTAAACAATCACGCTAAACAATCACTTCATCATGAAGTGATTGTTTTTTTAGATATTGATTGATTTAGATATTGATTGATTTAGGTATTGATTGATTTAGGTATTGATTTGTTTTTGATATTGATTGTTTTTTGATATTATATACTGCTTGAATTCATTTCTATCTGCCCGGAAAAACGAAAGTGGGCAGATAAAAGCGAGGATAGGGCAGATTTATCTGCCCGGAAAAGTGAAACGGAGTCCCCGCATATTGACAGCTTATAAAAATAGTAATCTCGCGTTGAAAAAATATACTAATCATTATAGGGTAACTTCCTGTATACTGTTATTGATTAATTTTGGCAATTTATAATAAAACCATCCCTATTTTTGAATTGAATTTGAAAAAAATGCAATGGAATTCTTTTAAATATTTGATATAATATAAGGGCTGACAAAAGTCAGCCCATTTTCTGTAATTATGCGCAGATTACAGAAGAAATAATTTAAGGGAGGACATAGAAATGTCATTAAACAAGAAGAGCGTTGACGATTTCAACGCAAAGGGCAGAAGAGTACTTGTTAGATGTGACTTTAACGTTCCGCTTAAGAACGGCGAAATCACAGATGAGACAAGAATCGTAGCTGCACTTCCAACAATCAACAAATTGATCGGTGACGGCGCTAAGGTTATCCTTTGCTCACACCTTGGTAAGGTTAAGGAAGGACCTAACGAGAAAGAAAGCCTTGCACCTGTTGCAAAGAGACTTTCTGAGAAGTTAGGTAAGGAAGTTAACTTCGTAGCTGATTACAATGTAACAGGCGCTGATGCTACAGCAGCTGTTGAAGCTATGAAGGAAGGCGATGTTGTTCTTCTTCAGAATACACGTTTCCGTGGCGAAGAAGAGACAAAGCCAAACAAGGCCGGCGAAGCATTTGCAAAAGAACTTGCAGATCTTGCTGACGATTATGTATGTGATGCTTTCGGTTCAGCTCACAGAGCACATGCTTCTGTTGCAGTTGTTACAAAGTTCATCACAGAAAAGGGCGGCACAAATGCAGTTGGATACTTAATGCAGAAGGAAATCGACTTCCTCGGTAATGCAGTTGAGAATCCTGTAAGACCTTTCGTAGCTATTCTTGGTGGCGCTAAGGTTGCTGATAAGCTTAACGTTATTGATAACCTCCTTGAGAAGGCTGATACACTTATTATCGGTGGTGGTATGGCATTTACATTCTTAAAGGCTCAGGGTTACGAAATCGGTAAGTCACTTTGCGATGATGAGAAGCTTGATTACTGTAAGGAAATGATGGCTAAGGCTGAGAAGCTTGGCAAGAAGCTCCTTCTTCCTGTTGATACAGGTATTGCAGCAGGTTTCCCGGATCCAATCGATGGACCAATCGATGTAACATATGTTGATTCAAAGGCTATTCCGGCTGATATGGAAGGTCTTGATATCGGACCTAAGACACAGGAATTGTTCGCAACAGCTGCTAAAGAAGCTAAGACTGTTGTTTGGAACGGACCTATGGGTGTATTCGAGAATCCTACACTTGCTAAAGGTACAATCGCTGTAGCTAAGGCTCTTGCTGAGACAGAAGCTACAACAATTATCGGTGGTGGTGATTCTGCTGCAGCTTGCAACCAGCTTGGTTTCGCTGACAAGATGAGTCACATTTCAACAGGTGGCGGTGCTTCACTCGAATTCCTTGAAGGTAAGGAACTTCCCGGTGTTTATGCCGCTGATGATAAATAGTCCGGTGGACTATTTATGGGAGCGCTTATGAGCGCTGGGCGCGAATGCGACCTGAAAATATTATAGGAGAATAAAAAATGGCTAGAAGAAGAATTATTGCCGGAAACTGGAAGATGAACAAAACTCCCAGTGAGGCAGTTGAATTATGTGCATTACTTAAGGATCTTGTTGTAAATGACGCTGTTGATGTTGTTTACTGCGTTCCTGCAATTGATATCGTACCTGTAGCAGCTGCTGTTAAGGGTACAAACGTACATGTAGGTGCTGAGAACTTCTACATTGAAGACAAGGGAGCATTTACAGGTGAAATTTCTGCTCCGATGCTTAAGGACGCAGGCGTTGAGTATGTTATTATCGGACACTCAGAGAGAAGAGATATCTTCGGTGAGAACGATATTCTTATCAATGCTAAGGTTAAGAAAGCATTTGCAGCAGGTCTTAAGCCAATTCTTTGCTGTGGCGAGTCTCTTGCACTTCGCAAGGCAGGCACATACAAGGAGTGGATTGCAAGACAGATTAAATGGGATCTTACAGATGTAACCGCTGATCAGGTTAAAGAACTTGTTATCGCTTATGAGCCAATCTGGGCTATCGGTACAGGCGAGACAGCTACTGCTGACCAGGCACAGGAAGTATGTAAGATGATCCGTGAGGTTATTGCAGATATGTATGATGCTGCAACAGCTGAAGCTGTTCGTATCCAGTACGGCGGATCTATGAATGCAGGTAATGCTGCTGAATTACTTGCCAAGGATGACATCGATGGAGGACTTATCGGTGGCGCAAGCCTTAAGGCAGACTTCGGTCAGATTGTTAATGCATAAGTAAAATGATTGAATCCTTTGTTGGAAGTTTTCCAACAAAGGATTCTGTTTTCAAAGGAATGAAGATGAAAAGAGTATTCATTTTTGTCGCGGTTGTTTTGGGACTTTGGATTATTGTTGCCGGGATATATTTTAGCAGGCCTGTTTACAGACTTGAAAGAGCACTTAAAAAAGGCGATGCATTGAAGGCTGCTGAAATTCATGCCGGGCTTAGTGGCGACGATTACAGCGTAACATCAGATATGATATACGAGTATTGTAATGGTGTAATAAGTTTTTACGGCGAAGGCGGCTTCTCATATGAGGAAACAAGTGAAAAGGTTACCGCCTTAATTGATTGTGTAGACTATGACAGAAAGCAGAGGCTTAGGAGCGACTTAATTCGTCTGGAAAATTCCAATATATCATGGGAAAATGGTAGTGAGTATTACGATAAAGGTGAATTTGCAAACGCAGCCAAGGAATATGAAAATGTTTCATACCAAGACTATCATTATGACGAGGCGCAAGAAAAACTAAAGAATTGCTATGATGTTTTATATAAGGAATATGTTGGAGAATGGGTATGCAGAACCGAAATGGGGGAAGGAATTCTTGAGAAAAACGGTTTGGACGACTATGGGGAGGACTATATATTTCATTTGGAATTGAAACTGTCTCTTTCAGAAGATAAAGTGGCAATAGCCGGCGGTGATTATGAAAAGTATGCAGAGGATTATAAAAAGTATGTTGAAAATATGGTTGATGTTTCACGAAAACGTATGATAGCGGAGCATGGAATATCAGAAGAGGATATAGATAATATATTTATGGAACAATACGGGATGAGTTATGAGGAATATTTTATAAAAAGTACTTACGAAGAGTTTGACCCGGAAGTGGAGCTTGTTGACGAAAAGTATGCCGTTAAAATGCAGAAAGATGAACTTGTGTTTTATAATGAAAATGGGGAGGTAATGCGAGGAACCATTGAAGGTGAAAACATTGTTTTTCGGTTCGATAAAGGGACAAATAACCAATTTATGGTTTTTGGTGTCGATGTGCCGCTTGTGTTTAGCAGAGAGGAGAAATAATGAAAAAAGTTATCGCGATTGTTGCAGCACTTGTAGTTCTTGCAGGAGCAGGAGCAGGTTATTGGTTTACAAGACCTATTTATCAGGCCCAGAAAGCTATGGAAACCAATGACATTGTTAAGGTTTCGGAGGTTTATTCAAAGCTTAAGCCTGAGGAAAAGGAACAGATATGCAAGGAGGTACTTGATTACGGAGAAGATCTTCTTGATTCTTATGTTGAACAGGACAAGACCTATGATGAAGTTATGGAGGAACTTGATAAAATTTCTTCCGATATCAAGGATGATGAGGATGGATTTGATGACATTTTCGAGGATTTGGAAATGTACAAGGCATCCAGAGAAGCATGGGATAAGGCAAATGAACTGTTTGAAAGCGGTGATTATATAGCTGCCCGTGATGAATATGGAAAGGTTGTAAAGGGAGATTACCCTTACGAGGATGCTCAGAAGAAGATGGCTGAGTGTGAGGAGAAAATGATTACACAGTATGCAGGTGACTGGTATTGTGTTATAGATATAGGCCAGAATGCATTGGATAGCCAGGGGCTTGGTGAGTATGCCCAGGGTGCAACCATGCCGGTTAAGTTTTATTTTGAACTCAAGGATGACAAGACAGCTTCTCTTTCACTGATTTCAGATAGTTTTGAAGAAGATTTTGATACTTATATGGATGTTGTTATAGATGCCACTGTTAAGCAGCTGGCAGACGAGAATGGCGTATCTGAAGGCATAATTAAAAGCGTTTTGGAAGAACAGTTGGATATGTCATTTAAGGATTATATTAAGTCATTTATCAATTTTGACAGTATGATGGAACAACTTAAAGATGTTAAGGATGAATATACATACGATTTGGTTGATGGAAAACTCGTGTTTACAGATGATAATGGTGGTACTATGGAAGCAGAAATTAATGAGGAAGGAAATATTCTCATCGATGATCTTGCCGATGATACCAAGACTCAGTTTAAGGAACTTGGAGTTGAGATGCCTCTCGTATTTGTAAAAGAAAAATAAAAAAGCCGAAAGATTTCAAAAGGAGATTAGTCTATTATGGGCGGATTTTTTGCTGTAACTTCAAAGGAAGACTGTGTATTTGATTTGTTCTTCGGAACAGATTATCATTCTCACCTGGGAACAAGACGCGGCGGAATGGCTGTTTACGGAAAGAACGGATTTGACAGGGCAATTCATAATATTGAGAATTCACCGTTTAGAACCAAATTTGAGAAAGATGTCAATGAGATGGAGGGAAACTTCGGAATAGGATGTATTTCCGATTACGAGCCCCAGCCACTTATAGTTCGTTCTCATCATGGAACATTTGCAATAACAACGGTAGGAAAGATTAATAATTCAGATGCAATTGTTGCAGAGATTTTTAAAGCCGGCAATACTCATTTCCTGGAAATGAGCGGCGGAGATATTAATGCAACCGAGCTTGTTGCCGCAATTATTAACCAGCGTGACAACATCGTTGAAGGAATAAAATATGCACAGGAGCTGATTGACGGTTCCATGTCTATTATGATTCTGACACCAAAGGGAGTATACCTTGCAAGAGATAAGGTTGGACGTACTCCTATAGCAATCGGCAAAAAGGACGGGGCTTTCTGTGCTGCGTTTGAAGCATTTGCCTACTTAAATCTCGGCTATACAGATTATAAAGAACTTGGACCCGGCGAAATAGTTGTAATGACTCCCGAGTGTGTTACAACTCTTGCAGAGGCCGGAAAAGAAATGAAAATATGCGCTTTCCTCTGGGTATATTACGGATATCCGTCAAGCTCTTATGAAGGAATAAGTGTTGAGAAGATGCGTTACAACTGCGGTGCTCTTCTTGCAAAGCGCGACAATGTTAAACCTGATATAGTAGCAGGTGTTCCGGATTCGGGAATTGCACATGCAATCGGATATGCAAATGAGAGCAAGATCCCTTATTCGAGACCATTTATCAAATATACACCTACCTGGCCTAGAAGCTTTATGCCAACAATTCAAAGCAAGAGAGATCTGATTGCCAAGATGAAACTTATTCCTGTTCATGATTTGATTAAGGACAAGAGCCTTCTTCTTATCGATGACAGTATCGTAAGAGGTACACAGCTTCGTGAAACAACGGAATTCCTGTACCAGAGCGGAGCCAAGGAGGTTCATATCAGACCGGCCTGCCCGCCTCTTCTGTTTGGATGTAAGTTCATTAATTTCTCACGTTCAAATACTGAGATGGAGCTTATCGGAAGAAGAGTAATAGCAGCCAAGGAAGGTGAAAACGTAAGCCGTGAGGTACTTAATGAGTACACAGACCCTAACAGCGAACGTTATGAAGGCATGCTGGAGGAAATCAGAAAGCAGCTTAATTTCACTACACTTCGTTATCACAGACTTGACGATCTTATCCAATCTATCGGACTTGATCCTGACAAGGTATGTACATATTGTTGGAGCGGAAAATAAAAATATATGAATATATACAGATCATTTGAAGAATTAATAGGCAACACGCCACTTTTGGATTTGACTCATATAGAGAAGAAACTTGGCCTTAATGCTAAGATTCTTGCTAAGCTTGAGTATCTTAATCCGGCAGGAAGTGCCAAGGACCGTGTGGGCTACAATATGATAATTGATGCAGAGGAAAGAGGCCTTTTGAAGGAAGGCTCTGTGATTATTGAACCTACAAGCGGAAATACAGGCATCGGGCTTGCTGCATTTGCGGCAACAAGAGGCTACAGAACAATAATTGTTATGCCGGACAGTATGTCTGCAGAAAGAATCACTCTTATGAAGGCATATGGTGCAGAACTTGTTCTTACCGACGGAAAGCTTGGAATGAGCGGAGCTATTGAAAAAGCAAAGGAACTTGCTGACAGCATCGAGGGAAGCTTTATTCCGGGACAGTTCGAGAATCCCGCAAATGCCATGGCACATTATAAAACAACAGGTCCGGAAATATGGAGAGATACAGACGGAAATGTTGATGCTTTCGTTGCCGGAGTCGGCACCGGAGGAACCATTACGGGAACAGGAAGATTTCTTAAAGAAAAGAATCCGAACATGAGAGTAATTGCGGTTGAACCTGATACTTCAGCTGTTTTGTCCGGGGGAAAGGCAGGCGCACATGGTTTGCAGGGAATCGGAGCAGGCTTCGTTCCGGAGGTTTTGGATACATCCATATATGACGAAGTGATGCCGATATCAACGGAAGACGCTTATGAAATGGCAAGAATGATGGGAAATACTGAAGGAATTCTTGTGGGTATATCTTCGGGAGCAGCCCTTAAGGCAGCGGTACAGTTGGCAGGCAAGCCTGAGTACGAAGGAAAGAATATAGTTGTCCTCCTTCCGGATACAGGAGACAGATATCTCAGTACACCGATGTTTGCAGAGTAAGAGGTGCGTTGAATGCAGAAGAACAGTTTATCGGGATTGAAAGTCCAGGTTATAGAATTGATTAATTTTTTGAGGGGAGCATTGTTCCCTGAGATATTCGACCCCAATTCCATAGGAGAAGGTCATGAAAAGGTTGACCGGGATACTGCAGAGGTATTACTTAGAAAAATCCTTTTCCCGGTGCTGGAGGATGCTGACAAATGCAGACAGGTAGCAAGGGAAATGATAGAGTCTCTGCCCGATATAAAGGCTCTGCTGGACACTGATGTTCAGGCTGCTTATGAGGGAGATCCGGCAGCAAGAAGTACTGAAGAAGTAATGCTTGCGTATCCGGGGTTTGAGGCTATAAGTATATTCAGACTTGCTCACAGACTTTATGAACTGCAGGTTCCTATTATTCCCAGAATGATGACGGAATACGCTCATCAGATTACCGGAATCGATATCCATCCGGGGGCAACTATCGGAAAGTATTTCTTTATCGACCATGGTACAGGAGTCGTTGTAGGTGAAACAACAACAATAGGAGAGCATGTAAAGCTTTATCAGGGAGTAACTCTCGGTGCAAAGAGCTTTGATGCCAATCCTGACGGAACCCTTGTTAAGGGAATCAAACGTCATCCCGACCTTGGTAACAATGTTGTTGTGTATGCCGGTGCAACGGTACTGGGAGGAAATACAAAGATTGGTGACAATTGTGTAATAGGCGGTAATGTATGGCTTACACACAGTGTTGAAGCGGGAAGTAAGGTTCTGGCAGCACAGGCTCAGAACTCGATTTCTTCAATAGATTAGCGAATAGATTAGCGGACGATTTCTTCAATGGAATAGCAGATAAATTATCTAAAACATTTGTTGGTTTATTACGATTGGAGTGGTTTAAAATTGGTTAGCATTTTAGCAAAATTTTTTATTCATAGTAATGATTATAAGGATACCAGGGTTAGGGAAAAGTATGGAATTCTTTGCGGACTAGTGGGTATCTTTCTCAATGTTTGTCTGTTTGCGGGAAAATTTTTTATAGGTTTGATAACAGGAGCTATTTCCATTACGGCAGATGCATTCAATAATCTGTCCGATGCGGGAAGTTCATTTATTACGTTGATAGGATTTAAACTCGCAGGCCAGAAGCCGGATCCGGACCATCCCTTCGGACACGGACGAATGGAATATCTTTCCGGAATGTTCGTTTCGGCTATCATTCTTTTGATGGCATTTGAACTGATTAAAAACTCTGTAGAGAAAATAATTCATCCGGAACTGCCGGAGTTTAATACCATAACAGTTGTGATTCTTGTGGCGTCAATACTTGTAAAGGTGTATATGGCTGCTTACAACACATCTGTGGGAAAGAAAATAGACAGTGCCGCAATGGCAGCAACAGCCAAGGACAGTTTGTCTGATACAATAGCAACAACAGTTGTTCTTATTTGTGCCATAGTAGGTCATTTTTGGAATATTCCTATTGACGGTTACTGCGGTGTTCTTGTGGGAATTATGATTCTTATTGCAGGAATTGAAGCAATGAAGGATACGATTAATCCGCTTTTGGGACAGCCGCCAACACCGGAATTGGTTTCTGAGATAGAAAAGATTGTCATGAGTTACGATAAGGTTCTGGGAATACATGACCTTGTTGTTCATGATTACGGTCCGGGAAGAATGATGATCAGTCTTCACGCGGAGGTATCCTACAAAGAAGATATTCTGGAACTTCATGATATTATCGACCAGATTGAGTTTAATCTTCGTGGAATGCTAAACTGCGAGCCGGTAATCCATATGGATCCTATTGTGGATGATGACGACCAGATAAATGAAGCAAAGGAAAAGGTTCTTGAAATTGTAGGAGAACTTGCAAATAAATACAATGAAAAAATCACCATGCACGATTTCAGAATGGTAAAGGGAACTACCCATTCCAATCTTATATTTGATGTAGTGGTGCCACATAAATTTGTATTGTCCGATAACGAGCTGCGTGACGAAATCGGCAATGCGGTCAATGAGTACAACAAGACTTATTTCTGTGTTATTCAGGTTGATAAGGCTTATGTGAAGTAAGTGATGCCGGAATAGAAGATTTGTGTTGGAAATGCATATGCACAGAAATATTTATTTTGGAATGGCGTGAGTTAAAAAAGAGAAGAGGAACTGAGAAAATGGCTTTTGATGTAGCAAAGAAATATTTGGATGAAATGGGATACGGTGACAGGGTAAAGGAGTTTGAGGTTTCCAGTGCTACTGTGGAACTGGCTGCCGTTGCTGTAGGCACCGAGCCTGAAAGAATAGCAAAATCACTTACCTTTAAGGTTGAGGATGCTCCTGTAATGATCTTGTGCGCCGGAGATGCAAAGGTAAACAACAGCAAATTTAAAGCATTTTTCCATACGAAGGCTACTATGCTTTCCTTTGATGAGGTACATGAATTAATCGGCCATGACATAGGAGGAGTTTGCCCCTTTGGAGTAAAGGCTGGCGTAAAGGTTTATCTTGATGAATCCCTGAAGCGTTTTGATGTGGTTTATCCCGCTTGCGGCAGCAGCAACAGTGCCGTAAAACTGTCAATAGAGGAGCTTGAGAAGACCTCGGGATACATGGAGTGGATTGACGTCTGCAAGTATCCGGGACATGAGGATTAAAGAATTTTTTGAGTACATGAGGATTAAAGAACTTTTTGAGTGTAAGTGTATTTCCGGTTGGAAAGAATAAAAAAACGGTGATGTTCTGATTATTTTAAAATCAGAGTATCACCGTTTTCTTTTAGCCATTTTCTGTGTTCCCTGTAATCCGGGTCAATTGATTCAACCTTTGCCCAGAATTCCTTTGAGTGATTCATATATGTCAGGTGACAGAGCTCATGAATAACCACATAATCAAGGACTCGCGGTGGGGCAAGCATTAATCTCCAGGAAAAACTAAGCGTCTTGTTGGAGGAACAGCTTCCCCAACGGGTTTTTTGGTCACCGATGCGCAGGGCAGTATAGCTGCCGCCGGTGAAGGGAAGGTAATATTCAACCCGTTCATAGATATATTGTTTTGCCGCTTTGCGGTACTTTTTTTCAAGATAAAGAAGGCGAGGATCTTCTTGCTCTTCTTTGCGCTTTTGTACTATTGAGGTCTTTTCCTTTTGTCTGAGATAGGCTTCATAAATCCAGTCCTTTTTGCTTTCTATGACGGGAAAGGCTGTATGAAGCGGCATACGTCTTGGAAGGCGCACGGTGATTATTCCGCCGGCCTTTACTTCAAAACCAATGGATTTCCTGTCAGAGCGGACAATAGTATAGGGAAGTTCAAGTATGGAGTTGTTTGTTTTAATTTGTAATGTATGAGTCATTTGCTGGTTGCGATTCATTTGCGATTTACGATTCATTTACGATTTACGATAATGCGTTTTTTATTCTTCGATTTTCCTCATGGGGGAGGTGTTTTGTCCGTTCTGGGTATTCATATTCTTTTCTGTATATGTTACGTACCCGTCTGAATCAATCAGCGCATGATATGAGATTCCCTGTTCGTATTTGAGAATTCTTGCTTTGTTGTCATCATCGGCAAGAACAGTTTTTCCGCCTCCCTGACGGCAGGGAATAAACCTGAGTGATTTGATGGTGGTCCTGTTGTCGGTGGCAGTATCAAGTGTCAGGGTTACAAGGCAGGTATCCTGACTGTTGCTGTTGAAAAGGTAGTTGCCGAGACTGTAGAAGACCGGAGTGTCATTTACATAGTCAATGCCCTGAAGGCAATGGCTGTGGGCACCGATTATTAAATCCGCACCTGCCCCTTCCAAATCCATGGCAGTTCCCTTTTGCCATTCGCGTACCTGATCTGTTCTTTCTGTTCCCCAATGAATAAAAATAATCACAAAATCACTTTTGGTTTTTGCATCCGCAACCACCTCATTAATTTGAGTTGTATCCACACAACGGAATACACCGTTCTGGGTTTCTGTGGCGGGACGTGTATGAGGTACTGACATGGAGCCTTCAATCTGAGTGGCTGCTATGATGCAGATTGTACGTCCGTTGATTTTCATATATGCGGGTTTGATAGCTTCATTGATATTTTCACCGGCTCCCACGTAGGGCATTTTGACATCACGTAATGCCGTAAATGTATCATCCAGTGCGTCGGGACCATAATCAAAAGCATGGTTATTGGCAAGGGATACAATGTCTGTTCCAATGCTTTCAAGGATGGAAGCGTAGGCCGGATCGGCCCTGAAAGTGAAATCCTTGCCCGGAAGCGGAGCGCCGCCCTTGGAATAAGGAAACTCATTGTTAAGCATAAAGATGTCGGAATCCTGCATATGTGCAAGGAGACCTTCATCAAAGCTTTTGGTGAAATCGTTGTCATTTCTTATGACGTTATTAAGTACAGAGCAGCCTTCTGAAAGAAGAACGTCGCCGGCAAAACTGATTGTGATTTCATCGGGAGAAGCTGCTGTTTTGGAATAGGTTTTGTTTTCTTCGTCCCAGATGAATTCTTCCTCGGGAGTTGCTTCAGCTTCTGCGTCGGCTTTTGCTTCGGTTTCAGCTTCAGCTTTTGCTTCGGTTGTGGAGTTAGTTGTGGTTTCGTCTGAATTATTGCCATCATTGGATGGATTTGTTGATATGTCGGATGCTTCATTGATGTTTTCTATAAGCGGTTCAACGTATCCGGTTGTTTCGCCGTTTGTGCCGTGATTGTCATTTCCATTTGTGTGGTCCGAAAGTGAATCTGACGAATCGGGGCCCATATTAAGACCTACCATTTGTCCGAAGGAATGAAGTAAACTATCGGAAGAACACCCATAAAGAAGGGTGCAGGAGATTAGTAGAATTAAAAGAAGTAACTTATTGAAGTTTTTTTTGTTTGTCATTTATGTTTCCCTTTTGGTTGCTTTTTCTCATTACTATTTTACATCGATTGGGGAAATAAATACAGAAGGAGATTTTGAGGGGGGAGGACGGTGGTGAGAGGATGATGGATATTGGAAGTAATGAAGATAGAGAGTACTGGTGATTGAGAGTACTGGTGGGATTGAAATATAAGGGCGAGTTTGCAAAAGTGCCATTATGGTAGTGTAGAAGAACGGTTTAATGGTACAGAAAAGTTCCCTTTTTAGGTGTTGCGGGTTGTTTTTTTGCCATTAAAATTAGCTAATAGGGACGGCAATGGTAGAAAAAAGAGTAGAGTAGTCAAGAATATTGCCATCAATGAAAAGAATGAACAAGGTTTGATGGTAAAAGTCAGAGAGAAAACATGTTAGACATTGGAAAAATGTGCCATTGAAGGAAGAAGAAAGAATATGCTAATGGTAAAACTCCGAGAAGTCCCTATGGTGCAGTCGGCAGAAAGGATAATGTGTAGCCTGCCGAAACAATATGTAGCAGTCGGCAGCAATGATAAGGTGCAGCAGATAGAAAGGATATTGCACAGCATACATGAAACGTGCTATAATCCTTCCTTGTGAGTGAATTTGCATCAAAGATGCGTTAAGATAACAGTGTTAAGGCCAAGAAAGCGAAAAGGCCAAGGTGGTGCCAAGGCCAAGAAAGCGAAAAGACCAATAATCGGAGGAAAGAAATGAGTAAGAAACAAGCAGTTTTATTAATCCTTGACGGATACGGATTAAATGAAAAGACAGAAGCAAATGCAGTTGCAATTGCCAAAACTCCCGTAATGGATAACTTAATGAAGGAATATCCTTTTGTTAAGGGTAATGCTTCAGGAATGGCAGTAGGTCTTCCTGACGGACAGATGGGTAACTCAGAGGTTGGACACCTTAACATGGGTGCCGGCCGTATCGTATACCAGGAGCTTACAAGAATCACAAAGGAAATCATGGATGGTACATTCTATGAGAATCCGGCACTTCTTGAAGCAGTAGAGAATTGCAAGAAGAATAACAGTGCTCTTCATTGCTACGGACTTGTTTCTGACGGTGGTGTTCACAGCCACAATTCACATATTTACGGTTTGCTTGAACTTGCAAAGCGCAACGGACTTGATAAAGTATATGTTCACTGCTTCCTTGACGGAAGAGATACTCCTCCGGCAAGCGGAAAGGATTTCGTAGCTGAGCTTGAAGCAAAGATGGCTGAAATCGGAGTGGGTGAGGTTGCTTCCGTACATGGCCGTTACTACGCAATGGACAGAGATAATAACTATGACAGAGTCGAGATAGCATATAAGGCACTTACTCTCGGAGAAGGCAATAAGGCTTCTTCGGCAACAGAAGGAATTCAGGCTTCATATGACAACGGTGTAACAGATGAATTCGTTGTACCATTTGTTGTTGAGAAAGACGGTGCTCCGGTAGCAACAGTTAAAGATAAAGACTCAATCATTTTCTTCAACTTCCGTCCTGACAGAGCAAGAGAAATCACAAGAGCTTTCTGTGATGATGAATTCAAGGGATTTGACAGAAAGAGACTTGATGTTAAGTATGTATGCTTCACAGATTACGATCCTACAATACCTAACAAATCAGTTGCATTCCATAAGGTTGAGATTACCAATACATTTGGTGAGTGGATTGCTGCAAATGGCATGAAGCAGGCTCGTATTGCCGAGACAGAGAAGTATGCTCATGTAACATTCTTCTTCAACGGCGGTATCGAAACACCTAACAAGGATGAGGAAAGAATTCTTGTTAATTCACCAAAGTATGTTCCTACATATGACAAGAAGCCTCGTATGAGTGCATATACAGTAGCTGATAAGCTTTCTGAGGCTATTACAGCTAAGGATGGTGAGGGCAATGGTGTATATGATGTAATCATCTGTAACTTCGCTAACCCTGATATGGTTGGACATACAGGTGTTCTTGAGTCAGCTGTTGAGGCAATTGAAGTTATCGATAAGTGTGTAGGCGAAGTTGTAGCTTTAGTTGAAGAAGTTGGTGGAGCTATGTTCATCTGTGCTGACCACGGTAATGCAGAGCAGCTCGTTGATTACGAGACAGGTGAACCATTCACAGCTCATACAACAAACCCAGTTCCATTCATCCTTGTTAACGGACCAGAAGGAGCTAAGCTTGCAGAAAATGGATGCCTTGCAGACATTATCCCAACACTCATCGATGTTATGGGTGAGGAGCAGCCTGTTGAGATGACAGGTAAGTCTTTACTGGTTAAGTAATCTTTGGAAAATAAGGTTATATTGTCAGTAAAAAGTAGTTGAAAAATGCAGTACAGTATGCTAGACTAATCAATGCATGATTTGATTGGAGGAACTTTTAGTGGCAGCTTTAAGAACGATTTTAACAGTTATTTTCATTATAATATGTGTTGTGTTAGCAGCAATTGTACTTATGCAGGAAGGAAAGTCAGCAGGTCTTGGCGCTATTAGCGGTGCAGCTGAGTCATATTGGGGTAAGAACAAGGGACGTTCCATGGAGGGCGCACTTGTTAAGATTACAAGATGGCTTGTTGTAGCTTTTATCGTGATCGCTGTAATTCTTAATATTAAGAGATTTTAATTAATGATTTCTTGGCCCTTGCGTATGTACGCAAGGGCTTTTTTCTTACCATAATAAACGGATAGACAGGTGATACTATGAAGAAAAGTAGAAAAGAACGTATGCAGGTCATTCTTGACCTTATGAAAAATGAATATTATGTTCCTATGAAGGAAAAAGAACTTGCTGTTCTTCTTCAGGTTGAGCCAGAAGACAGACCGGAGCTTTCATCTATACTTAAGGAACTGCTTCTTAATCAGAAGATAGAGATTAGTAAGAGAGGCAAATATCAGATTCTTGATCCTAAGCATGTTAAATCAGATAACCTGCTAACTGGAACCTATATTAGCAATTCCAAGGGCTTTGGTTTTGTTGAGGTAGAAGGCAGGGATGAGGATCTCTATGTTCCAGAGCAGTACACAGGAGGAGCCTTTCATCTTGACATTGTGCAGGTTCAGATTATTAATGGAAGCAGAGGAAGGCGTACAGAAGCTAAGGTTGTTAATATCTTAGAACGTGGTACAACTCAGATAGTAGGAACATACCAGAAGTCCAATAAGAGCTTTGGGTTCGTTGTACCTGACAATACCAAGCTTGCAAGCGATATTTATATTAAAGTTGAGGATAGCAAAGGTGCCATGGATGGTCACAAGGTTGTTGTAGACCTGACAAGCTATGGCAGCGAGAATAGAAGTCCTGAAGGAAAGATTATAGAGATTCTGGGTCACATCAATGATCCTGGTGTTGATATCATGTCAATCGTTAAGGGCTTTGGCCTTCCAACTGATTTTCCTGAGAAGGTTATGAATCAAGCAGAGAAGGTTAAGGACCATATTATTGAAGCAGATACCCTTGGCAGAGAAGACCTGAGAGACCTTGTAATGGTTACAATTGATGGAGAAGATGCTAAGGACCTTGATGATGCAGTTTCGCTTGTAATGGATGGAGAGAACTATGTTCTTGGTGTGCATATCGCTGATGTAAGCAATTATGTACAGGAGAACTCAGCTCTTGACCATGAGGCCCTAAACCGTGGTACAAGTGTTTATCTGGTGGATAGAGTTATACCTATGCTTCCACACAGGCTTTCTAACGGAATTTGCTCCCTTAATGCTGGAGAAGACCGCCTTGCTCTTTCGTGTATCATGACAATTGCACCTAATGGAAAGGTGTTAGATTATAGAATTGTTGAGTCTGTAATCAATGTCAATCATCGTATGAGCTATACTTCTGTTAATAAGATTATCGCCCTTAAGGATGAAGAAGAGCGTAATGCCTATGAAGATATATGCGAGATGTTGGATAAGATGTATGAGCTCTCTCTTATTATAAGAAAGAGTAGAAAGAAGAGAGGCTCCATTGATTTTGATTTCCCAGAGACTAAGATGATTCTTGATTCAGAGGGACATCCGCTTGAGATTAAGCCTTA
>JAZUDO010000027.1:0-3056 GCA_045639685.1 Lachnospiraceae bacterium
CCTTCCGGCATCACTATTTCATCTTCTATTATACTTTATGTAGGGATATCTTACCATGAACGGATAGTTCATAATTATCCGATATTCTATGAACTAGTAGTTCATAAAAATGGGTAAGATGGTGCAATAGCTGGTGGAAATAGAACCGCCATCTAAAAATAATCAAATTGGCTTGCTATGTGTTCGTACTGGTGGTAATATAGATACTGCCAATGCGGGCCATATAGAAAGGCTGATTTAAATTATGGAATTAAACTACGTCCTGATAGGAACACGCATCAGACAGTACAGAGAAGAAAAAAGCCTCTCGCAAGAAGAACTTGCCGACAACGCTGGCATTTCATGGAGACATCTCAATTACGTAGAGCATGGCGAACGTAAGATAAGTGTTGATGTACTTATTGCGCTTGCCAATGCCCTCGATGCAACCGCTGACGATCTTCTTGCTGATCACCTGACTGGCTCGAACACTACACTCAAGGAGGAAGCCATTGACCTTCTACACGACAGCACTCTCGCAGAAAAAGCTATCCTTATGGATATGCTCAGACACATGAAAAAGCTCCTTCAGGAGCACGGAATCTAAAACAAAAATACTGCCCGCATAGGCAGCAGAGCATCCGGATCAGGTCTTGGGTGCTTCTGCTCTCTACGCGGGCAGTATTTCACTTATATTTTTAATCGCCGGCTTTCAGCGCACAGTATAGCTTGATGACGTATTCAGCCAGTTCGTTGCTCATATTCATCACAACCGATTTGCCGAAGATATTATCCAGCATTTCCTTGGCGGATGCGAAGATTCCGTCCATATCAGAATCTGTACAATCGGTTTGATCTGCTTTCACAAAAGCCGCCGCTTCATCGATCAGTTTTGCAAGATGCTCACCTTCAAGGACTGTTTTCAGCGGAATCGCATCCTGATTTGTAACAGCGGTCGGAAATTTCAGCACAACACCTTCACTGATCACAGGAGCCAGTTTTTGCTCGGCATCCTTACATCTGACAAGATATGTGCGGAGCAGAATTGCGATAATACGGTCTCCGAAAGGAATATCATCAATGCTCACAGAGTATAATGGATGTTTCATTTCATGTACCTCCTACGGTATATTCTTTTGTTTATCAGCTTACTACAAAAAAATTTACATTGCAAGAGGTAACAGAAAAGTTTGTAATAGCATTACAAAAATGATGCCCACATACTATGCTTTCAATCGGCAAATTATCTATGCCAGTTGAAGCCTTAGTAAGTGGGCATTATGATTATTTATAATATTCAGCGTACCACTGTGCGAACTTTCTCAGCCCTTCACGGATGCTGATCGTTGGTCTGAAACCGTAGTCATCCTCCAGAGCCTTGCTGTCCACATAGGTCACAGGCACGTCACCGGTCTGCATTCGCTCCTGACAGCTTCTCGGAGAAGATACGGTCAACCTGATAGTCGGACATGATCTCCTGCTGTCTCGCTGTCTCCTGATGTTCCGTTGAAACTCTGATGTATCCTATTTTGCTCATAGTTGTTTCCTTTCTTTTGTTTATTTTACGGTTGACTTATTTGCGGTGATGATGTATAATTATTGATGAGGGCAGGCTTTCGGCTTGCTCATAAAATCGAAATTAACATTGTTTAGCGAACCAAAGAGAGCATCTCGGTTTGTATAAGGAGATCATATTCGATGAAAAAAACAAAATCAAAAAAGAAAATCGTAATTATCGTTCTTATTAGCGTTATCGTATTATTGCTCATAGGCTGGTGGGCGTTTTGTGTGATGATGTACAATGAGAATTTTAATGTACGCGGTGACAGCTATGAACCGCTGATGCTCAGAACAGTGGATTTCGATGGGTTAGAGTGTAGGGAGTATTCCTTTTCCTCTGATAAAGGCCAGAAACTGGCAGGGTATCTTTACAGCGTTGGTAACGATCAGCACGGTATCTTAGTCATTGCTCATGGATTTGGTGGCGGCGGACATAATTCCTATATGGATGTTGCAAATTATTTTGCATCAAACGGGTATTATGTATTTGCCTACGATGCTACTGGGTGTGACAAAAGTGAAGGTGAGGGCGTAGGCGGCGTACCGCAGGGTGTAATCGATCTTGACTATGCAATCTCCTTTGTTGAAGATAACAATGATATCCCCGAGCTTCCGATTATGCTGTTCGGTCATAGCTGGGGCGGATATTCTGTATGCAATGTCCTGAACTACCACCCCGAGGTCAAAGCTGTGATCGAGTGTTCGGGCTTTAACAGTTCATCGGATATGTTTGAATCTGGCGGTAAGTCTCAGGCAGGAGATGTGATCTATGCGATGACACCTTTTATCAAAATCCATGAGCGTTTCAAATATGGGAAATATGCTTCAAGCACTGCAATGGACGGCTTTGAGAACACGGAAGCATCAATACTTGTTTTACACAGCGCCAATGATAATGTGATCGGAATTGAATATGGATACGACAAGTATTATGAGAAATACAAGGACGATTCGCGCTTTACCTTCGTCAGATTTGAGGATAGGGGTCACAATAAAGTGTTCAACGATCCCGATAACACATATAAAGATGAGTTTAATGCCGAATTTGACGAATGGCTAAAAACGCTTGATTATGATTACGAGTCTGAAGAGAATAAAGAGCGTTTTAAGGCAGACAAGGCTGAGTATATAACTGAAAATCTCGATCACGTAAAGTGGAGTACACGATTAGACGAAGATTTGTTTGCACAGTTTTTAGACTTTTATAATGCAGCTATAAAATGATATTCGCACATCATAATAGAATCAGGATTCCATGAGATCCAATAAAAGGACAACTTCTGATTTTTCTTAGTAACTACCTGATTCCGCAAAACTCAAAATGAATCAGCGACTCTGAGGAAAGTGGAAATCCAACTGTTAGAGTGACCGAGCGCAAGGCTCAATCCCGAATTTTGTGTAAACGCAAAACAGCGCATAATAGAAAGCATAGATTGATTATGATGAGACCGGCAGATGCGATGTCGGTCTTATCTGCATTGTAGCATGATCCTGTTCATCTGTCAAGAGGGGCTAGC
>JAZUDO010000028.1:0-60617 GCA_045639685.1 Lachnospiraceae bacterium
CTAAGACCGCTTGGCCTCCGACTTCGTTGAACCATGTCTTGTTTGCAGCATCCTTCATGATCTTCTTGTCGTTTGCAACGATAAGAAGAAGGATACCTGTGATAGGAAGAAGGAATGCATTAGCTGCCTGAGCAAAGAGGATAATCTGTGTAGGTGATGCACCAAGAACACATGCTGCGAAGATACCGAAGCAAAGAACGATAGCCCAGAACATCTTGAACTTCTTGTCCTTAAGATCTTCACTCCATCCAAGAATACCTGTTGAAGCAAATGCTGCTGCAAGAGGTGCTGTAATGGCTGATGAAATACCTGCTGCAAACAGACCGATTCCGAAGATTACAGTTGCCCATGAACCAAGAAGCGGCTCAAGAGACTTTGCCATATCTCCACCGTTTGAAATAGCAACATCAGTACCGTTAATTGTAGCGGAAGCACAAACGATGATAGCCATGGAAATAAGTCCACCGAGACCGATTGAAAGAATAGAGTCAAGTCTTGAATCAGCAAGTCCTTCTTCAACGTCTCCGCCTTCACTCCATTTCTTTGCTGCAGATGAAGCATGAAGGTAAATATTGTAAGGCACTACAGTTGTTCCCATAAGAGCTGCTATTGTCATCCAAGCCTTTTCCTCCTTTGGAACCTGGAATGTAAACAATCCCTTTAACACTCCAACCCAGTCAGGCTTTGAAGCAAAAGCTGTAATCAGGAAAATAACACCCATAACAACTACAAGACCCGTAAGGAATTTTTCAATGTACTTGTAGCTTCCTGACCACAAAAGAACAACTGCAATAACAGTAATTACGATTATCAGAATAATTCTTCCTGCGTCTCCGCTTGCTGCAGGAATAGCTGCCTGAACACCAAGTACAGAGCCTGTTATATTTCCGGTTTCATAAGCAATGTTACCAACAAATACAGCAGCAATAACCAAAATTGCCAAAAGGATTCTGCTTGTCTTTCCGGTAAACTTTGCACGAAGTGCCTGACCAAGGCCCATCTTTGATACAATACCTACTCTTGCTGCCATAAGCTGCATGATAATAACAGAAATGACAGAAAGCAGCATAGCCCAAAGAAGGGTGTAGCCATACTTTGCTCCTGATGTTGAACAACTTGTTACTGTTCCCGGTCCGATAAATGCAGCTGCTACCAGAGCACCGGGACCGATGTTTTTGAGTCTCTTCCAAAACTTCTCCATAAAATACCTCTCTCTTCTTTAATAGTTTATCTTAAAATGCTTCCCAACGGAGCAATTTCAATTCCTTCCTTTGACAGTCTTTCACGAATGATTTTTACAAATTCAAGCGCATGAGCATTATCACCGTGAACACATATTGAATCAATCTTAAGTTCGAGTTCATTGCCCGAATATGTGGTAACCGTTCCTGTCTTAAGTACCTTTACCACTCTTTCAATGGCTTCATTTTCATCTGTTATCATGGAGCCTTCTTTTGTTCTGGCCCTAAGTGAACCGTCATCCTCATATGCTCTGTCTGCGAAGAACTCATTTGCACATTTAAGCCCTATGTCCCTGCCTGCATTAATCATCTGTGAACCAGAAAGTCCAAGAAGAATAATCTCGGGATCAAAATCATAGATTGCCTGACATATGCCCTTTGCCAGTTCATAATCCTTGCCGGCCATATTGTACAAAGCACCGTGAGGCTTAACATGCTGAATTTTTACGCCCTGCTGGGAACAAAATGCATACAAAGCTCCCAACTGATATGTTACATATGCGTATGCCTCCTTGGGGGAAATAACCATGTTTCTGCGGCCAAATCCCATAAGGTCATAAAATCCGGGATGGGCTCCGATGCCTATTCCGGCTTCCTTTGCCATCTTTACGGTCTTTTGCATAACGACAGGGTCGGATGCATGAAATCCACAAGCCACATTTGCTGATGAAACAAGTTTTATAACTTCATCATCCATTCCTATTTTATAGGCGCCAAAGCTTTCGCCCAAATCACTGTTCAAATCTACTTTTACTGACATTTTTCCAATCACCTCAAAGGATTTTAGTATATATTGCTATTGGTAAAAATCTACATAACTTTGGATTCACGTTATCTTGGATTCACGTTATCCCGGATTCACGTTATCTTGGGTTCACATTATCCTGTATTCACGTTACTTAAGGTCCACATTTTTAATATCCGTTATCAACATATGTCCCGGGGCATGTGTAATAACAAAATCCGGCTTAACATTCATAAGCACCGACTGTGGTGTTACTCCGCAGGGCCAAAATACCGGCACCTCTCCGTCCTTTATAATAACCGGGTCACCGAAGTCCGGTTTGTTTATATCCTTAATTCCGATTGCCGCAGGATCTCCGATGTGAATCGGTGCTCCGTGAACTCTTGGCATGGTTGCGGATACCGTAACAGCCCTGACTATCTGTTCATAGGGAATCGGTCTCATACTTACCGTCATAGGGCCGTGAAACATTCCCGCCGGCTTGGTTTCGATATTTGTTATATACATGGGCACATTGCAGCCCATTGTATTATGGCGCATTTCAATACCAACATCGATAAGTTCTGACTCAAATGAAAAGCTGCAGCCGATAAGGAAACTTACCAGGTCATCTCTCCAAAAATCCACAACATTGGTATATTCTCCCGTCATAACACCTTTTTCATAAACTCTGTACTTGGGAAAATCAGTGGCAATATCACAATCCTGCGCAATATCCTTAAGATATCTGCTTCCCGCATCCGACACCTCAAGTATTGGACAGGGCTTGGGATTTCGCTGTGTAAACAGCAGAAAATCATATGCTATATCCTTGGGAACAATTGCCAGGTTAGCCTGGGCATAGCCTGCACACATTCCCGAAGTGGGCGTTGTAATCTTTTCCTCTCTAATCAACTTTCTGACATCCTTGGGTAAGGCATGCACATAATCCATGATATTTCCTCCGTTTCAACCCGTACTGATTATTCATTCTGCACTAAGCATTTCAACAAGCTGGTTCTTCCCTCTGTCAAATATACAACAAGCTAGTTCTTCCATCTGTCAAATATACAACAAGCTGGTTCTTCCATCTGTCAAATATACAACAAGCTAGTTCTTCCACCTGTCAAACATTCTGGCCAATATATGTTTCTTGGTGAATCTGTTATTGAGAAGCTTAAGTCTCTCTCTTTCCATGAGATACAGTTTCTGAGCCTCTTCGACATCTATCTCCTTAAATCTTACCTTCTGAGGATATTTGCACTGAACAAGTTTGGGAATATCCACCGAGATAACATTTGCAATCTTGGTATAACCTCCGATTGTCTGTCTGTCCGAAAGGAGCACTATAGGCTGCCCTTCTCCGGTAACTTGAATTGCCCCCTTGGCAATACCATCGGAAACAATGTCGGCTCCCTTTTCATTATGTTCTATAACCGGTCCGTCAAGCCTATATCCCATTCTGTCACATTGCAGTGAAATCTGAAATTCCTGTCCCAGAAAGGTATTGATACCATTTTCCGTAAAATAATCAAGCTGAGGTCCCATGGTAACACGAAGCTCTACAACATCATCGCCAAATGTATCATGCTCTATTTTCCTGTCCTTCATCATGGGCAATGTTTTTACCGCATTGATAAATGGAATCTTGTCTCCGTCCTGTATCTTTCTGCCTTCCAGACCGCCGAATCCGCATTTAAGGTCTGTAGATCTGGAACCCATTACAAGTGGTACATCCAATCCTCCGGCAAATGCAACATAGCCCCAGGTTCCGCTCTTGCAGAAACCCATCTCAAGTTCATCACCCTGATGAACCTCGATTGCCTGATACATGGGAACAGGATTGCCGTTAATCTTCGGATCAAAATCACCACCGGTTATACATATGACGGTGTCCGTGGTAAAGTACATGGACGGCCCCATGACAGAATATTCAATTACTGCTTCTCTGTCCTTATTATCCACAAGAAGGTTTGCAACCCAGAAGGAATGACGGTCCATAACACCGCATACATGAAAGCCCTGCTTCTGATGTCCCATTCGTCCGTAGTCCTGGACCGTGGTCATCAGACCTGCTTTATTAAATACTACGCTCATTATTCATTAATCTCCACACGCTCAAATTCAAAATCGCCCCGCTCATCCATTTCCTTTATGGCAACATACTCCTCCTTGGTAATCGGATAAAACTGTATATAATCTCCGGCCTCATAGGGAATGGCCTTTGCCTTGTCGGGATTGTAACATTTAACAGGAGTAAGTCCTATTATCTGCCATCCGCCGGGAGATTCCATGGGATAAAGTCCTGTCTGTCCGGCCGCTATTCCAACACTTCCTGCCTCCAGTTTAAGTCTGGGGGAACTGAGTCTCGGTGTATGAATTCTTTCATCAAGACCGCCAAGGTAAGGGAATCCCGGCATAAATCCAAGCATGTATATAAGATATGGCTTTGAAGAATGAATCTTTATTACTTCTTCCTTCGACATGCCTGCATGCTCTGCAACAAAATCAAGATCAGGTCCATACTCTCCACCGTAACACACGGGTATACGAACCACAGTTTTCTTTCCGGAAACTTCACTGAAGTCTTCCTTCAGCGTCTCATTTATCAAATCCACCATTTGTGAGTACGACAAATTAACAGGATTGTAATGAATCATTACAGCCCTGAAGCTGGGAACCATTTCCTCTATTCCTTTAATTTTCTTGGAAGATAAATGCTTAACGAAGCCCATTAAACGGGCGTTGATATGCTCATCTATTTCATTACCGAATTCGACCGTAAGAGCGCGCTCACCAGTCGGTAATATTCGTGGATATTCTTTGTTCATTTCTGTTAACCCCAAATATATATACTGATGTACCATATAATCTATAATCCCATACCCCCATATGGTTTCACAGATGTACACTTCTCTATTTTATCGATTAGTGGATGTTTAGTCAAGAAATGTACTTGATAAAGGACTGTGTATATGTAATTGATAAAGGACTGTGTATCGTGATTAGCGTCATTAGTCCATTCCTCAATACTCGTTAATGGAACTATTTCCCTCCGTCACCTCAATTTCTTGCTTGCTTTGTACCATTAAGCTTGTTATTCTTCCCCTTTTGATGGTAATTTTTCCTCTGCCTCTTCAATCACTTACTTGTTTTGTACCATCAAGCTTGCGATTCCTCCACCCTTGATGGCACAATTTTCCTCTGCCACTTCAATTTCTTGCTTGCTTTGTGCCATCAAGCTTGCGATTCCTCCACCCTTGATGGCACAATTTTCATCCGCCACCTCAATTTCTTGCTTGCTTTGTACCATTAAGCTTGCGATTCTTTCTCCTTTGATGGTAATTTTTCCTCTGCCTCTTCAATCACTTACTTGTTTTGTACCATCAAGCTTGCGATTCCTCCACCCTTGATGGCACAATTTTCCTCTGCCACTTCAATTTCTTGCTTGCTTTGTACCATTAAGCTTGCGATTCTTTCTCCGCGATGGCACAATTTTCCTCTGCCTCCAAAATCACTTGCTAATTTATACCATCAAGCTTGTTATTCTTCCCCTTTTGATGGTACTTCTCCTCTGCCGCTTCAATTCCTAACTAGCTTTGTACCATCAAGCTTGCCACCGCTCTTCCTTTGATGGCACAATTTTCCTATGCTACTTCAATTTCCAACTAGCTTTGTACCATCAAGCTTGCCATCGCTCTTCCTTTGATGGTAATTTCTTCCTCCTCAACCTCAAACCCTAGCTTATTTTGTACCATCGGACTTGCTATTTCTCTTCCCTTGATGGTAATTTCTCCGTTAACATCAATTCTGATAGCCCACTAAGCCCATAACCAACATTCCCAAAGCCAACATCCCCAAAACCAACATCCCCAAAAGCCAACCAAGCCCAAAAGCCAACCAAGCCCACAAGCCAACCAAGCCCACAATCAACATTCCACAATCAAAAAGTCCCGGCCAAAGCCGGGACTTTTTCTTATCAATCCTTTATAATCATTCTACGCAATACTCTTACCGGTATACAGCTGGTAATATCTGCCCTTCTGCTCAATCAGTTCATCATGCGTACCTCTCTCAATAATACGTCCCTGTTCAAGAACCATAATGGCATCGGCATTCTTAACCGTTGAAAGCCTGTGGGCAATAACAAAGCTTGTTCTTCCCTCCATAAGCTTATCCATACCGTCCTGAACTATGCGCTCCGTACGTGTATCAATTGAGCTTGTTGCCTCATCAAGAATAAGAACCGGCGGATTGGCAATTGCTGCTCTTGCAATGGCAAGCAACTGTCTCTGCCCCTGTGAAAGATTGGCTCCGTCACCGGTAAGCATTGTATCATAACCCTGTGGAAGTCTTCTTATAAAGCCGTCTGCATTTGCAAGCTTTGCTGCAGCCTTAACCTCTTCATCCGTTGCATCCAATTTTCCGTATCTGATATTCTCTGCGACAGTACCGGTAAACAGGTGCGTATCCTGAAGAACAATTCCCAGACTGCGTCTCAAATCCTCAAGCTTTATCTTATTGATATTGATTCCGTCATAACGAATTTTACCGTCCTGAATGGAATAGAACCTGTTAATCAGGTTGGTAATGGTCGTCTTACCGGCACCGGTTGATCCGACAAATGCAATCTTCTGTCCGGGCTTAGCATACAAATGAATATCATGGAGCACCATCTTCTCATCCGTGTAGCCGAAATCCACCCCGTCAAATACAACATCACCTGCAAGCGGTACATAATCAACCGAACCGTCAGCCTGATGAGTATGCTTCCATGCCCATTTTCCTGTTTTTTCCTCGCACTCAACAATGTTGGTTGTACCTTCCATAGCATTGACAAGTGTTACATAACCTTCGTCCTTTTCAGGCTCTTCATCTATTACCTTAAAGATTCTCTCCGCACCGGCAAGTGCCATAACTATGGCATTGGCCTGCCCGCTTACCTGGTTAATAGGCATATTGAAACTTTTGTTAAACGTTAGGAAACTTACAAGCTTTCCGATTGTAAGGCCAGTATATCCGTTTATTGCAAGGAAACCTCCCACCAAAGCACAAAGGACATAACTCAGGTTTCCTATCTGTGCATTCATCGGCATCATTATATTGGCATAAGCATTTGCTTTAAATGCACTGTCACCAAGCTCATCGTTGATTTCTTTAAATCTGTTCTTGGCTTCATCCTCATGGCAGAAAACCTTAACCACCTTCTGACCTGTCATCATTTCCTCGATATATCCGTTAACGGTACCGAGATTCTTCTGTTGTTTCATGAAGAATTTGCCTGAAAGCTTAGCTGTCTTTCCTGTAACAATAAGCATTACACCGACCATAAGAAGTGTAACGCCCGTAAGCGGAATACTAAGTATACACATACTTACAAATACACTGATGATAGTGAATCCCGCATTAATGATTTGCGGAAGCGACTGGCTGATAAGCTGACGCAATGTATCAATATCGTTGGTATATACACTCATGATTTCGCCATGGGTATGGCTGTCAAAATACTTGATAGGAAGCTTCTCCATATGTTCAAATACATCATTTCTGATGTCTCGAAGTACGCCCTGTGTTACGACAACCATAATTCTGTTCTGAATATAGTTGGCTGCAACTCCAAGTGCATAAAAACAAGCCACTCTTCCGATTGCCAATGCAAGCGGTGTGAAATTAGGATTATCATCACCTAAAAACGGTACAATATAATCATCAATCAAAGATTGAGTAAACATTGTTCCCTGAACATTACACAAAACGCCTGTAACAATCATTATAAATACAATGATACAATGTGGCATGTAATCCTTAAATACATAGGCCATTACTCTTTTAAGGAGTTTGCCCGGATTTTCTACTTTTGGTCTTACCCCTCTGGGCACTCTACCCGGTCCCGGCATATTACATTCCCTCCTTTTCGTCGAAATCTCCGCCGCCACTGGTCTGTGTTTCGTAGATTTCCCTATATATTTCATTACTCTCCATAAGTTCGTCATGTGTTCCGAATCCGACAATTCTGCCTTCCTCCATTACGATGATTCGGTCAGCATCCATAATTGAACTTATTCTCTGAGCGATAATAAGCTTTGTAACCTCGGGAAGATATTCCCTAAAGGACTTTCTGATTCTTGCGTCCGTAGCAGTATCAACAGCACTGGTTGAATCATCAAGAATCAAAACCTTGGGCTGTTTAAGAAGGGCTCTGGCAATACAGAGTCTCTGTTTCTGTCCGCCGGATACATTTGTTCCGCCCTGTGAAATCTCTGTTTCATATCCATCGGGGAAAGAATTAATAAATTCATCGGCGCAGGCCAACTTGCATGCCTCAATGCACTGCTCCTTTGTTGCTTCTTTGTTACCCCATCTTAGATTATCAAGAATCGTTCCGGTAAACAGTACATTTTTCTGCAAAACTACCGAAACATTGTTTCGAAGTACCTCAAGATCGTAATCTTTGACATCGACTCCGCCCACCTTAACTTCACCGGCGGTAACGTCATATAGTCTGCTAATAAGATTCACAAGACTGGTTTTGGCACTTCCCGTAGCGCCCATAATACCGATTGTTTCACCGGATTTAATGGAAATGTCAATATCCTTGAGTACCGGCTCGACATTATTACTGTTATACGAGAACTCAACATCCTTAAACTCAATACTTCCGTCCTTAACCTCTGTTACCGGGTTCTGTGGATTAACAATGTCGGGAGTCTCAGAAAGAACCTCATAAATTCGTTCAACGCTTGCAGAACTCATCGTAATCATAATGAATACGAAGCTTAACATCATAAGGCTCATAAGTATATTCATACAGTATGCCAGAAGTGATGTAAGTTCACCCGTTGTAAGTGAATCAGAAACAATCATTTTCGCACCGATCCAGCTTATAAGAATAATACATGAATATACGGTAAACTGCATAACAGGTCCGTTAATGATTACATTATATTCAGCCTTCTTAAATATCTCGAAAATGTTCTGGCTTGCAGTCTTGAACTTACTGATTTCACGTTCCTCACGAACATAAGCTTTTACAACTCTTATAGCAGATACATTTTCCTGAACAGATTCGTTCAAAGCATCATACTTCGGAAAAGCTTCCTTGAATGTCTTCGTTGCTCTCTTCATAATGAACACCAAAAAAACAGCAAGAAAAGCTACTGCGCCCACATATATGCATGAAATCTTGGCGTTAATATAGAAAGCCATAGCCAAAGCACATATCATGGAAAACGGCGCTCTCATTGCCATACGAAGACACATCTGATACGCATTCTGGACGTTGGTAACATCTGTTGTAAGTCGTGTTACCAGACCTGCTGTGGAAAACTTATCAATATTTTTAAATGAGAAGGTCTGAATATTGTTATACATTGCCTCTCTCAAATTCTTGGCAAATCCGGAAGATGCACGTGAGCCAAAAGCACCTCCTCCGATACCGGTAGCAAGACTGAGCACGGCTACTCCAAGCATCATGAGTCCAACCTCAACAACATGCCCCATATCTCCTTTGGTTATTCCTTCATCAATGATTGATGCCATAAGAAACGGAATCAGTGTTTCAAACAAAACCTCCAGAATCATACAAATCGGCGTCATTATTGATGCAAATGTATATTCCTTTACTTCCCTTAGAATTCTATTTAACATAACTTCCTCGCAAAATATATATTCTTGACACAACTAATATAGTATAACACTTTTTTAATAAGTCAAATGTTAAAAAAGTATAAAAAAACTGCCAAATGCAAAAAAAGCCCGGGTCTTTTGAACCCGGGCCGTTTATTAATACTTATTAAACTGTAATCAGTTGAAAACTAGCACTGAGAAACAACCTTCTCAAGAGCTGCAAGTGCTTCATCAGGAAGCTTATCATAACCTTCCTTCTTCTCAGCGAATCCCTTAACAGCGTCTACACGGTTCTGCATAGCGTTCTTAAGAGCAGCCTTGTACTCAGGATCGTTCATGTCAGGCTTGAAGTCTGCTGTCTTTCCAGCCCAGTCATACATAATCTCGATATCATCGAAGTTGCCCCACTTCTCGAAGTTAGCCTTACCTTCAACGATTGTCTCAAGGATGCCGAGTGTATCTGCAGGCTTACACTTTGTTCCCATGAAATCACCTGTATTAACGATGTAGCAGTCAACGTTCTTCTCTTCAACGAGTTTCTTGAACTTCTCATAATCGTTAACAAGTGGATATGTTCTGAACGGGTTAGCGTAAGGAACGATTCTTAATGCGTTCATATCTGTACCGGCTTTAACACGTTCTGCTGTAGATGTCTTTGTAGCAAGTGTAGCACCCATAACTGATGCAAGAGCAGCACCTTTAAGCTTAACTACAGGTGGAATTGTAGGATCCTTCATAATCCAGAAGATTGCATTAACAGGAGCATCAATCTTATCTACACGGTTAGGGCTCCAAAGCTTAGACTTAATAGCACGTCCGTTACCGTTTCTGATATCTTCTGTAACAAGCTGAATCTTGCCGTTCTCATCAAGTGTAGCTGAGCAGTTCTGAACTGTAAGAAGGTACTCATTATCAGGACAACCTGTAGGATAATCAGCTGTCTTATCGAAATATGTAGGCTCAAGAGCGATTGATGAACATGTATCTGTGTTGATGATGAAAGCGTCATCATGAAGAACCTTGATACCGCCGAATGCATCGTACTTTCCGCCATGCTTTGCATGTGTAAGTGTTGACTTACCTGATCCTGAAAGGCCGTAAACAGAAGCAACGAACTTCTTACCGCCTTCAAGAGAGTATTCCTTCTGTCCGCCGTGGCATGATGCATAACCGTTTCTGTTAGCAAGTGCCCAAGCCATTGTAAGTGTACCCTTCTTGTGCTCACCAAAGTACTTCATACCAAGGATAGCTGCACAGTTCTGGTTTGTATCAAAATAGCAAAGTGTAAGATCATCTGAAAGGCATGAGTAATCTACATCGGGAGCTGCTTCAGGAACCCACTGAGGATCTGAGAAGATATAGATATCAGGCTCGTTGCCGTCACCGATTGGCTTAGATGACTTATACATCTTGTTGTAGCAATCGCTCATGTACTGGAAGTTAAGCATCCAGTTGTAAAGAAGATTCTCTTCTCCTTCAGGAATAAGAAGATGTGCCTTAGCCATGAATTCAGGATCAAGACCTACGTAGCACTCTGCATGATACATAGTTTTCCAACGTGTCTTGTAAACAGCGTCCATAACTACCTTATCTAACTTAACTTCATCAACACCCGGCTCACCTTTGATACGACGAGCTGCAGCGTAACGACCTGTAACAGCGCCATCGTTGAAAAGAAGAACCTTTGCATCCTTCTCAAGACCGAATGTTTCGCCATCCTTAACAGGCATATCTGTTACGATTGTTCCGGGTGAATTTTTAGCTAATTCATAAGCTTCCTTAAGTGTGTTAACCTTTACTACGTTGTTGCCGTAGAAAGCGCCTTCAATGATAGAACGTGTTTTGGAAAAACCAACTTTTCCTGCGCCTATCTCATTAATTGGATAATAAGCTTTTGTTGACATACGTCATCCTCCTTAAAATATATAACTCTCGCTTTCGCGTTTAATTACTACTTGTGCATAATCGCACACCAAAGTTCATTATTGCAAAAAATATATTCAAAGTCAATGAAGAATATAAAATTTGTTAATCAAATAACAAGAAATCTATTCATCAAATATTGTTATTGATCTGAGCCACTTGGCTTCTTCCTCGGGAAGATACGGCGATACCTTCTCGTATACCTCCTTCTGGTATTCCAGAAGCTGCTCCACATCCTCTGTATCAAGGTACTCCGGGTCTATGCCCCTCATATCTATCGGCACATAGGTCAAAGGCTCAAACTTAAGGAATCTTCCGTCTTTTGTGGTGCAATCCTCCACAATAAGCAATGTATTTTCAATTCTGATTCCGTACTCTTCGTCTTTGTATACTCCCGGTTCATCCGTTATCGTCATTCCCGGTTCAAGAACTGTTTCATTTGCTCCCTGAACATATCTCCAGCGCAGTGTCTGAGGACCTTCATGAACATTCATAAAACAGCCTACGCCGTGTCCCGTAGAGCATTTGTAATCCGTTCCATGCTTCCAAAGGGGAGCACGGGCTATAATATCGAGATTTCTTCCGGTGCATCCATACATAAAATGGGTATTCTGCAGGTTGAGCATTCCTTTGCAGACAAGGGTGAAATCCCTCTTCTCTTCCGGCGTAAGATCCCCCATTATAAAGGTTCTGGTAACATCCGTTGTTGCACCTATATACTGTCCGCCGCTGTCTACCAAATACATGCCTTTGCTCTGAAGAAGCGAACCGCCGTCCCGTCCCGGCTCATAATGCATCATGGCCGCATTGCTGCCGAATGCACTTATTGTGGGAAATGACAATCCCTTAAATCCGGGTATCATGGCTCTCAGATTATCAAGATAAGCTGCCGCAGATGCTTCACTTATAATATTGCTTCGCTCATCCTTAAGATATCTTCCTCCGCTTATGGATTGAAGCAGTGCCGCTTTTCTGCACTCAAGCCAGTACATAAACCTTACAACAGCCACTGAATCCTGAATAAAAAATTCCTTCATATTTTCAATTTCGGTTGCATTTTTAACAGCTTTCAGAAATGTTGTCGGATTGATACAGTCAACAACATTGGTCTTTCCCTTCAAAAGCCCGTAGGCACAATAATTAATCTGGGAAAGATCTGCCATCAGGTTTGGTTCAACCGAATCAACCGTATTGAAATTATTATCTTCTCTGAAATTCTCCTCAAGGAAAGAGTAAACCTCATTATAATCCTTAACTACCACATTGTTGATTTTAAAATATAATGCCAATTCTTCCGTAACGGCATCGGGACTGATAAACAGATACACATCATCCTTTGAGATAAATGCAAATGACAGCACCACCGGATTATATGCAACATCCTCTCCTCTCAGATTAAAAAGCCACATAATGTCATCCAGTTTGCTTAAGAAGAAATACTGGCAGTTCATATTCTGCATTTCTTCTCTTACAACAGCGATTTTATTCAGATATGAATCTCCCGTAAATTCTGTTCCGATAACGTAAGCCGGATGTGAAACCAGCTGCGGTCTTTTGTCCCAGACAACATCACAGAGATCCTTTCTGAATTCTATTATTTTGTCGGAGCCAATCTCTCCCGCAAGTTCCTCTATATACCTTGCGTTAAATACTCTTCCGTCGAAGCCCAGTGTCTGACCGGAAAGCATATTGTCCCTAAGGTATTCCTTTATGGTCTTTACTCCCGGCTCACCCATTTTCATAAGAGTGATTTCAGACCCACGAAGCTGTGTGGCCGCCTGAACGAAATATCTTCCGTCCGTCCACAAAAGAGCAGTATTTTTCCCCACCAAAAGTGTGCCGTTACTTCCTGAAAATCCTGAAAGATACTCACGGCACTTAAAATAATCTGCCACATATTCGGAATTATGAAAATCAGCGGTAGGAACAAGATACCAATCGATACCTTCTCCCGCCATAACCTCTCTGAGTCTTCTGACTGCCTCTCTCATGACTGCTCCCCTGTCCCGTATTATTCGGATACTCCCAAAAACTGCTTAACAACAGAGGGCATTTCCTCTATTTCACATACATTGTCATGTCTTACAGGAGCTGTTTTGATTTCCTCAACAGCATTGGGAACCTTAATATTTCCGACTGCACTGAGCTTGTCTACAAGTTCAAAATCCGAAAGTTTAGACTCACTGCCTTCAATTGCCTTCATAACAGAAGTTGTAAACTTGAAAGGCGAAGCTGTTGATGCAATAACCGTTTTTGTTGCATCTCCCGTCTTCTTAACATATTCGTCGTATACATATGAAGCAACAGCCGTATGTGTATCAAGAACATATCCGGTCTTTTCAAATATTTCTTTAATTCTTGCATTTGTCTGAGGCTGTGTTGCAAAGCCACCTACAAAATCATTTAGCTTACTCTTCATTGAATCAGTAATTGTATACTTGCCTTCAGAAGAAAGCTGTTTCATAAGTTCACTGTTCTTATCAGAATTTTCATCCGCAATAACATAGATAAGTCTCTCAAGGTTAGAACTTATAAGAATGTCCATTGAAGGAGAATTTGTAAGCATAAATTCTCTGTTTCTGTCGTAAACGCCGGTTTCGAAGAAATCAAAGAGAACCTTGTTCTCATTTGAAGCGCAGATAAGCTTGTTTACCGGAATTCCCATATTCTTTGCAATGAAAGCCGCAAGAATATTACCGAAATTTCCTGTAGGAACCACGAAATTAACCTTCTCGCCTTCACTGATCTGTCCCTCTGCAATAAGCTTTGCATATGCATATACGTAATATGCAACCTGGGGAATAAGTCTTCCTATATTGATCGAATTTGCGGAACTGAACTGATATCCCTTTGCGTCAAGGGCTGCAGCAAGTTCCTTATCACCAAACATCTTCTTAACGCCGGTCTGGGCATCATCAAAGTTTCCCTTAATTCCAACCACAAAGGTATTGTCACCCTTCTGAGTTACCATCTGACGCTCCTGAATGAAGCTGACGCCTCCCTTGGGATAAAATACGATAATCTTTGTTCCCGGAACATCAGCAAAGCCTGCAAGTGCAGCCTTTCCTGTATCACCTGATGTTGCAGTAAGGATAACTATCTCATTTTTAACATCATTCTTCTTTGCGGATGTGGTCATGAGATGCGGCAGGATACTAAGCGCCATATCCTTAAATGCAATTGTTGCACCATGGAAGAGTTCAAGGTAATATGCACCATCAACCTCCGCAAGAGGTGCGATTTCCTCTGTATCAAATTTGCTGTCATATGCACTGTTGATACATTTTTTCAGTTCTTCCTCTGTAAAGTCCGTAAAGAACAGCTTCATTACTTCATAAGCCAGTTCTCTGTAATCCATCTTTGAAAGTTCTTTTATGCTTTTATCAAGAGTCGGTATTTTCTCCGGGAAGAATAACCCGCCGTCCTCAGAAAGGCCCTGCAATATAGCCTTGCTGGCCGGTACTCTCTTGCTGCTGTCTCTGGTACTTTTGTAAAAAATGTTTTCCATAATTCTGTCTTCCTTATCTACGAATTTCTTTCATTTTTTTATTTCCAAACAATATTTTGCCTTAATGTTCTATATTATCTCAATCTGGCACACCTTCATGGCATTCAATGCATTGTTGTGTGTTTCCACAGATACACCTGCGCAGCATTTTGAATCAACAATAAGCTTAACCTCAGGCAAAAATGCCTTTGTAAGCATTGCATTGCTGATTACACAGATATCTGTGCAAAGGCCGATAAACGTAATGCTCTCAATATCCTCTTTCTCCGCACATTCTTTAAGGTATGTACCAAGTTCAACGGAACCGAAGGTAACCTTATCAAAAACAACCATATCTCCAGTGGTAAGACAATCCTTTATCTGCCATCCGTCTGTTCCCTCGATGCAGTGCTTTACAGGAAGATTGGTTCCTTCCTGAGTTTCAAGATAATTCTCCTGATGAGTATCTCTTGTATAAATGATTCGGCCCTCAAAGCCTTCAATCTTTGCTTTTACATTCGGAACAATCTTAACTGCTTCTTCACTTCCCAGCGCTCCGTCAATAAAATCATTCTGCATATCCACAACAACAAGATATTTCATACATACCTCCCTATCCTTCTGCTGATTTTTATATGCATATACATATCCGCATATGCTTTTCCGTTAATTCCATCTATATAATTTATAGGAAAATCCTTTTGAACACCGTTCTTTTTCAATACGTCCACAGCCTTATTATAGGCAATTGCGGCACTTATTGCATCGTCATAATAGCCAACAATCAAATCTCCCCGAAGGTTTATTTTGACACGGTACCCACTCTTACGCTTTCCTTTTACGTATTCAACTCCGTAATATCTGTTGATTATCTCAAGGTTTTCATACCTGTAATCCAGCTCATCACCGTTCACGAAACGGTAATCCCTGCCCTTTACTGCATAGTTCTTTATTCCGTATCTGTTTCCCAGACTAACCTGCATGCCGTAATCGTTAACATACAGATGTCCGCCCCTTTTTCTTATTCTGTGAGTGGCATAATAGAAAAGATCGTCAACGGAAAATTTCATTTCCTCTCCGGGCAGGAAATAATAGGAAATGTAGCTGTCATGAATATACAAGGGATTTGGACAGTATATTCCGTTGTCCCTAAGATTTATCAGTACAACGAATTTTTCAAATGACAGAGAACTGTTTTTGTCATAGCCGTCTATTGTTATTGCCTTCTCCGACAGTACTCGTCTTCCCTCTTCATAGGCAATACATGCCTCACAGCTGTTGTCAAAGCTTCCCAGTGAAATATGCTTGTTCCCATAGGTCAGCGAAGCACGATATGAAGGTTCTCCATTTTTCTTTTTTGTAAAATATACGCCTTTACAGCCCATACAGCCCTCTATTGCGCATCGTAGTCCACAAAGCACAGGTTCAAATCCACAGAACCGTCTATTCCGTATACGCTTCCGTCGGTGGTATACTGCCACATATCAAAAGTGTACGGATAATCCGGCACCTCATCATCCTGGGCAAGCCATATTCTGCTCTGTGTAAATTTGCTTACATCAATTCGCTTTAACAGCCAGTCCTTATCACCATAAATCATGGGTATATAACCGGCATCCTTTATGGTATTCACAAATGCCGCGGTGATAACAGTCCTCTCATCCTTTGACAGTGTTTCAACACGGGATAAATCGTTATCGACCATTTCCATATCTATTGCTATGGGGTAGTCAATCTTATTTTCCCCTATTGCATTGATTATCATGGTTGCTTCTTCCGTAGCCTCCTGTGTGGAAATGGCCTGGGAATAAAAATACAGTCCAACTTTAAGACCTGCTTCCTTGGCATTTTTTAGATTTTCTTCAAAACACTCATCAAGGGTAAGCTGACCGGTCTTATATCCTCTTGCTCCCACACGAATCATAACAAAATCGATTCCCTGATCTGCCACCTGTGAAAAATCAATGGTTTTCTGATACCTTGATACATCTATCCCCAGAAATGCCACATTTTTACCGTCGGAAATGTATTTTTTCTTTCCTCCGGAATCCACAAGATTGCTGAAATCGTAGTTGTTCTTCTCCAATTTTTCATTGATGGCAATCCATTCGCTGCTTCCGTCGGAATACTTTATTTCCACATGTTTTCCGTCATTATAATCAACCTCCGGAGTAACAGCATCTTTTTCAGCCTCTTCCGTCGGATCCGGTTCTTTATCCTTATCTTTATCCTTATCCTTGTCCTTATCCTGCTTTTTATCCTGTGGCTTTTCCGGGTACATATCCCAGATATCAAGGTCAGAAGCCACAAGGGTTTCCTTTTCCTCCACAGGTTCGGGAGTTGCCTGCTCAACCGCAACAGTAGTCATGTCACTGATAATCTGACTGTTCTTTGACGGTCTGTTGTCTTTATTAATGGCAAGCACTATTCCAAGCACAGCAAGAATAAATACGGACACCCCTAGTGCCATATATATTACCGGCATTCCGGCGCCGTTTTCTTCAAAATCGTCATCCATTCTCATTCTTTAACAATCGCCTTTTTCGGACATTTTTCTACACACACACCACAGCCTACGCAAAGGTCGTAATTGATTTTAGCAAGGAAATCATTTACCTCAATGGCGCCCTGTGGGCAGTTTTTCTGACACAAACCGCAGCCTATGCAGCCTGTATCACAAGCCTTCATAACAACTGGTCCCTTATCCTTTGAACTGCAGGAAACCTTAACATTTGCCGAATATGGAACAAGCTCAATCAACTTCTTTGGACAGGCTTCGACACATTTTCCACAGGCCTTGCATTTTTCCTTATCCACAACAGCTATGCCGTTAACAACATGAATTGCATCAAAGGGACAGGCCTTAACGCAGTTACCGTGTCCCAGACAGCCATAGTTACAGCTTTTGGGACCGCCTGAAGGTACATACATAAGCATGTCACAGTCTTCGTTTCCGGAATATTCATATAACTGTCTTGTTTTGTCGCAGTCACCGGCACACTTTACAAAGGCCACCATTTTCTCGCTGGTCTGCGCCTCTACGCCCATGATTTCCGCTATAGCATTTCCCACAGGTTCGCCTCCCACGGGGCATGCATTAACCTTTGCCTTTCCTTCAACTATTGCAGCAGCGAGTCCCGAACATCCCGGGTATCCGCATCCACCGCAATTATTGCCGGGAAGAGCTTCAAGAACCTTTTCTTCTCTGTCATCTGTCTTTACGTTAAACCATATTCCGGCAAATCCCAAAAACAGACCTATAAACAATCCGACTCCGCCCACAAGCAGAATCGCCAGAACAACACCGTTCATAATCAATCCTCACAATCAGTTCAACAATATCTGTTCCGCCTACAGTAAACCGGCAAATCCGCAAAATGCGATTGCCATAAGTCCTGCGGTAACAAGAACCATTGGCATTCCCTTAAAGCTTGGCAATACCTCATTATGCTCTGTTTTCTCACGAATTCCCGCAAGAATTATAATCGAAATGGTAAATCCTAACGCTGTGGCAAAACCATTTACCGTTCCTGCCAGAATTCCGTAATTTTTCTGAACATTTGTAAGTGCCACTCCAAGTACGGCACAGTTTGTTGTAATCAACGGAAGATATACGCCAAGTGCCTTATAAAGCCCCTTAACAAATTTCTTCAAAAACATCTCAACAAACTGAACAAGGGCAGCAATTACAAGGATAAATACTATTGTCTGCATATATTCCATATTGAAGGGAACAAGCAGGTATTTGTAAATGCATCCCGTTACGGCACTTGAGAGAGTTATAACAAATATTACCGCTCCACCCATTCCGGCAGCTGTGTTAATTTTCTTGGAAACCCCAAGGAAAGGACACAGTCCCAGGAACTGACTGAGAACAACGTTGCTCACCAGGGAAGAACTTATCAATATAATCAGTAATTCTTTAATCTGTAACATGATTTATTTTCCTCCCTTCTTTCCACGTTTTTTCTTGGGTGCAGAATTTTTCTTTATCTCCTCAAGCTCAAGGTCCTCAAGTTCAAGGAAATCAGAATCATCGTTTGCTGTTATCTTCTCTTCAAAGGTCAGCTTATCAAAAACCTCGTCAAACTCATTTTCATCCTTTGTCTTCTCTTCAAAATACGAAGGCTGATCCTTCTTTGCTTTGCTGCTCTTCTTTTTCTGTTCTCCGCCGGGCTTTTCGTCAGCCTTTGTTTCCGGTTTTGACTCTGAAACTTCTACATTCTTTTCTTCCGAAGCCCCTTCGACTTTCTTAGGTCTTCCGCGTTTCTTTTTAGGCTTATCCTGAATTTCTTCAGTCTTTTCTTCCTGCTTGATTTCTTCTGCAGGTTCTTCTACAGATTCTTCTGCAGTTTCCTTTTCTGCCTTTGTTTCTGTTTTTGTTTCAGTTTTTTTCTCAGTCTTTTTTTCTGCCTTTGTCTCTGCCTTTGTCTCTGCCTTTTCTTCCATATCGGCAAAAATGTCTTCCATTTCCGCCTTACGGTCACGGCAGCCTTCAACATTACAGTTAAGGCAGTCATGTCCGCATCCTGACTGAATCTTGGATACATCCTTACCCTTCTTTGCTCCCGCAATCTTAACCTTGTTCTGGATTGCCGTCAAAAGAGCGAGTACGAAAAATGCTCCCGGTGCCATCTTAAATATACCGATTGGTGTAAACCATCCCAGTTCGATATCGAATACTGTGCAGGCACCGATAAACTCTCTTATAAGACCTATAAGTGTCAATGACAATGTAAATCCAAGGCCCATTCCAAGTCCGTCAAAGAAGGACAAATGGACCGGATTCTTATATGCATAGGCTTCCGCTCTTCCCAGTATGATACAGTTAACAACAATCAGCGGAATATAGATTCCCAGTGACCTGTAAAGGGAAGGCAGATATGCCTGTAACAGCAGCTGCATAATGGTAACGAATGATGCAATAATAACAATAAATGCAGGTATTCTTATTTTGTTCGGAATAACCTTACGCAACATTGAAATAATCACATTGCTGAGAGCAAGAACAGCCGTGGTTGTAAGTCCCATTCCAAGACCGTTATATGCGGAGGTTGTAACCGCAAGTGTGGGACACATGCCCAGCATAAGAACAAGTGTCGGATTTTCTTTTATAATTCCGTTATATAATCTTTCAAAACATTTACTCATGCTCTGCACCTCCCAACACTTCATTGAAATAGTACAGACCAAGATTAACGCCGTTGGTTATTGCGTTGGTCGTAATGGTTGCGCCACTGATTGCATCAACCTCATTTGACTCCTTTGCTCCGGTCTTTGTATAAACAATTGTTTCAGCTTTTCTTCCCGCAAACTGAGGCTGTAAAACCTTTTCCGCCTCCATTCCGAGACCTGCCGTTTCGGAAATTGAAAGAATCGAAATACCGTTAAGAACGCCTTCATTTGTCACTCCCATGGTAAATTCAATATCTCCGCCATAGCCCTCATGGGTAACAATTGTAAATACATATCCCATAAGATTTCCGGAAGAATCCTTTGCCTCAATAAGTTCAACAATGTCCTCCTCTGCAAAGCCCATTTCGTCCATTGCTTTCCTGCTGTTTTCGTCAATTGCAAGCTCACACTGAACAAAGTCATCTGCCTTTGAAAATACATTCTTATAAGCAGCCTTCTTTGTTTCTTCTTCCTGACGCGCAATAATATCCTTGGTATTGTCATATACAAATCCAAGAATACCCCCTGCAAGAACAGTAATCACAAGAAGAATTATCGTGTTCTTCAAAAGTTCTTTCATCGGCGCTCACCTCCTCTTCCGAAAGGTGTCGGATAAGTAATCTTCTCAATAAGAGGAACGAGAAGATTGCCCAGGATAATGGCATAAGAAACGCCCTCTGCGGAACCTCCGAAAACTCTGAAGATACCGGTCAGTATTCCCAGAATAAAGCCGTACAGGTACTGACCGCCCTTTGTAACCGGTCTTGTAACGTAATCCGTAGCCATAAACCATGCTCCCAGCATCAGACCGCCGCCTGCAAGCTGTGCACAGATATAATATGAATTAAATCCGTGTGAACCGAAAAGTCCGATAAATACAATAAATGTAACAATATATGTGCCCGGAATTCTTAAATCGATTATACCCATCAGCAGGAGCAATACAGCGCCAAACATAATGGCAACCATTGAAGTCTCGCCGATTGTTCCACCGATTTTACCGATTATCATGTCAAATGCGTTAACATCCTCTCCTGCTCTCATAAGTGCAAGCGGAGTTGCTCCCGAATAAGCATCGCAGGTAAAGTTCGTCATTGCCGCGGGAAATGATATCAGCAGGAAACATCTTGCAGCCAGTGCCGGATTCATAAAGTTCTTTCCGAGTCCGCCGAAAAGCATTTTTACGACAAATATTGCAAATATTCCTCCCAATGCCGGAATGTAAAAAGGTATGTTGACAGGAAGATTCATTCCCAGCAAAAGACCGGTAACAACCGCCGACAAATCCTTTATTGTAATCTTTTTCCTTGTCAGTAATTCAAATACAAGCTCTGTCAATACGCAGGAGCCAATCGATATCAGCATTACCCAAAGAGCACGCAGACCAAAATTGTACACGCCGAATCCTGCCGACGGCAAAAGTGCCAGGATAACACCAAGCATTATCTTGTCGGTACTGATTTTTGATCTTATATGCGGATTGGATGATACTCTCATCAAATCACTCATTCTATTTCCTCGTCTTTCTATTTTTTCTTCCTGTTAGCCAGTACTGTTTTTCTCATTGTCTTTATGGACTGGGTCAGATTACGTTTTGCAGGGCAAATGTAACTGCAGCAGCCACATTCGCAGCATTCCATGCCGCCTCTCTCAACAAATTCGTCGGCATCCTTTCTGTCTGCCAAATCCGCCAGGTGAGTTGGAACAATTCTTCCCGGACACACCTCCACGCACAGTCCGCAGTTGATGCACGGTCCCGGCTCGGTTCTTGATACCTCATCTCTTGATATTGTAAGAAGCGCCGAAGCTGTTTTTGTCGTAGGAACATCTAGATCCATAAGTGCAAATCCCATCATGGGACCGCCGGAAACAATCTTTTCAGCCTTCTTCTTAAGTCCTCCGGCCTCCTCCAGCAAATCCTTATAGCTCATACCTATATGAACACGGAAGTTCTGCGGTTTTTTAATACAGTCACCGGTTACTGTAATAATTCTCTCCATAAGTGGAATTCCATTTTTAACCGCATTATATACAGCAACAATGGTATCAACATTGTTGACCACGCATCCCGCATCAGCAGGGAGCATATCAGAGTTGATTGCACGCTTTGTTGTGGCAAATATCAGGTGTCTCTCACTTCCCTGCGGATACTTTGTCTTAAGTGTCTTAACCATTATTCTCTGGTCATCCTTAACAATAGCCTTAAGCTTCTCGATACAATCAGGCTTATTGTCTTCCACTGCAAGAATTCCCTTTGCATTGTCAAACAAGCGAAGAATTATTCTTAGTCCCTCAACAAGCTTTTCAGGTTCCTCAACCATTCTCCTGTAATCGCTGGTAAGATATGGTTCACACTCTGCGCAGTTTGCTATGCAGTAATCTATCTTGTCCGGTTCCTTTACAGAAAGCTTAACGTGAGTCGGGAAGCCTGCACCACCCATTCCTACAATGCCGGCCCGCTGAATTCTCTCTATAATCTCGCCTTTGCTAAGTGTATCGATATCTTCTACCGCTTCGTACTCAACCTCATCGTATTTCTCATCATTTGTAATAATAATACTGTTAACCATATCACCGGTTACGGTCTTTCTTGGCTCAATACTCTTAACCGTACCGCTGACACTTGAGTAAATATTTGCAGACACAAAGCCACCGGCTGCAGCAATAAGCTGGCCGCGTTTAACATAATCACCTTTTTTTACTATGGGACCCGCCGGCGCACCAATATGCTGAACAACCGGATATACCATGTCACCTTTGGGAAAAACATCCTTAATGGATCTTTTCTTGGAAATGTCTTTTCCGTCGTAAGGATGAACTCCTCCGACAAATGAATGTTTTGCCATTTTAATAACCTTCCGTTCTCAGATTTAGTCCATTTTTTTCTAACATATAATATACTATTTATTGGGTCAAAATTCTACCCCGTGAACTTACATAAAAACATATTATTCATAATGGAAAAAGATATGTTTTTATGTTATGATAATACTATCTTTGTAGTTAAAGATTCTATTTTAGGGGCAGCGATATGAAAACAATAGTTGACATTATTAATGCAAATGAGAACAAAATCGATTTATCCGCAATGGGTGATTCCGAAAAATGTGTGTTTATCGACATTGAGACAACCGGTCTTTCTTCAGATAATTCATTTATCTATGAGGTAGGTGTTGCTTATCTCAACGAAGAGACAGGAAACTACGAAATCAAGCAATGGCTTATCGAAAACGCCAAGGAAGAGCGAGGTATGCTTTATGAAGTCATCGCATTCCTGCGTCATTTCAAAAAGCTTGTTCATTTTAACGGCAATACCTTTGATATTCCTTTTATTCAGGCAAGATGTAAGGCATGCGGTATAGCCTGTGATTTCAGTGATTGTGAAGGAATTGATATTTACAGACGTGTTTCTTCACTCAAGCATTTTCTCAAGCTGGATAACTGCAGACAAAAGAGCGTAGAAACTCTTCTTGGTATTAATCGCGAGGATGAATATACCGGAAAGGAACTGATTAAGATATACCGTGAATACAGTGAAAACGGGTCTGAGGAAAATGAGAAGCTTCTCCTTCTCCACAATCATGACGACGTTCTTGGACTGATGCTTATTGTTCCCGTACTTTCTTACAACAGAATTTTCAATGAAGGTGTGGTAATCAGAAAAGTTCAGACAAATGTTTACAACGATGTATTTGGTTTATCCAAGAAGGAACTCATCCTTACGGTCGGTCTTCCCTGTGCAATTCCGGCACCGATTAATTACAATGCCGAAGGATGTTATTTCAGTGCAAAGGGTACTGACGGAATCATCAAGGTTCCTCTTCTTCATGAAGAACTCAAATTCTTCTACACCAATTATCATGATTACTACTATCTTCCGGAAGAAGATGTTGCAATTCATAAGAGTGTTGCGGAATATGTTGACAAAGATTTCCGTGAGCAGGCCAAAGCAGCAAACTGCTATACGAGAAAAGTCAGCGATTATCTTCCTATGTGGGATAAGGCAATGTTTGAGCCTGTATTCAGACGTGATTATGATTCCTCTTGTTTATTCTTTGAGTTGACAGACAGTCTCAAATCAAGCAAAGAGGCATTTAACAAATATTCAAATCATATTCTCAACATGATGTACAACTGCAAATAACATATCAAATACGTGATATGTTTTGAAGCAAAAATAAAAGGACCACTGCTGTGGTCCTTTTTTATGTCTCTATTTGCCATGGAAATTTCTTTATTTGGCATAAAGCTCTATTTGCTATAGAAAAATCTCTCTTTTCTCTCAAAACCGATTTCTTTATAATTCAAAATCTGCTCAGTACTTCCTATAAACAGAATACCACCGGTGGAAAGGGCATCGTAAAATTTATAAAAAATCTTATCCTTCGCTTCTTCCGTAAAATAAATCAGAACATTTCTGCATACAATAAGATCACAGCCTGATATAAAAGGATCCTTTAGCAAATTATGTTTCTTAAACTGAACGCACCTCTTTACATCCTCATTTATCGAATAATATTCTCCGTTCTTTGAAAAATACTTTCTAAGGTAGTCATCCGGTACGCCTTCCACGCTCTTCTTGTTATATATACCAAGTTTTGCTTTATCTATTATCTCATCACTGATATCTGTAGCAATAATTCTGATACCCGATAATGGCAAATACTTTGAAAGCGCCATAACAAGGGAATAGGGTTCATCACCTGTCGAGCAGGCTGCGCTCCAGATTTTAAGGCTCTTACCCTTCTTTTCCAAAAGTTCCGGCATTATTTTGTCCGACAGTATCTCCCACTGGTCCGGATTCCTGTAAAATTCAGACACATTTATCGTAATATATTCCACAAACTCATTAAAACAAGCTCTGTCCGTCTTAAGCAAATCAATATAATTGTTGTATCCCACAACCTTTCTACGTTGAATCAGAGAATCTATTCTTCTCTTCATCTGATTTTGCTTGTAGGAAGATAAATCAATCTGTGTCAGCTTATAGATTTCTTTCACAAAATAGTTGTAATCATATACCATGAAAAACGCTTACCCCAAACACATATTGCAAAAACATTTCATGCCTTCAAAAAACATAAAAAACGCGTACACAGACGTGTACGCGTTAACTCCTAATCCTAATCATCTCGTAACCTTACACATCCGGTTATTGAAATGCTTATTCAGCAGACTCCTCTGCAGCTTCTTCAGCAATTACCTTGTCGATATCAACAGAAACAACATCAGCATCTTCCTCTTCTGCAGGAGCTTCAGCCTCTTCTGTCTTCTCAGGCTCGAACATTGCCTTAACACTAAGGCTGATCTTCTTATCTGCCATGTTAAAGTCAACAATCTTAGCTGTAACTTCATCGCCAACCTTAAGAACATCTGAAGGCTTCTCAATATGATCCTTAGAAATCTGAGAAACATGAAGTAATGCATCAACTCCGCCGCCAAGTTCAACAAATGCGCCAAACTCTGTCATACGAGCAACCTTACCTGTGATTACATTACCAACAGCAAATCTTGTCTCAGCGTCCTTCCAAGGATTCTCATCTTCAAACTTGCAAGAAAGAGCAATCTTTCCGCCTGAGATATCCTTGATATAAGCCTTAACTGTATCGCCAACCTTGAATACCTTCTTAGGACTTTCAACTCTGCCCCAGCTCATCTCTGAGATATGAAGTAATCCGTCTGCCCCGCCAAGATCGATGAATGCACCAAACTCTGTAACGTTCTTAACTGTACCTTCGATTACATCACCAACATTAATCTTATCGAAGAGTTCTTTCTGTGCTTTTTCTCTCTCAGCCGAAAGAAGCATACGTCTGTTACCGATATATCTTCTCTTGCGAGGATTGTATTCTGTAATTACAAATTCAATTTCCTGACCTGCATACTTAGAAAGATCCTTCTCATATGTATCTGAAACAAGGCTTGCAGGAATGAAAATTCTTACTTCGTCAACTACTACACAGATACCGCCATCGAGAACCTGTGAAACCTTAGCCTTAAGTACTTCCTGATTGTTAAATGCTTCTTCAATACGCTTGTTGCCTTTCTCTGCAGCAAGTCTCTTATAAGAAAGAAGGACCTGACCTTCACTGTCATTTACCTTAATAACCTTTACTTCAAGCTTGTCATCAAGCTTTACTACAGTAGTAAGATCAAGGTTTGATTCGTTGGTATATTCGTTTCTTGTAAGAATACCGTCTGACTTGTAGCCGATATTAAGGATGATTTCATCAGGCTTAACATCAATAACTGTACCTTCTACTACCTCTCCCGAATGGATTGTTTTGAATGATTCTTCTAACATTTGTTCAAAAGTCAACTCTGACATAATTTTGAACCTCCTCAATAATATAGTTTGGGGTAGAAGCCCCCGCAGTAATACCCACCAGGCGGACAGATTCAGTATTCTCCAAAATCAAGTCATCTAGTGTCTGGATAAAATGCGTATTCTCGCATTCCTCCCTGCATATCTCAAACAGTTTCTTCGAATTGGAACTGTGAGTATCGCCGATTACAATCATAGCATCAACTTTAGCGGCTATTTCTTTACTTTCACGTTGCCTCTCATAAGTTGCATTGCATATGGTATCCACAACATTAACATCATAAACTATTGTAGTGATTTTTTCAACTATATCTTTAAATTTCTTATGATTAAAGGTGGTTTGAGCCACAATGGAGTATTTTTTTTCGTCAGAAAAAGGAATTGTTCCAATTTCGTCTGCACTTTCAATAACAAAAGGCTTGTTAACGCACCAGCCCACAATCCCTTCAACCTCCGGATGATTAGGATTGCCTACAATTATTATTTCTCTTCCTTCCGAGCTTTCCTTCATAACCGTATTATGAATTCTTTTAACGAAGGGACATGTTGCATCAATTACCTCAAATCCCTTTGAAAGCAGCATATCCTGAACTTCCCTGGAAACCCCATGGGATCTGATGATAACTCTGGCCGGATGACTGCTGATTTCAGCATTGGAAATGAGGCCGTCAATGTTATCATTTTCCCGAATTGCCACAACACCTTTTTTCTCCAGTTCCTTCACAACTTCTTCGTTATGAATGATTGGACCGTAGGTATAAATATCCCATGTTTTTCCTTCTGCTTCATCTCTCAAAGCAATTTGTTCATTTACTTTTTCCATCGCTCTTTTAACGCCAAAGCAAAATCCGGCGCTCTTGGCGGTAATAACTTCCATGGGCGTAGTCCCTCTCTCCTTTATTCCTGTTTGACCGGGCATATTTTGATTTAACTCTTGTTTAGCTGTGCATATTTTGATTTAACTCTTGTTTGGTCAAGCACATTTTGATTTAATTCTTGTTTGGTCAGGCACATTTTGATTTAATTCTTGTTTGGTTAGGCACATTTTGATTTAATTATTCTCTGCCGCATTTATTATTGACATTATCTTATTAACAACCTCTTCAATAGACATATCCGAACTGTCAACAAGGACTGCATCATCGGCCTGCTTGAGAGGAGATATCTCCCGTGTCATATCTCTGTGATCTCTTTCAACAATATCCTTCTCTATTTGAACAATATCAGCATTCTCCCCTTTAGCCTGTAATTCAAGAAATCTTCTTCTTGCTCTTTCGGCGCTGCTGGCTGTCAAATACACTTTCACCTCAGCCTCGGGAAGGACAACCGTACCGATATCCCTTCCATCCATTACAACATTTTCTTTTGAAGCAAGCTTCTGCTGAAGTTCTACAAGTTTCTTTCTAACATCGCCAAATACGCTGGTTGCACTTGCCATGTTACCGACCTGCTCTGTTCTGATAAGTCCGTTAACATTTTCACCGTTAAGAAGAACAACCTGAACACCGTCTTCATATGCTATTGAAATGTCCGCATTCTTACATGCCTCGTTAATCTTCTCTTCTTCGTCGGCTCCAATTCCCTGTCTGATAAAATATAATGCCATCGCACGGTACATGGCTCCTGTATCCACGTATATATATCCTTTTTCCTTTGCAACTCTTTTTGCAATCGTTGATTTGCCTGCACCGGCAGGTCCGTCTATTGCAACATTAATGCTCATATTTTTTCTCCTTCCATTGTGTCTGTTTTTTTCGTCTTTATTTATGTCTGAATTCTATTTCAATGCATTTTTGATATTTTCCTTTTCCCCAACAATTTTTTATGTTTTGTTCGAATTGTGCGAAAAATGAAAAAATTTAATTTTGGCCTGTTTACCATCAATCCATAAATACCACCGGTTTTTCTTCCGAAAACAGCAAAATGAAGTCTATAAATTCCGTTCAAATTTTCTCTTCACAAAGCGTCGCTTAAAGATAACTTGTGTTATTAATATTCAAATGATTCTCCCGCAAGGTGCCCGGTGCTCCATGCAATTTGAAGATTAAAACCTCCTGTCAAAGCATCCACATCAATCACCTCACCTGCAAAGAATAAATTCTCAACCAGTTTGGATTCCATGGTTGATGGGTTAATATCTTTAACCGATACACCTCCCCCGGTGATAATTGCTTCTGCAAATCCTCTTTCAGAGCTGACTGTCAATTCCAGTTCTTTAAGCAATTCAACAAGTCGTTCTCTTTCTTCTCTTGTAATTAAGTTAACGGGCTTGTCTGCGTCAATCCCACTCAGTTTAACAATTACAGGTATCATCTTGGAAGGCAGCAAATCATCAAGACTATTCTTAAACTGCTTGTTACTGTACTTCTCAAAATCCCTTAAGATCCTCTTGTCAAGTTGCTCATGAGATATTGCATTTTTTAAATCAAGTTTTAATTTTATATCATTCTTGCATTCAGGGTGTTTTTGCACATAAGCCGTATAATAGCTGGATGCGCTAAGTACAAGCGGCCCACTGACTCCAAAATGAGTGAACAGCATTTCCCCAAATCCTTCGTATATTTTTTTCTTTCCGTTTTGAAGAATAAGTCCGACATTTTTAAGAGCTAGTCCCTGCAAATCCTTAACCCATTCTTCTTTGATGTTTAATGGAACCAAACCGGGGCGACAGTCCGAAATTGTATGCCCTGAGTTTTTAGCCCATTTGATTCCGTCCCCCGTTGAACCCGTTGTTGAATATGACAATCCACCGGTAGCCAGAATAACTTTATCAGCTTCTACCTTTTTCTCCGAATTTCCATTCCCTCTATTATGGGCTGCCTTATCGCCTCGGAGTTTTATTCCGTAACAAGTGTTATTCTTTATCAGTAACTCCGTCACTTCACTGTTTAAGCAAACATGTACTCCTCTGTTTTTCATTGCTCTTGTAAGTGCAGCAATAATGTCAGAGGAATGATCCGACACAGGGAAAACTCTGTTTCCCCTTTCCGTTTTAAGTTCGCAGCCGTTCTCTTCAATTAACTTCATGACAGCAGTATTATCGAATCCATAATATGGGCTGTAAAGGAACTTACGATTTGTAACCACATTTTCAAAAAAAATATCCGGCTCGCAATCGTTAGTCACGTTGCATCTGCCTTTTCCGGTTATATATATTTTCTTTCCGAGCTTTTCATTTTTTTCGTATAATGTCACTTCGGCGCCACTGTCTGCAGCGCTTATAGCGGCCATCATACCGGCTGCTCCTCCGCCAACAACAATCACTTTTTTCATATAAAGTTTATTCCTGTTTTAATTTTTGACAACTTTTGTCAGGTGTTTAATTGAACAGCATCCCGCATTTAATAGAAGTGCATCAAGCACTTAACGGAAGCGCATCAAGCGTTTAACGGAAGCGCATCAAGCGTTTTCATCCTTTTTCAATGAGTAATCAACAATCGGTTCGTCATCAATAAAGTTGATTTCATCATTGAGATATACCTGGTAATTACTCCATGCATTTTCCAAATTACTAAGATTATCTTTTACTGCCGCAGGTGCCTTCAGGCAGAACGCAACAACCAATGCATTTATTACACTGAGCGGTGCAACAAGTGAGTCTACAATCGAAACCATATCGCTTCGTGCAAACAAATTGATTGAGCTGTACATACACATAGGGCTATGAATACTATCTGTTATTGTAATAACCTTTGCATTTCTGTCACTAGCAAATTCAAGTGCCTTCAGTGTTCTCATACTGTATCTTGGAAAACTGATTCCGACAATTGCATCCTCATTATTAATTCTGATCATCTGTTCAAATGTTTCACTAACACTTGTTGTGTTAAGACAAATAACATTATCCCTAATCATATGAAGATAGAAAGATAAAAACTCTGCCAAAGGAGAACATGTACGAATTCCTACTATATATACTGTACGCGCAGTCAGCAATGCATCAACAGCCGCCTCAAATGCATTTGGATCAATCTGTGCAAGTGTATCATTTATCTTTTCGATATCACCCTTTAATACAGAATCAATAATCTGGCTTTGCGAACTGTTTCCATACTTCGCCCCCACCTTCTGAACAGTGTTCATTCTGCTCTTCACCCAGGCTGCCAAATTATTCTGGAAATCCGGAAAACCGTCATAACCGAGATTTGATGCAAATCTTACAACAGTAGATTCACTGACTCCAATCTCTTCCCCTATTTTTGCCGCCGTCATAAATACTGCGACATCATAATGTTCCTTTAAATAATACGCAATCGCCTTGTGTCCCTTACTCATTCCGGGCAGATTCTCGTCAATCACGCTTAATACATCCTGTTTATTCAAAATGTTGCCTCACCTTTCATATATATGAGAATATACGCAATCCCCAAAACGACAAATCATGTAATTGATTTTAACCTAAAAATTAAATATAAAATTAACTTTTCCGTTTTATGTTATGAAAATGATGCCACCGTTTCCTTAAGCAATGCCAGCGTTTGTTCCTCATTGAGGTCATAATCTCCGGTCATTGTCATGCAAGCTATTCCATGAATAAAAATCCATGCTTTTGTGAACAAATCTGACGGATTCGCAACGCCATTTTCCTTTGCCTTGGCAAATTCTGCCCCAACATGTCCGCCTTCTCCGTTCAAAATATCATAAAAGGACTTGGCATATTCTCCCGCTTCTCCCATGAATAAGAGTTTAAACAAATACTTTTCTTCTGAAGCAAATCCTATATATGCCATGCCTAGGTCAACAAAGGCTTCCTTATTGTTCTTCGGATAACTTTCATAAAAGAAATCATAGAATTCAACAGCCTTCTCATATACAGCCGCCCATAAATCTTCCATATTTTCATATAGTCTAAAAATGGGCTGTGTTGAGCATCCGGCCTTCGCCGCGAGCTTTCTGGCCGTTACATTTTCAAATCCTTCCTGTTTTGCCAACAGAAATGCCGTATCAACCAAATAATCCTTCTTAATCTTTTCCTGTCTTGCCATAATTTTCTCCTTTTATTCAAATGACAACATGTAACAAATTCACTTTCATCTTTTTAATTTAATTTTTTCTCAATCCAACAAATTACAACTCAATTTTGTCAAATTTTGAATTGCCAGAATAATAACGACAATTATTTATTTTCAAAAACCACAACATATAGTTGCAGCTTGCGAAAACACCTATGATTATTATAACGCCTGTCATTTATATTTTGCAAGGAAAAGCTCAGAATTATGTAAAATTCCTTGCAAAATTCTTGCAAATGCCCCTTCAAATTGCATTCATCTTGCACAACTCTTGCATTATGCAACATTTATGTAAACTTTCGCATCATTTCCTGCATTTACAAAACGTATTTCTTAGACCGATATCTGCTTAACACCAAAAGTCCTCTTCTTTTTAGGCTCACTAAATGTAGATTTAGGTTTTTACACCTTTCATTCAAAGTCGAATATTCTTTCTAAAATATGCTCAATTTGACTCATATTAATCGTTTTTAGGCTTGATTCGAAAGAAAAGAACAAATTTTCTCCAAAATAGATTTTTTCATTTTCATAGCTTTCTATTTTTTCCAATGCTTTCTTGCAATACTCCGGATTATCCATCATACCAAAGTGTTCCCAATATATCTCTTTACGAGTCTTGATATTTAATATTGTAAAATCCGGAAAAACAAACCTATTTCCGCTCAGTTCCAATGGTTCTTCATATTTATATGGTATTCCCATTAGATAAAGCTTGTCTGCAATCATTTTTTCTGATTTGGATCTTACCGTTTCCCCCTTTTCTGTCACAAAGCCGTTTGTTATCGGACAACCATTCTTAATATTTCCCTCCTTTTTCTCCCATTTTTTAATATATTCGTTGTCCGGAAGGACATATGGTGTGATTATACTCTGTTTTGCAACCGGAAAACTCGTATATGCATCACGTAAATCAATTCTTACGCCAGATTTTGAAGAACATATTTCTTTCTCACGCCTTCTAATCATCTCCAAGATCCTAATATCGTATTCCTTTTGCACATAAGCTCTCGCAATTTTTAATTCATCCTTATGCAAGTACCTGCCTTTGGGATACTTATCCTTTTCCTTCTCTAAATTAACGTAAAATTGCGGGTATTTTCCACGTGCAAGTTCACATCTCACACTCCCCTTTTCCGCCGGAGCACGTTTTAATGAGTTCAGAGCTTGCTTCTCAAGTTCCTTTAATTGTTTTAATTCTTCCGAGAATTTGTCATTGTCTTTATTTATTGTTTTTCCTTTCATTGATTCGCCTTTCTTTTTGTTTTTTCCTTGCGTTGTTTCTACTTTCGCTGTTTCTTCTTTCGTTGTTTTCTCTTGCGTTGTTTCTTCTTGCGTTGTTTCTTCTTTCGTTGTTTCTTCTTTCGTTGTTCTTTCTTGCGTTGTTTCTTCTTGCGTTGTTTCTTCTTGCGTTGTTTCTTCTTGCGTTGTTTCTTCTTGCGTTGTTTCTTCTTGCGTTGTTCTTTCGTTATTATTGTAGTTCTTGCTTTTTTGTCTCCTCCTTCCCTTGGCCTTCATAATTTTTTGCCTTCACCGAAGCCGCAATCAGGACTTCAATGGCACGCATTTTCGTATTAAGATCTCCATATTGCCATTAAAAGGCTTACTAATTTGATTTAATAGCACGTAAAACCACCTTTACCAGCTTAATACGCCCAAAATCTCCTAAAAGCGTACCATCAATGTACCTTTAGGGGTGGACTAATGGCATTGTCAAATCATATAAGCTATTTCTTATGCCATCATGATGCCTTAAATGCTTTCCTTGATGGTAATGTTGTTCTTCTTTGTTTTTTCCTATACCATTAAGCAAATAGTTCCCCCTTCCTTAATGGTACACTTCTTTATATTTCTTTATATTTCTTTATATTTACTCTCGCCCAAAGCCCAAGGCGTGCCATTAAAACATCTCAAAATGTCTTCTCAATGGCATTTTCACGACTTAAAAACAAATATTCCTACAATTGAAACCACAAAAACGCTTCTACAATGGCATTTTCACGACTCAAAAGCAAATATTCCTACCATTGAAATCACAAAAATCGCTTCTGCAATGGCAATAATGATTTGAAAGGGCCATCCATATTAAAATAGTAATTAAATTGAAATCCAAAACGAAATAGCATTTGAATTGATATAGCATTTGAATTGATATAGTATTTGAAAAAAGAAAAAGTTGGATGGCAAAATAGAATATTTTGCCATCCAAAAAACTTTTTATTTGAGTATTTAGAAACTAAGCAAATTAAACCGGATATGCTCCGTTAGCTGTATCAGCCTTAGATACGTCAACCTTTGTCTGCTGAGCCTGACGATACTTGAAGAAGTCTGTAGCAACCTGAGGGAACAATGCATAGCTGAGGACGTCCTCATCCTGCTGTTTCCACTGCTTCATTTCTGCTTCGATAGTAGCAAGCTCCGGCTCTGTATGGCCTGTAGCTTCTGCAGAACGAGCTGTAGATCTCTTCTCGCCCGGAATAACCTTATCGATAACTTCCTGGCTCATAGGCTTAACTGTCTGTCCATAGTTACCACGAAGGAGATCCTTGAACTCACCTGTAGCCATCTTATATCTCTCGCCCATAAGAACGTTGAAGATAGCCTGTGTACCAACGATCTGTGAAGAAGGTGTAACAAGCGGTGGCTCACCACAGTCCTTACGAACTCTAGGAATCTCTTCAAGAACTTCCTGATACTTATCTTCAGCACCCTGCTCTTTAAGCTGGCTAACCATGTTAGAAAGCATACCGCCGGGTACCTGGTAAAGAAGTGTCTTAATGTTAACGCCAAGAACCTTTGTGCTGAGTAATCCTGAAGCGATGCACTCCTCTCTGTAAGGGCGGAAGTAATCTGCGATTTCTGCAAGGAGATCCATGTTGTAACCTGTATCGTATGGAGTACCCTTGAAGGTCTCAACCATAACTTCTGTAGCAGGCTGTGATGTACCAAGAGCAAGAGGTGACATAGCACAGTCAATAACGTCTACACCTGCTTCAACAGCCTTAAGGTATGTCATTGAAGCAACACCTGAGGTGTAATGTGTATGAAGCTGGATAGGAAGCTTTGTGTTCTCCTTCATAGCCTTGATAAGTTCTGCAGCCTTGTAAGGAACAAGAAGACCAGCCATATCCTTAATACAAATAGAATCAGCACCCATCTCCTCAATCTTCTTAGCTGTATCTGCCCAATACTCAAGTGTATAAGCATCACCAAGTGTATAAGAAAGAGCTATCTGAGCCTCTCCTCTGCCTTCCTGCTTCTTAATCTTGTTGGTTGCATCAACTGCAGCCTGAAGGTTACGAAGGTCATTAAGACAGTCAAAAATTCTGATAATATCAATACCGTTTGCGATAGATTTCTCAACGAAAGCATAAACAACATCATCAGCATAAGGACGATAACCGAGAATGTTCTGTCCTCTGAAAAGCATCTGAAGTTTTGTGTTCTTGAATCCATCACGAAGTTTTCTAAGACGATCCCATGGATCTTCTTTTAAGAAACGAAGTGAAGCATCGAATGTTGCACCACCCCAGCACTCTACTGAGTGATAGCCAACCTGGTCCATCTTATCAACGATGGGAAGCATAACCTCTGTAGGCATTCTTGTTGCAAGCAAAGACTGATGTGCGTCACGAAGGACGGTTTCGGTAATGCCAACCGGCTTAGCTTCGATATTTACATTTTTCTTAGTAGCCATTTTTATTCTCCTATTAATTTAATAAATTAATCATGTAAACATTAATTTTGTTTCTGGTAAATCCTGACACTAATCAGAATACTCCGAATATAGCCATAAATGTTCCGGCTGCAACTGCTGTACCAACAACGCCGGCAACGTTAGGTCCCATAGCATGCATCAAAAGGAAGTTTGTAGGATCTGCTTCCGCACCAACCTTCTGTGATACTCTGGCTGCCATAGGAACGGCTGAAACTCCGGCTGAACCGATAAGTGGATTGGTCTTGCCATGAGTCAGAACGCACATTAACTTTCCGAAAAGGACTCCGGCTGCTGTACCAAATGAGAATGCAATAAGGCCGAGAGCAACGATTTTAATTGTGTCCCAATTAAGGAAAGCTTCTGCTGATGTTGTAGCACCTACAGATGTACCAAGCAGAATAACTACGATATACATCAAAGCATTTGAAGCTGTATCTGTTAACTGTCTTACAACACCTGACTCCTTGAAAAGGTTACCAAGCATAAGCATACCAACGAGTGGAGCTGTTGTAGGAAGTATCATACATACAACGATAGTAACAATGATAGGGAAGAGAATCTTCTCAAGCTTAGAAACAGGCCGAAGCTGATCCATCTTAATCTTTCTTTCCTTCTCAGTTGTCAATAACTTCATAATTGGTGGCTGAATAATCGGAACCAGTGACATATATGAATATGCCGCCACCGCGATGGGTCCCAGCAAATCCGTCTGTTGCAGTTTTCCTGCCAAAAAGATAGATGTAGGGCCGTCAGCACCACCGATGATAGAAATAGCCGCTGCAGCTTTTCCATTGAATCCCATCAGGATTGCTCCGAAATATGCAGCATAAATACCGAACTGAGCAGCTGCACCGAGCAGGAAGCTCTTCGGATTAGCAATAAGCGGACCGAAGTCTGTCATTGCTCCGACACCCATGAAAATGAGTGAAGGAAGGATTGCGTATTCATCCAAAATATAGAAATAGTAAAGAAGTCCACCTGTTTGTCCTTCTGCAAATGGCCTCATAATATCAGGATAGATATTAACAAGAAGCATACCAAATGAGATAGGGAGCAGAAGCAATGGCTCAAATTCCTTTGCGATTGCAAGATAAAGGAAACCACAGGCAACTAAAATCATCGCAACATTTCCAACAGTTAAATTACAAAACGCTGTCTGATGAACAAGATTATCAAGCGTACTTGAAATAAGTTCCATGTTTGTTTTTCCTCCTAGATTAATCAGTAACTCAAATTGATACTCAACAATTAGTTAAGTGTTGCAAGGCAAGCGCCTGCTTCACAAGGATCACCAACTGCACAATCAATACTTGCTACTGTACCATCAGAAGGAGCAACAACAGGAATTTCCATCTTCATAGCTTCAATGATAACTACAGGATCACCGGCCTTAACTGCCTGACCAACGTTAGCTTCAATCTTGAATACCTTACCTGCTGCACCTGCTGTAACCTTAACTGAACCTGCGCCTGCTGCTGCAGCCTTTGGAGCTGCGGGAGCTGCCTTTGGTGCTGCCTTGGGAGCTGCCTTTGGTGCTGCTGCTACTGCGCCACTTGTTGCGCCTTCTTCAACAACTACATCATATACATTGCCATTAACTGTAATGGTATAATTTTTCATTTTATTATCCTCCAATAATTATCTTACTCTTCTGATAGAGTGAACTACGTAACCGTCTGTACTTGCGCTTCCCTCAAATGCTGCGATTGCAGCTGCGATAACAGCAACAAGTTCTGTATCGTCTGAAGCTTCTTCATTTGCAGAAATCTGTGCAACTGCATTATCAACGCTGTCTGTTGTTGCCTTCTTTTCTTCTTTCTTCTTGCCGTTTCCGTTGAAAAGATTGAAAGACATAATAACAAGCATAATGATAATCAATACAATAAATACTGTACCCATACCAAGTAATGTATTGATTCCAGCATTTGCCATTTTCTCGCTTAATTCCATATTAGCCTCAGCTGTTAAAAGAATTGTATTCATGAACACCATCCTTTCTACAGTACTGCGCCGTGTTTCTTAGCTACTGTATCAACAGACTTTGTATAAAGCATATCAAATGCACCAATGAGGTACTTACGTGTATCTGCAGGAGCAATGATTGTATCAACATATCCTCTTGCAGCTGCAGCATCAACGCTGTTCTGAAGAGCATCATAATCCTTAGCACAAGCAGCTACTGCGTCTGCATCCTTGTCAGCACAGATAATCTGAGCAGCAAGCTTAGCATCCATCATACCGATCTTTGCGCTGTCCCATGCAAATGTCATATCTGCGCCAAGAGCCTTTGAGTTCATTACATTGTATGCAGAACCGAAAGCCTTACCGATTACAACATTAACCTTTGGAACTGTTGCATTTGCAAATGCATAAACAAGCTTTGCAGCAGCCTTGGCATTTCTCTTCTCACCACACATGCATGTGCAGAAGCCATCAGCATTTGTAAGAGAAAGAACAGGAATTTCAAAAGCGTCACAGAAGTTTACAAAATCTGCAGCCTTCTCACATCCCAATGCTGTAAGAGCAACGCCAAAATCTTCAACCTTCTTGCCTTCTTCATCGTATACAGCACTTCTGTTTGCTACAACACCAACTGTTGCGCCGTTGAGTTTGATAAATCCGGTAACCATATTCTTAGCAAAAGCACTCTTAACTTCAAAGAATGCATTATCATCAGCGATCATAGAGATAGCAATTGATGTATCTTCTACAGCGCCTTCAATACCTGCTACAGATCTGTTGAGATCATCTTCGCATTCTGCAAATGAGTTATCTGACTCGCAGTTCTCAGGAAGCATGCTTACAAGTTCTCTAATCTGTGCATAAATAGTTGCTTCATCAGCTACAACGTCAACAATACCTGACTCTTCTGACTGGAACTTAGCAGAAGCTGTATCACACTTCTCTGTGTAGTTACCCTGAATTGCGTTAGGTGAGTTAACGAATAATTTTGCTTTACTTTCTTCCATAAAAGTAAAATCTGTAAGTGTAGGAATAAGTGCAAGTCCGCCGCCACATGAACCAAATACTGCTGTGATCTGTGGAACAACGCCTGAAGCACTTGCCTGTGCAGCGTAAATCTCGCCGAATGCATTTAATGCATCACAAGCCTCCTCAAGTCTTAATCCTGCAGAATCAATAAGTCCGATAACAGGTGCACCGCACTTAAGAGCAAGATCATAGAGGTTGACAATCTTCTTAGCATGCATTTCTCCAACACTTCCGCCAAGAACAGAAGCATCCTGAGCATATACATATACAAGATTACCATTGATTACTCCATAACCGGTTACAACGCCGTCTGAAGGAGTATTCGTCTGTTTCAGATTGAAATCTGTGCTTCTTGCAGAAACTTTAGCACCAATTTCAACGAAACTGTTCTCATCGAGCAGAGCTGCGATACGTCCGCTCGCGCTTGTAGTAGTACTCATTAAAAAGCCCTCCATATATAGATTATTAATAATTTATGCATAAAAGCCCAAAAATTGAGCCAAACCGCACCGCTTAATAGTATAACATAAAAAATAGGAAAGAAAAAGAATTTCTTCCCTATTTTTTAACCATATTTTATAGCAACTATGCGCCTTTTTTCGATATTTTTACCAAAGACCGGCCGACGTCTTTTCATTTATCCGCCGGTGCTCTGAAATACACTGTTATTTTTCTTTCTTTTTAGGTTTCTCCGGAATCAAATCAGCCTCATCGGCATTATCAGGTTTGTTGCTGTCAATTGTAACAATCTGATTTCTTCCGTTCTGCTTTCCAAAATACAGAAGGTTATCAGCTTCCTTAACAATGTCATCAATATCTCTTGAATCACCTCTGGTTAATCCAAATGTCATGGTAACAGAAAGCTTCTGTCCATTGTAATCCAGCTGATAGTTAATTATCTTTTCCTTTATAGAGCACAAATGCTCATAGGCTTTTTCAAGCGTTGCATCCTCATAAACAATCAGGAATTCCTCACCACCCCAACGAATAGTAAAGCCTTTTCCAATCATATTTTCAAGGAATATTCTTGCCACTTCCCTAAGAACAAGGTCGCCACAATCATGTCCATAGGTATCATTAAACTTCTTAAAGAAATCAATGTCTCCCATTCCAATACAATAGGGCACTCCCGCTTCTGTCAGTTGTGACTGTGCATATCTGATCTTTCCGTATCCCACACGTCTGGTAAAAAGGCGTGTAAGCGTATCTCTCTCAATCATTTCGCGGATAAACTTTTGAACGGAATTGGTGAACTTTGCCATATCCCCCAACTCATCTTTTCTCAAAATTAGTTTATCATCAATTCTTGCTCCCAGGTTACCGCTGGCAATTTCTCCCAGGAATTTCTTCTCTTTTCCTATTGCATCGGTAATATCCTTTGCCGGTATCTTTGATATCAGCACACCCATGAAGGCAAATACAAGCATAACAACAGGAACCCACACAATGGACGTCATACTCTCTTTTTCCACCTGACCGGTGGGTTTTCCGGCAAAGAACATTCCCACGATTGTTCCGTCGGCATTTATAATCGGTGTATAAAAGCCGAAATACTTCTGATTACCGATTATGACATTATCATAAAAACACTCTTTTCCATTTCTGATAACTTCATCACTGACAAAAGTCTGTGCTGCCGTTCTAATCACACGCTTTCCGTCATCAAAGATGCTAGTCATCATTCTGACATCCATATAGAAAACCGTTACATCCGTTCCGGTTTTTTCCTTATATTCGTCAAGAACATCATTGGTATCCATTATATCAACTCCGCCCTTGCACAGACGATACACTCCCGTGTCATCCATATGCACACCAAAATCACCGGGATATGTTCTGTCATAATATATCTCTATTGATTCTGCTACATTTCTTAAGTTTCTTTCAACCTCATGTTTAGCGATGTACATTGAAACAAAGTAGCTTACAACCAAGACAACCAATCCCATAAGAAGCATTGGTAAAATGGCAATCGATCTAAGCTGCCTTTCAATTCCTTTATTCACTTTTGCTTTATCTTTCGTCTTATCCTTTGACGTTCCCATGTCTGAATCCTTCTGCATTTTCATAAAAAGTAAAAAGCAAAAACACTATATCAATCCAAAATCCTCCAGTGAAAACTGAATTGATTTCTCATTAAGCATCATATCCATGTCGTAATCATCAAGGCTGATACTTCCTTCATCAAAGCTTTCATCCTCATCGTCAAGGAAATCATCTTCTTCAGTTTCTTCCTTAACCTCAACCTTCTTGGGAGTTTTCTTAACGGACGTTTTCTCAATCGGCGATGTCTTCTTGGCAGATTTCTTTTCAGCTAACGAAGCCTTCTCGTCGGATTTCTTTTCAGCCAACGAAGCCTTCTCGCCGGATTTCTTTTCAGCTAACGAAGCCTTCTCATCGGATTTCTTTTCAGCCAACGAAGCCTTCTCGTCGGATTTCTTTTCAACAGTTGTCTTCCAACCCATTGCTTCTTCGTTCAAATCTGCATCAATATCAGTCATTCCATTCTCAACGAAATCCGCTTCAATATCAGGCGTCTCATTTTCAATGAAATCAGTTTCTATATCAGTGCTCAAATCTGCTTCTGAATCAGCCATCATTTCCTCATTCGATTTTGAATGTTGTTTAACTCCGAAACTTGCCTGATAATCAATTTTCAGCAACAATTCCTTGACCGCTTTTACTGTATTCTTAACAGATGCCTTCTCGGGAATTAATATCGTCAAAACAGAGTTGTCATCAACGACATTATATCCTGCCTTTTTTATTTTTTCTCTAGCTTCTTCCTTAGAAATCATCGTAATCCTCTTAAAAAAATATACATAATTATTTTATCACTAATACTGTAATAAAAAAAGAGAAAAATGCCTTGTAGGAATCTTTCTCTTGCTGTTTGTCATTTCATTTGCCTTCGCCAAAGGCAACATCAAATGTCCAGTTTCATCTGAACTTCCTGTTCCGCCTGCTCACGCATTTCCTCTTTCTGAGTTGCGCTCATCTGAGGTAAATCCTCCAATGATTTAACACCGAAACACCTTAAGAACTGATCGGTTGTACCAAACAAAATCGGGCGTCCGGGAGCATCCAGTCTTCCAAGTTCCTTTATAAGATCCAGTTCCATCAATCTGTTTATGGAGTGGCTGCAATCAACCCCTCTTATTTTCTCAACATCAGCTCTGGTAACCGGCTGCTTATATGCCACAATCGACAACGTCTCCAATACCGTATCCGTAAGTGTATATTTATTGTCGGATTTTGTCAGTTCAATCAGATACTCATACATCTCAGCTTTACTGCACATCTGAAATGCATTTCCAACCTGGGTAATGGTAACGCCTCTGTCAGAAGCCTCCATAACCTTTTTCATATCCTCTACTATCTTTATTGTCTTCTCTTCGGTCGTTTCAATTAATGAAGCAAGTCTGTCTATTCCAACAGCTTCGCCCATCGAAAATAGAACCGCTTCAATAATCGCTTCCTGTTTCTTTCTATCCATCTTTATACCCGTCTTGCTTAATCCAAGAGTAACTTACAGGTTCTCCAAATCAAGAAATGCAAGTTTGCTTTCCGCATCTTCACATACACAAATCAAAATATCATCAAAGATACTATCCTGTTCAATCGATACTATTCCAACCTTAATAAGTTCAAGAACAACAAGGAATGTCACTATAACTTCCATCTTGCTGTTCTGTTTTTCCAAGAGGTCTCTGAATCCAAGTTGATGATGTGAAATAACATACTGCTTGATGTATTCCGTCTTCTGGTCAAGTTCGATCTCATCCTTTTCAATGTTACCGAACTGGCTTCTTATGGGGTCAATCTTATCAACCTTACGTTTCAAAGTCTCCTTGAAGATTCTGTTCAGACTCTGAAGGTTCATCTCTCCCAAAAGATAATCATAATCGATTGGCGGCTGATATTTCTTAACCTCATCAGGCAATGTTGCAGATGTTTTATATATAAATCTCTCTGCATCCATATGCATATCCTTTAACTCAAACGACATATACTTGTACATCTTATACTCGAGCAGTTTCTGAACAAGTTCCTCTCTTGGATCCTCTTCCTCGCCATTCTCATCAACTTCCTTGGGTAACAGCATCTTGCACTTAATATCAAGAAGAGTTGCAGCCATAAGCAGGAACTCGCTCATAACATTCATATCCTCGGTCTCCATCTTTTTGATGTACTCCAGATATTGCTCGGTAATCAGCACAATCGGTATATCGTAGATATCAACTTTATTCTTTTCAATAAGATGAAGCAGAAGGTCCAGTGGTCCCTCAAACACTTCAAGTTTAACGTCCAGCGCCATACATACCTCGCACAACATATAGTGGTTAATGTGCTTCTCGCACTGTTTAATTGTACAAAATATAGTGGCCTTTTGCAAGGGAAACTTGCTTTTTATTGGAATATTATTATTTTTATCATTTTTTCGCATCCGGCTTGCTTTTTCTGGGGCTTTTACCATCCGGCTTGCTTTATACCGGAGTTTTACCATCCGGCTTGCTTTATACTGGAGTTTTACCATCCGGCTTGCTTATTTTTAGTGTGTTTTCAGTGTCTTTTTTCATCCGATCCGCCTTATGCAGTGCCTTTTACCATCAAGACTGCATTGTGCCGTGTTCTAATGGCAACAAAATTCTAATCATTTACCATTGATTTCATTTCTTTCCCTTTCAAATGGTAACAGTTTAAAAAAGATTGCCATCATTCCTCTCAAATATGTTCTCTAATGGTAACCGAATTGCCATCAACTCTCATACAATCTCACAATGATGGTAATATATGATAAACAGACAAAAAAACTTTGCCATCAAGTTCATCTTTGACCCGCTTCCAATGGTAATACAATTAAAACCATTTGCCATTCATCTTTTTTCTTGCCCCTTTTAATGGTAAAAGTAGGCCACAAAGTTAAAAATCAGCCATAAAAACAACCCGCACAAACTTTACAAGCCTCACAAGCTTTACAAGCCTCACTAGTTTCACAAACCTCACTAGCTTCACAAGCCTCACAAGCTTCACAAGCCTCACTAGCTTCACAAACCTCACTAGCTTCACAATTCTCACAAGCCTCACAAGCCAGATATTGATATTCAGCAACAATTCAAAAAAAATACCATCCAACCTCTTTAACAAGAGATTGGATGGTAAAAATCCATATACAATAGACTTCTCCCGGTTCTTACCGCTTTCCAGACCTTATCTCTTATAACCTTTTACCCTTACCTCTTTCCCGCTCCTCACCACTTTCAGCCCTTACCGTTTTTTCAACTCAATCACCGGCAATTCAACCCGATTGAACACTCTTACAGGAATGGTATGGCTACCCAATCCGCGACTGACAAGCATGGTAGTCAGGCGCCCATCAATCTTCGCCTCGTACTTACCACCGGAATACTTAGGAAACAGAGTAAGTCTCGGTGAAATAACGCCTCCGATTCCCGGTATTCTTGCAATACCGCCGTGGAAATGCCCTGACAAAATCAGGTCTGCCTCTTCTTCATAAGCATTGAAATATTCCGGATTGTGCGCGAGAAGAATTTTGAAAGCCTGCGACTCTTCCCGTGCTTCTGCGTCGGCCTGCTCAACACTTCCACCTGAAATCAGTTTATGTACATCCGAACGCCCGGGGATTACTCTTCCACCCCAGCGCTTGTAGGTCTCTCGCTCCAGCATAAGTCCCTGAACATCAACATTGAATTCTTCAAGCAGTACGTTATCATTACATACCGTTTTGACTCCAAGTTCCTTAAGCTCACCCATGAAGCTTTCATAGGAATCACCGTAATCGTCCGTATATATCTTCATACGATATTCATGGTTTCCCATACCGTATATAACAGGCACTTTCAAACCGCAAAGTTCCTTCATAAGCTTAACTGCTTCAGCATAGGAGCATCCCGGTTTTGCAGTAATCATATCTCCGCCCACAAGAATAACTTCCGGTTTTTCTTCCTCAATAAGTTTCAACAACTTTTCATTGTTTTTTCCATGTCTGTTGTCATGCAAATCAGACAGAAAAACCAGCTTGCAATTCTTACCAATACGGCTGTCTGTAAATGAATACCTTGTAACATCTATTAATTTGTTATCAATAATACTGTCTGCAATAACAAACACAATCAGACATATTATTACAATCACCAAAATCTTCATATAGTTAATTATATCACAGGTCACTATTTATATCATAGGTGTCAATATATATCATAGGTGTCTTTAGATTGTTAATCCGATTACAATTGCATCCCAATAATAACATGCAATTGCCTTTAGGCAACAAAAAACCCTCGAAATAATTCGAGGGTTTTAAACACGTATTAGTTATACTTACGCTTTCTGGCAGCTTCAGATTTTTTCTTACGCTTTACAGATGGCTTCTCATAATGCTCACGCTTTCTGATCTCCTGCTGGATACCAGCCTTTGCGCAGCTTCTTTTGAAGCGACGTAATGCGCTATCTAAAGTTTCGTTCTCTTTTACGATAACACTTGACATCTAACTTAGCCTCCCTTCAGTCCTGTCGTTTGACTGATTCAGGTTATTTGTGCAAAAACACAATTACTATTATATCGATTTTGCTTAATTCGTCAAGCCTTTTTATAATAAACCTACTGACTTTTTACAATAAACCGACTGACTTTTTATATTAGGCTTTTTATAATTGGTGGCATGATCTTTTATAAAATACAACTATGCTGCGATTCACAGTCTTCTTTGACTTACCAAATACTCAAATCAAGCCATCTAGTAAGTCTTTGACTCATACTACGTACTAACTAAAAAATGTTATCACGGTATTTAGTAAGTCTTCGACTCAGCATTCACTCGATAAACCAATATCCACATACTAACTAAATCATCAGTCCATGACAATTCACTAGTCATGCCAGCTAATAGCGGCTATTAAGCAAGCAAAATCCACAATTCCCCGTCAACCAGCCTTCCCAAAGCCTTAATTTCCAAAAGCCTTAATTCCCAAAAACCTTCCCAAAGCCTTAATTTCCGAAAGCCTTAATTCCAAAAAAACCTTCCCAGAGCCTTAATTTCCAAAGCCTTTATTCCCAAAAGCCTTAATTCCAATCCAACAACATCAACGACAAGCCAAACTTTTCGCTTTTACTGAATCTGATTTCCGAGAACCTCCGCTGCCTTAGCAAGACAAGCATCGATTCCTGCAGGATTCTTACCGCCGGCCTGAGCCATATTCGGACGACCGCCGCCGCCACCGCCTACAAGTGCGGCACATTCTCTGATAAGGTTGCCTGCGTGAGCACCCTTCTTCTGTGCATCATCGGTAGCCATTACAATAAGATTAACCTTGCCATCCTGATCACTTGCAAGAACAACAACGCCCTCACCAAGCTTGCCCTTAAGCTGATCACCAAGATCACGAAGTGCGTTCATATCAACACCTGAAACCTTTGTTGCAAGAAGCTTAACGCCCTTAACATCGGTAACCTGATTCATAACATCACCAAGTGCTCCCTGAGCAGCTTTAGACTTAAGACTTTCAATTTCAGAATTAAGAGCCTTCATTTCCTTCATCATTGCGCCAAGTCTTTCAAGCAGATTAGCCGGTGTAGACTTAACGATTGCAGCAGCCTCGTTGTAATCATTTTCAAGTTTCTTGTAGTATGCTGTAACATTGGCTCCCGTAATTGCCTCAATACGACGTACGCCTGCAGCGACACCGCTTTCGGAAACAATTTTGAAGTTCTGAATAAGTCCTGTATGAGCAACATGTGTACCACCACAAAGTTCGATTGAGTAACCGCCCATATCAACTACTCTTACGGTTGCTCCGTATTTCTCACCAAACAGTGCCATAGCACCTGTCTTCTTTGCTTCTTCAATTGACATTACATTTGTAACAACTGCAAGATCATTTGCAATCTGCTCATTAACGATTGCTTCAACCTTATCTATTTCTTCCTTCGTCATAGCCTGGCCATGAGAGAAGTCAAATCTTGTTCTTTCTGCATCCTGGAATGAACCTGCCTGCTCAACATGATCTCCGAGAACAATCTGAAGTGCCTTCTGAAGAAGGTGTGTTGCAGAATGGTTCTTGCAAATGCTTGCTCTTCTTATTTCATCAACTGCCATGACAGCAACATCACCGCTCTTAATGCTTCCTGCGGTAACAACACCTACATGTGCAATCTTTCCACCCTTAAGCTTCACAACATCACGTACATCAAATTCGCCTGTGGCCGTCTTGATTGTACCGAAGTCAGCGCACTGACCACCCATTGTTGCGTAGAAAGGAGTCTTGTCTGTAACGATTGTTCCCTGTGAACCCTCTCCAAGTGTCTCAACCATAGCGTTCTCATCTGCTACAGCAAGAATCTTGGCATCTGCCTTAAGTGTTTCGTAACCCACAAATTCACTTGCAACATCGCCAAGTGTCTCAAACAGGTCCGCATCTGCAGTCTTCTGTGAGAAGTTTGCATTTTCCCTTGCTCTCTGCTTTGCTGCTTCCATTGCTTTGTTGAAGCCGGCCTCATCAACTGTAAGGTTCTCCTCTTCAGCCATTTCCACAGTAAGTTCGATAGGGAATCCAAACGTATCATAAAGGTAAAATGCTTCATCTCCGCTGATAGCAGAAGCTGCATTTTTCTTCTTATCATCAAGAATCTTCTTGAATTCCTTCATGCCGTTCTCAAGAGTACTCTCGAAACGAACGATTTCCTTGTCAAGTTCATTAAGGATAAATGTACGATTCTTAACAAGAAGCGGATAACTCTCGCTGTATACCTTATCAATATAGATTGAAGCTATCTCGAGAAGGTTTTCCTTGTTAAGTCCAAGTGTACGTCCGTGTCTTACGGCACGACGGATAAGTCTTCTTAAAACATAGCCTGCTCCTGCATTTGAAGGAAGAAGCTTTGCTTCGTCTCCGATAAGCATTACACTTGTACGAAGGTGGTCTGCAAGAATTCTCATGGATCTTGTCATCTTTTCATCAGCATCATATTCCTTGCCTGAAGCTTTGCTGATTGCGTCGATGGCATCAACAAATAAATCTGTCTTATATACATCCTTGGTTCCGTTAAGGAATGCAAGGTTTCTCTCAAGTCCCCAGCCTGTATCTACGTTCTTCTTTGCAAGTGGTGTCAGTGTACCGTCCTGATGCTTCTCGTACTGCATAAATACGTCATTTCCAAGTTCTGTGTACTTACCGCATGAGCATCCCGGTCCGCAGTTTGGTCCGCAATCCGGAACATCTGCTATATAGAACATCTCACTATCCGGTCCGCAGGGTCCGAATTCAAGTCCCCACCAGTTATCTTCAGCAGGGAGATAATATATGTTCTCAGGCTTGAAGCCTGACGCTATTCTGTACTGTGCGCCTTCCACATCACGAGGAGCATTTTCATCACCGGCAAATACTGTTGCTGCAAGGTGATCTCTGTCAAATCCAAACTTCTGTGTAAGAAGCTCATAGCTCCATTTGCAACGATCCTCTTTGAAATAATCTCCGAGGCTCCAGCTTCCCATCATCTCGAAGAATGTTACATGGCTTCTGTCACCTACAGAATCAATATCATTGGTACGTACACATCCCTGAACATTGCAAAGTCTTGTTCCCATGGGGTGCTTCTCACCAAGAAGATACGGCATAAGCGGCTGCATTCCCGCTACGTTGAACAGAACGCCGGTTGAACCGTCGGATACGAGTGAAACCGCCCCCACGTCAACATGACCTCTTTCTATATAAAATTCTTTCCACATTTTTCTTAATTCATTTGAGGTATACTGCTTCATCTAAATCCTAATCCTCCGTTTTTGCCTTTTTTCTCTTTTTTAAAGCAACACTAGTAATTATAAATACTGCATTAGTACATGTCAATTCTTGTTACACTTCTGTTACAAAGATGTTATATTATTATATTGCAATCGTAAATACCATAAAGAGAGGGAATGATGGGAAACGTGAATCTTGAAAGAATTGGGATTCCGACAGAATTGGCAGCACGATATGCAAAGGACGATATAGACTATTGTACCTACAGAAGCAACAGATACAGTCGCTGGCAAAAGGCCTTGGCCAATTGGAGCGGCAAACCGGTTGATTTCTTTATCTGTGATATTTTCTATAACAACACTAAAGCCAAGTACATGTACAATCTCCGCCGTTGGAATGTTGAGGAGTCAAAATGGAACTGGCTGTATCTGATCGATGAATCACAGATTCTGGGTACCGTCAATGATTAAGAATCTATTGGACTGTTAGTTCTTTGCTTATAAGTCTGTTTTTACGATGTTGAGAATCCTTGATGCAATAAAACCTAAAAGGAATCCTGTAATACAGGCTGCTAAAAGCAGGAACGTACAATAGTATAAAACCACACGGGGATTGTAGAAGTACATCCCCACACACATTTGACCGAAAATGTGTGCTATCGCACCGGCAAGGCTTATGACGATGATATGCCTTCCGGTGTATTTTTTTAGTAAAAACATTGTAATAAAGCTGAATACCGCTCCTGCAAGGGAAAATGATACCGTCACCAAATTACCGAAAAGCAACCCCGAAAGCAAAACCCTCACAAAATTGATGGCAAATGCGTCCCCGGGCTTGAGGACATACAAAGCCACAAGGACCACCACATTGGCAAGTCCAAGCTTAATTCCCGGCACCGCAAAATCAAAGGGCAACAGCATTTCTATATAACTTAATCCAAAAGCAAGTGCGCAAAGAACACCTGCCATGGCAATCCGTCGTGTTCTGCTCATCCTTTTCCCTCAATAAATACAGCTCGTCTCACAATTAATATCATTACGGACAACTCACCTCACAGAAACAATTACACCATGCGGCAAACACACAATTGCTTCACCAATATGCGAAATCGGTTTCATATCAACGCATATTTTATCTCTGCAATCAGCCTCAAGCATATCCGCTTCGCCGTTACTGATGAATAACAGATTGCCTGTTCCGTCAAACTCCGACTCCCCCGCAAGTTCACGGCATACTCCATCACTTATCAGAACAATTTTGTCGGAACATAATCCTGCCGAATACACTTCCTCATTATCGACGGTAACATATACTTCACTTCCGCTTTTGCCAAAAATAAGTTTACCGATCAAAAAAATGATTAGCGATGCGGCCACCAATATGAACATTACTATATAGTCTCTCTTATTCAATAATTTCAACCTGTCCGCTTTCGTTAATCAGTATAACCTTCTGTAAAGTGCTTTTATCATTTTCACCCAGCAAAGACTTAACAAATTCCGTTCCCTGCTCCTGCCCCATCATAAGTACAGAAGTTGACAAAGCATCCGCTTCCATGGAGTCATAACCGATAATAGTAACGCTCACAAGGTCGGTTTTTGCCGGATAGCCTGTTTTCGGGTCAATAATATGATAGTAAAGTGTTCCGTCTTTTTCGAAGCACCTCTCATATACTCCCGACGTCACAACGCAGGAATTACCCACATTCACTTCATCTATTGTGTTGTTTTTGTCAAATGGATCGGTTATTCCGACGACATAACCTCTGCCGCCCTTGTCTCCTATACACACAACATTGCCCCCAAGCGCAATAACTGCCTCGGTGCAACCGTTTTCAACAAGAAAATCCCTGATTCTGTCCGCAATATATCCCTTGGCTATTCCTCCCAGATCAAGTTCGGTAGCGTCCGCATCAGCTCGGAGACTTCCATTTTCATAAACAAGATGCTCACCCCCCGAATCCACCAATGCTTCAACAATTGCCTCCTCATCGGGAACAGTGGGATTGTCCGCGTGAAAATCCCAAAGCTTAGTAACACTTCCCAAGGCTATATCAAAACGTCCGTCTGTCAGTTTGTTATACTCAAGTCCCGCACTTACAACCCTGTCCAAATCATCGGAAAGCAAAACTGAATCTTTTCCCGCGTGAGAATTCAAAGCATACAATTCACCGCCTTCAAAGTTTCTGTCAAATACCTTTTCGTAATCGGCACACATTTCCAATGCCTCCAGAAGCGTTTCATATGGAGTTTCATCGTAGGTTGTAATTGAAACAAATGTATCAAAATATATACCGTTCACGCAGTTTTGAGCAGTAGCATTTGAGGAAATCTTTTTCCTTGAAATATACTTATGGAAAAAGGTCTGTTCGGGCTCGTAGGTGTAATAATTGTATATAAGGTCAATTGATTCGTTGCTTCTCCTGTCAGTAAATGTCTCCATGGTCACATATGTGTCCAATAGTTTACCGCCCGGAGTCTGCCCCACAACATTACCCTTTAATTCAACAAACGGATACCAGGCTCCTATAAGCATAATCGTTATAACCAACGCATACTTTATACCATATGAAAAAGCATGCTTTCTCCCCGGCTCCTTAAGTCTCATTTCCTTCTTGTTCAAAAAATCGACCACATAAATCATAAGTATAAACAAAGCCGGTATTGATGTTCCCATAACCCAGTCATTGCAGAGTCCCATTTTAAAAAACGGAATGAAAAACAGCAATGTAGACGTGCAGTAAAAAATCACATTTTTCTTCTGTTCCTCAAACACACATAATACATATATCCCGCACATAAAGAAGGTGAAAATGACAATCGATGCAATATTGGCCGCCGTCAAATTCTGCATTTGAAAGCTGATATAGTCGGGCTTTTTCACACCAATATACCCGAAAAAATAAGAAATCAGAATAACTCCCAGAGACAGGAAGCAGATGATATTTGATATGGAAAAGATGTTTTTTAATGCTGCCCTCTTTTCTCCGGGCAAAAAAAGCGACACTATTGCTGAAGAAACAGCAATCGTTCCCATTACAACAACAGCAAATGTTCCGTACAAAATAACAGGAGCAAGAAGAATTACGTAATGTTTAACATTTTCTGAATTTTCAAGAAACAGAATGACAATAAGCCAGATTACAATAACCTGAGGATATACCCAGCGAATCATTACCAGATTGCTTCTGTACTGAAGCAACAAATCATTTACTAACAACCAATGATTTGCCCCCAGTGAATAAGAATTGTCTCCGAAAAGACCGGTTACGACAACCTGAGCAAGCGGCAATGCTCCGCAGAAAAAAAACATAATCCACAAAAGCCTAAACTGCTTTCCGGGTTTGTCAGATGCGGTAATCCTGATAAGATTCAAAAAGACCAGTATAAGGCCAATTATTCCCCATACTGCCATAGCGGTTGATGCCACGGAAAATGCCTTCGCTGCTTCATCACCCGAAACAAAGAATGTACTCAGTTTTCCGATAAGGGCAGGCACTAAATACTGTCCAAGATAGTATGTCAAAGAACATTTTTCATGTTCCGAATAAATAACGGGCCATTCTCTGAGAACCAGATCCCTTAGTACCGCATTATGCTTACTCCAGTCACCCGGCTGATAAAATATGCCTCCAAATCCCAGACAGATACACACAGCAATTATAAGCAAAATGCAACAGCACAGGACCGGGACAGAAATAAAACTTTCATGTTCGGTCTGTTTCCCTGCATAATCCTTATACATTTTATATATGCCGTATCCGCATACACACAGCGTTATAAGACAGATGGGCAGTCTTGTAAAGCCCACCAGAAATATTCCGATGGGAATGTATATATATACCAATGTAATGATTAACAAAAGTCTGCTGTTACATCTCATTACCTAATACTCTCTCCCGCCCCAAATCGTATTACTTAAAACCATTAATCTACGTTATCTTTGTGGTTCCTAATTATCTTTGTAAATCTTGATTATCTCTATAAGTTGGCCTGTATCACACGTCTCACAATACACTATATCTCCCAGATATTCCAGCACACTCGTGCTGATTTCTTCGTATTTCTCATATTCCTTTGGCCCGATATATACATAGGCCACATCATATTTATCAAGAAGTCTCGATGTCTTTTCGACATCAGTACCTGTATAAATCTCCGTAACTTCAGCTTCTCTGTTAACAATAAATTCATTGGAATTGTGCCATAGCCATTCATGCGTATGCCATCCGAGCACTGTCGGAAATCCCGTTATTACGGATATCGAGCAATCATCAGTATAGCTGTTGCCATCAGCCGTCAGAACCACAGGCTGTTTCTCTCCGGCGAACCTTGCAAGTCCCATCAGTGTATCGATTGCATCATTTTCAGTGCTGTTCTTTTGAGTAATGTTATAAGCCGCATCCATACTTACATAGTTAAAATCACCGCCGTCGTCGAACCACATTTTTGCGGCCATGGGGAAATAGCCGATTAACAGAAGCGCACATATTCCACCCACAACAGCGCGCCTGCGATAAATATGCTTCTCATATTTGTCTTCTTCCTTAATGGAATGTCTCAAAAACTCGGCAACAATACATCCGATACATATTCCAAACAGGATATGTGCCTGATAAGTAAGCTTAAACATTGTATTGGCTCTTGGGAAACCAACCACATAGATATCCCTGACGTATATAAATTCCGGGACAAGCACAAGTCCCGAAGCGCAGAGTCCCAGAAGTATCGTATACAAAGAGCATGCATTTGCCTTCTTTTTCTTTATCACAAAGGCAATATACAAAGCCAGCATCAAAACAGGAAATCCCCATAATACAAGTAACTGGTATATTCTTGAGTGTATTTTGACTGCCTCAATTCCCTGTATCATCTTTTCAAATTTCAGACTAAACGGCAGGCTGAGCAAAAGATTTTGGGCATATATAAATGCCCCCGAAAGAGCCACATACAGCCACATTTTTGCCTTTATACCATACCTTTTTACGAAGCCGAACAGAATAATACTTCCCGATACAACATAATAGATCGGAAAATCCCAATAATTTGACATACTGCATATTGCAATAAGAAATCCGATGACAACGAACTCCCTACAAAATACTATTTTAACCCAACCTGCTTTTTCATCACTTTTGTTTTCGGAAAACCAGGACCACAAAACGGCCAAAATGCAGATTACAACCAATATGTTCACAACATGTGCATGCAAATCACCCACAACAAATGAATACGCAGGTATTTCATGTATTGTCTTGTCCTCAATAACCTCCGGTGTATAACCTATGTATCTTGTTGTATTCGCAAACCAGTATGAGGGTGCCTCTCCTTCAAGCTGCAAAATCTCCCAAAAAACCGGAACAATGTATTTGAAAATGATGAAATGAAAATTTCCACCCAACGTTACAAATCCGGCAGAAATAAATGCCCCTATTCTGCTCTTGCTTATATCACGTACAAGTCGGTACACCGCCACAAGAGACCATGCGACAATCATTGCCAATCCGAAGGAGTATGCGTATCCTACGGGAATAGACGCTACTTTGGCCATATAAGTAAAGATATACTGCCCAAAATAGTAATAGTTTATATCACAGCCGGCAGCCCATATATCAAGCGGCGGCATATAATCCGTATTAAATAGCGAAACCATAAAGCCGTAATCCATCATTCTTTCCGTTCCAAAGTCCGGAACACGATGGGCAAACAGCCATGAGAAAAAGATTAAAAAAGCAAGGAATGCAATTTCCCCGAAAAGGATATGTTTCCACGATTCCTTAATCGATTCGAAAAATGCTTCGTCACCTGATTGGAATCGGAAATATTCGCACACATATATCAGTATAAATGTAATCCCCAGCAAAGCAAAAGAAGCTGCCTTCGAAAACTTTAAAATATGACAAGACGAAAAAAGCCACATAGTATACCCGCAGATATACATACCAAGTGACTTTCCAAACATCGTTCCTTTGTCCTCAAAGCCCCGAAACAGCCGAACTGTCACCGGGAATACCGCAGCGTTCAAAAGAAGAAGCGCAATATAGAATTTGAATAAATAGAATAAATCAACCGCCATATTAAAACACTACTAAAACCGGGCTACCAATCTAAAACAGGCTCACTACCTAAAACAGGATCACTACCTAAAACAGGCTCACTATCCAGCTTACTGCTCCGGCGCCGCAGCCCATAATTATTCCCGCAAGGATAACTCCGCCCATAACAGCAACAATACTCTTTTTGAAATCCATATCAAGGATACTTGCAGCAAGGGTACCTGTCCATGCACCCGTTCCGGGAAGCGGAATACCTACAAACAAAAACAACGCAAAATACAGTCCTTTTCCTGCCTTTTCCTGCAATTTCCGGCCGCCCTTTTCTCCCTTTTCCATACAAAATCTGCAGAACTTTGAAAAAAGAGGTATATCCTTGCTCTTTCCCCATTCCAGAACTTTTCTTGCAAACCAGAAAATAAATGGAACAGGAAGCATATTTCCGACTATACATATGATGTAAGAAGGAATAAGCGGTAATCCGTAAATAATCGCATAAGGGATAGCGCCTCGAAGTTCAATAAGAGGCACCATAGAAATTAGAAAAATAATCAGATATTGAATAAACATACAACAGTAATCCTTTTTGCTTTTAAATAAATTTCACAACAAGAACGGCAACAATAATGCCTGTGACAGCACCTATCAAGACCTGAAAAGGTGTATGTCCCACAAGTTCCTTAAGCCTTTCCTCCGGAGAAATGTCCTTGCCCATATTACGAAATACTTCCAGCATATCATTAAGGACCTTGCCCTGTCGTCCTGTCTCCATACGAACATTCATGGCATCATACATAACTATAGATGCAAAGCAGAGAGACAATGCAAATTCAACGCTCGCAACACCGCTCACCATTCCTACAGCTGTGGCCACCGCACATACGGTTGCCGAATGTGAGCTGGGCATTCCGCCGCCTCCGACCATACGCTCTATTTCGAATTTCTTGTTGATTATCAAATGGATAATGGTTTTTGATACCTGCGCCACTGTCCATCCCAACAATCCGGCAAGAAAAATTCTGTTGGCAAACAATTCCTTGATAAACTGCATTTTCCCTCCGATAATACGCAACATTGGTATTATATCATCCCAACAAAAAATATTAAAGCGAAAACTCTCCAACCATCTTATCAAGTTCATCGGTAAGCTTAATTATACTTAATGTGGCATTGTTAACGTTCTGCATACTCGTATTTTCAACAGCAACAACATTACTGATTTCATTCATCTCTCCTGCTCCGGCATCAGTGGTATTCTGAATATTGTGGGCACTTGAAACTGTGTCATTTATCATTCCCGTAAGTGCGTTAAGGTTATCAATAATCTCTTTAACGCTTTCACGAACATCTCCTGTCTCTTTATTGATTTCCTCAAAATTTTTCTGGGTCAGGGCTGTCATCTCATTACCTTTTTCCAGTTGCTCAATACTGCTTTTAAGTTTCGTATTCATGGTAAATGATTCCTTCTGAATATCAGCTATCATTCCCTCAATTTGGGCTGCTGAAGCTGCAGAATCGTCCGCTAACTTTCTGATTTCGTCCGCAACAACCGCAAACCCTTTTCCTGCTTCTCCGGCGCGGGCTGCCTCAATTGATGCATTAAGTGAAAGCAGATTTGTCTGCTCCGTTATATCTGCAATAGAGTTAAGTGCCGCTGTCATACGAACGGTATTATCGTTAAATCTGTCAAATATCTGCGCAACATCGCTGATGGATGAATTAATAATACCAAGCTGACAAACATATTCATCGATGGCACACACACCGGCATCGGAACTTTCTTTTGCTCTTTCGGCGTTGTACTGAATCTTGGAAGCATTGTCCACTACCGTCTTTGATACATTTTCCATATCCTTAATCTGAGACACAATTCGACCGACTTCATCCCTTTGTGAGTCAAATCTATGGTTCATTTCCAATACGGAATCTGCAATTTTATTACTACCCTTTGTCGTTTCATCAACACTTACCGAAACGTTGTCGATTGCATTTTTCAGTTCATCCGTACTATCCGACAATTTGCTGATAATTTCGGCAATATTTCCCTTCATCTTATTGAAGGCACGACTCAGCTGTCCAACCTCGTCGTTGCCTCTGATTGAGGCATCCGCAACCGAGAGATTGCCCTCTGCCATATCATTCATTTTTTTATTAATATCAATAATTGGATTAACTATACTTGAAGATATCAGCAAAGAGATAATAATTACAATGATTATTGTCGCAACACCGACAACAGATATAATTAATACTACATTTTTAACCGACTCGGCTATGCTGTTCTGCATGTTTTCAGCACGCTGAATCTCCAATCGTAACAGAAAATCCGCATCCATCGACATAACCGTAGACTGTACAAGAAGCTGTTCAGCTGCCCCGGAACCTGCCGAAGAATAATTATCACCGCAGATTTCAACAATCTCTTTGTAATCCTCAATAAACTTATCAATTGACCCCGACAGTTTTATAAAGGCTTTGCTGTTGGACGTATACGCCGGATCATTGCCGATGTTATCACCGATTGATTTTATGTCATTCTTCAACTGCTCAATCACAACCTCATGACCGCTGTCCTTAACTGCCAATCCAAAGCCGCAAAAATTCAATGTTTCCCTTGCAAGATTGGACCCACTGGTGTCAATATATGAAATCATGCTTATATTATCCAACACCTTATTATATTGATTGGTATAATTAAATAGCCTGAGCATGGAAATTATCATCAAAGCAGTAAACACAATCGTATTACCGAAAATCAGTATGTTAATCTTCGTTCTAAGCTTAACATTGCCCAAACTTTTTAATATCGCTTTATTGCCCTTTCTCATCCATTAATCCCCCAACAATTCTTGCACAAGCAAATGCCAAAAATCTGCCTATCGTAACGACCTATTGCCTATCATAATATTTCTTTCCCTGGTCCGGGCAGAAATACGTTCTGATGAATCCATCCTTCGAAACAACAACAAACTCGTTGGTTTCTTCCAGATAATACACGTCATCTCCGTCTTCCTTTTCCAGTTTATGCAGAGCATTCGGATTATTAACTACTGCCCCGGCAGCCTCCTGATAATCCTGCGCTGAATCAAAGCCCATATCTACTCCATGCTTCTCATAATGCTCATTGAGTAATTTGCTGCTTCTGAACTGATATACTCTCTGAACCGGAACTTCCTGCTCCACTACCGCAGGCGCCGTTTCTTCAACCAGCTCGGGCGCTGCCTCATCAACCTGCTCTACGGCTACCGGAGGCTCAACAGGCTGGTCAAACTGATCCTTCGCAAAAAAGCCTCCCAGCCCCAGCACAACAATTGCGGCTCCGGCTGCAATAGACTTTTTAACTGTTCCCTTCGGCTTCTTGTACGGTTTGTATGTATAAGAGGAATAATCCTCCTGTTTCTTTCCGTTCTGCTGTGTTTCCTGCTTTTTCCCCGAACCGTCACTCTTCTTATTCAGTTCTCTGCACTCCTTGCAACGTTTCGGCAAAGAAAGATTCTTGCTCTTATAAAAATCAATTTCTGACTGTGAAAGAATAAACTCCTTACCACACTGTTTACATATTCTTTTCATTGTCTTCTCTCTTCTTTCGCTCTAGCCTTGCATAGCAAGCAAATCATCCGCAATAGGCAGAAATGCTTTAATCAGTTCCGGATCAAATTGTGTTCCGCTTCCTTTAACAAGCTCATTGTGAATCACTTCCGCCGAAAGTTTCTTTCTATATACACGGTTGGAATTCATAGCGTCAAATGAATCAGCCAAACCGATTATTCTTGCTTCTACAGGGATTTCTTCTCCCTTAAGTCCGTTCGGATAGCCCTTTCCGTCATATCTTTCATGATGATACTTTGCTCCGAGGGCAACATTTTCAAGTATCGTCAGATCCTTAAGGATCTCACCACCGGCAACCGTATGCCCTTTCATAATTTCAAATTCCTCATCTGTAAGCTTTCCCGGTTTATTTAAAATTGTGTCACTTACAGCAATTTTGCCGATGTCGTGAAGAAGAGCAATTTGCCTAATTTCTTCCACCTGCAATTTATTCCACCCAATTTCTTCGGCAATCAGACATGCATAAACCGAAACTCTGTTAGAATGTGCCTGCGTATATTTATCCTTTGCATCAACAGCATTACTTATGGACAGAATTGTCTGCATCGATATCGCTTCAACACGATTTCGTTCCTTGTACACAGCTTCATTGAGTTCCTTTTCGTGGTCAAGCTGTCTTAACTGAATTATATGCTTTTGGACCATTAATATGGAGGATGCCGCCATGTCCGCAAAATACAAGATGGGAAATCTTCCGATAAATGTTGACGAATAATGCTGACTCATCACATTTTTAAGCGGCGTATAGAAAAGAACAATCAGCAGTAACTGAAAATATATGCTGATAATCAATCCAACCTGAAGCCCCAAAAAGCCCATGGTTGCAAGTGGTATAAGCAGTATCCAGAGAATGGCAAAGCCGTAATTTCCACCAATAATTGCATAATATGTAAAAATAGCAGTTGCCTGAATTCCACACAAAATTGCTGCGCCACGCGATTTTCCCTTTACGCACAACACTGAATCAACCACAAATCCGACCGCAAGCGCAATGGTAGTACATGCCATCACTGTATAGCCAAGCCTGATATTCATGACACTTATTACACCACTAACCAGTGCCATAATTGTGTACAGCACAACGGCAGACCTACGGGCGGTCTCATTGCCGACCGGATCCACATATGGTATCAGTATGTATTTAAAAATCTGTTGAAAAATCTGTTTAAACCCCTTCAAATGTTACCCCTTCAAGAACTGTGCTGCCAAATTAATTACTCAACCTCAGCCTTCCACTCATCTATACTTGCCTGCAATTTTGCACTTACAGTCTTCTTGCCCTTAACATGCAGAAAAACAACATGATCACTCCCTTTAAGCTTTTCAGCTCCGGAAAAATCAATCTTTGATGCTTCGCTCAATGATACCAAAACATATTTCATAATTTTGCCTCCTGATTTAATCAGTCACTCGTAACCTGCGTCTTTACTTTCTACAGCCACTCGTAATCCCCGCCCGTAACAGCAAGGCTAAGAAGGCCATCCATTTTCTCAACCTCAGCAGCGCCCTCAATAACATCAAGAAGTTTTGCCGCTTCTCTCGCCACAGGCATCTCCTCATCAGGTCCGATTTCCATATCCGGTTCTTCACCGCAATATGGGCAAATGATTGATGGTGCAATCCTTACATCCAAAAAACGTTCACCACAATCCATGCATTCATAAAAACCACATATTATTGTACCATCCGGAACGTAATACATCTTTCAAGCCCTCTCATTTATTATCAAAATCATGCAATTCCACATAAAGATATACTATCACATTTTGCTCCTTTGATGTAGAATTATTACTTGAAATGTGGCGCAAAACATTTGAACCGAATGTGGTTCAAATCAAATAGATGCAAAGCAGTTCAGCACATTTATACACGACGAGGCATACAAGACATCATGAATTTCAGTCCGATAACCCTAGACAAAAAAAATATACTTAATCCATATCTGCATACATACGGTTCTGACTCCTGTCAGCACTCATTTGCCCAAATGATCGGACTGAACGCCAAATACGGCGACGAATACTGCATCATTGATGATGTTCTTTACATCCACAGAAGCAGACTTGACACCGATGAAAAGCGCGTATACCTTGCACCTCTCGGCTCACCTGTCATGCAAGAAGCGGGGCTCATTTCTTGCATTAATACCTTGCTTAAGGACTGTGCATCTCTAAACAAAAAATTATCCTTCGAGACCGTCACCAAGGATTTTGCAATTTCGCTGCAAAATGCATTTCCCGGAAGATTCAGTTATAGCAACGAGCGCGATCTTGCGGAATATATATACACTACCGAGTCGCTTGCAACCCTTTCGGGAAGCAAGCTGGACGCAAAACGCAACCACATCAATACGTTTATGAGCAAATACCCGAATTCACTCATTGAAAAAATAAATGCTCAAAACATTGAAGATGCCAAGGCCTTTCAACTTAGCTGGCTAGCCGAACGCAACACCTATGAGGCTGACGCAAGACTTAATATTGAAAATGATTCCATAATCCAGTATCTGAACAATTATTCTTCTTTTAATTTTAACGGAATAATCATATATGTTGACGGCATTGTTGCCGGCTTTGCTGCCGGAGTTCCGCTTTCCGACCAATGCATGGATGAAATTATCGAGAAGGGTAACCGCGAATATGCAGGCATATATCAGGTTCTCTGTCGTGAATTCGCCGCTAAATGCTGTATCGGCTATACATATATCAACCGCGAGGAAGACATTGGTATACCGGGGCTTAGGAAAGCCAAGGAATCATACCATCCATATTTGCTTTTGGAAAAATATATTGTCACGGAAATATAATCACTTTTTATAATTTACAAGCACCAATAATGTAAGCGCTAAATAAGTTGGTGCCTTTCGGCACGTTTATAATCCATGAGATAATGAACTCCATATAGTTAGGCGAGTTATAGTAATGCGTAGTAACGTTAGGAGGTTAGTCATGGATCAAGTTGCTAAAGTTCGTCAGCAC
>JAZUDO010000029.1:0-2523 GCA_045639685.1 Lachnospiraceae bacterium
TTGCCGGTCTTCCTTTTGCCATCGCCGATCGTTGCATTTAATTGTCCAAACATACAATTATATATCGGGATTTGCAAGGGCTTAAGGATTTATTTTCAATGGATTAACTATTAATTGTATAAAAACGTGCAGAACTCAGAAGATTATTCTGCAATTAGGGAATCAAATGACGAATATATAAAAGAAAACAAAGAACTGTCAGATGAAAATACGGCAGTAAAAAAGCAGTTGAGTGAAATAAAAAACGATGTTGATTCAATAAGCAGTCAGTATAAAGCAACGTTTGCTGAGAAAGAAGAATACAAGAGCGAATTAAATAAACACTATTGGGAAGAATACAAAAAAGAATTAAATGAATATAAAAAACAAAGAAATAGTTTTGTGAAAAAGAAATACAAAAAAGCTTTAGGATTCTTCATTTCTGTACCAACTTTACTCATAATTACAATAGGTGTATCTGTGGTGCTATCAAACGATAATTGTAAAATTCTTAATAACATAAACAACTGGGTAAAAGCCAGTATATGTGTACTGATTGGACAATTTTTCCCATGGTTGCGCTACTTCATTTCTAAAGATTCCATCAAACAATACTGGCAAATCGTTCGAGGAAAACAGAAAAAAATGTTATTAGATGAGTTCAATCATACGATGTCTTTTCCTATTCGTAGGTTCGTATAAGCTTTCTCTAAACCGCAGACGATTCCGCATGCGATGTTTTCAAAATTATCCTGTCAATGACACAGATTGTTTAGATCTAGTGTTTATTTATGGTAACATTGATAAAGAGTTATTAAGTACAAAGACTAGCCGATATCACGAAAAAGGCGTATATTTACAAGTATATTAGTCATTTGAGAAATGAAGATTGCTGGTAACAAACTGATTGTAGAGTGCACAGCATACGATTTCAAGGTTGAGCTTGAAAAGGATGAACCGGAAAGCTGGCTCAAGAGCATTAGCGCATTCGCTGACGGAGATGGTGGGGCCTTGTATTTTGGGGTGAACAACAATCAGGAGATAGTGGGCTTGAAGAATCCTCAGCAGACAGCCGATGACATAAGCAGGCTGATCAATCTCCATATGGATCCTGTTCCGGTGTTCACTCTGACTCCGGATCAGACCGAGGACGGGAAGGTGGCTTTGGAACTGAAAGTAGTGGCAGGAAACCAGACTCCCTATTATGTCGTGTGGAAAAAGCGTCGTATTGCATACGTCAGGAATGGAAACGAAAGCAATGCGGCAAATTCTCACCAGCTGTTCAATCTTGTCCTGAAAGGAAGCAACAGGAGCTGGGACTCTCTTGTGACAAACCAATCCCGTGAAAAGCACAGCTTCACCAAATTGGAAGCCAAGTACAATGAACGTTCCGGAGGAGTATGGGATGAAGGCTTGCTACTTTCCTTCGGTCTTGTAACAGAGGACAACAAACTGACCAATGCCGGTCTTCTTTTCTCCGACAGCTGCCCGGTCAAGCACTCAAGACTGTTCTGCACCAGGTGGAGCGGATTGACGAAAGGATATGCCATAAATGACACCGAATATAATGGAAACATTCTTGATCTTCTGGAATATGCCAAGAATTTCATCAAGGTTAATACAGCTGTCCGCTGGTATCCGTTGCCATCATACAGATTGAACTTCCCTGAGTATGCTGAGCGTGCTGTGGAAGAGATGTGCGTGAACCACCTCATACACCGTGATTATACCGAGATTGGAAGCGAGGTGTCCATCAATATCTACGATGACAGGATTGAAACCACTTCCCCCGGCGGAATAATGCTTACGGACAAGTTCGAGACAGTTGACCCTGCCAAGACCCATTCCAAGCGGCGCAATCCGATAATCGCCGAAGTTTTCTCGCAGTTGAAGTTTATGGAGAAACGAGGCAGCGGCTTGAGGCGCATACGTGAATGGACCGCTATCCTTCCGAGTTACAAGGAGGACAAGATGCCGTTCTATGAATCCAACTACGGAGCATTCTTCACTACTCTCCTGAATGTCAACTACGGTATGACTGACCAGGACTTTGATGCCATATGTGACTCAAAGCTTGAGCCCGGCCAATGGAACGGCCCGAGGCAGAATATTTCTCCGGAAACCTACCCAGAGGGAGAAAAACCTACCCAGACAACCTACCCAGACAAGGGACAACCTACCCAGACAACCTACCCAGAGGATGCAAAACCTACCCAGAAAAATGTTGGGCATACAGCTCAGGCTGTCATTGATACGTTAATTGCAAACCCCAATGCGTCAAGGACGGAAATTGCCAAGCAGATTGGCAAGTCTGAGGACACTGTGAAATTGCATCTGAAGAACCTGCAGGCCAAGGGTATCATTAAGCGTATAGGCCCTGATTTCGGAGGCTATTGGAAGGTCCTGATCCGAAAATGATCACCCTCGGGCAAAGGCCCGGAAACACATACTTGAAACATCTTGCGAGAGGCGCCCACTGGGTGCCTCTTTGCTTATGCTGTAAGCAGATGTAAAATAAAACTGTGTTTATGTAAAGTTTTATTT
>JAZUDO010000030.1:0-30839 GCA_045639685.1 Lachnospiraceae bacterium
GGCCAAGGTGTAAGTGCAGTAATGCATTCAGCTGATGGTTACTAATAGGTCGAGGGCTTATCCAACAGGAAGATAGGAAACAGGTGTAAGTTATCACTTATCAGGATTTGATATTCAGTGTTCGATTTTTGAGGTTCAAAATCAAGCGGAAAGAAATTCTTTCCGCTTTTTTATTTGACGTTGCAATTTTTTGAATATTTTCGTCAAATATATACAATTTTGCGACAATTATGATATAATATTCCTAGTTTTTGTAGCTCAAAAAGAGAGGTATTGTATGGATACAAATATTCTTTTGGAAACAGGTACAAATGAACTTGAGGTTCTTGAATTTCAGGTTGCAGGAAACTCTTATGGAATAAATGTTGCAAAAGTTAAGGAGATAATACCTTATCAGAATGTTACACCGATTCCAAATGCACATCCAAGCATAGAAGGAATTTTTATGCCACGTGATGATATGATTACAGCAATTGATTTGCGTAATTGTCTTGCTCTGGGTTCATCAGAGCCCGGAGGCCTTTTTATTGTTACAAATTTTAATAATCTTGATATAGCATTTCACGTTGATGCTGTTATGGGTATACATCGTGTAAGCTGGGGAGACATTATCAATCCGGATGCAACAATTGCACATGCTCAGGACGGGGTTTCCACCGGTATCATTAAGATAGACGGAAAGCTCATTATTATACTTGATTTTGAGAGAATTGTTACATACATTAATCCCAATACCGGACTTCGCTCGGAAGATCTTGAACATATTGAACCCAATGAAAAAAGAGGCGACTTTCAGATATTAATTGCGGAGGATTCGCTGCTTCTTAATACTCTTCTTGTCAGTTGCCTTGAAAAGGCCGGTTATACCAGGATTATCAGTACAAAGAACGGCAGGGATTGTTACGAAAAAATAATGGATTATTCACAAAAGGGTATTCTTGAGAAGATGGTGAATCTTGTTATAACCGATATAGAGATGCCGATAATGGACGGACATCATCTCCTTAAACTGTTAAAGGATAGTTCCTCAACCAAGAATATTCCGGTCATTCTTTTCTCTTCCCTTGTTAATGATGAGATGAAGAAGAAAGGTGAAGAACTTGGGGCCGATGCCCAGCTTTCAAAGCCGGAGATAGGTGATTTGATAAGGGTTATTGACGGGTTCCTTTTGAATTAAATGCAGATGAAAGCCGAGATTTTCTCGGCTTTTATTTTGAAGATGACATCGGCATTGTAAAAGCCGGGTATTATATTGAGAAAAGGTTTTAATAAATGAAGATTGAATTTGATAAATATGAAAAGATTATTATAGGCTTGGGTGAGGGCTTTAATACTGTTATTCCGGGTGAAAAGGGCATAGAAGAGACAGAAAAACTAAGATATATTCGCACTCATGTCGATACAAATATTGTTGAAGCCTACAACAGACTTGCGGATGCTCTGCAGGGAAGAGATTATTATGTGATAACAACCTGTACAGACGATCTGATATTAAAGAGCAGACTTGAAAATGAAAGAATTGTTGCACCCTGTGGTGGGTTCGGATTTTTCCAATGTCCGGAAGATTGTAATCATGAACTGCTTCCATTTGAAGAAGAATATATGGAAAATGATCTTCCCAAATGTCCTCATTGCGGAAAACAGGTTGTTTTTAACCGTCTTCCCATGGAGCATTATAATGAAGGCGGATATCTCGAAAAATGGCAGGAGTACAACAAATGGCTGCAGTCTACAATTAACAAGCCTCTTTTGATATTGGAGGTGGGTGTGGATATGACATACCCTACCGTAATCAGATTTGCATTTGAAAAGCTTGCGTTGTTCAACAAAAAGTCAAAAATGTACAGAGTTCATCCTACGTTGGCATTTGCCACTCCGGAAATCAAAGAATCCTGCGAGTGTGTTACCATGGGGCCTGTGGAATTTTTGATGAATTTATGATAATATATCTTATACTTTTGGACTATTTTTGGTGGTAAATATGGCAGTTGATACAGATTATTTGGATGATTTACTTAATTCAATAGGTCCGGTTGTTTATCCGGAAGGAGAACCTAAAGAGGCAGAAAAAGACGACTCTGAAGAGAAAGAGGAAGTATTCGGCGAAGACGAAGAATTTGCGGATTCTTATGAAAAAGAACTGGCCGATATTCCCGAAAAGAAATCAGAGAATGAGATATTGCCGGATGATAAGGTTTTGGAAGAATCCGGAGAGACGGGGGAAGAGAATACTACTAAAGACGTTGCCGAGAATGATGTTTTGGGTAGTGAACCTGTTGCCGGAGAGGTAGATGTTTTTCAGGACGGTTCTTCAGAACAGGCTGCAGCGCCTGCGAATGATGCTGCGGATGAACCACAGGAGATTGAACTTGATCTGAACATGTCTGAGGAAGAAATAGAGGCAATGCTTAATGCTGCCAAGGAGGTCCCGGAAGAGAAGAATGCTATCGGTGCTGATACGGAGATGACAGATATTCTTTCAATGTTTGGCGATGACGAGAATATCAGTGATATAAAGGATACCTTGGAAAAGGCTGATAACAATATTGCAGTAGATCAGTCGATGCTTGAAACTCCCGAGGTGAGTGCTCCCAATTTTGATGAGGAAGAAACTGCCGGCGAAGAGGCTGCGGGGGGCAAGAAGAAAAAGGAAAAGAAGAGCAAGAAAAAGGCTGAAAAAGCCGAAGGCGAGGAAAAAGCGGGCAAGGCTGAAGGTGAGAAGAAAAAGGGATTTTTTGCCAGACTTTTAAGTGCTCTTACCGAAGAGGATGAAGAAGAGGTTGTTGTTCCGGAGCAGAGTGAAACCGGAATTACAGATGAAAATGCCAAGATTCTCAGTGAAATAGATTCGGAAGAGAACGAAAAAGGCAAGAAGAAAAAGAAAAAAGGTAAGAAAGATAAGAAAGATAAAAAGGGCGGCGATGAGAAGGCTGAAACCGAAGGCGAAGAAAAGGATATCCGTAATAAACCCGAAGACGGAGATTCAGAGGGCGATTCGGGAAAAGGAAAAAAGAAGAAGCCGAAGAAAGAAAAGAAAGATAAGGCAGAAAAAGCGCAGGATGCGAATGCAAAGCCTGAAAAGAAGCTTCCTAAAAAGAGGGTCAGAAATACTATTATATTATGTCTCTCGATTCTTGCAGCGATTGTTATTCTGAGTGTTTTCCTTACAGAGTTTTTAAATAAAAAGCAGGCAAGATATGCATTTGACAATCAGGACTATGAAACAGCTTATTCAGACCTCTATGGAATGGAATTGGAAGGTGAAGACAAGGCGATATACGATAAATCCATGACCATTATGCTGCTTACAAGAAGAGCAGATTCCTATGAGAATTATATGCAGCTGGGTATGAAAATGGAGGCTCTTAATGCGCTTTTGGAAGGTGTCAGAGAGTATCCCCAATTAATGGCTGTGGCACAGGAACTGGGAGTGGAGAATCAGGTTAACAGCGAATACAGTAGGATTCTGGAGGGACTTAAGACCTTTGGATTGTCTGAAGCGGATGCCAAGAGTATTGTTGAAAATCCAAGCAAGGTTGAGTACAATGAAGCAGTGAGAGCTTGGGCAGAGGGAAAGTCGTATAATATTGATTCCGGTGTTACCGATGAAGTACAGCCGGAGGAAAGCGGCGACATGGATGATATGCTTCCGGAGGAACTGGACATGCTTCCGGAGGATCCAAGTGTAATATTGAATTAATAATGATGCGATTGCCTTAGGGCAATCGCATTGTATAATTGTTCAAAGTGAGGAGTTTTTATGATAGCAATAATCGACTATGATGCCGGTAATATCAAGAGCGTTGAAAAGGCAGTTCAGTTTCTTGGAGAAGAGGCTTTGATTACCAGAGATAAGGAGATTCTTCTTTCGGCGGATAAGGTCATTTTCCCGGGAGTCGGTGCATTTGGCGATGCAATGGAAAAATTGCATTTATACGGATTGGTTGATGTAATTCATGAGATTGTAGATAAGGGTACACCATTTCTTGGAATATGTCTGGGAATGCAGCTGTTGTTTGACAGCAGCGAAGAAGCGCCGGGAGTGGAGGGACTTTCACTTTTGCCCGGTAAGATAGTACGTTTCCCAAAGGAAATAGGATATAAGATTCCGCAGATTGGCTGGAACAAGCTTGAACAGCCGAGAAAGGGAAAACTTTTTGAAGGAATAGAGGATGGGGAATTCGTTTATTTTGTCCATTCCTATTATCTTCAGGCAGGAGAAATAAGTGATGTGGTTGCTACCACTGAATACGGTGTGACGGTACATGCAGCGGTTGAAAGAGCCAATGTATTCGGTTGTCAGTTCCATCCGGAAAAAAGTTCCGGTGTGGGCATGACGATACTTAAGAATTTTCTGATGCTTTAGAATGAAATGACGAGGACAGATAATGCATACAATAAGAGTTATTCCATGTTTGGATGTTAATAACGGAAGAGTTGTAAAGGGTGTTAATTTTGTGAATCTGCGTGATGCGGGAGACCCTGTGGAGTGCGCAACGGCATACGATAAGGCCGGAGCGGACGAAGTGGTATTTTTGGATATTACCGCCAGCAGTGACGGAAGAAATACCGTTGTGGATATGGTAAGAGAGGTTGCCAAGAAACTGTTTATTCCATTTACAGTAGGAGGTGGAATCAGAACGGTTGAGGATTTTAAGGTTATTTTGCGTGAAGGTGCGGATAAGGTTGCAGTTAACAGCGCAGCAATCAAGAGACCTGAGCTTATAAGAGAAGCTGCGGAGAAATTCGGAAGTCAGTGTGTTGTAGTCGCAATTGATGCAAAGAGGCGAGAACCCTTCGACGGATGGAACATATATCTTAACGGAGGTCGTATTGATACCGGTATTGATGCCATTGAATGGGCAAAGAAAGCGGAGGCATTGGGAGCCGGTGAAATCCTGCTTACCAGTATGGATTGTGACGGGACAAAGGAAGGCTTTGACATTGAACTTACAAGAGCAGTTTCGGATGTTGTGGGAATACCTGTTATTGCTTCGGGAGGTGCCGGAAAGCTTGAGCATTTTACGGAAGCGGTAACAGAAGGTCATGCGGACGCAGTTCTTGCCGCCAGCCTGTTCCATTTTAAGGAACTGGAGATTCGTGAAGTCAAGGAATATATGCAGGACAACGGAATCGATGTAAGATTGTAGATTGATTTGCCGAGAAAGGTATAATATGGCTGCCATAAAAAATGACTGGCTGCCCTGTGTGCAGAGGGAAGTCAAAAAGGATTATTACAAACAGCTTTACAGCTTTGTGAAGCAGGAATACAGCGAGCATGTGATATACCCGCCAAGCGATGATATATTTAATGCCATGCATTACACGCCCCTTTCCAAGGTTAAGGTGGTAATTATAGGACAGGATCCCTATCATGAGGAGAATCAAGCTCATGGTTTGAGCTTTTCTGTTCCTCAGTCTCAGAAGAAGATTCCACCGTCACTGCAGAATATTTATAAAGAAATGCAGGATGACATGGGATGCTATATACCAAATAACGGCTATCTGAAGAAATGGGCCGACCAGGGTGTATTGCTTCTCAATACGGTTCTTACGGTTCGTGCCCATGAGGCATTTGCCCATAAGGATAAAGGCTGGGAGCAGTTTACAGATGCACTTATTCGTGAAGTAAATGCTCAGGATCGTCCGATTGTTTATCTTCTTTGGGGCTCGCCGGCACAGAAGAAGTCAGCAATGCTTGATAATCCAAAGCATCTGATTCTTAAGGCACCACATCCGAGTCCTTTATCGGTTTATCGTGGCTTCTTCGGATGCAGGCATTTTTCGCAGTGTAATGATTTTCTGGTTGCCAACGGAGAGACTCCCATCGATTGGCAGATTGAAAATGTTTAGGTTCGGATTGAAAAATGTTGTATATAAGTATATTGACAAATATGAAGGTTAGTTATATTATCTAGGTGTTCCCAAAAAGGAACACCTATTTTGCTGCACAGTAATAGAAATAAACAACCGGGTATGCAGATGTGCCCGCAGTTGATTTTTAATTTCAGAAAAAACCATCCGTTGATGAAAGTATTCGCCTGTCAAAAGACGAAGAGGCAGGATTCAAAGGCATAAAGGCAGATAAGGAAGAACAAATTGTAATATTATCTGCCCCAAAATTCATTTTTCGACGGACTAAATGAACAGTTTGATGAAATTATCCGCCTATCCTAAGGAATTGAGACGGATAAGAAATCAAAAAGTGAATAATTATCTGCCCAAAATGCAATATTTAGGCAGATAAAAATGACTTTTTTTTCATTTTATCTGCTGTGGCACCTAATAACCGCGTCTAAGCAACGAGAAATAGCAGCAAGAAATAGCTTTGCTAAGCAGCGAGAAATAGCCTCTTTGGTGGTTCACAACTAACAACGGCTTGTAGCCGTAGAACAACCTAGCGGCCCAGCCGGCAGATATTAACAGGAATTTTTATATGGGATTCATTGATGATTTAACCGAGTTTGGACTTACCAGACAGGAAGCAACTGTATATAATGAGATGCTTAAGCAGGGAGCAATGACCGGGTACGAGGTTTCAAAGGTTACGGGAATTTCCAAGTCCAATGCCTATGCGGCCTTAAGCGCTCTTGTTACAAAGGGCGCCGCAGTTATGGAAGAGGGGGAAGCAAAAAAATATATTGCCAACAGTGTTGAGGATTTTTCGGAAAACTGTATGAGAAATCTTTCGACGGTTGCCAAAAGACTTGTTAAGGAACAGCCTAAGAAGACTGAAATTGAGGAAGGATATATAACCATTTCTTCCGAACGTCACATAAAGGACAAAATGCTTCATATGCTTAAGGATTGCGAACTGAGACTATATGTTCTGGCAGAGTCAGCTCTTTTGGAAGAATTTAGGGAAGAGCTTGACAAGCTTGTGAGTGAGGGCAAAAAGGTCGTTATTCTTACGGATAAGAGCTTCGAACTTAAAGGAGCAGTCATTTACCATACAGATGTTGCAGAGGGGCAAATAAGGCTGATAACGGATTCCACAAATGTTCTTACGGGAGAGTTGACGGGGAACGAGGACGATACCTGCCTTTATTCCGGAAAGAGAAACCTTGTGGAAATAATGAAAGAGGCATTAAAGAACAAAATTGAGCTTTTGGAAAAAGCTTGAACATAAAAGAATATTATTTTTAGGCATTTGCCGGAAAGGAATTATATGAGAGTAGCAATACTTGGGTACGGAAATCTCGGAAGAGGAATCGAGAGTGCAATCAGACAGAACGATGATATGGAACTTGTGGCATTTTTCACAAGAAGAAATCCAATGGATTTGAAGACAAACACACCGGGTGTCCCGGTTGTTAATGTGGCTGATGTTGAAAACTACAGGGACAAAGTGGACCTTTTGTTTATATGTGGAGGAAGTGCCACGGATTTGCCGAAGCAGACGCCGGAATATGCCAAGTATTTTAATGTAATAGACAGTTTTGACACACATGCAAGAATACCGGAGCATTTTGATAATGTTGATAAGGTTGCAAAGGAAAACGGTCATGTGGCTATGATTAGCTGTGGATGGGATCCCGGCATGTTCTCGCTTAACAGACTGTATGCCAATTGTATTCTTCCCGAGGGCAATGATTATACCTTCTGGGGCAAAGGCGTAAGCCAGGGACATTCTGATGCAATAAGACGTATCGAGGGAGTAAAGGACGGAAAGCAGTATACAATTCCTGTTGAGAGTGCCCTTGAAGCTGTAAGAGCAGGTGAGAACCCGACACTTACCACAAGACAGAAGCATATAAGGGAGTGTTTTGTAGTGGCAGAGGAAGGCGCTGACCTTGCAAGAATCGAAAATGAAATCAAGACAATGCCCAATTATTTTGATGAGTACGATACAACCGTTCATTTTATAAGTGAGGAGGAACTTAAGGCTAATCACAGTGGAATTCCTCACGGAGGATTTGTGTTCAGAACCGGTGTTACGGGACTTAACAAAGAGCACAAGCATGTAATCGAATACAGCCTTAAGCTTGATTCCAATCCGGAATTTACAGCCAGCGTTATTGTTGCCTTCGGCAGAGCCGTTATGCGTATGAACAAGGAAGGTATGACCGGCTGCAAGACCGTATTTGATGTCCCACCCGCATATTTGAGCCCACTTGACGGTGCAGAGCTTCGTGCGCACTTGTTGTAGGAGCACAGCTTTGCGCGCACTTGTTGCAGGAGCAGGGCAGTCCACACATTTACCGAAGAAAGATTTTAAGGAGAAGAAGAATGAACAAATTACCATTTGTAAACAAAGAAATGATAGAGGAGATAACAAAAACTTATCCCACTCCTTTTCATATTTATGATGAGAAGGGCATCAGAGCCAATGCGAAGGCAATGAAAGAAGCGTTTGCATGGAACAAAGGCTTTAAGGAATATTTTGCTGTCAAAGCTCTTCCAAATCCAAGGATTTTATCTATTTTCAAGGATTACGGCTTTGGCTGTGACTGCGCTTCCGCAAATGAGATCACCCTTGCATTGGCTGCGGGAATGGGTGAAAACGATATTATGTTTTCGTCAAATGAGACACCTGCAGCAGAATACAAATATGCTTACGAATCGGGTGCAATAATCAATCTTGATGATATTACACATATTGATTTCCTTGAGGGAATTATCGGCAAACTTCCCGAGACTGTTTCCATCAGATACAATCCCGGCGGAACGATTACCTTAAGCAACGGAATTATGGATAACCCGGGAGATGCAAAGTACGGATTTACAACAGAGCAGGTATTTGAGGGCGTAAAAATTCTTAAGGAAAAGGGTGTTAAAAATCTTGGTATTCACGCTTTCCTTGCAAGTAATACAGTAACAAATGATTATTACCCGCAGCTTGCAAAGCAGCTTTTTGAGCTTGCGGTAGAAGTAAATAAGCAGACCGGAATGCACATTGCATTTATCAATCTTTCCGGTGGAATCGGAATAGCATATCGCCCGGACCAGACACCAAATGATATCAGAATAATCGGTGAAGGCGTTCGCAAGGTTTATGAGGAGATTCTTGTTCCTGCGGGAATGGATGACATTTCAATATTTACCGAGTCCGGAAGATTTATGACAGGACCTTACGGTGCGCTTGTGGCAACAGCAATTCATGAGAAACACACACATAAGGAGTACATAGGACTTGATGCCTGTGCAGTTAACCTTATGAGACCGGCTATGTATGGTGCTTACCACCACATTACAGTTCTTGGCAAGGAAGATGCTCCCTGCGACCATGTATATGATGTTGTAGGTTCTTTGTGTGAAAACAATGACAAATTTGCCATAGACAGAGAACTTCCCAAGATTGATAAGGGTGATTTCATTGTAATCCATGACACAGGTGCTCATGGTCATTCAATGGGATATAACTATAACGGAAAAATGAGAAGCGCCGAGCTTCTGCTTAAGGAAGACGGAACCGTAGAAATGATAAGACGTGCAGAAGAGCCGAAGGATTACTTCGCAACGCTGGACTGCACGCCGTTTTATAACAAACTGGTATAAATGAATATATAAAAAAGGTCTTCGAGAGAAGACCTTTTTTGTTACTTGTTTGATTATGTTGGCAGGACCGATCAGTCATCCACATCCAAATGCTCGAGAAGAGATTTTTTAGCTGCGGGTAATGTATCACCATGCTTTACCTGCAGCATTGTTATAAGTGCAAGTGCTGAGAAAATCACTGAATATGGGAACAGTGATTTGTATGATACATATTGCAGAAATACTCCGGAAAGTACAGGTGTGAGAACCTGTGCCGCCATGGAAAAGGTGTAGTAGTAACCGGTGAATTTACCAATGTCACCGTCACTGGCTATATCAACAACCATGGGGAAAGAGTTAACGTTGATTGCGGCCCAGGATACGCCTACAACAACGAACATTGCTATTACAAAGGGACCTGCATCTGTAGCAAAACCACATCCGGCAAAGCCCAGTGCAAGACCGATTACACCTGCAATTATTACCTTCTTCCTTCCGAATTTACCGGAAACAATTCCGATGGGAATATAGCTTACAATTGCGGCAACGGTGGCAATCAGAAGGTAGTAGGAATATGAACCGCTTTCGGCATGCCATACCTCTGTGGCGTATCTTGAAAATGCGGTTGTAACAGCATTGTAGGCCATATACCAGAAGGCAACCGAAAGGAGTATAAAGATAAGGCTTTTCTTTTTATCCTTCGGGAGCTTTTGTGAGGCTGCTTCGAGTTCGTCAGAGGCTGCTTCGGGTTCGTCAGAGGTCACTTCGGGTTCGTCAGAGGCTACTTCGTCCTCGGCAGCAAGGGCTTCATTTTCAAGGTGTGCCTCCTCTGCCCATGCATTTTCCTTTACCGTGAAGACCAGAACCAGTGTAGATACAATCATAAAAATAATGATTGAAATAAACAGAGGCTGATAGTTTGGTGTAAGTCCGTCGTCCACAATGTTTGGAATCATTATAAGAGCAAAAATTGCTCCGACAGTGCCCATCAGGTTAATAATGGCATTGCCCTTGCTTCGAAGTGGCTTCGGAGTGATATCGGGCATAAGTGCAACAGCTGGTGAACGGAAAAATGACATAAATAACAGAACTAGACCTGTCATTATAAGGAACAATACAAGATTTCTTGCATTGTCTGCAATCGGCATAAAGAACATGCAGATATCAGCAAGAATTGTTCCGGAGATAATGAAGGGCATACGTTTTCCAAGTTTTGTTGATACCTTATCCGACCAGGTCCCGAAAATAGGAAGTAAAAAGAGAGCAAGGACGTTATCAACGGCCATGATGACACCAATCCATACCTCATTCATGCTGAAGGAATTTTTGAGAATCAAAGGAACAATATTGTCGTACATCTGCCAGAAGGACATGATGGACATAAAAGCAAAGCCTGTCATTATTGTTCTGTAAACGTATTTTTTGTTCATGCTCATATTATTTTCCCCTAATGTTATATATTTTTTATTTTTAAATAACATATCTGAATTATACCTTATGCATTTAGGTAAATAAATAAAATGTTGCCTTTTTTTGTTAAAAAATGTACCATAATTTCAAAGAAATGTGGTGCATGGCTAAAATGATTTCTTCGGAAGGGGAGTTTTCGATGGCTGATAATCAAACTATTATCGTATATGTTGTGGCCGGCGTGATTGCTTATTTAATAGGTACTGTCAGCCCGTCGTATATGGTTTCGCGGAAACTTAATAAGGATTTCAGAGGCGGAGGTTCGGGCAATTTTGGTGCTTCCAATACCGCAATTCTTGCCGGTATGAAATGGGGGGTAATCGTAGGGCTGTGTGATATTCTGAAGGCCTGCATTCCGGTACTTGTGGCAAAGTTCTTTTTTAGTGAGTACATTTATTTGCAGTATGTTGTTGCAACCTGCGTTATTTTGGGGCACATCTATCCTTTTTATCTGAAGTTCAAAGGAGGAAAGGGGTTTGCAACATTTTTCGGCAGCATTCTGGGAATTCACTGGCTTGCGTTTATTGTTATCGGCATCATTTTCCTGGTTGTTGTATTTCTTTCGGACAAGATTGTTATCGGAACATTTACGACCATTACACTGTTTCCGATATACGTTTGGCTCGTGGACAAAAACATTTGGTTTGTGGCGATTATTCTAGTTGCTACATTGGTGATTTATTGCAAGCACATCGATAATATAAAAAGATTGATTAATGGAGAGGAATTTGGTATCAGAGAGGTTGTCCTTAAAAAGAAAACGACTGATGTGTAGATGCCGCAAAATGATATGTATAAGTATATTTTTTTTGATCTTGACGGAACGATATCCGATTCAAGTGAAGGTATAACAAAGGGAATACAAAAAGCACTGAGAGAAATGGGAGTACTTGTTGAGGACAGGAATGAGCTTAGAAAGTATATCGGTCCTCCGCTTAAGTATTCCTTTACTACGTTTGAAGGCTTTAATGATGAGCAGTGCGATGAAGCCATAAAAAGGTACAGAGAGTATTATTCAAAAGTTGGGTTGTTTGAGAATGTTCCTTATGACGGAATAGACACGCTTCTTAAGCAAATAAAAGAATCCGGAAGAAAAATAGCGGTGACTACTTCAAAACCGGAAAAATTCACAATTCAGATTTTGGAAAAGTTCGGAATCCTCAAGTATTTTGATATTGTTGCCGGAGCAACACTGGATGGAAGACGTGGAGAAAAATGTGATATTGTGGCTTACGCGCTGGAACAGTTTGGAAATCCGGACAAATCGGAAGCGGTACTTGTGGGCGATACCAGATTTGATGCCGAGGGTGCATCTATTGTCGGAATAGACTGTATCGGTGTTCTGTATGGATTCGGTACCGAGGAGGAACTTACGAAGTCGGGAGCAAAATATATTGCGCCCACAGTCGGGGACATATATCGTTTTTTGTAAATATTTAAGAGTTTTAGGCTTGGGAAAACGGATGGAAATAACGCAGTACATTACAATCATGGAAGAGGCAGAGGGTGAAATAACGGAAAAAAAATCACGCTTTATCTGCAACATTTTTCATATAGAGGACGATTCACAGATAAGTAATCATGTTGAGACACTGAGAAAGAAGCATTATCAGGCAAAGCATGTTTGCTATGCTGCTATTCTTGGTGAAGGAGGGGAGATAAAGAAGTATTCCGATGACGGAGAACCCTCAGGTACAGCCGGAAGACCAATGCTTGAAATGCTGGCTGGCAGAGAACTTACGAATGTGCTTGTATGCGTTACGAGGTATTTCGGAGGGGTTCTTTTGGGAACGGGAGGACTTCTCAGAGCATATACGGATGCACTTTCGGCGGCGCTTGACAACGCGTCGGTTGTTACCTGCAGACTTAGCAGAAACATAAGTTGCGTTGTTGATTATCGGACATTAGGAAAAATCAAATATAAGCTGGACAGCTATGAAGCGGCGGTAGTCAGTGAGGAATACAGCGATAAGGTGAGCCTTTTAATAAACCTTCCGGATTCTTATACAGATTCGTTTATTGAATTTGTTACTGACCTTACGGGTGGAAAGACTGTATGTACAAAACTTGGAATCGACTGGAATTGTATGAGAGGTAATAAACAGGCATGATACTGCCTTTAACAGAAAGGTTCAAACCTATGAAAAAAACTTTGATTTTGACATTTCTGACAATAGTTTGTGTATTGTACGGATGCGGAAACCGGAAGGAAAGCACTGAGCAGTTTGAACAGGTCGAACAACAGAATTATCAGATTGATCCAGATGATGAAATAGCAAGAGCTACATTTGCTCCTGAGGATATATACGAAGTAAACATGGTTGTACATTTGGAATATGATGAAAGTCCGCAGGAGTGTATTAATATAAAAATGTATCCGGATGAACAGGCTTTATCCAGTTTTGTTGTTGGTGATTTTTGCGTTGTTGATTATCCGCTCAATGAGGAACAAGTAAAAAAAGTCAGAGAAATGATTGCCGAATACAGCATGGAAGTAGTCACGAGAGGAAACGGCCTTTATGGTTATTATCCGAGTAACGAAAAACAACCTTTTTTTCGGTACGAAATTTTGTCATATGAAGTTATGGGAAATGGAAAAGGATACAGTTTGGGTAAACGTTCGGAACCGCTTCTTATGGATACCGAAGGAATAAATATGATAAAGGAAATCCTTTTTGAAGACTGTGATGAAGTTATGGGAAGAGTATATACCAATGTATATTCAGAACAAATGACAGCATATTTTGAAGAATACGCACCGATGAAATTCACGCAGGAATTTGAAACACTGTGTATGGAAAGGAAAAAAGAGGAAATAGAAAAAAGTCCTTGTAGTATAGCGTATTATTTCTATGATTCAATTTTGAATTGTCAAGATTGCCCGAGATATGTAAAAAATGCAGCATATAGAATACAAACAAATCAGGAAACTTCTGGTGGAGTGGCAGAATATAACAGGTATGATTACCGGACAAATGCTTACGAATTTGAATTGGCAGGGAAATCATATATGGCTGCATGTACAAAGAATGTAAATACTAATGAAGGTGTTTTTTTGTTATTAACGCTTAATTCGAAGAATCAAATACTGATATGCTACGCAATGCCGATATTACAGGGTGATTCGTGCAGTATATATGATGACGGCATGATAATAGCAAATTATGGTGATGAATGGTTATCTTTGGGGAAGGAAGCATTTTATATCGGAGAAGGAGACGGCTTGCAAAGCGTAGATGCCGTCGATCCGGTTATGGGAGAAGAAATCGTGCATGTTGACGAAACATTCTGCGAGGACTATGTTCCCTCAGAGTATTGGCGCGGAAAACTGTCGGACATGGAACACATTGAGTGAAGTTTTTTTCATACTTGACATAGTTAATTTACGGTGCTATATTAACACTCGTAACACAGATAGAGGTTGCGCGACTAATAAGTAACTGTTTGGATGTGACAGGCACAGGTGAAGAACAGTGAAAGGGAGAAGCGCCGAAAGGGACATGGGCTGAACATGTTGCCTTGGGCATAGGATTAAGAATCTTATGACTGTCATCTTAACTAAGATGGGGAGCTATCGACGATTTTGACTATTACAAAACCGACCCCATTTTTGGTGTCGGTTTTTTTACGCTATGAATCGTGGATACCGGTACCTGGATTTTTAAGGAGGTATGAAAATGGCAATTTTCACAGGAGCAGGTGTAGCTATCATTACACCGATGAAAGAAAATCTTGAAGTTGATTATGAAGCATTTGCAAACATAATCGAGGAGCAGATTGCAGGAGGTACAGATGCGATTGTTGTATGCGGTACAACAGGTGAAGCATCTACACTTTCACATGAAGAACATCTTAATGTAATTAAGTATTGTGTTGAGAAGGTCGCAGGAAGAATTCCCGTTATCGCAGGAACAGGTTCTAACTCAACAGATACAGCAATTTACCTTTCACGTGAAGCACAGAAGGCAGGAGTGGACGGACTTCTTCTTGTTACTCCTTACTATAACAAGGCTACACAGAAGGGTTTATACGAGCATTTCAAGCTTATTGCAAACTCTGTAAATGTTCCGATTCTTCTTTACAATATCCCCGGAAGAACAGGCGTTACAATGGCACCGGATACAATTATCAAGCTTTGTTTTGAGGTTAAGAATATTGTAGGTGTAAAGGAAGCAAGCGGTAACATTTCAGCTATCGCAAAGCTGATGTCAAAGGCAGACGGAAAGGTTGATCTCTACTCAGGTAATGATGACCAGATCGTTCCTATTTTAAGCCTTGGCGGAAAGGGTGTCATTTCAGTTCTTTCCAATGTTGCACCAAAGCAGACACATGATATCTGCGAGAATTATTTTAACGGAAATGTAGCAGAGAGCTGCAGAATGCAGCTTGAAGCAATCGAACTTATCGATGCACTGTTCTGTGAGGTTAATCCTATTCCTGTTAAGAAGGCTATGAACCTTCTCGGAAAATGTACAGACGGAATCAGAAGACCTCTTACGGTTATGGAAGATGCAAATGTTGAGAAGCTTCGCAACGCTATGATGAATTATGGAATTCTTTCACAGAATAACGATTCTGAGAGCAGCTTAAATGCAAGACTCGCAAGAGAAGCAAGCGAAAGCAACATTCGTTAACAATAGGTTAAAAACTATGGTACAATGATAGGAAAGATTGCTGTCGCAGTCTTTCCTATTTTCAATTAATTGGTAAACTTTTTATTTTGAAGGAGAAATAGATATGGTAAGAGTAATTATGCATGGATGTAACGGACGTATGGGTCAGATGATAACAAACCTTATTTCCGAAGATAGTGATATTGAGATAGTGGCAGGCGTAGACGTGTCGGACCATATTACCAATACATATCCGGTATTTAAGTCTATAGGAGAATGTGATGTGGAAGCTGACGTAATTATTGACTTTGCCAATGCGGCAGCAGTTGAGGCTTTGCTGAATTATTCAACAAGCAGACAGGTTCCGGTTGTCCTTTGTACAACAGGATTGTCGCCGGAGCAACTTGAAAATATGAAAAATGCCTCAGCCAGGGTAGCAATTCTTAAATCTGCCAATATGAGTCTTGGAATCAACACGCTTCTTAAGCTTGTTAAAGAAGCAACAGCAGTTTTTTCAAAGGCAGGATTTGATATTGAGATAGTCGAGAAGCATCATAACCAGAAGCTTGATGCACCCAGCGGAACGGCAATCGCACTTGCTGACAGCATCAATGAAGAGCTTAACAACGAATACGAATATGTATATGACAGAAGCAGCAGAAGAGAAAAGAGACCGCAGAAGGAAATCGGTATTTCTGCAGTAAGAGGAGGCTCTATTGTAGGCGACCACGATGTTATTTTTGCAGGTACAGATGAGGTTATAACACTTTCACATACGGCCTACAGCAGAGCAGTATTTGCAAAGGGTGCAATTGCCGCAGCAAAGTTTTTGAGCGGAAAACCTGCCGGAATGTATGATATGAGTGATGTGATTGACAGCGCCATACAGATGTAATCAAGAAATAAGCGGAAACATTAGGGTATTTGAAAAAGTATGAAAGATATCGAGTTAACTTATTTAAAAAGTTTATCCAAGCAGTTTCAAAATGTGGCAGCAGCCTCTACGGAGATTATCAATCTTCAGGCAATAATGAACCTGCCAAAGGGAACCGAGCATTTTATGACGGATATTCACGGAGAGTATGAGCAGTTTAACCATGTTATGCGTAACGGCTCCGGGTCGGTAAGAAGAAAAATAGACGAAGAATTTGGTAATACCCTTACCGAAAGGGATAAGAGGTCATTGGCGACATTAATCTATTATCCAAAGGAGAAACTGGCTATTGCAGAGGAGGAAGAGGGAGAGTATCTGGATGACTGGTACAATGTAACTCTTCACCGACTTGTACATATGCTATCCCACGTTTCTTCAAAATATACCAGATCAAAGGTAAGAAAGGCGCTTCCGAAGGATTTCTCTTATGTAATAGAAGAACTTATCACAGAGAAGGAAGAACTTGAGGATAAGGAAGCTTATTATAACGAGATTATTCATACAATAATAAGAATCGGAAGCGCACCGCAGTTTATTGTTGAACTGTGCGAACTGATTCAGCGAATGGTTGTGGACAGCCTTCATATAGTGGGAGACATTTACGACAGGGGCAAAGGCCCTCATATAATAATGGATACCCTTATGAAATACAATTCCATTGATATACAGTGGGGAAATCATGATGTTGTTTGGATGGGAGCAGCTGCGGGAGAGACGGCCTGCATAGCATCGGTTATCAGAAACAGTGCCAGATACGGGAATCTGGATACGATTGAAGATGGCTACGGAATTAATCTTGTTCCCCTTGCAACTTTTGCGTTAAAGACATATGCAAATGTTGATTGCAGTGCATTTGCAATCAAATACGACGATACCTACAACACAAGAGATTTGGAACTGGATATGAAAATGCATAAGGCCATAACGATACTTCAGTTCAAACTGGAGGGACAGCTTATAAAGCGTCATCCGGAATGGCATATGGAGGACAGACTTCTTCTTGACAAGATTGATTATGATAAGAAGACGGTTATGTGCTACGGCAAAGAGTATCCGATTATAGATTGTGAATTTCCTACTGTGGATCCACAGAATCCTTATGAGCTTACTGAGGACGAAAAACTTGTAGTGGAGAGACTCAAGGCTGCCTTTAAGCATAACGAGAAACTTCAGAAGCATGTAAAGTTCCTGTATTCAAAGGGAGCAATGTATAAGATTCACAACTCCAATCTTTTGTATCACGGTTGTGTACCAATGGATGAAAATGGCAACTTCTGCAGTTTGAATGTAGCCGGTGAAGAATACAAGGGGAAAGCTTTGTATGACGCATTGGATGCATTTGCAAGAAAGGGTTTCTATTCAAAGGACAATACAGAAAGAAATTATGGCAGAGATGTATTGTATTACATCTGGGCAGGGCCGGTATCACCTGTATTCGGAAAAGAGAAAATGGCAACCTTCGAGCGTTATTTTATAGAAGACACTGCTACACATAAAGAAGTGAAAAACCCCTATTACAGGCTTTACGATACTGAGAGAATTATTGATAAGATATTCGACGAGTTTGGCCTCGGTTATGATAATTCGCATATTATTAACGGACATGTACCGGTTGAACTTAAGAAAGGGGAGACTCCCATCAAATGCGGCGGTAAGCTGCTTGTAATCGACGGAGGCTTCTCGAAGGCATATCAGGGAAAGACAGGGATTGCGGGATACACACTGGTTGCCAATTCTCACGGTATGTTTCTGGTGAGCCATGAACCCTTCCAAGGCAAGGAAGTGGCAATAAGTACGGAATCAGATATTGTATGCGAGAGAATCCCCATTGAGCTTGCATCAAGCAGAATACGTGTTGCTGATACGGATATAGGTAAGGAACTTGGGGAGAGCATCAGACAGCTTGAATTGCTGCTTGAAGCATACAGAGACGGCGATATTCTTGAAAAGTAGCGGAGGGTTTTATGAAATTCAGACCTTGCATAGATATTCATGACGGAAAGGTTAAGCAGATAGTCGGAAGCACGTTAAGGGACGGTGACGGTGGTGCGGTAGAAAATTTTGTGGCACTGCAGGAAGCGGACTATTTCGCCAATCTGTATAAGGAAAATAATCTTTCCGGCGGGCATATTATTATGTTGAATAAAAAGGGAACCGAAGAATATGAACTTTCAAGGCAGCAGGCTTTGAAGGGGCTAAGGGCTTATCAAAACGGAATGCAGATAGGTGGTGGTGTTGATGCCGACAATGCACAGGAGTTTATTGATGCCGGAGCAAGTCATGTTATTGTTACCAGTTACGTGTTTAAGGACGGAAAGGTAAATGAGGATAACCTGAAAAAACTGGTTAATGCAGTGGGGAAGGAGCATGTGGTTCTTGATCTCAGCTGCAGAAAAAAAGATGACAGATATTATATTGCAACAGACAGGTGGCAGAACCTCACAACGGTTGACATAACTAGAAATACACTGGATTATTTCTCCGAATACGCTGACGAGTTTCTTATTCATGCAGTAGATGTGGAAGGCAAGCAGAGAGGAATAGAGGTGGAGCTTCTCGGACTGCTTGCATCATGGAACGGTATAAATGTTACCTATGCCGGAGGTGTAAAAGGACCGGATGATATAGAATTGCTTCAGGTAATAGGACAGAATAAAATCGATGTAACGATTGGGAGCGCTCTTGATATTTTTGGCGGACCGCTCAGATTTGAGGATGTTGTCAAATTGATGAATAATTAAACAGATTATTTTTTTGCAAACAGAAAGGACCGATATAATCGGTCCTTTTGTTAATTCATTAAACTATTGCTAATTCGTAAAACATAAAGTCGAAAAGATCTGTTGCTTTCCCCCCGGGGGATTGTCCCCAATATATTTCCGTAAAAGGCACTTCGTGTTAATGATTAAATGGTAATAAGAATGTTACTTATTACAGCTTTGTTACGTTTACAGCCTGAGGTCCTTTTTCGCCGTTAACTACTTCGAACTCTACAGCCTGGCCTTCTTCAAGAGACTTGAAGCCTTCCATGTTAAGTCCTGAGTAATGTACGAAAACGTCATTGCCTGCCTCATCACAGATGAAGCCGTAACCTTTTTGGTTGTTGAACCACTTTACAGTACCCTTGTTCATGTTATTCCTCCAAAAACTAAACTCTATGTGTAACTCATGTTACAACGCATTTAGAATAGCATAAGTACGGTAAAAAGTAAATGAAAAACAACGCGTTTTATTCATTTTTTAGTGCATATTTTGCATTTTTCGGGCCTCAAATTTGATTTATATGGCAATATTTGCTATCATACATGAATCGGAGGAACAGTTGTGAAAGCAAAACACAGAATAAAAAGAAAACCCAATTATGAAATATTGATTATTCCGGATAAATCTTCATCCGGTGTAAAGAAGTACAATCTTCCTTATGCGGGCAGGGTATTTGGAGGTGTATTGCTTACAGTCGTGATAGCGGGGCTTGCGGTCTATATTGGATATATGAACTATCATACAATTCGCTATAGACAAAATGAAGAATACTATACCGAGACAATAGATAAACTGACCGAAGAAAATAAGGAATTAAGGGCTGAAACGGAAAATCAGGCAAATACAATACATATTCTCAGTACAACCGTTAATAAAAAGGTTGAAGCCGAAGCAGAATATACAGCCGAGGCGGAGGAAAAGAAAAAACCAAATGCAATTCCGCTTTCGGGAACAATGATATTTCCGGAATATAAAGACGAGGTTCTTATGCCTGACGGACTTCGGGGAGAAAAGATTACCAGACCGTTGTTTGAATTTGCTGCAGAAAACGGGACCATAGTTATGGCCACAGGCGAGGGAATTGTAACCGAAGTGACGGAAGAAATGACCTATGGGTATCAGGTTGTTGTCGACCACGGAAACGGCTACGAAACAATATACAGAGCGAAGACTGAGCCGAATGTAAATGTCGGTGACACTGTTCCACAGGGAGGCACAATATATGTGCTTATGAGTGGTAATAAAGAAGAAGAGTTTAAACTGGGATATCAAATAAGACTGAACGGAGAATTTGTGGATCCCGGTACAGTATTAAAAATAGAGGGTTAGTGAGGTTTGGGATAGCAATCCCGGAATGGAGACAGTATGAATCTTTCAAAGAAGGTAGGAACTATTATCGGAGCCGGAACAGTTATTGAAGGAAACATTTTCTGCGACGGAGATTTACTTCATGTTGACGGAAAGGTTACGGGAGAAGTGAACTGTACAGGTTCACTTGTGGTTGGCAAAGAAGGTGTGGTAGAAGGAAATGTTTCAGCAGGAAACGTAAGCCTTTCAGGAATTCTTAGAGGCAATATCAATGCGGGTGAAAAAGTTGAAATATTGTCTAAAGCAAAGATGTATGGGGATATTTCTACTAAAGGAATTGCAATCGAGGACAATGCGGTATTTATCGGAAGATGTATGATGGAAGATCCTGCACAGACTGAAGAGAATGCAGGGGGAGATGCCAAGCCTTCAGGTGAAGGGAAAAAAACTGAGGAAGGTGCTGATTTAAAAGAAAAGACTGCAGAAGAATAATTTGTTATTTACTGAAAGACTTTAATGTGCTAAAATTTTAAAGTGTGAATGTGTAGGAGGGTACACTATGAATAACAAAATCAGAACAGAAGCGGTAGAACATCTTTTTGAAGCAATACTTACCTTGGAAAACAAGGAGGAGTGCTTTAACTTTTTTGAAGATTTATGCACAATCAATGAGTTGCTTTCTCTTTCTCAGAGGTATGAAGTAGCAAACATGCTTAAAGAGAAAAAGACCTACCTTGAAATTGCAGAAAAGACAGGAGCGTCAACGGCAACCATAAGCAGAGTAAACAGGTCACTGAATTACGGATGTGACGGATATGACCTTGTATTTAAGAGACTTGGAAAAATATAAACTGTTTTGTGTCATTGTAAACGGGATGCTGTAGGGGAAAGTTAACTATGACGATAGATACAAATGATTTACTGAAGAGTATTACCGAAAGCCTGAACAGAATTGATTATATTAAGGCTGAGGATATTCCGAATATCGATCTGTATATGGATCAGGTGACCAGTTTCCTTGATACCAGACTCAGGTCTACAACAAGAAATAAGGAAGAGGATAAGGTCCTGACAAAGACCATGATAAATAATTACGCAAAAAATGATCTTTTGCCTCCTCCAATTAAGAAAAAATACAACAAGGATCATATGATTACCCTGTTGATTATTTACTATTTCAAGTATTTCCTGTCAATAAGCGATATTGAAACAATAGTAAGACCACTTAATGAAACGTATTTTGGCAAGGAGGACAGTATTTCACTTGTCGATATATATGAGGTCTTAAGAGAACAGGAAGAAAAGCAGAATATAGCGGTTATCGATGATATTAAAGAAAAATATGAAACCGCGGCAGGACTTTTTGAAACATCCGATGAGGATGAGAAAGAAGTACTGACAATGTTTTCGTTTATTTCCTTATTGTCAGCCGATGTTTATGTTAAAAAGCTTCTTATTGAGAAACTTGTGGACGGCTATAAAGAGAAACTGGCGGAAACAACAGTAAAAGCGGAAAAAGAAACCAAAAAGGATAAGTAACAGTCAAAATAGGGGCCGCTATTTTGGTAATGTAGGGGTATAAAACATATAGACTGAACAGTACTTATAAGGTATAATCATCTTGTTGGCGAATTGATAGTAAGTTATTCCTTTTATCGCCAATGGGTTGGATGTTAATACAAAAGGAGGACAAAAAAATGGGATTTATTAAAGACCAGCTTTCCAACGTCGTTGAGTGGGCAGACCAGAAGCCGGGACAGCTTTTCTGGAAATGGCAGAATGATGAAATTAAGAAGGGTTCTGTACTCTTTATTCGTCCGGGACAGGATGCTATTTTCTTATATAATGGCAAATGTGAAGGTATTTTTGAGGATGAAGGAAAATATGATATTGAGTCGCAGATAATTCCTTTCCTTTCAACACTTAAGGGATTCAAGTTTGGCTTTAATTCAGGACTTCGTTCAGAGGTTTTGTTCATAAATACTCTTGAGCAGACAGTTAAGTGGGGAACAAAGAATGCAATAAGCATTCGCATTCCTGAATTGGCGGCAGATTTACCGGGCGGTGTTCCAATCAGAGCATTCGGTACATTTAACTGTGCTATAGCAGACCGTGACAAGTTAATTGATAAGCTTGCCGGTATTCATAATGTATATTCAATCGAGGATGTTAAGGAAGTTATCATCTCAAGCCTTGATCAGCTTCTTATGTCATGGATTTCAAAAGAAGGTAAGGATATGTTCAACCTTCAGGCTGATGCCCGTAATATAGCAGAGGGTATCAAAGGCGATCTTGATGCAGAGATGGCACCTTACGGAATCAGCATTACAAAGTTCAACATTGAGAGCTTTAACTATCCTGAAGAAATCAAGAAGATGCAGGAGAAGGCTGCAGCTCAGGCAATGATTGGTAATACAGATAAGTATTCAAAGATAGCTATGGCTGACAGCTTCGGTAAAGGTGGCAGCGGAGTAGCTTCCGATATGGTACAGATGCAGATGGGCATGATGATGGGACAGCAGATGGCTCAGCAGATGAACATGGGCTACGGACAGCCTCAGATGGGCTACGGACAGCCGATGATGCAGCAGCCTCAGATGCAGCAGATGGGTCAGGCAGCTCCTGTAGCAGGTGCAAAGTTCTGTCCTAACTGCGGTACAGCTACAAACGGAGCAAAGTTCTGTCCTAATTGCGGTAACCAGTTAGCTTAATATTTTGTTTTTTGGCGGGCTTGTCTTACATGATGGCCCGCTATTTTTTTAGAGGTTATATGAGTATTTACGATTCGTTAAACAAAGAACAGAAGGATGCGGTTATGCATACCGAGGGGCCGGTATTAATACTGGCGGGAGCAGGCTCGGGGAAAACCAGAGTGCTGGTACACAGAATAGCGTATCTTATAGAGAATAAGGGAGTGGCACCATATAATATCCTGGCGATAACATTTACCAATAAAGCGGCCGGAGAGATGAGGGAAAGAGTAGACAAGCTCATAGGCTTTGGCGCTGATCAGGTATGGGTTGCAACATTTCATGCCACATGCGTAAGAATTTTGCGTCGTCATATAGACCTTCTGGGATATGACAACAATTTTACAATATATGATGAGGATGATTCCAAGTCGGTTATGAAGCAGGTCTTCAAAACCCTTGATATAGATAATAAACAGTTGAAGGAAAAGACTGTACTTAATGCAATAAGCAATGCAAAGGACGAGCTTATCGGTTATGAAAAATACGCTGTAACGGCAGTAGGCTACGAGGAACAGAAGATAGCAGCGTGCTATAAGGAATATCAGATAGCACTTGAGAACAGCAATGCCCTTGATTTCGATGACATTATATTTCTTACCGTAAAGCTTTTTAAGCAATTTCCGGAGGTACTGGAGAATTATCGTGAGAGATTCAAATATATTATGGTAGACGAGTATCAGGATACCAATATGGCGCAGTTTGAATTTATTCATCTGCTGGCGGGCAAATGCAAAAATCTCTGTGTTGTAGGTGACGACGATCAGTCAATCTACAAATTCAGGGGTGCCAACATTAGAAATATCCTGGATTTTGAAGAGAATTATGACGATGCCTATGTAGTTAAGCTGGAACAGAATTACAGGTCTACGCAGAATATACTTGATGCGGCAAATGCGGTAATTAAGAACAATTATGCAAGAAAAGACAAGGCCTTATGGTCTGACCGAGGCACAGGCAGCCTGATACATTTCAGGCAGTTTGATACAGCCTATGAAGAGGCTGAATATATTGCGGACGAGATAAACAGAGCGGTTAGAAAGGGCAGGACCACATTCGGCGAATGCGCTGTACTGTACAGAACCAACGCTCAGTCACGACTGATTGAGGAGGCATTTGTCAGGGACGGTATACCCTACAGTCTGGTGGGCGGTGTCAATTTCTATGACAGAAAAGAAATAAAGGATATGCTGGCATATCTTCGTATGGTAGACAATGCAAGAGATGACCTGCAGGTTAAAAGAGTAATTAACGTGCCCAGGAGAGGAATCGGGCAGACGTCGATAGACAGAGTCAGCAGCTATGCTCAGGACAGAGGACTTACTTTCTTCGAGGCCTGCTGTGAGGCCGACAGAATACCTTCAATCGGAGCTGCGGCAAAGAAGATTACAGGATTTGCAAATATGATCAGGGTAATGCGGGCATCGGCACCGGAGTACGGGCTGAAGGGACTTATGGACGATATCCTTGAAAAGACAGGCTATATCACACTTCTGCAGGAAAGTGACGAAGAGGATGCTGCGGACAGAATAGAAAATATCTATGAGCTGGTGAACAAAATCGCATATTACGAGGATACAGAGCCGGAGCCTACGCTTAGCGGTTTTCTCGAGGAGGTGGCACTGGTCAGCGCTACGGATGATATTGAAAATGACACACCCAAGGCATTACTGATGACAATTCATGCTGCAAAGGGTCTGGAATTTGCCAATATTTATCTTGCAGGCTGTGAGGACGGTGTATTTCCAAGTCATATGACTATTGCAACCGGTAATGCGGAGGATATGGAAGAGGAAAGACGTCTTGCATATGTGGGAATAACGAGGGCAAAGGATGATCTGACGATTACATTTGCCAGATGCCGAATGAACAGAGGAGAGTTTCAGTATAATCCGGTCAGCCGATTTATACGAGAGATTCCCGAAAAGCTTATGGACAATAAGCTTCCGAAAGCAAGAAAGTATGATGACTTTGATATCGGTGGCAATGACAGCTTTACAACATCGCGGGATGTGAGCTTTGGAAATGTTTCGAGACCGTGGGCTGAAAAAGCCGCAAGCCCTGTTGCTGCTTCGGTTAAGCCTAAGCCGTTGGCTGCATTTTCAAAGGGAATGGGAATGAAAAAGGCAGATAAGCTTGATTACGGCAAGGGCGACAGAGTAAAGCATATAAAGTACGGTGCAGGCACAGTCAAAGAGATTGTGGACGATGTTAAAGATTTTAAGGTCACGGTTGATTTTGATACGGCAGGCACAAAGGTTATGTATGCCATGTTTGCCAAACTGACAAAAATCTAAAGATATAGACGGAGAAAATGATGAAATTATCGGAGCTTCTTATATTCAATCCAATAATAGTTCAATGCCATGATAATCCGGACGTAGACGCCTTTGGTGAAGAGTTTCCCGGGTTACTGGTAACTACCGACTGTCAGTACGGAGCAGGAAATGTAACTAAATTTCCCGCAAAATATGTAGCGATAATCGACCATCACCAGGAAGAGATTAAGGATGTTTAAGAGGGAGTAGAATTATGAGTAACGAATTTGAAAATGAAAAAAGAGAATGGGTTTATGATGCATTTATAAGCTACAGACATATACAGCCGGATGCATTTGTAGCCGGAAGTCTTCATAAAATACTTGAAGCATACAAGCCGCCAAAGAGTATTTTCAAGGGGAAAAATCCTGAAGAAATAAAGCGTACAAAGATAAAAAAGGTATTTCGTGACGAGGAGGAACTGCCGCTTACAAGTAATCTGAGCGATACCATCGGATATGCCCTTGAGAATTCGGAGTATCTTATAGCCATATGCTCACCAAGATTCGGTGAGTCTTTGTGGTGCAGAAAAGAGGTAGATACATTTATTAAACTGCACGGCAAAGAAAAGGTGCTTACGGTACTTGTTGAAGGAGAGCCGAGCGATTCATTCCCTGAGGAGCTTTTGTACAGGGAGGTCGAGATAACAAAGCCTGACGGAACAACAGAAATAGTAAAAGAACCCATGGAGCCGCTTGCAGCCAACGCAAGAGGCAATAGCGATAAAGAGAGAGTTAAGCTTCTGAAAAATGAGTCTCTTCGACTTATGGCACCGATGTTCGGGGTTAATTTCGACGACCTTAAGCAGCGTCACAGGGAGCAGAAGCTTCGTCGTACAATACGTATAGTTGCAGCTGCGTCGGCAATTTGTCTGTTATTTGGAATTGTAAGTACCACCATGGCTGTAAAAATCAATAATCAGAACGAGCAGATAACACAGCAGAACGAACAGATAACACAGCAGAATGAGCAGATATCTCTTCAGGCGGACGAAATTGAACGTCAGTATGAGGAAGCGCTGGTAAGTGAATGTACGGCAGCTACAGATCTGGCAATTTCTCAGTTAAATGCAGGAAACAGAATAGCTGCGGTAAAAACAGCGTATGATGTATTCGAGCAGGACGGAACGGATAATATCTATATGCAAAAAACAGAGAAGGTGCTCAGCGACGCTTTGGAATTGTATGATGATGGTGTCAGCTTTAATCCCGACCGAATTCTTGAGGCTAGCTCGGTAATTGAGTATGCCTGTATTTCTCCAAATGGAGAAAGAATTGCTGCATTGGATTCCGGTAAAAATGTTATTGTTTGGGACTCTACCACAGGAGAAAAACTGTTTTCTGAATATATGGGAGACAGTGTATATTCCTATAGCATGGGTAATATAGTATTTAGAAATGATAGTCAGCTTTATGCATATATTCAGAATGAGTTAGTTTTGTATGATATTGACAAAGGAGAAATAGTCTATTCATTTGATACAGTTACCAGTCCGAATATGTCATATAATGCTGCTAAGGACAGATTACTTGTAGATACAGTAAATGAATTTTACCTAATTGACGGAAGTAGTGGGAAAATATTGGAAAAGCATGAAGATATTGATACAGAGGCAGCAGGAACGTATTCATACGTTGGCAAAGTATCGGATATATCTGATGATGAAACGGAATACTATGCATATTTCTACGGCAATAAGGACAACGAAAAGAATCAAGGAATAATTGTTGTCCGCCGTTTGGATGATGGTAGATTGATTAAGTTATATAATGATTCAATGGAGACAGTTAATAAACTGGTGATTAAGGACGATTCGTTGTTCATAAGTGACAACGAACTAATGCAAGAATATTTTGAAATATTGGATAATTCATTCATACGTACAAGGGTAAGGCGTTATGATTTCCTTAAAACAAGCAATAAACCTGTGTGGACCTTCTCGGAGCAAGGAGAGGATTGCCTTGATTTGTTAATAAGTGATTTAAATGATTATGTCGCGTGCATTTATTATTCAGAGGCTGAGCTTCTATCCTTTGAAACTGGTGAGTCGATAAGAAAATATACTATTGGAACGGGATATACTTATGCAAGGACATACGATGATATTAACATATTTACTGTAGTATCAAGAGATGGTAAATGTGTCAATATTTTGCCACAATATGCAGACACTTATCAGGTATCATTTTTTGTGCCTAATTCTTCAAACATTAAGTCAATGGATATTCGTGGAGGACATGTTATTACTGTTCCGTATACAAGTACCGAGGTTACGGTGTACAGACAGGCACCCAAGAATAACTATGAGGAAATTGCAACTTTGCCATATACGATTAGCAAAGTAGAGAAAAAGGATGATTCAAAACTTTTAATTTACACTTATGACAATCGGGTTAGTGAATTTGATTTGTCAACCAAGCAGGTTCTTAGTACTACAGAAACTGAAGGGAAAAAAACAAACAAGGAAGAAGAGAAAAGACTTGAAGGATTTCTTGATGATTTGGAAATTTCGAAATCAATGGTAAATGAGCGTTTCCTTGATAATGATGGAAAATTTTTCTTTGTTGTATATTGGGATAATTCCTTTGAAGTATACAGAATGGGACAGGATGGCAAACCGAATTCTAAAGAGCATGAAGTATTTAATAACGCTGGTCTATCGGATGTTTTATCTGCTCAAATCAGTAATGATGGAAAATCTATTTGGATAAGCGGACTATCCGAAGGCATTATCCTAAATGCGAACGGTGAGTCATTTGACAAGGTAATGCCTGCAGAATCAATGATTACTACATATATTGCAAGTCTTCGATATGTTGATTTTGATAATGAATATGTATATTGTTCGAATAACGAAACGCTGTTTAGATATCCGCTCTATTCAAAGGAAGAAATTGGGGAAATTGCAAGGGAGCAACTTTTGATACAATAGCATAGATTTAATTGTTGTGCGCAACGAGTTGAACAAGATTTGATTTTTCGCAAGGAGAGTTGGAATTTGTGATAATAGTATAATTTATTCTGAGGGACAGGAAAAAAGTACAATAGAGGTATTAGAAAATAAATTGAAAAGAGCAATAGATATTTTGAATAATCAACTTGAAAGTTAGTGCCAAATGACACAATGTCAATATGTTATGGCAAATTTTTGTAGATAAATTACTCGAAAAATGTTATCATTCTAGTATGTACCGAAAATAGTCTGCAGGATGAGTTGGAGGATTGTTTTATGAGCAAAATTGAAGATATTATTGAACAGATTAAGGAATATGCGGGAATAGCTCCGAAGGAGCCCGAGAAAAAGGAATGTAATGTATGGGCAATTGTTATTACAATTGTATCGGTTGCTTGTGTTGTAGCAGCTGCAGTAGTATTACTTCTTAAGTATTTCGGCCCCAAATATTTTGAGGATTTTGAAGATGATTACGAAGACGATTTTGACGATGACTTCTTCGAGGATGAGGAGGAAGACGGCGAAGTTGTTGTAGAAAAGAAAGAAGAGGAAGCAGAAGAGGCGGCAGACGCTGAGTAGTATGCTTAATATGAGGACTTTATGAAAAAGAATGAACTTGTTACAGGAATCGTAGAAAGAGTTGATTTCCCGAACAAGGGTTTTGTTAAAGTTGATGATGCAACCTTCTGTACTGTGAAGAATGTACTTCCGGGACAGAAGGTTGTTTTGCGCATTAAGAAGATCCGAAAGGGAAAAGGCGAGGGAAATCTGGTAGAGATTGTGCAGAAGGCACCTAATGAAATTGAAAGCGGTTGCCCGCATTTTGGCGAATGCGGCGGATGTACATATCTTAATCTGAATTATGAAGACCAGCTAAAGCTTAAGGAAAAGCAGGTTAAGAAACTGCTGGATGACGTCATTCTTAAGGATGGAGCGGTTTCGGATTATGGGTTTGAGGGAATCAGACGCAGTCCGATTTGTGAAGCCTACAGAAATAAGATGGAATTCACTTTTGGAGACGAATACAAGGATGGTCCGCTTGCGTTGGGTATGCATAAGAGGGGCAGCTTTTATGATATTGTTACCGTGGATGAATGTCACATAGTCGATGAAGATTACAGGTCTATTTTAAGAGCAACGCTGGATTTCTTCGGAGAAAAGCATTTGCCGTATTATCATCGTCTTCGCCATGAAGGATATCTTAGACATCTTCTTGTTCGTAAGGCGAAATATACCGGTCAGATTCTTGTTGCTGTTGTTACAACATCGCAAATCCAATTCGACATGAATGAGTACAAAGATATGCTGCTGGCCTTGAAGGTTAGCGGTAGTTTTGAGAGTATACAGCATATCATTAATGACTCTCTTGCGGATGTGGTTGCTGCCGATGAGACAGTTATTTTGCATGGACGTGACTATATTGAGGAAAAGGTACTGGGACTGGATTTTAAGATTTCGACCTTTAGCTTTTTTCAGACCAATACCCTCAGCGCTGAGGTCCTTTATTCTGCGGCACGTGAATTTATCGGTGATGCGGGCAATGATGCCGTAATCTATGATTTGTACAGCGGGACAGGTACAATTGCTCAGCTTATGGCACCTGTAGCAAAAAAAGTCATAGGTGTAGAGATTGTTGAGGAGGCAGTAGAAGCTGCCAAAGAAAATGCTCGGCTAAATGGTTTACATAACTGCGATTTTATTGCAGGGGATGTTTTGAAGGTTTTGGATTCCATAGAAGAAAAGCCTGATTTTATTATTCTTGATCCGCCACGTGATGGAATCCACCCCAAGGCACTGGGCAAAATCATTGCCTACGGCATTGATAAATTAATATATATTTCCTGCAAGCCAACCAGTCTCGCCCGCGACCTGGAAAGCTTTATAGCTGCCGGTTACAGAGTTGAAAGAGCCTGCTGCGTGGATCAGTTCCCAGGCACGAGCCATGTTGAAACTGTTTGTTTACTTTCGAGAAAAGCCCCAGTTTAAGCCACTTTCGGGGCATATTGGGCAGAAATAAAACTGTAGTTTTTGCGAAAAAATATGTAAATAGGCATACCTGCCGGACAGGATATAAGCTGTTTAACACCTTTATATTTTGAAACGGACTATTGAAGTTGTAGATTATATTTTATGGTGAAAAATGCTTAATCGTACTAATGCTTGTAAGATGTTAATGCGATATAATAGGCAGGGAAATATTGAAACCATCTGCTTGCTCTCGAAGAAATAGCGTATTTTAGGCGTTTGTAGGCA
>JAZUDO010000031.1:0-3234 GCA_045639685.1 Lachnospiraceae bacterium
AGTCTTTTAAACGGACGCTAAGTCCAAGAAAGGAAGACGACATACCGATTGCTCCATCATTATACAGCTAAGCAACAAGATGGATAATTCCTTACTGGCTGTAAGGTTTATTAACCATAAATATATTGTAGTAGAAAGGAGGTAAAAGAATGAAGAAGAAAACACGTTTTTCCGGCACAAAGGGAACAATTATTATAATTATTCTCATGGGCCTTATTATTTCGTTCTATTACTACCTTTCAAATAAACCGGCAAAGACAGTTGACGACGAAGGAGTTGTGCTATCGGCAGCTCAGGAGATTCTTCTTAAGAATTATGATATCAATTATCCTCCTACACCCAAGGAGGTTGTTCGTGAGTATCTTCAGATTACAAAGGTTCTCCATAATGAGGAACTTACAGATGAGGAAATAACCGATGTGGGACTGAAGGTACAGCAATTGTACGATGATGAGTTTGTTGCCAACAAATCGGAAGATGAATATATCATGGATTTGAAGAGCGAAATCGCAAACTTCAGAACAAATCAGTATGCAATAGCAAATTATTATACATCAGCAAGTACGGATGTTATATACGATAGAGTTAACGGATATGACTGTGCCAAATTATACGCCAATTATTCCGTAAGAACCGGATCGAAGACACAGATGCTGCAGGAGGTATTCATCCTTCGTAAGGATGAGGCGGGCCATTGGAAGATATTTGGCTGGCAGCCTATGATTGAAGAGGAAGATAATGAGGGCGAAGGCAATGAGTGATGTTTTGATACTTGCTATAGAATCATCCTGTGATGAGACAGCTGCGTCAGTGGTTAAAAATGGCAGAGAAGTGCTGTCCAATGTAATCAGTTCACAGATTGCACTGCACACTCTTTACGGCGGAGTTGTTCCCGAGATAGCGTCAAGAAAACATATAGAGAAGATTAATCAGGTTGTGGAACAGGCCCTTGCAGAGGCAAATGTTACCTGGGACGATATTACAGCAATAGCGGTAACCTACGGACCGGGTCTTGTGGGAGCACTCCTTGTGGGTGTGTCATTTGCCAAATCACTGGCATGGGCACTTCATAAACCATTAATCGGTGTTCACCATATTGAGGGGCATATCAGTGCCAATTATATTGAAAATAAGGAACTGGAGCCGCCTTTTATGTGTCTGGTGGTTTCCGGTGGTCATTCGCATCTTGTAAAGGTTGCCGATTACGGAGAGTATGAGATACTTGGAAGAACAAGGGATGACGCTGCGGGAGAAGCATTTGACAAGGTAGCAAGAGCTATAGGCCTGGGTTATCCCGGCGGTCCGAAGGTTGATAAGATTTCCTATGAAGGAAATCCTGCAGCAATGGACTTCCCACGTGCCAAGGTTGTTGGTAATGAATACGATTTCAGTTTCAGCGGATTAAAATCTGCTGTGTTAAATTACTTAAATATCTGTGAAATGAAAGGCGAGGAGATTGTGGTTGCCGATGTTGCCGCATCTTTTCAACAGGCGGTTGTTGACGTGCTTGTGGGACATTCCATGCAGGCACTTGAAGAATACGGCTTTAAGAAATTTGCAATTGCCGGCGGAGTTGCCTCCAATTCTCATTTGAGAAAAGCCATGGAAGAAGCCTGCGCAGAGAGGGGAGTTTCATTTTACAGACCTTCACCGATATATTGTACAGATAATGCCGCCATGATTGGCGTTGCCGGATATTATGAATATATGAAGGGAGTTCGTTCGGATTGGAGTCTCAATGCGGTTCCTAATCTGAAGCTTGGTGAACGGTAGTGAAAACTGTAGCGATTGTTTTGGCCGCAGGAAGCGGCAAAAGAATGAACACGGATGTAAAAAAACAGTACATCGATATAGGAGGGAAGCCTGTCCTTTACTATAGCCTGAATGTATTTCAAAACAGCTTTATCGATGAGATAATTCTTGTTACGGCTAAAGAGGATATGGAATATTGCAAGAGCGAGATTGTTCAGAAATATGGCTTCAACAAGGTGCGCTGTGTTGTTTCCGGTGGTAAGGAAAGGTACAATTCCGTTATGAACGGACTTCGTATGATTGATTCCTGCGACTATGTGTATGTTCATGACGGTGCGAGACCATTTATCGACAACGAAATGCTACTTCGTCTTCAGAGAAATGTTGAGGAGTTCGGTACGGCTGTTGCAGCTGTTTCATCGAAGGATACAGTAAAGATTGTTGATGATGAGAATTTTGTAATCAGCACACCCAACAGAAAAACAATCTGGCTGATTCAGACACCGCAGGTGTTCAGATATGACCTTTTGTGTGAGGCATATGAGAGAATGTATTCCCGTATGCAGAATATTGAGATAGAAGGTATCACCATTACTGATGATGCGATGGTTGTGGAAAATTTTACCAATGTTAATGTTAAACTGGTTGAGGGTGCTTACAAGAACATCAAACTCACAACACCGGAGGATTTGCTTACCGCAGATGCTTTCGCTAATAATGAGGAATATCTGAATGCGGCTGAGACAGGAGAAATTGTAATAACAGATCCTTATGCAACAGGTGAGATGTGTATGTAGGAAGCAGGATTTATGATTTGCCTCGGCGATTGCCGAGGCCTTTTTTGTATTGGGGCTTATGCAAGGATTTTTGTATTGGGGCTTATGCAAGGAAGGCGGAAGCGGGCAGATAAAACAGGGAAAAAGTGAAATTTATCCGCAGAATAAAGCGGAAATAAGCAGATAAAACAGGAAAAAGTGAAATTTATCCACAGAATCAACATAGGGATTGAGGAAACCAACATCTTTTATATCCAATAATGCACCACTGAAAATGATTTATATGAAAAATAGAAAAGATATAAAAAGCCCCTAAAAATGTAAAACATAAAAAAATCAAAAAAACCCCAAAAAACTTGTTGACAGTATAGAAAGCGTTTGATAGAATAATTTTTGCGTCTGAACAAAATATGTATACAGATGACCACGCAGAGGTATCGAAGAGGTCATAACGAGGCGGTCTTGAAAACCGTTTGTCCGAGAGGGCACGTGGGTTCGAATCCCACCCTCTGCGCTAACGTAGCTTAGGCTACGATTTTTTTCACAGAAATCGTAGAAGCCACGTAACAGAACTTTGACAAATAAACAGCAATGCAACCCTGAAAATTCTAAAAAATAAAGGTTTAAAGTTTAGACCTTGAAGAGAATCTTCAGAACAAAAACTAAAGTAAATTTTTGGAAAGCTAACGTTTTCTGAAACAGGTTA
>JAZUDO010000032.1:0-92760 GCA_045639685.1 Lachnospiraceae bacterium
GTTTTATTTGGTGTACCCATTATAACTATATATCTGCCCTGTATGAGGTAAAGATCACTCCATAACCACTGCTACATTCGATTGTAAGGTATCGCGAAGTATTGATTTTACTGAAAAAAACACTTGATTATATGGAGAGGAAATATAATATGAAACAGCATTCAAATTTTGACCTTCCGTTGTGTCTTGTAGTGGACGAGGACGTATTTGAAAGAGTAGATGAGGTTGTGGAAGAATATCTTCCGGAGATTAAGGGTAAAAAATCTCTGGTGATTACAGAAAAATTTCTTCATGATCTTTATAAGGATACAGTTGAGGAAATACAGAAGGATTTCAGTGGTGCAGATGTTGTTGAGGTTGTAGATGCGGATTTTGATGAAGCAGTTGCATTTGCAAAGAAAATCTGTATTGAAAATATAAAGGTTGTTATCGGTTTCGGAGGCGGAAGAGTGCTTGATGTTGCAAAGTATGCGGCATTTGTAAGCAAGGCTGTATATATCTGTCTGCCCACGAATCTAAGTAACGATTCCCTTGCGTCACCATTTGCAGTTCTTGGAACAGAGGGAAGCAACAGGAAGACACTTGCCTGCAGTATACCCGCGGCAATTGTTGTGGATACAGCCATGATAGTTAAGGCTCCTGTAAGTCAGACCATAGGCGGAATCGGAGACACAATCGCGAAGTATACGGCAGTTTATGACTGGTCACTGGCTGCAGCAGCAGAAGGAAAGCCTGTGGATGATTTTGCTTATGCCATTGCATGCATGTGCTATGACAGTGTGGCATATTGTGATGAAAAGAAGCTTACAAGCAAGAGCTTCTTAAAGATTCTTGCAAGAGCACTTGTAATGGGTGGATTGGCAATGGAGATTGCAGGCTCTTCGAGACCCTGCAGCGGAAGTGAGCATTTGTTCTGCCATGCGCTTGAAGAACTTCATCCGGATATAAAGATATCGCATGGATTTGCGGTTGCATTGGGGGCTGTCGGTGCAGCAAATTTCCAGGGAAGAGATGATACAAAGATTCTTGAGGTATGCAGGGATTACGGACTTAATCTTGATCCTGCTGCATATAACATTGATAAGGATTTATTTGCTCAGTTGTGGAATGAAGCAGCCTCAACAAGACCAGACAGAGTGACCATATTAAACAGTACAGAACTCAATAGGGAATGGCTTGACCAGATATATGACAGAATGGCGGGAAAATAATATGAACAGTACTTCAAAGGTGATGTTTGATGCTCCGGCAAAAAAATGGGATGAAGCGTTTCCGGTCGGAAACGGAAGGCTGGGAGCAATGGTATTCGGAAAAGTTTGTACCGAATACCTTCAGCTGAATGAGGACAGCGTATGGTTTGGAGGTCCCAGGGACAGAATTAATCCTTCGGCAATTGAAAAGATTGACGAGATAAGAGAACTTATAAATCGTGGAGAGATAAAGAAGGCAGAGAATCTTTGTGCCCTTGCACTTTCGGGAACGCCTGACTGTCAGAGACATTATGAAACACTTGGAAACCTGTATATTCATTTTAAAGGGGACGACAGGGCAGAAGACTATAGCAGAGAACTTGAACTTGATGATGCGGTTGTAAAAGTAAATTATCGCAAGAATTATGTAAACCAAGATAATACAACGGAACATTATGTAAACTACAAGAGGGAGATTTTATCATCCCATGCAGACGGGGTGATAGCAATACATCTTTCTGCAGACAGAGTTGGTGCAATATCCTTTAATACGCAGCTTTGCAGGGGCAATACGGCATGGGATTTTTCACCTTATGAAAATCAGGTTTTGAGAAATCCCGGTTACAATGATTATGTTGATACCAGTTCAAATATTTCAGGGGATACAACGCTCATGACTGCCCGGTGCGGCGGAAAGGGCGCAGTTTCTCTTGCGTGCGGAATGAGAATCCTTGCAAATGGCGGTACAGTCGAAGCAATAGGCAACAGCCTTGTTGTAAATGACGCATCAGAGGTTTTGATTCTTCTTGCAAGCGATACAACATTTTATTGTGAAAATCCTTCAGAGAGTGTAGTAAAGAAACTGGATTGTATATGCAATTATGTAAACCAAAACGTTTCCAATAATGTTTCGGACCTTTGGAATAATATCTACGAGCGTCACCTTGATGACTATCACAAGCTTTATAACAGAGTGAAGCTTTCTCTGGATGAAGAACAGTGGGAGGTTGAGAGATTTTTTAACTTCGGCAGGTATCTTTTGATTTCTTCCAGCAGACCCGGTTCGCTTCCTGCAAATCTTCAGGGAATCTGGAACGATAATTACAATCCGGCCTGGGGAAGCAAATATACCATTAATATTAATGCACAGATGAATTATTGGCCTGCGGAAATATGTAATCTTTCAGAATGCCATGAACCGTTATTTGATCTGATTGAAAGGATGAAGCCAGGGGGAAGAGAAGTGGCAAAGCGCATGTACGGATGTCGTGGGTTTGTGGCACATCACAATACCGACATATGGGCAGACTGTGCCCCTCAGGATGTGTGCTTAAGCGCAACCTACTGGATTATGGGAGCTGCGTGGCTTTGCCTTCATCTTTGGGAGCACTACAGATATACACAGGATTTGGATTTCCTGGCAAAGAGCTATGATACAATGCTTGAAGCAGCCTTATTCCTTACGGATTTTGTATGCGATGACGGTGAATATGTGGTCACCAATCCCACCCTTTCTCCGGAAAATGAATACATACTGCCAAACGGTGAAAGAGGAGTACTATGCAAGGGTGCGTCCATGGACAATCAGATTATGAGGGAATTGTTTAATGCATGTCTTGAAGCGGCGGAAATCCTTAAGGACTACGACCGGGCAGACAAGTCAGAAAAGGTTGTGGTTGATGCAAGGGAAGCAGACACATTTGACAGAGAAGAAGTGCTTGAGGCAATTCGCAGAACAAATGCAAGGATTGCGCCTATTGCCCTTAACAAATACGGTGGAATTCGTGAGTGGAATGAGGACTATGAAGAAATAGATCCGGGTCACAGACATATGTCACATCTGTTTGCATTGTTCCCGGGAAATCAGATAAACAGCAACACTCCGGATTTGATGGAAGCGGCAAGAAATACAATAGAGAGAAGACTTGCGGGAGGCGGAGGTCATACCGGCTGGAGCAGGGCGTGGATTATCAACCTTTATGCAAGACTTAAGGATGGAGATGAAGCACTGAAACATATCAGACTCCTGCTTGAAAAGTCAACTCTGCCGAATCTTTTTGACAACCATCCTCCGTTTCAGATTGACGGCAATTTCGGTTGTGTATCGGGAATTGCCCAGATGCTTTTGCAAAGTCATGAAGGAGAAATTAAGCTTCTTCCTGCACTTCCGAAGGAATGGAAGAACGGAAGCGTATCAGGACTAAAGGCAAGAGGCGGCAAGACGGTGTCATTTGCATGGCAGGACGGAAGGGTTATTCCTGATTCTGTGAAAATTGAGTAAGTATTTTATAGGGAGATTATTTGATTTTTATATTGACAATCGCATTTTCTTCGGAGTAATATACGAATTGTAAAACCGTTGAGGAAGAGTAGTAATCCTTGATACTTCGTAAAAGAGAGCTGCAGGCGGTGGGATTGCAGTAACGCAGGCTTGGATGAATGGACTTCTGAGGGCGAGCAGAAATCCTTTTGGAGAGTATGGGAGACGGAGATAGGCGCTTCGTTAACAAAGGTCAGCATATGTTGGTATGCGCAGAGGTGGATGCGAAAGCATCAAGTCGGGTGGCACCGCAGAATTTTGATTATTCTGTCCTGACAGGTTATTAGCCTGCCAGGACTTTTTTTGAGTAAAATCTAAGTGCAATGCGACCTCCTTTGTGCGAGGTTATGGAAGGATGGATTCCTTCAGAAAGGATGGTACTTATGGTACTGAACGGAGTTGATTTTGACACTTATTTTAAGAATTACCCGGACGCAAACGGCTATTTCGGCAAATACGGCGGATGCTATATTTCCGATGAGCTTAAGGGAGCAATGAAGGAGATTACGGATGCATATTTTACAATCTGTCAGTCAAGAAAATTCATTGCAGAACTTAGAAGAATCAGAAAAGAGTTTCAGGGACGTCCCACACCTATTTCACATCTTGAGAGACTTTCCAATTCTTTGGGCAAGGTTCAGCTGTATGTGAAGAGAGAAGATCTTAACCATTCGGGAGCACATAAGCTCAATCATTGTATGGGAGAAGCTCTTCTTGCCAAGTATATGGGCAAGTCAAAGATTATAGCTGAAACAGGTGCAGGTCAGCATGGTGTTGCGCTTGCAACTGCAGCTGCATATTTCGGACTTAAATGTGATATTTACATGGGTGCTGTTGATATTAAGAAGCAGGCTCCCAATGTTGCACGTATGAAGATTCTCGGTGCAAATGTTATCGAGGTTACAGAAGGTGCTCAGACACTTAAAGAGGCAGTAGACGCCGCATTTGCAGCATATTCAAAGGAATACAAGGATTGTATTTACTGCATAGGCTCTGTATTGGGACCACATCCATTCCCTCTTATGGTAAGAGATTTCCAGTCAGTTGTCGGAATTGAGGCAAGAGAGCAGTTTTTGGAGATGACAGGACATCTTCCGGATGCCATTACAGCATGTGTTGGCGGAGGAAGTAATTCGGCAGGCTTCTTTGCAGGTTTCCTGAATGATCCTGTTGATATTTACGGTGTAGAGCCTCTCGGAAGAGGACCAAAGCTCGGTGATCATGCAGCATCCCTTAATTTCGGTACAGAAGGCATTATGCATGGCTTCAATTCAATTATGCTTAAGGATGAGAACGGCGAGCCGGCTCCTGTTTATTCGGTAGCATCAGGCCTTGATTATCCTTCTTCCGGTCCGGAGCATGCATTCCTCCATGATATCGGTCGTGTTAAATACGATATGGTTGATGACAAGGAAACAATTGATGCATTCTTCGCTCTTTCAAGAATGGAAGGTATTATTCCGGCAATCGAGTCAAGTCATGCTGTTGCTCATGCAATCAGACTTGCAAAGACCATGGAAACCGGTTCTATCCTTATTAATCTTTCAGGTCGTGGCGATAAGGATATGGATTATGTTATTGAGCATTTCGGAATTCCGGAAAACAATTGAAAATAGAAAGCAAAAAGCAAAAAGCAAAAAGCTTAGGGCGTTCAGACCTAAGCTTTTTTTGTCCAACTTATCTTGTCCAACTTATCTTGTCTAACTTATCTTGTCTACTATAATTTCTATGAAGTGAGTAAAAAAGTCAGTCAGAATCGCGGTAGGCAAGAATTGACGGTACGCCGTCGCGAAAAAAGTCAGTCAGAATCGCGGTAGGCAAGAATTGACGGTATGTCGGAGCAGAAAAAGTCAGTCAGAATCGCGGTAGGCAAGAATTGACGGTATGTCGGAGCAGAAAAAGTCAGTCAGAATCGCGGTAGGCAAGAAATGACGGTATGTCGGCGAGGGAAAAGTCAGTCAGAATCGTGGTAGGCAAGAATTGACGGTACGCCGTCGCGAAAAAAGTCAGTCAGAATCGCGGTAGGCAAGAGTTGACGGTAAGCCGTCGCGAAAAAAGTCAGTCAAAATCACGAAAGTGAAGAATTGAAAAGCAGTTTTTGTTGTGATTTTTATGTTGCTATGGTAACATATGATTTGGTATTAGGTTTGGTACTCTGGAGAGTCCCCTTAAGGGCGCCGAAGGTGTAAAATGTCCGGTAACGGATAATAATATCTCTCAGGCAAATGGACAGAGCTTTTCTGTATAAGGGCATAACTCTTTGGAGAGTCGGGATTTACCGACTCTTTTTTGTATTTTTAAGTTAGGAGTAGGAGAAAGGACTAGTATGGAAGCAATTAATTCAGTTTTGGGAAATGTTGACGATTTCGTCTGGGGAGTGTGGCTTATTGTTTTGATTTTGGGCGCAGGTCTTTGGTTGACAATCCGTTCAGGCGGAATTCAGTTCAGAAAACTTGGTAAGGCATTTAAGTATATTTTTGAAAATGACAGCTCAGGCAAGCACGGTGATGTATCTTCTTTTGGTGCTCTTTGTACAGCACTTTCGGCAACAATTGGTACAGGTAATATCGTAGGTGTTGCAACAGCTATTTGTGCAGGTGGTCCGGGAGCATTGTTCTGGATGTGGATTGCCGCATTATTGGGAACTGCTACTAAGTATGCAGAGTGTCTCCTTGCAACAAAGTACAGACAGGTACAGGAAGACGGACACGTTCTTGGCGGACCTTTCTACTATATCGAAAAGGGTATGGGAGAAAAGTGGAAATGGCTTGCAAAGCTTTTTGCAGCTCTCGGAGTTGGAGCAGGTCTTCTCGGTATCGGAACAATTACACAGATTAATGGTATTACATCTGCAGTTGAAAACTTTGCAGACCCCAACAGAGTTCATCTTGTAGGCATATTTGGTAACGATTATACATGGGCAGTAGTTATTTCAGGTGTAGTTGTAACAGTGTGTGCAGCTCTTGTTATTATTGGTGGTATTAAGAGAATTACAAAGGTTTCAGAACTTGTAGTTCCTTTTATGGCAGTTTTGTATGTAGTAGTTGCTATTATAATACTTGTTTGCAATGCAGGTGCTATTCCGGCAGCATTTAAGGAAATCATTGCAAGTGCATTCGGTATGCGTGCTGCAGCAGGCGGCGCTCTCGGAGCAATGCTTATGGCTATGCAGAAGGGTATTGCAAGAGGTATTTTCTCCAACGAAGCAGGTCTTGGATCAGCTCCTATAGCAGCAGCCGCAGCTAAGGTTGATTCACCTGCAAAGCAGGGACTTATCTCTATGACAGGTACAGTAATCGATACACTTATTATCTGTACAATGACAGGTCTTTCAATTGTCCTTACAGGTGCTTATCAGGTTGAGGGACTTGAAGGTGCGCAGGTTACAAATTATGCTTTCCAGCAGGGACTTCCGTTCCCGGCTGCAGTATCAAGCTTTATACTTATGATTTGTCTTGCATTCTTTGCATTTACAACTATTCTGGGATGGGATTACTATTCAGAGAGATGTCTTGAATACCTTACAAAGGGCAATATGAAGCCGGTTAAGGTTTACAGATGGCTTTATATCCTTGCAGTACTTATTGGACCATTCCTTACAGTTTCTGCTGTATGGACCATTGCTGATATATTCAACGGTTTGATGGCAGTTCCAAACCTTGTTGCGTTGTTCGCATTAGGCGGTGTTGTCGCTGCTGAAACAAAAATATATATGGATAAGCTTAAAGCAGATAAGGAAGCTAAGACAGAGGCATAAAGGAAGTAAGCGGCGAAAGATTTAGAAAGCGGCGAAAGATTTAGAAAGCTGCAAAGATTTAGGAAGCAACGAAAGATTTTTGACATCTTGGGGACGGATACAAACATATCATTGTGATATGTTTGTCCCGTCTCTTTTTGTTTGGGTTGAAGTTACGACTCCTAGGTTACATTAATGTTAACGTTGTTTACTAAACCGCAGACGTGGTATAATAACGGGGTCCAAGGCCTCATTTGAAACAGTGACTGAGGGCTTTGTGAAAGGGGACTTTGCTGAAGCAACGGAAAGGATTCGAGATGAAGGAATTGAAGATTGGTTCTGTAGCGGAATATGTTGAAATAGTTTGTAAGAACAATAAGGAGATGAAGAAAGATACACTTCTTTTCAGAGGACAGCCGGACATGAATAAGAGACTGATTCCGTCACTGGGCAGAGAAGCTGCTTGTGGCAAGGCACTTATCAGCGAAGAAAGATCAATGATTGAGATGGCCAAATATAAACTCCCGACAGTGTTCAGAAGGGATTTGGAGCCAATAGAGCTTCTTGCATTGTTGCAGCATCATGGTATTCCCACACGTCTACTTGACGTTTCGGCAAATGCGCTGGTAGGACTGTATTTTGCATGCCACGGAAAGCCGGAGAGCGAGGATAAGGACGGAGAAGTAATAGTATTTAAGTCGTCTGAGATAGATATAAACAGATACAAAATGGTAAATCGTATATGTGCCACATATGAAAAAGCGGATCATTTTGAACAGAGTGAACTGAAAGACTTGTATTTGAACTCCGAAGAACCTATATTTGTATATGCACCGAGTTATAGCCTGCGACAGAATATTCAGAGCGGAAGATATATTCTTTTTGCCAACAGGGTAGTTGAAGAAGCCGGAGAATATAAAATGATTGACGAGATTGCTCCAATTTCGAAGGAGAGTGATTCAATTTTGTGCAGAATCATTGTTCCGTCAGGTTTAAAGGAAGAAATAAGAAGAGACTTAAGATTGCTTGGAATAAGTAAGGAACTGCTGTTTCTTGATAATGCAGATATGGTATGCAATGAAATTAGGGACAGATTCAGTGAAAGATAAGGAGCTTTTGAATGAACGTAACATTTGACATGAAACTGATTACTCCGCAGGAAGTTGCGGAACAGTATCCGCTTACTGAGAGTATGAAGGCGACTGTTGAAAAGGTAAGAAAACAGGTTAAAGATATATTGGCAGGTCGTGATGAGAGAAAACTCCTTATTATTGGACCTTGTTCTTCGGATAATGAGGACAGTGTTCTGGACTATGTATGCAGACTTAAAAAATGCAGTGAAAAGGTTGAGGACAAAATTCTTATTGTGCCGAGAATATATACTAACAAACCACGTACCACAGGTGAGGGTTATAAGGGAATGCTTCATCAGCCCAACCCAAATGACAAACCGGATTTGTGCAACGGTATCATTGCTACACGTCATATGCATATGAGAACAATAGAGGAAACCGGATTTGCCTGTGCAGATGAGATGCTTTATCCCGAAACGTATATGTATCTGGATGATCTTCTGGCATATGTTACGGTAGGTGCCAGATCCGTTGAAGACCAGCAGCATAGATTTACTGCCAGTGGCTTGGACATTTCCTGCGGAATGAAGAACCCCACCAGCGGTGACTATACGGTTATGATGAACGGTATTGTTGCAGCTCAGAATCCTCATGCATTTATCTACAGAGGCTGGGAAGTGCACAGCGAGGGTAATGAATACGCTCATGCAGTACTCCGCGGCTATACCAACAAGCATGGATTGTTGCAACCTAACTACAGGTATGAAGATATTATCAGACTTTGTGACGAGTATGATGCAAGAGATTTGAAGAATCCGGCACTTATAGTAGATGCAAGCCATTCAAATTCAAATAAAAACCCGTTTGAACAGCCTCGTATTATCAGAGAGGTTCTCGGCTCTGCAGGTCATAACGAAAGAATCGGGAAGCTCCTTAAGGGCTTTATGGTTGAAAGCTACATCGAAGACGGCTGTCAGCCAATTGGCGGCGGAATCTATGGTAAGTCAATAACGGACCCTTGCCTCGGATGGGAAAAATCAGAAGAGTTGATATACGAAATGGCTGATATTCTGTAAATCGCCTGCGATTTTCAAACTTTATAACAGGACATAAAAAAGCGACTGCAAACTTCAAACATATATAACAGGACATAATAAAGCGCCTGCAATTTTCGAACTTGTTCAAATTGCAGCGCTTTATTTATGTCGTGTATCTATTTTGCAGCCGATTTCTAAGCAACCTCATCTTTATTGCGCTTTACAATGGCCTTGCCGAGCCATTTCTTCTTCCACCAATACCACAATACGATAAGCCCGCGGATACATTCATCCGTTGCGGTACCACCGAATATTCCGGCAACACCAAAGCCGCATACGATTCCGAGACTGTATCCAACGGTTGCACCAAGTCCCCACATGGTAATCAGACCAACGACCAGCGGGAATACATATGCACCGGCAGCCTTAAGGCTGTTTACAAATGTCATATTAAGGCATCGTCCCATTTCTATGAAAATGTCGACAAACATTACGGTTTTTCCGATTGCAATTATTTCCTCGTTGCTTGTAAAAATACGAAGAGTATATGGACATAGCAGCCAGTTTAACGTTGCCAGTCCGACTGTTATTGGCATTGATGTAAGCAACGTTTTAAAAACACGTTTGTATGCTGCATCGTCCTTTCCTGCACCTACAAGATGACCGGTAATAATCTGTGTGGACATGGCAGAGGCATTTGAAAATACCATTGCAAATGATATAAGTGAGTTACAGTAGGATCTGGCTGTAACCGATGCATTGCCCATAAGATTTACAAATGACAGAAGCACCATCTGGTACAGACTGTAGGAAAGATTTTCACCTGCAGAGGGAAGACCGATTTTGACCATCTGTCCAAGCATTTTGCCCGGAAAGGGCTTCAGGTATTTGAGAGAGAGGCGACCGATTCCCTTCTTATAGAAGAAAATGAGGGAAACAACAAGGACCACAGCTCTGGCAGCAACGGTTGAAATGGCAACACCGGCAACGCCCATATTGAGGAACTTCAAGGGCCCATAAAGGAAGCAGTAGTTTCCTACAATGTTGATGAGGTTAACGATAAATGAAATATACATGCCAAACTTGGTATAGCCGTTGCATCGCAGAATCTGGAGCATAACATTGTTGCAGGCCTGGAAAAACATGAAACCGCCAACGATGCTGATATACAAAAGAGAATCCGGAAGCATCTCGGGGGACTCATTTAAAAAATTCATTAAAAGACCTTTTGCACAAAAAATGCCGACGCTGAGGATTATACCCACAACCAGATTAACAATAATGGCCAGAGTGTATATCATGTTCATCTTGTCGTACTCTTTGGCACCAAGATACTGGGCAACCACGACCGAAGTGGCGGTTGCAATGATGTTGAACATGATAATCAGAAGAAACATCACCTGATTGGCATTGCCTACTGCGCCTACCGCATTTTCAGAGTAATGACTGAGCATAATTGTATCAACGTTATTGAGCAGTATATTTAGAAACAATTCTATGAACATAGGTCCCGCAATTACCATTAACGGGGTGTGTTCATCTATAATTCTTGTTTTTGTGTTTTGCGCCATATCGATATCTCCCTAATGTCATCGAATACAGATTTGTATGTTATACCCTTATCTTCGAATAATATTAGTCTTACCGTAACACTTTATCAATTTCGAATATATGCAATCCTTTTCCAAATATCCGCATGAAAAATGTGTTGAAAATGAAAAAAGCAATTAGAAAATAATAAAAATAATAAATTTTTTATAAAGAAAATAAAGAGAAAATAATCAATAATAAAGCGTTCATTAAGAATGCGCCAAAGCCATTGACCTTAGTAAAATGCGGGGTTATAACGTAATCAGTTCGAGGGAACAAACAAAACTGTTTAATGCAAATAAAGAAAACTGTTTAATGCGAAACTAATTTTCGGAGGTGAAAAATCATGTTGATGCCAAGTATTTTTGGAGAAGATTTTTTTGATAACTTTTTTGATGATTTTACAAGACCTGTAAAGAGTGCAGCCAAGGGCCACGGATTTGCAAATATGCCCCAGGTACTTCCGCAGGTTACTGTTCAGTCGATGAAGACTGATATTAAGGAAACTGATGATGGATACGAGTTCGACATCGATCTTCCGGGCTATTCAAAGGAAGATATTAAGGCAGAACTCAATGAGGGTTATCTTACCATCACAGCAAAGAAAGAAACAGAGAATGAAGAAAGCGATGAAGAAAAGAAATATATTCGTCGTGAGAGATATTGCGGAACCTGCCGCCGTGCATTTTATGTAGGCGACGGAATTGAGCAGAGTGATATTAAGGCAAAATTTGCTGACGGTATCTTAAGCCTGTTTGTTCCGAAGATTGTGGAGAAGCCGGTAGAAGAAGAGAAGAATTACATTCCTATCGACTGATAAATAAGCCCCCCATACTAAATTCTAATCCCTATACATTTTTCTACAAAAGGAAAACCCGATGCCAGTTATCTGGCATCGGGTTTTTCACATATCTCTTTATTCATTATCTGCAGCTTCTTTGAATTTGCCTTCGTTTATATCACCGTTGGCAATCGTATTTTTAATCCAAAGCTGAAGTGAATCTGCCGTAAGACTGATTTTGTTGAGCTTGTCCTGAATGTTCAGGAAATCTTCGAATTCGTCTTCGGTAATCTTTCCGTCGGCGGAAATCTCGATAAATCTGTTCTTATCATTATCTATGGAATTAAGAGTAGCAAGCATCTCAAGAACAATCTGTGAAAGGTCTTTAATCTGTATTTCCGGAACGTATTCAATACCGATAGGGCAGTCATGTGAGCAGTAGTAGTTGCACAACTGAGCCTTCTTATAGCATTTTGACATTGCCAGAACTTCGTCAGGATGAGGAAGTGATTTCTCACTTTCAATCTTTTCGATACGTTCGGGAGAAACAAATACCATGGCTTCGCTGGCTTTTTCTCTTGAAAGACCGATCTCTTCACGGCTGATGTGATAAATGTTCTTGTTTTCTTTTGATGATTTCTTACCCATAATACGCCTCATTTCGTTGCAAAATAAATATACCGCTAATAGTATAGCATGAACTTACTGCATTTGCATAGTTTTTGTGAAGTCTATGTGATATAATCAATATGATGTGCTCAGACGGAAATTGATGCGTATATATTGTACAGAACCGAAAAGGAGTACATTGAAGTTAAGTTTTTCGGAGGCATATATGAATATTCTGTTATTCCTGATTATACTACTGGCATTTATTGTGGGAATAGGAATCCTAAATGAGAGAGTATTTCATCTTCAGAGTGATATAGCTTTAATATTTTTCTCACTCATTATTTCATTGATTCTTTTGTTTTCATCCAAACTGTTGAATCTTGAGGGACTTGATTCATTTGTGGACAGTCTGGGGGATTTTGGATTTGAAGAATATCTGATGGATGGCGTTCTTTGTTTCATGCTTTTTGCGGGAGCCAGCAAAGTTAACATGGGAAAATTCAAACAGAATCTTAAGCCCATAAGTCTGTTGGCGCTTTTGACAACGCTTGTTTCTTCATTTTTCTACGGAGCATTGTTCTTCTTGGTGGCAAAGGTTTTCGGTATCGGTATGGACATTTGGACATGCATCCTTTTGGGATGTGTTGTTTCGCCTACGGATCCGATTGCAGCTACGGGAATTCTCAACAAAATCGGTTTATCAAAGAATGTTTGCTCTGTTATTGAAAATGAGTCTCTTTTCAATGACGGAACAGGTGTAACACTTTTTATATTTGTGAGAAGTCTTATTGTACATAGCGGAGAGAGTAATTTCCTCAAATTGATGCTTATGGAAATCGGCGGTGCGGTTGCAGTGGCACTTGTGGTTTCGTACCTGCTGTTTAAGCTTATGGAACTTACGAGAGACCCGGTAAGATATATTCTTATATCTTTACTGGATGTTTCTTCGGTTTACATAATATGCGAAGAGCTTGGATTTTCAGGTGTTATTGCTTCGGTTGTCTGCGGAATGTATTTTTCATATGCAATGGGAAAAATTGAGAGAAGAGTCAAGGTTGTGGATCCGGCGGAATATTACAAGGATTTCTGGGAAATAATAGAATCAATACTGAATGCAATTCTTTTTGTAATGATAGGACTCCTTGTTCTTGATATTGAGGTGAGCAAATATGTTGCGATAATTGTTCCTGCGGCCATAATTATCAATGTTGTTGCCAGAGCGGTGGGTGTTCTTGTGAGCAGCATTATTACGGGCAAGAAATCTATTCCGGGTAATTATAATCTGTCGGAGTTTGTTGCACTTATGACCTGGTCGGCACTAAAGGGAGGACTTTCCCTGGCGCTGGCATTCGGAACAAAGGAATATTTGTCCGCCGATGTCTACAATATATTTATAAATGTAACCTATGTAACCATTTTCTTTACAGTACTTGTTCAGGGACTTACCATCACAAAGGTTTATCTCGGACTTGAAAAGCATAAGGCTGACAGAATGCATACAATGAACGGAGGTAAATAATTTATGAAAATAATAGTAGTTGGACTGGGAAGAACCGGAGCATCACTTATTGAAGCTCTTTCGGGAGAAAATTATGATATTACAGTTATTGAAAAGGAGAAGAGCCTTGTTGATGCAATAACTGACAAATACAGCGTCAGCGGTGTTGTCGGAAGCGGTGCTTCAAAGGAAACACTGAAAAAAGCAGGAGCCGAGACAGCAGATGCGCTTGTGGCTCTGACACCTGTTGACGAGATTAATCTGATGAGCTGTATGCAGGCCAAGGCTTTGGGAACCAGAAGAACAGCAGCAAGGCTTTTCCTGCCGGATTTTGTTGCCGAAAGAAAGAACCTGCAGAAGGAATATAATATTGACTACATAATCAAGCCTAAGTTTGATATAGCTGAAGATATATCAAGGAACATAGGACTTCCGGGGATTGTTAAAATGCACGGATACTTCGACAATCTCATGCAAATGGTTAACATAACTATTGTTGAAGGTTCGCCCCTTATTGGAAGAAAACTGATGGACATCAAGAGGGAACTGGATGTTGACGTTTTGGTCAGCACGGTAATCAGGGATGATAAGCTCCTTATTCCCGATGGAACATTTGCAATTCAGGCAGGAGACAGAGTTGGCATTGTTGCCGGCCAGGAGGGTATGTATGAAACACTTCAGAAGTTGGGTGTAATAAGAGCGTCCTCTAAAAATGTACTCATTGTAGGCGGTGGTATCACCTGTGAATACCTCCTTGAATTGATGAAGGGAAAGAGAAGAAACATTACCGTTATTGAGGGCAATATAGACAAGTGCAGAATGCTGATGGATAAATATCCAAATGTTAAGGTATCCTACGGTGAGGGTGAAGTAACAGACGTGCTTGAGGAAGAACATGTGGACAAAATGGATGTTGTTGTTTCTCTTACAGATAAGGATGAAACAAACCTTGTTACAAGTCTTTATGCCTGGTCACAGAATGTACCGTCCATTATTACCCGTGCGGATGTACCGGGACATGTTAAACTGCTTCACAGAGTTAATATGGATATAACCGTATCGCCTTCTGAAATATCTGTTATGAAGTTAATCAGATTTATCAGAAATTATGAGGTTGGAGATGCCCAGAATGATATCGGAAAATATTATCTTATAGCAGACGGAAAAGCCGAGGCTATGGAATTTAAGGCAGATAAGTCATTTAGGAAGATTGGCATGGAATTCAAGAATCCGGAATTCAAACTGAAAAATAATGTAATAATTGCATCGATTATCAGGGATAATACGTTGATTATTCCCTGTGGATATTCCGCTATCCTTGAGGGAGACAGGGTTATTGTTGCAACTGAGAGAGATAACCATATTAAGACTTTGAATGATATTTTTTCAAAATAGAAAATAAACCATAAATTTAAGAGACCTGTTTCGTATCATAAATAACAGAGACAGGCGGAAAGGAGTAGCCCTTGACTGAGGAAGCTTTTTTGGCTTGTGTCCAAAAGATGCTTGCAGGCGATAAGTCGGGACTGAAGGAACTCTATGATGCTTATCTTGATTACATCTATCGGATTGTCTACGGTGTAGTGGGGCAAAAAGAGGATGCAGAGGATATTACCAGTGAGTTCTTTATAAGAATCTGGCAAACTGCCGACAAGATAAAGACCGGAAACGGTCACAAAGGATATCTTGCCACAATCGCCCGAAATATGGCGATTGATCATTTGCGAAAGCACAAACGTGAAGTCCTGGACAGCTTTACAAGAGATGAAGAGGACGAAAGCGCTCTTAAGGAACCCGTAAGTGATTCGGATACCGAGGGAGAAGTAATTGAGGACATAAGTCTAAAGGAGGCTTTGGCTAAGCTGAAGCCGGAACAGGCACTGATTATAAATATGAAGGTCCTGTCTGAAATGACCTTTGCGGAAATATCCAAGGAACTGAATATCCCAATGGGAACGGTTACCTGGCGATACCGGGAGGCAATAAAAATACTAAGGAGGTATGGGTATGATGAAACAACTTGATATAGAATACAAAAATCAGATATCTGCAGAATTGCCTGACCTCTGGAGTAGAATCGAGGCAGGAGTAGATGCTTACGAAGCAAGTAAAAAGAATAACGCATCGCAAGAAGATGTTTCCCATATAGTGAAAACATCAAATGTTGAAGATATGGATGTACTAATTAATAAACTGGCAAGAAAGAGAAGATTTGCAATTGCCGGAAGAATTGTTGCCGCTGCAGCATGTTTGTTTGTTGTAGTTGGTGTGGTAAGAATGATGGGTGGCAGAAAAGATTATTCAAGTGATGCGGGAGCAAGCTATGAAGCATCAGATTCAGCGGCAGATTATTCGGTAGCACCATCCTTCGATGATTATGATTATGCAGCTGAGGCAGCATGTGAAGCTGAACCTGAGTATGAAGAGGATGTAAGTGAAGCTGAAATGTGTGAAGCAACAACCGCTTCTGAAGACGAAGCAACACTTGAAAATGGTGGCGTTGCGAAGGTTACTGCAGATGCAACAACAAATGCAACGACGAAAAGAGGTTTGACTGCCAATATGGGTGCAAACCCGAAGGAAACATTTGCAAACAACCTGGTTACAGAAATCAACGGTGTAGACATTTCCGATTCCGGTTATCGGGTAAGCCTCCTTTATAAGGTGGCAACTGAGGATATCGGTCTTCAGGCGGAGGATGTGGAAAGTAGTCAGAAGACATATGTAATGGCTAAAGAGAAGAAACTTGCAAAGGATGTACTTTCCTTTGAAGCAGAAGAAGCAGAGGAATTGTTCGGTAAGCTTAAAATGATTAGCGTTTCGCCTGTTGCAAGCATCACTGTTGATGACTTATTTGCTGATTACCCGGATATTCTCGGAGAACCCATGTCAGAGGAATTCGGAACATATGTTGTGACAACCGAGGATGGGCTGATGTATCAGATATATACCTTCAATGAAGAGAAGTTGCAGGTAGTTATGATTCTCGGAGTCAGCGAAGAATAGGATAAGAGGACTCAATGGAAGTTGTTAACGGAAATTGGACAATGTTTGGACTTAATCCCACAGACAGCAGATGCCTTCATAAGGTGGAAGAAGCAGAAAGTCTTATTGAGGAAATAGGAATGCTTCCCTTATTCGGCAATGATATAAAAGGATTTTCCCTTGAGGAGAGAACCGCATCACCAAACTGGTGGTGCGGTAATCCTTTGGATGATCCCTGGATGTGGAGAACAATTATTGCCAAGAGGCACAACATCATATACGGAAAGTTTTTTGCAGGAAAAACAGGTTTTATTTCAAAGGAACTTGTTCCGGATTTTGTAAATTACAGAAGAGACGGATATGATTTTGATGCATTGTTTGATGATGGAAAAGCACCAATGAAGCATAGAAAGATAATGCTCAATTTCATGGATGATAATGCTGATAATATGATTATGTCCAACGAACTTAAGATTCAATCAGGCTTCGGCAAGGGCGGTGAAAAGGGTTATGACGGCGCAATCACCTCACTTATGATGCAGACATTTCTTTGCAATTCGGATTTTAGAAAGCGTGTAAACAAGAAGGGTGAAGAGTTTGGCTGGGAGGTTGCCGAGTATGCAACTCCCGAGCATATTCTGGGATATGAATATGTAACATCCCGTTATAATTGCGATCCGAAAGAATCTTTTGAAAGAATAGTAAACAGGGTTAAGAAGTTTTTTCCGGAGGCGACCGAGAAGCAGTTGCTGAAGGTCCTCAGGTGAAAGGGTACTTGGGTTATAAATTAATAAGAAATGTTAAAGGGCTGCCATGGGTTTTCCATGGCAGTCCTTTTTTGTGGCAGAAAAGAATAAAAAAATTTTTCAAATTTCCCCATAAATATGTTTGAGTTGTTTCGTATCAATAATATCAGCTGAAAAACAAATGAAAAGTTCTTAGAAAAAGTTATTAGAAAAGTTATTAGAAAAGTTATTAAAAAAGTTTTTAACGAACAACAAAATGAACAGATGAAAAGTGCTTCCGATAAAAAAGGGAGCGGAGGCAATTTTTATTACAGGGAGGAAAAATATGAAAAAGAGATTAGTTACAATTTTACTTGGAATTACAATTACGGTTTCAACACTTGCAGGCTGCGGATCGGACGGCGCAGCATCAACAAATTATGATGATGGAGCAGATTACGGTGCGGAATACTATGAGAGTGAGCCTATGGCAGAGGCAGATTACAGCTATTCGACATCTGACTATGAATATACAGATTCGACAACAGATTATTATGCAGATGTGGAAGAGGATTATTCCTATGAGGCAGCAACTTCCGAGTCATCAACAAACGGAAACAGAAGGTATGCTGCGGAGGCGAAGACAGCGGCGGAATCAGTAAGAGATGACTACGATTCTAACTACAGCAATGGTGAAGAGTACCAGGAGAACAAAGAAAACGGTTTTTGTAACGCCGTTACAAATCCACTTTCAACCTTTGCAGCTGATGTGGACACAGCAAGTTATGCCAACATGAGACGTATGATTGAGGACTGGGGCTACGGCGTGGATGATTTCCCGGAGGGAAGCATCAGAGCAGAGGAACTTATAAATTATTTCCATTATGATTATGACAGACCGGGCAGCAATGAGGTATTTGATGTTGATGCAAGAATAGCAGAGTGTCCATGGAACGAAGATAACCAGCTTATGATATTGGGTATTACGGCAGAGGCACTTAAGAGAAAAGAGAAACCGGCTTCCAACATTGTATTTCTAATTGATGTATCAGGATCAATGTCAAGCTCTAACAAATTACCGCTTTTACAGGAATCAATGAAGCTTCTTGTTGAGGAACTTGATGAAAATGACAGAGTTTCCATTGTAACTTATGCAAGTGGTACTGATGTGGTTGCAGAAGGTATATCCGGAGATAAGCACAGTAAGATAACAAGAGCATTTGACAGCCTTTCAGCAGGCGGCGCAACAAACGGAGAAGGCGGAATTGAACTGGCATATGAGGTAGCTGAAGAATACTTCATTAAGGACGGTAATAACAGAGTTATCATTGCATCAGACGGTGATTTTAATGTTGGAGCATCTTCACAGCAGGATCTGTATGATCTTATCAGCGAAAAGAAGGAATCAGGAGTATTCCTTTCGGTTCTTGGTTTCGGTACAGGAAACTACAGTGATGTAACTATGGAAACTCTTGCAGATAACGGAGACGGAAACTACGCATACATTGACAGCCTCTCAGAAGCAAAGAAGTTTTTGGTTGACGAATTTGCAGCAACACTTTATACAGTGGCAAAGGATACAAAATTCCAGGTTGAATTCAATCCTGCACTTGTTGACAGCTACAGACTTATCGGATACGAAAACCGTACAATGGCAGCACAGGATTTTACAAATGACAAGAAGGATGGCGGTGAAATCGGTTCCGGACGTCAGGTAACAGTTATTTACGAAATCTGTCTTGCAAACCGTGATAATGGTAACGGAGACCTTAAATATCAGGATACAATCATTTCCGATAAAGGTAAGGAAGGCGATGAGTGGTGTACTCTTTCGGTAGCATACAAAGAGCCTGACGGAAACAAGTCAAAATATCTTGAGTTCCCTATCGGTGTTAAGAACTATACCGAAAAGGTTTCTGATGATTTCAAGTTTGCCGCAGCAGTTGCAGAAACAGCAATGGCGCTTAATGACAGCAGATATCTTGAAGATGTTGATAAATATGAAGCAATAGAAGAGGCTTATGAGACTGTTTTGAGACTTGACCTTGACGATGAGTATAAGGAAGAGTTTGTATACCTTCTCGGTAATCTTACAGAAGGTAATTACAGAGATTACGACAAGGATTATGACAGCTATTACTGGGCTGACTAAGCTTTATGAAGATTAATATATAGGCAAATGTTAAAATGAACTGCCATTATAAGAAGCACCTCCGTTTATGACGGAGGTGCTTCTTGGATGTTTTTAATTTGCTTCTCCTATACGCCTCTTGAATTTATTACACTTGAAGTGATATATTGTGCTTTGGTAAAATAAAGAAGATTTCGGCATGGAGGATAAAATGGATAAAAACAGACCTGTAAGCAGAGAGAAAAAGGTTACGTCAGGTAGCGGAAATGTAAATAAGAAGGGAAGCGGTCTTGGAACCGGCCCTGTGGGAAATGTAAGTTCTCACAGTAATTCGTCCCACAGTAGCGGACAGCATACACAACTGAGCGGTGCAGGAAACGGAAGCAAGGCAGGAAAGAGAGCCGGAGGAGTCGGTGGTCTGGGTCTTGTTGCGGTTATAGCAATATTTTTGATTAAGTCTTTCCTGGGTGGTGGTTCCGGCGGAATAGGAACCGTAAGCCAAAGTGATCTCTATGACTTCACAAACGGCAGTTCACAGACAGCGGATACATATGTTTCCTCAAGCAATACCACTGCTGCAGATACAACTGTCGCAAGCGGTTCAAGAGAAAAATATACTGATATTCTCGGAAGTGGCAGCGATACCATGACCATTATGGTATATATGTGCGGTACCGACCTGGAATCAAAGAGCGGAATGGCTACAAGTGACCTTAACGAGATGCTTCAGGCAACTCTTTCGGACAAGATTAATCTTCTTGTTTATACAGGCGGTTGTAAGCAGTGGAAAAATAATGTTGTCAGCTCAAGTGTTAATCAGATTTATCAAATAAAGGACGGTAAGTTTGTTCTTCTTGAGGATGATATGGGTAAGGGTGCAATGATTGATCCTGCAACCCTTACATCATTTATAAAGTATGGAACAAGTAAGTTCCCCGCAAACAGACAGGCACTCATTTTCTGGGATCACGGCGGCGGATCAATAACAGGTTACGGTTATGATGAGAAGAACCCGAACGGTTCCATGAATCTTGCAGGTATTGATGAAGCATTGTCAAATGCAGGAGTTAAATTTGATTTTATCGGTTTTGACGCATGTCTTATGGCGACAGTTGAAAACGGACTTATGCTTGAGAAATATGCCGATTACATGATTGCTTCAGAGGAAACTGAGCCGGGTGTTGGCTGGTATTATACAAACTGGCTTACAAAGCTTTCACAGAACAGTTCTATGCCTACCGTTGAGATAGGAAAGAATATAATTGATGATTTTGTTGATGTCTGCGATCAGAAGTGCAGAGGCCAGAAGACAACACTTTCTGTAGTCGATCTTGCGGAGCTTGCAAATACGGTTCCGGATGAACTTACTGATTTTGCCAAGTCAGCAAATCAGATGCTGAAAGACAGTGATGGTGTTAAGAAAGTTTCCAAGGCACGAAATAACACAAGAGAATTTGCCCAGTCGTCTAAGATAGACCAAATAGATTTGGTTCATTTTTGTAAGAATCTTGGAACAGAAGAGGGTGAAGAACTTGCAGAGGCAATAGAAGGAGCCGTTAAGTACAGAAGAAATTCTTCTAGTATTTCTGACTCTTACGGACTTTCAATCTATTTCCCGACTAAGAAGACAACCAAAGTTACAAGTGCATTAAATATATTTAAGAAGATTGGTATGAATACAGAGTATTCAAAATGTATTCAGGATTACTCCGCAAATGTAGCTGCAGGACAGGCTGCGGAGGGTGGAGCATCGAGTCCGTTGGGTTCTCTTCTCGGAACAGGTAACAGCGGCGGTACTATTGCTGTTCCTACGGGAGCAAATTCTGATATGATTGGTTCTTTGCTGGGAGGACTTTTGAGCGGTGAACAGAGTACAAGTTCATTCGGTCTGGACAGCTCTTTCCTGGATCTTTTCAGCGGGCGTGAAGTAAGCGTTGAAGAGACAGCACAGATTATAGCAGATAATTATTTTGAAGCCGGCAATCTTGTATGGTCTGAAGGCTCTAAGTCCAAGATGATTCTTTCGGAAGACCAGTGGGACCTTGTACTTGACCTTGATCTCAATGTGTTTGTTGATGATGGGATGGGATATATCGATCTTGGTATTGATAATACCTTTGAGTTTGATGATGATGGCAATCTTGTGGGTGAATATGACGGAACATGGCTTGCAATCGATGGCAATATAGTTCCTTATTATCATGAAAATACCACAGTATATTCGGATGATTCATATGTGATGGACGGTTACGTTCCATGCTTCTTAAACGGAGAAAGGGCAGAACTGATGATTACATTTGATTCTGCAAATCCCGATGGAAGAATTACAGGCGCAAGGTACGTATACAAAAACGGTGAAACAGAGGCTGTGGCAAAGAGTTTAACAGAGATTACAGCAGGTGACACTGTTCAGCCGGTTTGTGATTACTACAGCTACAGTCAGGAGTATCTTGACAGCTATGAGATGGGAGATGCATTTGCAATTTCAGAGAAACCTGAAATCAGCAATATAAAGATTAACGGGGAAACCAGAGCAACATACCGTTTTACGGATATTTATAACCAGTATTTCTGGACACCTGTTATTCCGTAATCGGCGGTACCGATATTTGACGGAAAGAAGATAAACAAAAAAACTAACAAGGACGTAATATAGAATGGCACTTGACGGAATTACAATCAGCGCGATTGTTAAGGAATTACGTGAATATTGCCTGGAGGGCAGAATCGGAAAGATAACCCAGCCAGAAAAGGATGAGATTATGCTTACGATTAAACAGCTTGATCCGGAGGGGAAGTATCGCCAAAGCAGGGTGGTGCTTTCCGCAAATGCGTCCCTGCCATTGGTTTACATAACTGACGATAACAAGGTGAGCCCTGAAAATGCGCCCACCTTTTGTATGTTTTTAAGAAAGCATATTTTAAACGGCAGAATTACAGATATCTATCAGCCGGATTTTGAGAGAATCATTGTTTTTGAAGTAGAGCATTTCGATGAAATGGGAGACCTGAAGCAGAAACGACTTATAATCGAGCTTATGGGCAAATACAGTAATATCATTTTCACAGACAATGAAAACAAGATTCTTGAAAGCATTAAACATATATCGGGCCTTGTGAGTTCGGTAAGAGAAGTACTTCCGGGATGCAGTTATTTTGTGCCGATGCAGGAGGACAGAATTAATCCACTGGAGTCGGGCAGGGAAGAATTTGTAAACGTTGCATTATGTAAACCAAATGATACCTATAAGGCTATATATACAACCTATAAGGGAATTGCACCGAGCGTTGCGACTGAAGTATGCAGCAGCGTGGAGGGAGCGGACGGTAGCACCGCAGCGCTGTCGGATTCACAAAAGGAACAGCTGTGGATCAAATGGAACAAATGCATGAATGCGGTAAGAGACGGAGAGTTTACGCCAACCATGTTTCTTGAGGGAGGTGCTCCGATTGAATACGGTGTTCTGCCACCTGTAAGCTACAGTGGGGACAATGTAAAAGAATTTGATTCTGTTTCAAAGCTGTTGATAGCCTTTTATGCCCAAAAGGAAAAGGCAACGCGAATTAAGCAAAGAAGCGTAGATCTTAGGAAAATTGTTACCACAATTTATGAAAGAGATATAAAGAAGTATGACCTTCAGCTTAAGCAGCTTCGGGATACGGAAAAGATGGATAAATACAAGGTGTACGGAGAGCTGCTTCACACCTATGGCTACAGTGCACCTCAGGGGGCAAAACAGATTACCGTGGACAATTATTACACGGGACAGCCATTGACGATTCCGCTGGATCCGGATTTGTCGGCTTCTGAGAATGCCAAGAAGTATTTTGACAAATACGGAAAACTAAAGAGAACAAAGGAAGCTCTTACGGAACTTACGGTTTCTGTTGAAAATGAGATAAAGCAGCTGGAATCCATAATGAATTCTCTTGAGATTGCAGAAAAGGAAGAGGACCTGGCACAGATAAAGGATGAACTGACTGAGGGAGGCTTTATTAAGAAAAAAGGCGGCAAGACGAAGCAACGCTTCAAGAGCAAGCCGTTTCACTATATCAGCTCCGACGGTTTTCATATTTATGTTGGGAAGAACAATATTCAGAACGAAGAGCTTACCTTTAAGGTTGCCACAGGAAATGACTGGTGGTTTCATGCAAAGGGGAGACCCGGAAGTCACGTAATTGTAAAATGTGATAACGGTACACCTTCGGATAAGACCTTTGAGGAGGCTGCAAGACTTGCGGCTCATTACAGCAAGGCCGGTAAGACAGCTGATAATAATGGTGAGTTTTCGGCAAATGAGGCCGTCGAGGTGGATTATGTTCAGAAAAAACATGTGAAAAAATCACCGGGACAGCCCATGGGATTTGTCATTTACCATACCAACTATTCGATGCTTATCGGAAGCAGAATCGATGATATCGAGCGTGTTGAGTAGAATAAATGATATTGACTGCATTTTGTGGAAAATATTGACTTATTTCGTCAAAATATCATATAATTACCTTTGTATGCGACAATAGTAGGGTTTGACAAAAAAATTGGTCGCATACATTACGGACAATATAAGAGAGGTAATGTATGATTAAGAGTATGACCGGCTTCGGCAGATGTGAAATAGCCGAAGGGAACCGTAAAGTTACGGTTGAGATGAAATCAGTTAATCACAGGTATCTTGACGTTAATATTAAGATGCCCAAGAAACTGAATTTTTTTGATGCGTCCATCAGAAATCTGCTTAAGGAATATATGCAGAGAGGTAAGCTGGACATGTTCATTACTTATGAGGATACCTCCGAGAACAGTGTCAATGTGACATATCATTCAGAGGTTGCCGCAGAGTATATGACATATCTTCGTCAGATGGCAGAGGACTTTGGGATTGATGATGATGTGAGAGTTTCTACGCTTTCAAGATTCCCGGAAGTGTTTACCCTTGATGATGTTGAAATTGATGAAGAAGGTATATGGAAGATTCTTGAAAAAGCCATTAGAGGTGCCTGCGAAGGATTTGTTCAGACACGAATTACCGAGGGCGAGAATCTTAAGAATGATCTGATCGGAAAGCTCGATTATATGCTTGAACAGGTTGATTTCATTGAAGAGAAGAGTCCTTTGATAATTGAGGAATACAGAAACAGACTCAATGAACGTGTTCAGGAAATGCTTGGAGATGCCAAGGTTGACTCAAGCAGAATCGTTCAGGAGGTTACCATTTTTGCGGACAAGATTTGTGTGGATGAGGAAATGGTAAGACTCAGAAGCCACATTGAGACCATGAAGTCTCTGCTTTTGGAAGGTGGCGGTATCGGACGTAAGCTTGATTTCCTCGCTCAGGAAATGAACAGAGAGGCCAATACAACACTCAGTAAGTCCAATGACTTGGAGATTTCCAACAGGGGTATTGAACTGAAGACAGAGATAGAAAAGGTTCGTGAACAGATTCAGAATATTGAATAACATTTATGAAATTTTGAGATAAACCTTACAGATGAGGGAGCGAGAATATGACGAAAAAAGGTTTATTGACCGTTGTTTCCGGCTTTTCGGGAGCAGGTAAGGGAACACTGATGAAGGCGCTGTTGTCAAAATATGACAATTATGCTCTTTCGGTTTCCATGACCACCAGAAATCCCAGACCGGGAGAGGTTGACGGAAAGGACTATTTCTTTATAACAAAGGAACAGTTCGAAAAAAATATCGAAGACGGCAAGCTGATTGAATATGCAAAATACGTTGAGAATTATTACGGCACACCGAAGGATTACGTATTTGAACAGCTGGAAGCCGGAAAGGATGTACTGCTGGAGATAGAAATCCAGGGGGCATTACAGATTAAAAAGAAATTCCAGGATGCGCTGCTTCTTTTTGTTACAACAAAGAATGCAGATGTTCTTGTTGAGAGACTTAAGGGAAGAGGAACAGAGGAACTTGATGTTATCTATAAGCGTCTTAACAGGGCTGCCGAGGAAGCACAGGGAATCGAAGAGTACGAATATCTTATCGTCAATGACGATCTTGATACCACTGTTTGTAAAATGCATGATATAATACAGAATGCAAAACTTAAAGCAAGCAGGAATACAGAATTTATAAATGAGATAAGAAGCGAGCTTGCATCGCTTTCGAAAGGAGAATAATATGTTACATCCATCTTACTTAGATTTAATGAAGGTAGTTAACGGAGATGTTGAGTCGGGCGAAGCAAAGGTTGTAAGCTCACGTTATTCAATTGTTATGGCAACATCAAAGAGAGCAAGACAGCTTATCGCAGGTGATGACGCTCTTGTGGAAGATGAAGGCAAGAAGCCTCTTTCAGTTGCAGTTGATGAACTTAATCAGGGCAAGATCCAGATTCTTTCTGATGAGGACTAATCCTTGTTTGAAGTGTAAATTAGTGTAAAAAAGTAAACCCGTCAGACGGGTTTCTTTTTTTACAAAGGAAAATGGAAAGAGTAAAGCGTGTATGAAAATTTTATTCATTTCTCTGGGATGTGATAAGAATACTGTGGACAGTGAAATGATGCTGGGAATCCTTTCAAAGCATGGATATGAAATTACCGATTCGGATGAAGACGCAGACGGCGCAGTCATCAATACCTGTTGCTTTATAGGAGATGCAAAGCAGGAGTCCATTGAGAATATAATTCATCTGGGAGAATTAAAGAAAAACGGAAAATTGAAGGCAATAGTCGTAACAGGTTGCCTTGGACAAAGATATACAGAAGAGATTCATGCATCTCTTCCCGAAGTTGATGCGGTTCTGGGAATCAGCAGCTTTGACAAGATTGGTGATACCATGGATAAACTGCTTAAGGATGAGAAGGTTTCGGATATACTGGAAGATATAAACAGTGCACCTGTCTGCGGAATAGGAAGACTTCTTACAACGGGAGGACATTTTGCATATCTTAAGATTGCAGAGGGCTGTAACAAGCGTTGCACATATTGTGTAATCCCCTCCGTCAGAGGCAATTACAGGTCTGTTCCCATGGAGACACTTATTGCAGAGGCAAAGGAGCTTGTCGATAGAGGAGTAAAAGAACTGATTCTCGTTGCACAGGAAACAACGCTTTACGGAATTGACATTTATAAGAAGAAAATGCTGCCGGAGCTTATAAAGCAGCTGGCTAAGATAGAGGAACTTCGCTGGATAAGAATTCTGTACTGTTATCCCGAGGAGATAACGGATGAGTTGATTGAAACAATCAAGAATGAGCCAAAGGTTTGTCATTACCTTGACATTCCGATTCAGCATGCTTCAGACAGGATTCTTAGGGCTATGGCAAGGCGAACAACAAGAGCGGAGATTACCGAAAGAATTAATTATTTGAGAAAGGAAATCCCGGACATTGCTTTAAGAACATCCCTTATTGCCGGATTTCCCAAAGAAAAAACAAAAGATCACAGGGAAATGATGGATTTTGTTCGTGAAATCGAATTTGACAGGCTTGGTGTATTTACATATTCCAGGGAAGAAGGAACAAAAGCGGCCAATATTAAAGCACAGGTCCCGGGATTTGTAAAAAAATACAGAAGAAACAGGGTAATGAGGCTTCAGCAGGAAATCGCATTTGAAAAGGCTGCAGGAGCAGTCGGAAGTATCATTCCGGTAATGATTGAAGGAAAACTCGTTAAAGACGGAATCTATGTGGGAAGAACCTACAAGGATGCTCCCGGTGTTGACGGGATGATTTTTGTGGATTGCGACAGAGAACTTCTTTCAGGTGATTTTGTTAAGGTTAAAGTTACCGGTTCAAAGGAATACGACCTTGTGGGAGAGGTTGTCGAATAAAAGCAGAGATTGGGAAGGTGCTTAAGCAGCAACTTCGAAAAAAAAATATATATCGTTTATTTATATGGTAAAATGTTTTCATTTTGTTGTATAATGTTTTGGAAGCCTTGAAATGTGTGCGAATGTGCGCCTAAGGATTGTATTAGATTAACGGAAGGTGCGGATACCCTTTTTTGGATGTCCGATTGAATATTTATGAATTTACCTAACAAACTTACTGTACTCAGAGTTATATTGATAGTTCCATTTGTAGTAATAATGCTTACGGAGTGCTGCGGAGAATACAGCAAGTGGATTGCACTTGCGCTGTTTGCCATCGCCAGCTTTACGGATTTCCTTGACGGTAATATAGCGAGGAGAAAAGGAATAGTAACCAATTTCGGAAAGTTTATGGATCCTGTGGCTGACAAGCTTCTGGTATGTGCCGCGATGCTTTGTCTTTTGGATAACGGAAGTATTCCGGCATGGGTTGTTATTGTAATTCTCAGCCGTGAATTTATTATCTCGGGTTTCAGAACGGTCGCTGCGGATAACGGTGTCGTTATTGCTGCAAGTTACTGGGGCAAATTCAAAACCGTCAGTCAGATGATAATGATTATTCTGATGATTTGTGATTTCAGCTTTTTGAGAGTTACAACACTTGTTGTAATGTATATTGCGGTAGTACTTACCGTTATTTCACTTGTTGACTATATTGTTAAAAATATTGATGTAATTAAAGAGAAATAATACAAATTAATCCCGGCCATGTCCGGGATTATTGTTTTTTACTTTGTGCGGAGGGAATTATGGTTGTTGAACTGATTTCTGTGGGAACGGAACTTCTTCTTGGAAACATTGTCAATACCAATGCGGCATTTCTCGCGGAGGAATGTGCAAAGCTTGGCTTGGAATGTTTTTATCAGACAGTTGTGGGAGATAATGAAAAGAGACTTACCGAAACCATAAAAACAGCTATCAAGAGAGCTGATATTATCATTCTTGGGGGAGGCCTCGGACCTACTCAGGATGATCTTACAAAGGAAACTGCAGCCAAAGTATGCAGGAAAAAGCTTGTAATGGATGAAGAGGCCAAGAGATGTATCAGGGAATATTTTGAAAGCAAAAAAATAAGTATTCCAGATAATAACTGGAAACAGGCCATGGTTCCGGAAGACAGCATCGTTCTTTACAATCCCAACGGAACGGCTCCCGGAATTATTATCGAAAATGAAGAGAAGAAACTTATATTGCTTCCGGGACCACCCAATGAACTTGTACCAATGTTCAGGGATCAGGTTGTTCCCTATATAAAGAAACTTCTTCCGGGAGTAATTCTTTCCAAGACGGTAAAGGTTTGTGGAATCGGTGAGAGTGCGGTTGAACAGTTTATCGAAGATATTATTAACGAACAGAACAATCCTACAATAGCCACATATGCCAAGACAGGAGAGGTTCATCTTCGCGTTACGGCTGGTGCGGAAAATGAGAAAGCGGCGGAGAAACTTATAAAGCCTGTTGTTAAGGAACTTAAAAACAGATTTGGTGCAGCAATCTATTCGACGGATGAAAATGTTACCCTTGAGATGGCTGTGGTTGATCTTCTTAAAGCAGGGGAACTTACCATTTCCACTGCAGAGTCATGTACGGGAGGCCTTCTTGCAGGGCGCATAATTAACGTGTCCGGGGTTTCGGACTGCTATAAATCAGGTTTTATAACATATTCCAATAAAGCGAAGAGAAAGCTTATCGGAGTAAAGAAATATACCTTGGACAAGTATGGCGCCGTAAGCAAGCAGACTGCCGAGGAGATGGTTCTTGGGGTACACGGAGTCAACGATGCGGATGTTGTTCTTGCAACAACGGGTATAGCCGGCCCTGACGGCGGAACAGAGGAAAAACCTGTGGGACTTGTATATATTTCCTGTTATGTATGCGGAAAGGTAACGACCTCAGAGTTCAGATTTCACGGAAACAGGGCAAAGGTCAGAGAAAGCGCCGTGGCAGCTGCACTTAATCTTGCCAGAACCTGCCTGATGGAATACCTTGCAGAGACGAAGATAATGAGATAAAATGAATACAGCTTATCGATTTGGACGAATCGGAATATTCATTTCATTTTTTTGTCATTTGCTTTATGCATCATTCCTATTTCGCAAAAAAACAATATAATTTGTAAAAGACTCATTATAAAGGGATATTTATTGGACAGTAGTAGATGTATATTTGTTTTTGTAAATGTTGATGTTGACAAAAACGAACATATGTTTTATTATCCTATTAGAACATTTGTTCTCATAAAAGGAGATTGATAATGGAAAGAGAAGAAAAGTTAAGAGCACTTGATGCGGCAATAGCACATATTGAAAAGCAGTACGGTAAGGGAGCTGTTATGAAACTTGGAGATCCGGCTTCACAGATGAATGTTGAAACCATTCCAACAGGATCCCTCAGCCTCGATATAGCACTTGGACTTGGTGGAATTCCCAAGGGACGTATTGTTGAGATTTACGGACCTGAATCATCAGGTAAGACAACAGTAACACTTCATATGATTGCCGAAGTTCAGAAGAGAGGCGGTATTGCCGGATTTATTGATGCAGAGCATGCTCTTGACCCTGTTTATGCCAAGAATATTGGTGTTGATATAGATAATCTGTATATTTCACAGCCCGACAACGGAGAACAGGCTTTGGAGATAACAGAGACCATGGTAAGATCCGGAGCAATTGACATTGTTGTTGTTGACTCGGTTGCTGCTCTTGTTCCCAAGGCAGAAATAGATGGTGACATGGGCGATTCCCATGTGGGACTTCAGGCAAGACTTATGTCTCAGGCACTTCGTAAGCTTACCGCTGTTATAAGCAAGTCAAACTGTACAGTTATTTTTATCAACCAGTTGCGTGAGAAGGTTGGTGTTATGTTCGGTAATCCCGAGACAACCACAGGTGGTCGTGCACTTAAGTTCTATTCATCAGTTCGTCTTGATGTAAGAAGGATTGAGTCCCTTAAGGCCGGTGGAGAAGTAATAGGAAACAGAACAAGAGTTAAGGTAGTTAAGAATAAGATTGCACCTCCGTTTAAGGAAGCTGAGTTTGATATCATGTTCGGTGAGGGTATTTCGAAAGAGGGCGATATTGTGGATCTTGCAGCAGATCTTGATATTATTAACAAGAGTGGCGCGTGGTATGCATACGAAGGTAATAAGATCGGTCAGGGAAGAGAAAACACAAAGCAGTATCTTCGCGAGAATCCTGAGGTATGTGCAGAAATCGAGCAGAAGGTCAGAGATCATTATGATTTTGATCATGCGGCAACTTCTGAGGATTCGGACATTGAAGACTTTGATATTTAATTTGGAGATAATATTATGACGGTAACGGATGTAGTTGAATACACCAAAGCCAAATATAAGATTTTTATTGACGGAGAGTTCGCCTTTGTATTGTACAAAGGCGAACTTCGTCAGTTTAAGATATATGTTGGCTCTGAAATCACAGAGGAGATGCTTGAAAAGGCAGATGAAGTAATACTAAAAAGAGGAAAACTGAGAGCAATGCATTTGCTGGAGAAAAGACCTTACAGTGAATACACACTTCGGCAGAAACTAAGTGAGAATTTTTATTCGGAAGAAATAATTGACCTTGTAATAGAGTATCTTAAAGGTTATAAGTATATAGATGACCTTTCTTATGCCATAACATATCTTGAAACATATACGGGACAAAAAACCGTAAAGAGGATGAGACAGGATCTTATGGGCAAGGGTATTCGTTCTTCAGATATTGATGAAGCAATTAATCATTGTAATGACTATGGAGAACTTGAAGATGAGCATGAGATGATCAGACAGCTTCTTAAGAAGCGAGGCTTTGGTGCAGGGGAGGTCACTCAGAAGGATATTTATAAAACCGCCAATTTCCTTATGGGCAAGGGCTTTAGCTCTGAGACTGTAAGGTATGAGCTGAGACATTTTCTTGAGACAGATTAAAATTTTGCGAAAACATATCATTTTGGGAGATTAGAAAATGAGTAATAAAGAATTGTATACGATTCTTGAAATGGAACCTACTGACAATATTAAAGATATAAAGCGTGCATATGCAATGGCAATTAGGAAATATCATCCGGAAGAAAATCCGGAAGAATGGAAGCGGGTTCATGATGCGTATACACAGTTAATTGATTATTATGAAAAACGCAATATAAGCTGTCAAGAGCAATTGGACATTATATCGGGTCCTGAACAATATAAAACAGTATTGATTGAAAAGTCTTCGGAAATAACAATTATACAGGACTCTGAAAATTTAGATGATTCTAAAAATACAGAAGATTTTAGAGACGCTGAAGAATTTGAAGATATTGGAAAAATAGCACAACAGTCGGAAATTAAATACAAAAAAGATCTGGAATTGAAAAACAAATTACAGCAGAGTGATGTGGATGCACAGAACAAATACTTTGAATTGTTGCAGAATATCAAAGGGGCCTTTTCAATTAAAGGAACCAGAGGCGGAAGATCATTGATTGCCGATATGGAATATTCAAAAGTAAGAAATATGCCTCTCTTTTTTGATGCACTTGAGGATAAGGAATTTGCAGAAGCATATACTTATGTTGTAAAAAATTGTATCATTGAAGATATAGCGGCTCCCAAGATGATACGTGATTTGGAATATGTAGGACAGGATAATCCAAAGTGCTTATTATGTTATAGTAAATTAATTGCATATATTAAGGATGAAAAGAATCTTTATTCGAGTGGTGCCTTAAAAAATAAAAAAAACGATATATTGTGTGCAGCGGTTTGTGGCATTGCTGTTGTCATATTGATTTGTATTTGTGTAAAAATAAGTAAAAAATCAACCAATAATGATTACAGACCTAATACATATTCCTTTGAATATAATGATAACAGTGAGAAACGGCAGAAATTGTCAGATGAAAGCAACATAGAATTATATGGTGCCATGTATGATATGATGGGGCACGATGAGTTTGTTGAGTTTATGAAAGAACAGGGATTTTCTTCACAGGAGATAAGCTTGTTCATTAGTCGAAGAACAATTGAAAATATGAATAAAATGGACAAAATTGAAACAGGGGAGGAATAAATGTGAGTCATATAATAGGAATAGATCTTGGAACAACAAACAGTCTTGTATCAATATGGCGTGATGGTAAGGCAGAATTGATTCCCAATGCCTTTGGAGAATACCTGACTCCCAGTGTGGTAAGTTTTGATGAAGACGGTACCGTATATGTTGGATCGACAGCAAAAGAGAGACTTGTTTCGTATCCGGACAGTACATTTGCTGCTTTTAAACGTTTTATGGGACGTGAGACAACACTTCTTAAGGGATATAAACCGGAGGAGTTGAGTGCGCTGGTTCTTAAGAAACTTAAGGCTGATGCTGAATATTATCTTGGAGAGACAGTAAGCGAAGCTGTTATCAGTGTTCCTGCATATTTTGACGATAAGGCACGTAATGCAACAAAGGTTGCAGGCGCACTTGCGGGACTTGAAGTGAACAGAATTATTAATGAGCCTTCAGCAGCAGCTCTCAGTTATCTTAGATGCATTAAAGATGAAAGTCTTGCAGATTCTGATGATGGTTTTCAGGAGCATTCTATCCTTATATTCGATTTCGGAGGCGGTACTTTAGATGTCTCTCTAGTTGATACTTTTGAAAATGTGGTTGAGATAGTTGCTGTAAGTGGAAATAATGCTTTGGGAGGAATTGATTTTGATAAAGCAATTGCACTATATTTCCTTCAGGAGCAGGGGCTTAAAGTAACAGATGTTGAGAAGAGTGTCTACAATGTTATATTGAGGGCGGCAGAGCAGGTAAAGAGGGATTTGACTGAAAATAATACGGCTGTTATGAAGGTTAGTGCTCCCAATATAAATGCACAGTTGCAAATCAGTAATAAGGAATTTATTCACATTTCGGAAGATGTTCTGAAAAAAGTTTATAAACCTGTTCAGGATGTTATTCGTGATTCGGGACGTAGTGTTGATGAAATTACGGATATAGTGCTGGTGGGAGGTTCTAGTAGAATGCCCATTGTTCAGCGTTATCTGAGCCACGTCCTTGAAAGAAATGATATTATTGTTGCAGATCCCGATAATATGATTGCATTGGGAATGGGAGTATACGCAGGAATTAAGGAAAGAGACGCAGATGTAAAGGATATGATCCTGACCGATGTATGTCCTTTTTCTCTTGGTATAGATATTCACAATGAATTTAATCCCAATAAGCCACTGGCGTCTTTTATTATTTCGCGAAATACGGCTCTGCCTGTCAGCAGAACGGAACATTATCATACTGTGTTTGATAATCAGACAGGCGTCAGTGTGTCTGTCTATCAGGGCGAGGAACTTTATGCTGAAAAAAATAAAAAGATAGGAGAGGTGCATGTACCGCTTCCAAAAGGAACAAGGGCAGGCACTACAGTTTCGATTACATTTTCCTATGATCTTAACGGAATACTTGTGGTGGATGTTTGGATACCGGATTTTGACATAAGAAAAAATTCGGTTATAGTAGACAGCAATTCATTACTGTCACAGGAAGTTATTGATGCAACAGTAGAGAAACTTAATAATATTAAGTTTATGGCGCAGGATTCTGAAGAAGATAATCAGATTTTGGAATGGGGAGAAAGACTGTTTGCGCAGAGTGCGGGCGAGGCAAAGAATATTCTTGCACGTAAGTTGCTTTTCTATTCTGAACAGATAAAGAATACAAGAGACATTTACAGACTCAATGGAATCAGAAAGTATATGAAGATGTTCCTCTTATACTATGAGGCTTCGCTGTTTAAACTTAATGAAGGTGCCGAAGTTAATTATGATGAATTGTTGGGAGAAGAAGAGCAGGCTATCGAAGATATATTTAACGAATGGGATGATAAGGAGAAGTAAAATATGATTTCCAGGGGTTTGTATTCGATTCTTGAAATTGAACCTACTGACAATATTAAAGATATAAAGCGCGCATATGCAAAGGTAATTAGGAAGTATCATCCGGAAGAAAATCCGGAAGAATGGAAGAGGGTTCACGATGCCTATGAGCAGATACTTGAATCCTTAAGCAAGGAAGAAAATAACACTATAAAAGCCTTGCTTGATACTGAAGAACATTTTGCGGAAAAATCGGCACAAAAGAGCGATGATGAGCCTCAAAAAGAAAAACTGAAAACGGCTATTACTGAAGAGTGGGATGATGATTCAAGAGAAGCAATGCGAGACTATGCCGAACAGGCCATGCTTCGGTACAATGAGGAGAAAGAAGCCGAACAACAGGAATTGGAAGCTTATTTTTTGGGTGTTTCACAATATAAAGAGCTTGCTCGTGACATCAGAAAAATATTTGCATCAAATACTACTGCAATTGGAAACAAGATAATTGTAACTAAGTTCGAATATAATGAAGTTCACGGCTGGAGCAAATATTTGACGGCATTGGGAGATAAACAATTTGTTGAATGTTTGTATCAAATAATATCAAATCATGTATTTGATGCCGATGCGGCGCTTCTTATGATTCATGATATAGAGATTGCCAAGCAGAATAATGTATCCATTGCCGCATCCTATAGTGATATTCTTAAATATCTAAATGATTGTAACAACCTGCATTCGGTTTCTAAATCATCCGAAAGTGGAAGTGGCGACAATCAAAGAAGTGAAATGAGGACTGTAATCTTGGCTGTTGCAATAATAGCTCTTGCTATTAAAATTGTTGGCATGGTTATTGAGGCAGGGGATGAGAGAGAAAGAAGGGCACTTCAGGAACAGAGAACAAAGGAACTTGTAACAATGACAATGCTCGAGTCAGATGACAGTGCGGCGTTAAATTTATATATTACGATATATGATATGTCCGGGGAAGACGGACTACAATCTTATCTTATCGAACAGGGCTTCACTGATGAGACAGTAGAAAAAATAATTAGCCGAGTTAAAACTGTAAAAAAGACTAAAAAGGATTAAAACAAAAGGCAGGGCTCACGCATTGATTAACATAATTTGTCTTTTTTACTTGACACTACTTGCTTGTTCATATAAAATTGAACTGTTGTAGATTGCTCAAAATGGGATTAAATGTATCCATTTTTTGTAAATACAGAAAATTAAATATTTATAGGAGGTGCTCCTGACATGCTTGGTATTATTATAGCTGTCGTGGTCACTCTTGTGGTTGTTGCACCGGTTACTTTTGCAATTACTTCAAGCATTCAGAAGAAGAATGCAAACTCTAAGATAGGTAATGCAGAAGAACAGGCCAGAGCAATTATTGATGAAGCTCTTGTAACTGCTGAGACAAAGAAGCGTGAAGGATTACTTGAGGTTAAAGAGGAATCTATCAAGGCTAAGAACGAGCTTGACAGAGAAATCAAAGAACGTCGTGCAGAAATCCAGCGTAATGAGCGTCGTATTCAGCAGAAGGAAGAGAATATCGATCGCAAGACAGAGGCCATTGAGAAGAAAGAGGCTTCACTGAATGCTAAGGAAGAAAACCTTAACAAGCAGAAGGAAGTTATCGCAAAGCTTAACGAAGAACGTGTCAAGGAACTTGAAAGAATCTCTGGTTTAACCTCCGACCAGGCAAAAGATTATCTACTGAAAATTGTTGAAGAAGATGTTAAGCACGAGACAGCCGTCATGATTAAAGAGATGGAAAGTCGTGCAAAGGAAGAGGCGGACAAGAAGGCAAAGGAATACATTGTCAATGCTATTCAGCGTTGTGCAGCAGACCATGTTTCCGAAACTACAATATCTGTTGTTTCATTGCCTAATGATGAGATGAAGGGAAGAATCATCGGTAGAGAGGGTAGAAATATCCGTACTATCGAGACACTTACCGGTGTTGATTTAATAATCGACGATACTCCGGAAGCAGTTATTCTGTCAGGATTCGATCCGATTCGAAGAGAAGTTGCTCGTATTGCCCTCGAGAAATTGATTGTAGATGGACGTACCCATCCTGCAAGAATCGAGGAAATGGTTGAGAAGGCTCAGCGTGAAGTTGAGACTATGATTAAAGAAGAAGGTGAAGCTGCTGTACTTGAAGTTGGTGTACACGGTATTCATCCTGAACTTGTAAGATTACTTGGTAAGATGAAGTTCAGAACAAGTTACGGTCAGAACGCATTGAAGCATTCTATCGAAGTGGCACAGCTTTCAGGCTTGCTCGCGAGTGAGATGGGACTTGATGTTCGTATGGCTAAGAGAGCAGGTCTTCTTCATGATATCGGCAAATCTGTCGATCATGAGATGGAAGGCTCACACATTCAGCTGGGTTCTGAATTGTGTAAGAAGTACAAGGAATCAGCTCTTGTTATTAACGCTGTAGAATCACATCATGGTGATGTTGAACCTACAAGCCTTATTGCTTGTCTTGTTCAGGCTGCTGATGCAATCAGTGCTGCAAGACCGGGTGCAAGACGTGAGACTTTGGAAACATATACAACCAGACTTCGCCAGTTAGAAGAAATATCAAACAATTTCAAAGGTGTAGATAAATCATTTGCTATCCAGGCCGGTCGTGAGATTCGTGTTATGGTAGTTCCTGAACAGATTACCGATGCTGACATGGTATTGCTTGCAAGGGATATTTCAAAACAGATTGAATCTGAACTTGAATATCCGGGTCAGATAAAGGTAAATGTAATTCGTGAGAGTCGTGTAATCGATTACGCGAAGTAAATTTAAGAGACACAATAAAGTACGAATTGAGAATTCTCAATTCGGACTTTTTAATGTTCGCTTTGCGGCGCATTTTCTTATTGACTATTAATTATAGTATTCAAATATTAGCGTACATGGCCGTTTTTCATTATAAACTTATTCTGATACATCTTTTCGTCGGCCCACCTAAATACATCTGAATATTTATCTGTAGAAGCCGGTTCATAATCGGACATTCCGGATGCAATTGATACAAGTTCCGTTGGTTTAAGTTTATCGAGCTTGTGCATCATATTGTCCATACCTTCACGCATCTGCTCAAGAAGCTGGTGACGATTGTTATAATCATCATTCTGTAATATGGCAACAAATTCATCGCCACCGATTCTGTATACAGGACTGTGCTTGAAGGAGTCACATATATATTTGCAGCAATTCTTTATGTATTCATCACCTGATTCATGTCCAAGTCTGTCATTTAAGGTTTTAAGATTGTTGACGTCAAAGCAAACAATAGAGAATGGACAACATTCATTTGCCTCAATTTTCTTTTCAATAGAATTAACAAAACGGTCGTAAGCGGTTCTGTTCTTTACGGAAGTAAGAGAATCCTTCTCCATAAGTGCAGCAAGCTGTTCATTAAGCATCTCCAATTGCATATTACGACGATATGAAATGAGTGCACTTTTTAGCGTATCTTCAAGATAATATGTTTTTTGAGCTTTCAGCCAGTACATACCGTTTGTTAATACAACATAACCGCATACAAAGCTTTCGTAGAAAATCGGGATAAACATATACATCTCGTTAGCACCTACTCCGCTATACATAGGAACTAATTCTGAGGTTTCTATGCTTTTAACAGATAATGGAAGACTGTTGTTTTTTGCAACAACAACATCCATTTCGTCCGCAAATCTGTACTTTGGAAGAGTTAAAATGTCTTCGGAAGCAAGCTTGGAAACATTTTTATCCAAAAGCAAATAAAAGGTATTTCCTTCTTTTCCGTCAGAGGAATAGAAGTAATCCTGAAGATTTTTAACCATGTTGTTGTAACTTGAGGAATGAATGATATTTTTTTCAACTGCAGACAGCAATCCATCATAAATTTTGCTTTCAAGGTATTTCCTTGGAGCGATTCTTGCATTCATTCTTCTTAATTCGTCTTCATTACGAGTATTGAAACAGCCACAACTTTCGCCGGGATGAAATTTACAATTAACAATTGTTTCTTTAAGTACATTCTTTTTACCAAAGATGTCGCAAAGAAGCTTCCAGGCAACTCGTCCTGCTTCGTCCGGCTGTTGATCCACGCTGGCAAGAGAGGGGTAAAATGCGCGATACTCCTGCAAATAATCAAAGCCTGTCAAACATTGACTTGCAAAATTATCGAAGTTTCTATCCTCCATGGCGTATGTTACGGTCTCTGCCAAAAGGTCATTTGCACAGATAAAGGCATCGGGCATTGGCTCGTTTTTATCTATAAGATCATATATGTAGTACAGAACAACGCCTAATTCCCAATTTGAGTAGAAAATGTCATTGTCCTCATCAAAAGGAAGATTATGTTCTGCCATTGTATCTTTAAGTGCCAAAAGGCGGGTGTTGGAATCTGTATTTTCCTTAGGACCTGCAATGAATTTTACTCTTTTGACATTATGTTCTGTTACAAGGTGTTCGCATAGTTCCTTCATTCCCACATAATTATCGACACGTATGCAGTGAAATCCCGGATATTCGAAGCCGATACTTATAACAGGAATTCCGGATTCCTTTAAGTTGAATACAATTTTATCTATTGCATCCTGAAAATTAATACCTGGAGTGAACATGATAGCTGCATCGAAGGTATCAAGGTCCGGAAGATCGTATATTGTACAAAGACTTTTTATGTCAGATGCTGAATGTGAATACAAAGCGTGACACATAAAAAGAAAATAATCAACAGAATTAGGATCTGAGATTTGATATAGACCATCGAGAAAACGATATAGATTTTCGGCGTTTTGACCATTTGCAAAAATCGCAACCTTTTTCTTTTTGTTTGATGAAGAAGGAATATGTATGTCCATTAGTAACCCCCCGTAGTGAATTGACATATTAACCTATCAAAATGATTATAACAAAAATCTGTAACAAATGTTAACAATATTGTCAGAATTGTTGGCGGTATTGTTGGTGGTATTGTTGGCGGTATTGGCAGATTTTTTGTTAGAATTGTTGGCAGATATTGGCAGCAATTTTGTCGGAAATGTTGGCAGATATTGGCAGTAATTTTGTCGGAATTGTTGGCAGATTCGGGTTGGCAGTGTATAATTCTTCAGAATAATGTCAATTATTTATGAAAGAGGTGTTGAAAACTGTATGCATCTGCCCGAAATGAGGAAAACGGGCGGAGAAATCAAGGAAGATTGAAATATTATCTGCCTGAAATGAGGAAAACGGGCGGAGAAAACAGAGAAGATTGAAATATTATCTGCCCGAATTGAGGAAAAGCCCAAATTGAGAAAAAAGTCCAAAGTTGGAGAGGTGACAAGATGAAGAATGACAAAACCAATGTAATGCGTGTACTGGAGCAGAAGAAGATAAACTACGTACCGCATTTTTATACAGATACAGATGCTGTCGCGGGAATGGAGGTCGCTGAGGTGCTTGGTGAGAATCCTGAAAAGGTATACAAGACACTTGTTACAGTTGCACCTTCTAAAGAACACTATGTGTTTATGGTGCCGGTTTGTAAGGAATTGAATCTGAAACTGGCAGCAAACGCGGTAGGAGAGAAAAGTATTGAAATGATTAAAGCAAAGGAACTGCTGCCGTTGACCGGATATATTCACGGAGGATGCTCACCCATAGGAATGAAGAAACAGTTTGTTACGGTAATACACACCGATGCAAAGAATTGTGATACAATCTATTACAGTGGCGGAAAAATCGGATTTCAGGTTGAAACTACTGTTGCAGACCTGGAAACTGTAGTAAAACTTAAATATGCTGATATTTGTTAAAAATTGAGATAAGAAAAAGGGGACAAAATGGGAAAGATATTTTGTAAAAATTGTGGTACAGAATCGATAATTGAAGGCGCACTTTTTTGCCAGAAATGCGGAATGCGTCTTGAAGGAGATAATAGAGTTGAAGAGACAGAGCCGGTTGTACCGGCTGAAGAAGTTGAGGCACCTGTAGAAGAGATGGCTTCACCTGTTGAAGAGACAACGGAAACTTTAACTGAAGAAATAGTTGCACCAGCTGAAACAGTTGAGAAAACGGCTGAAGTTGCAGAGAATTCCGAGGAGAGCGGATCAAAGCTTACCCTTGTTCTTGTTGCTGTAGTAACATTTCTCGGACTTTTGGTTGTTACAGGAATAGTTGTAGCTGTAATGTATTTTAATCCGGGATTTCTTGGAAAGGTTAATCCTTGGGGAGACAGGGCAGATATTACAACAGACACAGATGTTGAAACCAATGTAGACGTTGAAACCAATGTAGACGTTGAAACTAACGTAGATGTTGAAACTGATGTGGATGTTGAAACTGATGTGGATGTTGAAACCGGCACAGACGTTGAAACCGACACAGATATTGAAAACGGTACAGATGTTTCTGCTGAGGTTATATATGGCGCTGACCCATATAATACTGCTATTCATTCCTACGGAGTATATCTCAGTGATTGCACATGGGAAGAGGCAAGGGCAGAAGCAAAGGAAAGATTTGGAGAGACGGCTTATCTTGTTCAGATTAATTCCAAGGAAGAATATGATTTCATTTGCAAATTATATGAAAGAGATTACAAGAACTGCATTTTGTGGATTGGTGCCAAAAGGGATAATGACAAGCTTGTTTATAAATGGGTTGACGGACAGGGTAATCTTGTAGGCGACAACATTGTGTCATTGGATTATTGGCTTACAAACGAACCCAGTTTTTACGATACATCAACGGATGCGGATGAAAACTGTGTTGATATGTTCTATTCAAATGCTGAAGGCAGATTTGTTATGAATGATGTACCCGGCGACATATTAAGCGTTGCACCGAATTATTCCGGAAAGATTGGGTACATAGTAGAAATAGAGTAGTTTTTTATTTGGCAGAAGTATTCGCAGAGAAAGACTGCAGAGAAGGACTAATGGAAAGAAATTCATTTGAAAAGAAAAAGGTGATTTCGGCTATTATATATGCGCTTGCGATGTTTATCGGAGTCGTGTCCTTAAGTATGGCTAAAGGGATTGCCGATTATCTGTTTTCTTGTGACAAAAATGAAAAACAGAATATAGAAGTTGTTTGCATGATAAGCGCAGATATTCCTGAAAAGTACTATGCTTCTCTGGGAGTATGTGCCGGAGCTGAGACGAAACTTTTGGTAAATGAGCAAAAGTTGCAGGCGATTGTCTCTGAATATGAAAGCAGGAGTGTTGCAAATCAGAACAGCGATGGGGCGGAAGACGAGGAAAGTGAGTACAGTAACTTTGCCATTGCCAATGTTGACAAATACGTTAACGTTCGCCGGGAGCCGGGAACGGATGCGGAAATTGTAGGTCGTATGTATGATGGTGCCGTTGCGCAGATTCAGGATAAAAAGGAATGTGAAGACGGTGAATGGCTGGAGGTCATTTCCGGAAATGTTAAGGGCTTTATTAAGGCAGAGTACTTTATCTATGGAGATGAGGCTGCAAAGGTAATAGATGATTACGTTGACAGATATGCACTGGTAAATGCGGACCGTCTGAATATAAGAGAAAATCCCGGTACTGATTCAAAACGTATCGGTTATGCCAATAACGGAGAGAAACTCAAGTTATCCTATAGCCCCGAAGCAAATGAGGAGTGGATATATGTTTGCTATTCAAATGACAAAAAGGGTTATGTTTCTTCGGAATATGTAACTGTAAGAGAAGAGTTTATATATGCCGAAACCATGGAAGAGGTAAAGGCAAAAGAGGAAGAAGAAAAGGCAAGACTTGAAAGGGAAAAGGAGGATGAGGCTCAGACCCCTGAAATAATTCCGACAGGTGACACGGCGGCATCAGATGCAGCAGGAAATCCGGAGGCTGCCGGAAATACTTCCGAAGCAGGAAATGCTGCACCGGCACCGAATCCCGCAACGGGAAATCTCAGAACTGATGTTGTTAATTTTGCCATGCAGTATGTGGGATATCCTTATGTTCATGGCGGTAACAGTCTGGAAACAGGAACTGACTGCTCGGGATTTACCAGCCTTGTGTATTCAAACTTTGGAATTGGACTGAGTCGTACTCCGGGAGGTCAGCTTTCCTCCAACGGCAGAAGCATAAGCCTTGAGGAAGCGCAACCGGGTGATATTATATGTTATGGACATGGAAAATGTACGCACGTTGCTCTTTACATCGGAAACGGCCAGATAGTTCATGCTGCAAATCCGAGAAAGGGTGTTGTGGTGTACAACGTGGGATATGATAATATTCTTGGGGTAAAGAATGTTATTGATTAAGAATATAGTCCTTTGAAAGACTGAATTCACCGAATATTTCTTCCTTCCATTTGGTAAGCTGATCGACGGTCAGGTTGACGCCGCCCCAGCTTCTGATTCCGTGGTGGGAGGCAAGTTCATCGGTGTAATCTTCAAGTGCATAGACACCTTCAAAACGTAATGGACCGGAGAGATACTGCATAACAAGCGGCAGAACTCCGGTTTTATTATTGTCAATTTCAATTCCGTCTTCCGTTACATGGAAGACAACCCAGGCCATGCCTTCAAGCATGGACTGACCCTGCTGACCTGTTGAAACATAATTGCCCAGCGAATAATAGCAAAGTGTTTTGCTGCCGGAAGGGGATTCAATCCATTCAACGGGCTCCGGTGCATGAGGATGGGCACCGATAATAACATCGGCTCCGGCTTCGCACATTTCAGAGGCGAATTTTCGCTGATAGCTTGATGGCTCCGTGGCATATTCTGTTCCCCAGTGAGGACAAACTATAACGATATCAGCTATTTCTTTAGCTCTTTTTATATCTTCAGTAACCTCCGGATTGAGGGATGTAAGATCCAGTTCACCTGTTTTGCTGCCGTCTTTTATTTTGCAGAGAATGTTGAGATGACCGTTAACTTCGGCAGGAACAGCTCCAAGATTGGGACCGTAGGTATAGTTTAGTATGGCAAATTTGAAGCCTTTGACTTCCATAATCGGAATATCACGCGCATCTTCCGCATTTTCATGAATTCCTACCATGGTGATATCAGGGTGTTCACTCCAGAGAGTACAGACATTATATAATCCATCCATTCCCTGATCGATGGTGTGGTTTGAAGCCTGCAACACAACATTGAAGCCTGCTTTGTCTATGGCATCCGCGATTTCTACAGGAGAGTTGAAATACGGAAATCCGGAGAAACCTTTTTCGTTTCCGGCCATAACTGTTTCCTGATTTATTATGCTTATGTCAGATTTATCAAGATATGGAAGAATACTTTCAAAAAGGAAATCATAGTTAAGAGTTCCGTCTGCCTGACGGCCGCTGTTAACAAGCCCCAGATGCATCAGATTATCTCCGACAGCCAAAAGGTTGATGTCATATTCTTCGAAGGGCTCCGGGGTAGGAGTCGGAATCGGCTCCACAACAGGAACATATTCTATTTCCGGTACAATCTCACTTCCGTTTTGGCCACCTTTGTCGGAGTCTTCATCAGTGTTAATGCTGTCGGTGTTTTCCTCCGTAACGGCAACATCTGTTTTGAAAGAGCCTTGAAAATGTGAGAGCATATAGGCAAACCCTGTGCCGACAATAACAGTTATTAAAAGTGTAAGTATAAAAATCTTAAGAATTCTTTTATTCATGTAAAATATTCCTTTGCTGCAATTAAGGAAAGTTTACCACGAGGTAACCTCAAATGAAAGAATGAATCGAATAATAAATATAAACCAAGGTATCGAATAATGAATATAAACCAAAGTATTTGTCTACATGTCTGATAAATGATAAAATCATTTGGATGATATTGTTCAAAAAGGAGGCATGTAAAATGTCAACCATGACTATAAAGACATATAACAACATAGATATACCGCTTGTTGGCTTCGGGAGCTTTCTTGCAACTGAGGGAAAAGGAAAGCAGAATATAATTGATGCCCTTAAGGTAGGGTACAATTATATCGATACTGCTTATTTCTATAAAAATGAGGAACAGATAGGTGAGGCAATAAGGGACTTTGGAATTGACAGAAAGGATTTGTTTCTTTGCAGCAAGGTATGGCCTACGATGATGGGATATGAGGGAACCCTTGACTCATTTGCAAAATCCACCGAAATGCTGGGAACCGATTATTTGGACATGTATTTGATTCATTGGCCCAAGAAGAGCATGGATGACCAAAACTGGAAGGAATATCTGCAGCAGACCTGGAAAGCAATGGAGGAACTGTATAATGCGGGAAAGGTAAGAGTAATCGGTCTTTCAAACTTTCTTCCCCATCATATCAGAGCCATTCTTGAAACGGCGCAGATTAAGCCTATGTTAAACCAGCTGGAACTCCATGTTGGATATATGCAGTATGAGGCTGCTGAATATTCCAAGAGCATGGGAATGGTGGTTCAGGCCTGGAGTCCTTTGGGCAGGGCAAGAGTAATAAAGGATGAAAGTGTTGCACTGCTTGCGGAAAAGTACAGACGCACCCCGGCCCAGATACTGCTGCGCTTCCTTGTTCAGCAGGACATCGCTGTGATTCCTAAGGCATCTTCTGTGGAACGTATGAAGGAAAATATGGATATCTTTGATTTTGAAATAGAAGAAGATGATATGTCATTTTTGAAATGTCTTCCCCAGAGAGGATATTCCGGAGAGCATCCTGATTATTTCGGACAGCTTCTCCTCTAGGAGCGTAAATTAATGAAAGAACAAAATAAAATGAGTTCAAGACTGGGTCTTATAGCCAGTATGACAATATTTGGAACAATCGGACTTTTTGTCAGATGGATTCCGGTGACCTCAAGTATCCTTGCCCTTATCAGAGGATTTATCGGTGCGGCATTTCTGTGTGTGTGGATGCTTTTGACAGGAAAGAAAGCCACAAAAGAAGAGATAAAAATGAATATGTGGCTTTTGTTTTTTTCCGGTGCTGCAATTGGGTTTAACTGGGTACTTTTATTTGAAAGCTATAAGAATACAACAGTGTCGGTAGCAACTCTTTGCTATTATATGGAGCCTGTAATCGTGATTCTTTTAAGCCCTTTGTTTTTTAAGGAAAAGCTGGGAGTGAAAAAATCTGTCTGTTGTCTGATTGCGGTATTGGGCATGGTGCTTGTTTCGGGTATTTTGGGCGGAAGTGTTACGGAAGGCGCAAATCCGGTAAAGGGTATGCTTCTTGGACTGGGTGCTGCGGTTTTGTATTCTTCGGCGGTTATAGCCAATAAGTTCATGCATGACATAAAGGCCTATACAAGGACAGCAATTCAGCTGCTGACGGCAGCAATAGTACTTATTCCGTATATTATTTTTACTGAAAATGATGTTGCGGCGTCATTTGACGGAATAGGAGTAAAGGCTATAATACTAATTATTGTTGTGGGAATAGTTCATACGGGAATTGCATATGCGCTGTACTTCGGAAGTATGGATAAACTTCCGGCACAGACAATAGCACTTTTCAGTTACATTGATCCGGTGGTTGCTATTCTGATTTCAGCATTTGTACTAAAGGAAAATATGGGAATTGCTGCAATTATAGGAGCATTTATGATACTGGGAGCAACGGCTGTCAGCGAAAAAGAATAGAAGGAGTAATTATGAAAAAATTCACATTGACCATTTTAATAAGCATTTTACTTGTTTCACTTACTGCATGCGGAAACAATGATGATAAATTTCCGAAGGAAGAGAATACGGAAGTTGAAACAGAGACGAAAAATGAAAATGTAAATGAGAACGATAACAAGGATGAGAATGATTCATCACTACCGGAAACAGAGGTAACTGAGGAGAACGATGAGGCAAAATTAGGCGAAAATGCCGTAGCCCTTTGGAGTAACAAAAAAATAATTGTTCTTATAGGGGACAAGGTAATGCCGATATGTGAACTGGGAGAGGATGAATATGCATCCGAAGTACTGTTGAAGGATGAGTATGTCTATTTCATTAAGAGTTATTACGTTGGCGTTGACTTCCATTCTTCCCTGTATGTGTATGACCTGAAGGGCAATCAGGTATTTTCCTATGATTTTGATGAGAATATAGGTAATTCTTCCCTGGATATAATGGAAGGAAAGGTGTATCTGAGTTTTCAGGAAGGCTATAGGGCTGATGCCAATATGGTGTACACAGTCGATGCAAAACAGCAGAAATTGTCATTTGAACAATTTTATTCGGACAGCCTCAACAGGTTTGAAGACGAAGGAATTACATTTGGGCGTGAAAGCTTATTTTATGCCATGAACAATGCTTCAGATGAGATGTACGGATGGGATTCCTACAAACACAAACCGGTTACAATAAGCAGGGATAATCTTGAGGTAACGGGAGAAGCAGATGTACTTACCACTGATGCAATGAGTTGTTTGAGCTTTGTGGGAGACATGATGCTTTTAGATTCATATAATCCCTCAAGAATGTATGTTGCAAATCTCAAGGATAAATCAATTGTTCCGATTACGGGGGAGGATGATGGCGCCTGCTTCTTACGTACTGCAGGAGGTTGTTTCCTGACTTATATATATGACGGAAGCGAGTTTGGACTTGATTGTTATAATATCTCAGTTTACGACCCGAAAAATGCGGAATGGAACAAGCTTTACAGCGCAAAAGAAAAACCCGGAAGTTCTTTTGAGTATTTTGCTCCGGGAATAACCGGTGTTGCCCTGTCAAATGACTGCATTTACTATATGGATTCCGACGGAAGCGAGTATTACTGGACTGCCTATGACATGAAGAAAAAGTGTGATACCGGAAGAAAAATAGATGCAACACCATATGCATATGCGGATTATCTGGAAATATACGGACAATCAGAGACAGCCGTTCTGCAGGAAAAGAACAATATTGAATATTTCCAGGGGTATATGGAGACACCTTGTCTTAAGGAAGGCATATCTCACAATACAGAGAGGATTAACGATGCCATTAAACAGTATATTAATGGTGAAATAAGTGTATCCTACAACAGTATCAAGGAAAATGCCTACAATGATTTTGAAATGTATGAATCCGAAGATGATCACAGTTACGCATACTCCTTTTCGTGGGTTGTTAGTGGTGTTAGGCTTATCGGAAGTGATTATATTTCAATAGAATTTTCCGGATATGATTATTATGGCGGTGTTCATGGGTATCCTTATATGGACGTGCTGCTTTTCAGAAGAAGTACGGGAGAACAGGTTGAACTGGCAGATATAATCGGTCTGACACCTCAGATGTATTCACGTGTGGTTGCCAAGAAGACAGTAGAAGATTTTAAAAATGATACCACCGGCAGGTATTTTGGTGATAACGAAACTTTCAACGAAACTGAATATTTCGAAACAATACTGGAGTATGTTCCGGACTATGACAGTCTTTCCATAACATACGAAGAAGAAGGAATAAAGGTATACTTCCCTCCGTATCTGCTGGGACCATTTTCATCGGGATATATTGATATATTTATCGGATATGATGAACTTAATATGACAATGGATTAATTTGAACTTTGTTTTGACAATGGATTAACTTGGTTTTAACAATGAAACAGACAGGAAAATGATGAAATACAGTGTTTCGGGAATGAGCTGCAGCTCCTGCGTGGCAAGGGTGGAAAAGGCGGTAGCGGCAGTGGAAGGTGTTGAAAATGTATCTGTTAGTCTTCTTACAAACAGTATGATTGTGGAAGGCAATGTCGACGAAAATGAAATTATCGCCGCAGTTATTAAGGCGGGCTATGAGGCAAATAAAGCGGAAAGCGGATGCAAAGAGGAATTGCCGGACACCGGGAACCGCTATTTCAGGCTATTTGTTTCGTTTGCTTTTCTGGCTGTTTTGTTTTTCCTGGAATTTAATCAAAACTATTTTTCCGGTTACGGAGCAGAGAAAAGTTTCTATTACAGAGGCATTTTACAGGGCGTTGTTGCCCTGATAATCATTTTAATAAACAGGAAGTATTACAGTGGCGGATTAAAAGCACTTCTAAAAGGCGCTCCCAATATGAATACACTTGTATTTGTAGGGAGCTTTACGGCGTTTGTTTACAGTATGTTCAGCCTTGTGGGACATGGAGATAAGCTGTACTTTGTCACAAGCGGAATGATTCTTACCTTCATATCAATAGGCAAATCTCTGGAAGAATCCTCGAAGGATAAAACAATGGAGGCGGTCAGAGGGCTTGCAAAGCTGGCTCCTTCAAAAGCAGTTCTCATTGAATATGAAGGTGATGCGAAGAACTTCAGGGAGGTTGAAGTCAGTGAACTGAAGGCAGGGAATGTTGTTCTTGTTAAAGCGGGAAACTATTTCCCGGCAGATGGAATTGTTGTTTCGGGGGAAGGCTTTTCGGACGAATCCAGCCTTACCGGAGAGAGTACTCCGGTTGCCAAGAAGCCGGGGGATGAGGTTTTTACATCCACCCTTTTACTTGAGGGTGAACTGGCTGTAAGAGCCGAAAGAATAGGAGCCGAAACGGTTCTGAATTCAATTATTGATATGGTTACCACGGCGGGAGCCGATAAAGCGCCGATAGCAAAGACCGCAGACCGTGTTGCGGCAGTTTTTGTCCCCGTAGTTTTGGGTATTGCCCTTGTTACATTTCTCGCGTGGTTTTGGGGAGGAAGCGGAGCAGGCTTTGCCATTGCCAGAGCAATAGCGGTACTTGTTGTCAGCTGTCCATGTGCAATGGGACTTGCCACACCGGTGGCAATTATGGCAGGAAGCGGAGTCGGAGCAAGGTACGGTATTTTATTTAAAAATGCGGCAACCCTGGAAGTGGCGGGGAAAGCTGAGATTGTCGCTTTGGACAAAACAGGAACCCTTACCGAGGGAAAAGTCGATATTACGGAAAATGACATTATAAAGCCGGACAGCTTCGAAGCAGTTTCGGGGATGAAACAGTTAAATCTTGAGGTTGTAATGATTTCCGGTGACAGGAAAAGTGTTGCGGAGGATATAGCCGAACAGGCAGGAATAGAAAGAGTAATATGCGAGGTTAAGCCGGGACAAAAGGCTGAAGAGGTAGAGAAACTTAAAAACGAAGGACGGGTAATGATGGTAGGAGACGGAATAAATGATTCCGTTGCTCTCGTTACGGCTGATGTGGGGGTTGCAATAGGTACCGGCAAGGATGTTGCAATAGAGGCGGCAGACATAGTACTTATGAAAAAATCCCTGCTTGGAGTAGTTGATGCCATACGTTTGAGCCGACTTACGTTAAGAAAGATTAAACAGAACCTGTTTTGGGCATTTATATACAATATAATCGGTATTCCTCTTGCGGCGGGAGTTCTTATTCCACGTTTCGGCATAGAACTTCCACCAACGTATTCTGCCGCAATGATGAGTATATCAAGTCTTATAGTTGTACTTAATGCACTTACCATCAACAGGTTCAGAGCCACTGAAGTTGAAGGGCGGAATGTGCCTGAGAAACTAAAAGAAAAGAGTATACCGGAGGAGGTTATGAGAATGAAATATACAATGAATATTAACGGAATGATGTGTGCACACTGTGAAGCGCGTGTCAAAAAATGTCTTGAAGAAATAGAAGGTGTAGAGGAAGCAGTTGTTAGCCATGAGAACAACAGTGCTGTTGTTACGGTAGCTGAAAATGTAAGCCGTGAAATGCTTTCCGCTGCGGTAACGGGGCAGGGGTATGAGGTTGTTGACCTAGAGGAAATCACGACAATAAACTGATTGAGAAATAATGGATAAACTGATTGAGTATTACAACAAATTTAATGAGGATAAGAGACTTTTGTCGCCACACGGAAAGGTGGAGTATCTCATTTCCATGAAATATATACATAAGTATCTTGAAGAGATTGGGAAGGATGCCAGAATACTTGATGTGGGAGCGGGAACGGGAGCCTACGCTGTTCCGCTGTGTGAAGAGGGATATGAGGTGCATGCACTGGAACTTGTTAAGCACAATGTACAGAGACTACGTGCCAAATCCGACAAGGTTCATGCCCTTCAGGGAAATGCTCTGAAGCTTACAAGAAAGTTTGAACGGGACTATTTTGACCTTGTGCTTGTATTTGGACCCATGTATCACCTTTTTTCATATGAGGAAAAACTCAAGGTGCTTACGGAGGCGGCTGCTGTAACAAAGCCCGGGGGAGTCATAATGGTAGCCTATTGCATGAAGGACTATGCGATTGTTCTTCATGGGTTTATGGATGGAAATATTCGGAATTCCTTTGCTGAGGGAAAACTTGATGAGGATTTTAATCTTCATGCCGTGGAAGACGACCTGTATGATTATGTAACAATGACAACCATTGACAGTCTTGCAAATGACAGTGGTTTAAAAAGAGATATTATATTTACCCCTGACGGACCGGCAAATTATATAAGGCCTTCATTGAGAGAAATGGGTGAAGAAGAGTACGAACTGTTCGTTAAGTATGTGGAAACCATAGCGGAACGAAAGGATTTGATTGGCGCTGCAGCACATACCGTGGATGTGCTTAGAAAATAATATCGTGAGCATGTGTGGAAAATATTGTGAGCATGTGTGGAAAATATTGTGAGCATGTGTGGAAAATATTGTGAGCATGCGTGGAAAATAAGGTTGACTTTGCCACTTTAAAGTGCTAGTATTCAATTTATCGGTTTAAAGCGTCGAATTGTAAAAGCGTCGAATTGAGGTGCATTTTACAAATGTATTTATAGAAGGAGAAAAGATATGCCAATTACAGAAATATTGGAAGATAATTGCAGAAAATTCGGTAATGATGTCGCTCTTGTAGAGATTAATCCCGAAATACAGGAGAAAAGACACGTAACCTGGAAGGAATATGAGCTTATAGAGCCTAATCCGAGTATGCATTACAGAAGAGAGATTACATGGAATGTATTTAATGAGAAGGCTAACAGATTCGCAAATCTGCTTTTGAGCAGAGGCGTTAAGAAGGGTGATAAGGTTGGCATTCTTCTTATGAACTGTCTTGAGTGGCTGCCTATTTATTTCGGTATACTCAAAACAGGTGCACTTGCTGTACCGCTTAACTTCAGATATGCATCAGATGAGATAGAGTACTGCGTTAATCTTGCAGAAATCAATGTACTGGTATTCGGTCCCGCATTTATCGGACGTATAGAGGAAATCGTTGAAAATATAGGAAAGAATAGAATCCTTTTCTATGTAGGCGACAACTGTCCTACATTTGCAGAGAGTTACGATGAACTTACAGCAAACTGCTCAAGTATATCACCTGATATCAAACTTACAGATGATGATTTTGCTGCTATTTATTTTTCGTCAGGTACAACAGGCTTTCCGAAGGCTATTCTTCACAAACATCAGAGTCTTGTTCATTCTTGTCGCGTTGAGCAGGCTCATCACGGACAGACAAAGGATGATATATTCCTATGCATTCCACCCCTTTACCATACGGGAGCAAAAATGCACTGGTTTGGTTCATTTCTTGTAGGTGCTAAGTCTGTTCTCCTTAAGGGTACAAAGCCGAAGACAATTCTTGATGCCGCAAGCGCAGAAAAATGCTCGATTGTATGGCTTCTGGTTCCGTGGGCACAGGATATTCTTGATGCCATTGACAGCGGTGAGGTTAATCTTGAGGATTACGATCTGTCACAGTGGAGACTGATGCATATAGGTGCACAGCCTGTTCCGCCAAGCCTTATTGCAAGATGGAAGAAGATATTCCCTAATCATGATTATGATACAAACTACGGACTTTCAGAGTCAATCGGACCGGGTGCTGTTCACCTTGGCGTTGAGAATATCCATAAGGTTGGTGCCATCGGTAAGGCCGGTTACGGATGGGAAACAAAGATTGTTGATGAGAACGGTGTTGATGTGGCACAGGGTGAGGTCGGTGAGCTTTGCCTTAAAGGTCCCGGCGTAATGACCTGCTACTACAATGATCCAAAGTCAACTGCCGAGGTACTCAAGGACGGCTGGCTCTTTACAGGTGATATGGCTATGGAGGATGAGGATGGATTTATCTTCCTCGTAGACAGAAAGAAGGATGTTGTTATTTCCGGTGGTGAGAATATTTATCCTGTTCAGATTGAGAACTTCCTTCGTGCTCATCCGAAGATTAAGGATACGGCCGTAATCGGTGTTCCTGATGCAAGACTTGGTGAAGCAACTATGGCTATCATTGAACTTAAGGATGGTGAGACTTGTTCAGAAGAAGAAATCAACGAATTCTGTCACAAGCTTCCAAGATATAAGAGACCTCATCATATTGTATTTGCGGATATACCTCGTAATCCAACGGGAAAAATCGAGAAGCCGAAGCTTCGCCAGATTTACTGCGGTGAAAGTGTTGTAGCAAAGCAGAACAGAGGCTAATAATGAACCTTTTGAGGGCGTGCGAAATATGTGAGCATTTTTCGGACGCTCTTTTGTATGTATATAGTTTCTTTAAATATTGCGTCCGCTGCTGTCATGTTCCTGCCCGCCATGTCCAGGCCCGCCATGTTCCTGCCCGCCATGTCCAGGCCCGCCATGTCACGGTCTGTTATTCTCGGTCTGTTATGCCACAAGGAAAACCGCAATTGATTTCGAAAATGGTATTATCCGCCTGCTCAAGGGCAGGAGGACGGATAAGAAAGGCAAAAGGTGAGAATTATCCGCCTGGAAACGCATTATTTAGGCGGATAAAAAAGACATTTTTTTATTTTTATCCGTTATAGCAACAATTAACTCGTAGAAAAACAAGCCGCATTGCAGCTAGGATAAATAAGTACTCCACACCCTTTATAAATATGATATAATTACGAAAGATGTTGTGTATGGGGCGTCAGAAGATAGCAGATGTTACACACTATAGATTCCAAAATGAAAGAGACATTGAATGTTTAAAATAAAGAGTATCTGTAAAAGTTCATATATTGTGATTGTCGCAGCATGTCTGATTCTTTCGGGCTGCGGCAATAAGCTTGGAGAATATACCCAGGCCGGAATGAATGAGATCGAGAATTTGGATTATACCGCTGCACTGGAATCCTTTGACAGGGCACAGGAGCAGGGAGAGGACCCGCTTATGCTGGCAAGGGGCAGAGGTATAGCATCCTATTATCTGATGAAATATGATGAAAGCATCAATTATTATCTTGAAAGCCTTTCATATTCGTCGGGAATATTTGATGATGTGGATTTTGATACCAATTTTTATCTTGCCCTCAGTTATGAAAAAATGGGTGAATATGAGAAGGCCATAGAGACTTATTCATCTATTCTTGATATCAGAACAAAGGATGTTATGGCTTATTATCTTCGGGGAACGGATTACCTGATTTTGGGAGAACACGATCTTGCCATTGCAGATTTTGATAAGGCACTTGAAATTGATGAGAATAATTATGATCTTCGAATTGAAGTAGCCGGACGTCTTTCGGAGAATTACTACGAGGAGGAAGGTAAGAAATATCTTCAGAATTTCCTGGTGGAAAAAGAAAAGAAGCTTACCAGCTACGATAAGGGAAGAATCTACTATTATATGGGCGAGTACGAGCAGGCCAAGGGATTTTTGGATGATGCCAGAGATGACGATGACCAGAACACCGTTCTTTTCCTTGGAAAGACCTATGAAAAGCTGGGTGACTACTACTATGCCACAAGTGTGTATGACAGCTTCCTAAACCGTCATCCTGAGAGTGCGGTAATATACAATGAGCTGGGAGTGTGCAAATTAAAGGCCGGTGAGTATCAGGATGCTCTCAATGCTTTTCAGGCAGGAAGAAATATCGAAAACAACGGTATTGAACAGACACTTTTGTTTAACGAAATAGTTGCCTGCGAATATAACGGAAACTTTGAAAAAGCGAAAGCTCTTATGTCAACGTATACGAGTAAATATCCGGACGATACAACAGCAGTAAAGGAGAGCATGTTCTTATCTACCAGATAGAGTTTATGCGGAATATGGGCAATGTGAGATTCGATTAGAAAATGAGTCGGATTTCACATTGCCTTTTTTATTCATTTGGAAATGAAAATATACAATATTTATGTTAACTTTATATAAATAAACACAATATATTGTGCTTATACATTGACTTTCACACAATAGGGTGTTATCATAAACGAGGTGGCTGTTTTTTGACGGCTGTCGCGTATAGAGATTAAAAGAAAGCTGGGGTTATGTAATGTTTCAGGTTGTAAAAAGAGGCGGAGAAGAAGCAGATTTTACATTGGCTAAGATCAGTGATGCAATTATTAAGGCATTTAATGCTACGGATGTAGCTTTTAATAATGACGTTGTGGATTTGCTTTCTCTTAGGGTTACCGCTGATTTCCAGAGTAAGATTAAGGATGAGAAGATCGCTGTTGAAGATATTCAGGATTCTGTTGAGAAGGTTCTCGAGCAGGCCGGATATACAGACGCTGCAAAGGCATTTATCCTTTATCGTAAGCAGAGAGAAAAACTTCGTAATATGAAGTCTACCATCCTTGATTACAAAGAGGTTGTTAACAGCTATGTTAAGGTTGAAGACTGGCGTGTTAAGGAGAACTCTACTGTTACATATTCTGTAGGAGGCCTTATTTTAAGCAACTCCGGTGCAGTTACAGCCAACTATTGGTTATCTGAAGTATATGATGAGGAGATTGCAAAGGCTCATCGTAACGCAGATATTCATATTCATGATCTTTCTATGCTTACAGGCTATTGTGCTGGCTGGTCATTGAAGCAGCTTATCAAGGAAGGCCTTGGCGGTATTACAGGAAAGATTACTTCAGCTCCTGCAAAGCATCTTTCTGTTCTCTGCAACCAGATGGTTAACTTCCTTGGTATTATGCAGAACGAGTGGGCAGGCGCTCAGGCATTTTCTTCATTTGATACATATCTTGCTCCTTTTGTTAAGGTTGATAACCTTACCTATAAGGAGGTTAAGAAGTGCATAGAGGCATTCATTTACGGTGTTAACACACCAAGCAGATGGGGTACACAGGCTCCATTCTCTAACATTACACTTGACTGGACAGTTCCTTCAGACCTTGCAGAGCTTCCTGCTATTGTAGGCGGCAAGGAGATGGATTTCTGCTACAAGGATTGTAAGGAAGAGATGGATATGGTCAATAAGGCATTTATTGAAACCATGATTGAAGGCGATGCCAACGGCCGTGGATTCCAGTATCCTATTCCCACATATTCGATTACAAGAGATTTTGACTGGTCAGATACAGAAAATAACAGACTTCTTTTTGAAATGACATCCAAGTATGGTACACCATACTTCTCAAATTATATTAACTCCGATATGGAGCCATCTGATGTTCGTTCAATGTGCTGCAGACTTCGTCTGGATCTTCGTGAGCTGCGTAAGAAGACGGGAGGCTTCTTTGGCTCAGGTGAAAGCACAGGTTCGATCGGTGTTGTTACCATTAACATGCCGAGAATTGCATATCTGTCAACTGACAAAGCCGATTTCTACAAGAGACTTGATAAGATGATGGATATTGCAGCAAGATCCCTTAAGGTTAAGAGAGGCGTTATTACAAAGCTCCTTAACGAAGGTTTATATCCATATACAAAGAGATATCTTGGAACCTTTGACAACCATTTCTCAACAATCGGACTTGTTGGTATGAACGAGGTTGGACTTAATGCAAACTGGTTACGTGCAGATATGACTGATGTACGTGTTCAGGAATTCACAAAGGAAGTTCTTAAGCATATGCGTGAACGTCTCAGTGATTATCAGGAGCTTTACGGTGATTTGTATAACCTTGAAGCAACACCGGCTGAGTCTACATCATACAGACTTGCTAAGCATGACCGCAAGAACTGGCCGTCAATCAAGACAGCAGGCAAGCAGGGAGATACACCGTACTATACAAACTCTTCTCATCTTCCTGTTGATTATACATATGACATCTTTGATGCTCTTGATATTCAGGATGAGCTTCAGACATTATATACATCGGGAACAGTTTTCCATGCATTCCTTGGAGAGAAGCTTCCTGATTGGAAGGCTGCAGCTAATCTTGTAAAGACAATAGCAGATAATTATAAGTTGCCATACTACACATTGTCTCCGACATATTCAATTTGTAAGAATCACGGATATATTGCAGGCGAGGTTAAGGTATGTCCTCACTGTGGTGAGACTACCGAGGTTTACAGCCGTATTACAGGCTACTATCGTCCGATTGCAAACTGGAATGACGGTAAGTCACAGGAGTACAAGAACAGAGTAGTATATGACATTAACCGTTCATCACTTAAGCGTCCCGTCAGTACTGTCGTAACACTTCACGATGTTGAGGACGGAGTTGCGGAGGTTGAGGTAAATGCTCCGGAAAATGAGATGTATCTTTTCACAACAAAGACATGTCCTAACTGCAAACTTGCAAAGGAATATCTCAAGAACGAAAAGTACAGCCTTATAGATGCTGAAGAGAATATGGAACTTGCCGGAAAATATGGAATAATGCAGGCTCCTACATTGGTAGTATTAAACGGAGACGGATTTAAGAAATATGTAAATGCATCCAACATCAAGAAATTCGCTGAAGAGCGAAGCATGATGGTTAGATAAGTAAAAAGGCAAGCCGGGTGCTTGCCTTTTTAAGACTTTATTTGGCGTCGGCAAGACATACGCCGATGTTCAATGGATTGAGAGGAGATACTATGATTAATAAGCTTGTAGAAAAAATTAAGAAGACAGAGGCTCCTATTGTTGTAGGACTTGATCCAACTCTTAAGCTGGTTCCCAAATTTCTTATAGACAAAGCTGTAAGAGAACAGGGAGAGACACTCAGTGCAGCAGCAAATGCTATCTGGGAATATAACAAGGGCCTTATAGATGCTATTTGCGATTATGTTCCTGCTGTAAAGCCTCAGATAGCAATGTATGAGCAGTTCGGCATTCCGGGACTTATGGCATTTGACAAGACGGTTAAGTATGCACAGAAGAAGGATCTTGTTGTTATCGGAGATATTAAGAGAGGTGATATCGGATCAACAGCTACAGCATATGCGACAGGACATATCGGAAGTGTTAAAATAGGTGACACGGTCTGTCGTGGTTTTAATGAGGATTTTGTAACAGTAAATCCATATCTTGGAAGTGATGGCGTAAAGCCCTTTATTGACGTGTGCAAGGAAGAAAAGAAGGGTATATTTGTACTTGTGAAGACATCAAATCCCAGCAGCGGTGAGTTCCAGGATCAGCTTGTGGGAGATAGGAAACTTTTCGAACTGGTGGGCGAGAAGGTTAATGAATGGGCCATGGACTGTATGGGTGATGATTATTCTTATATCGGTGCGGTTGTAGGAGCAACATATCCTGAAGAGGGAAAGATGATGAGAAAGGTAATGCCCAAGAGTTTTATTCTTGTACCGGGATATGGTGCACAGGGTGGAAAGGGTAAGGACCTTGTTCATTTCTTCAATGAAGACGGACTTGGAGCCATTGTAAACTCAAGCCGAGGAATAATCGGAGCATATCAGCAGGAGCAATATGCTTCCTTTGGAGAGGAAGGATTTGCGGATGCAGCGCTTGCAGCAGTAAAAGCCATGAAACAGGATATTGCCGAAGCACTTGGCTAAAAAGTGTGGATTTGGACCACAACTGAAGTATAGATATAAAAGAGGATTAAAAAGATGGAAAGTTACAAACAGGAATTCGTTGATTTTATGCTTGATTCGCAGGTACTTCGTTTCGGAGACTTCACGTTAAAGAGTGGAAGAAAGTCCCCCTTCTTTATGAATGCAGGTCTCTATGTTACGGGTACACAGCTCATGAAGCTTGGTGAGTATTATGCCAAGGCTATACATGATACTTACGGTGATGATTTTGATGTTATCTTTGGACCTGCCTACAAGGGTATTCCAATCAGCGTTGCCACATGTATTGCGTACAGCAAGCTGTATGGACAGGAGAAGAGATACTGCTCTAACAGAAAAGAAGCAAAGGATCACGGTGATGCAGGTATACTTCTCGGAAGTCCCATTAAAGACGGAGACAGGGTTGTAGTGGTTGAGGATGTTACAACATCCGGCAAGTCAATGGAGGAGACAATTCCGATTGTTATGGCTCAGGGAGATGTTAAGATTCTCGGCCTTATGGTTTCTCTTAACAGATGTGAGAGAGGAAAAGGCGACAAGGGAGCTCTTGATGAGATAAAGGACCTTTACGGATTTGATACACATGCAATCGTATCCATGAATGAAATAGTAGATTACCTTGTAGAGAAGAAGGTAATTGACGACGAACTTAAGGCTCGTATTGATGCATATTATGCGGAGTATGGAGTAAGATAAAGATATATGGCAAGAAAGTTTATCTTTACCGATAAGAAGCATGCACCCTCTGCGGTGATGTCCACTGTCATGGGGCTTATTGCCGACGGTTCAATTGCATACGCAGTTTACAGTACATATCGAGGTGGCGGAGTGGCAACCGAGAGACTTGGTGGAGTCGGAGCAATGATTTTGCTCATGGCTGTTATTGGGTTAATCTTAGGTTACGCTTCGAAGAACCATCCCGATTATTTTCATTTGTTTTCACATATAGGTATAGTGCTTAATCTTCTTGCACTTTTATCTGTCAGTCTGATTTTGTACGCAGGAGCATACGGAATATGAATTTATCCTATAAGAGACAATTTGATGAAGACACAAGGGAATTCCTTGAGGAAAGACATGAACTCGCCCTGTTTCGCATAAGCGGTATACGTGAAAAATGTGAAACTGATGACGAGTTTTATCCGTATTTTAATCAGGTTGCCATGTTTCTTTGCAATATTGATGCAATACTGATGTCTGCACTTGACGGATCCCTTCCACGTCTTTCGGTAAGTAAAAAAATAGAGTATAACCGAGAGAATTATATTGAGCTTCGACCGAGAAACTATGCCAACAGTTTCTTGAATCCGGAGTACAGCTGCAGAAAATTCGGTAAGGAAACAGGGCAGATACTGTCCGCGATATATGCAGAACTTAGAAGTTGTATTATATATGCCTATGAACAAAACCTGCTTCAGGTTCTTATCAGGGAAGAACTGTTTTTATTGATTTACGGTATGTATGTGGAGAGCAGACAGGATGGAGACGGTAAGGTTGCTCCGGAGGCTCTTAAGGAGGCATACAGAAACTGGGCATATGATTACATAGAGGACATGCTTGAGGATTCCTTGAAAGCATCCTTTGTTAATACGGAAAGCCTTCCCAAAGCCATAGTATGTGAGGCAGACCTTTCAGATGAGGATTATCTGTATGAGTACGGTGAGTATATAACGGAAAATGAGACAACCATGGCACGTTTCATGGCCGAATTGCCCCAGGAGTCCATTGACCGAATGGCGGATACATTTACAGAGGGATTCAGAAAGGGTTTTGTTGCCACAGGTAAGGATATCAGTATAAAGAAAACTGTGGAGATAAGGTATTTTCTTGGGTTTGAAAGAGTTGTAAGAAAAGCTGTGGAGAATTTTGAAAAGATGGGTCTGACAACCATTATCCATTATTCAACACCTAGCTTTGTTACAGGCAGAGGGCTAATAAGAAGAGGACTTGAGTGCAGTGTCCCGGGAAAGCAGTTTGAATCGGACCATGAAAATGACAAGGTCCTGTATTTTGATAACGGCTTTATGGAAAGAAAACTGGAATGTTATCGTGATGTGCTTGAAGGAATTAAAGCTGAGGCAGCAGTTTACGCAGGACCTGCCTGTATAGAATCATTTGGTGAGAAGCCATTTACCCCGGAGGAGAAGAAGGATAATCTGTCCCTTGACGGGGAAACCAGAAAGAGACTCAGCAGCTACAGCGCCAGAGCAGGGGAAATACTCAACAGATATATTAAGGGCGAGGAAAGAAGTTTTACGATTATTGCATTCCCTACACCTGCAATAGGCCCAAGGTTTGATGATATCTTCAGTGAAACAATCGACATCAATACTCTCGACTATGAGAAGTACATGAATTTGCAGCAGATTATTATTGATACACTGGATAAATCACAGTATGTAAGAGTAAAGGGAATGAATGGCAACCGTACAGATCTTCGCATCGGACTTGCTGATATTTCCGGATTGGAAAATGCTACAAAGTTCGAGAATTGTGTTGCTGATGTGAACATTCCGGTGGGAGAAGTATTCACCACACCGAGGCTTGAGGACACGGAAGGTGTCTTACATGTCAAAGAAGTTTATCTTAATGGGATAAAATTTGTCGATTTGACGCTGGAATTTAAGAACGGAATCATAGATAATATAACATGTGGTAATTACAGTGACGAGGAAACCTGCAGAAAGTTTATAAATGATTACCTGCTGTTTAATCATGAAACACTGCCACTGGGTGAATTTGCCATAGGTACCAATACGGTTGCATATAAGGCTACAAAGAAGTATGGTCTGGAAGCAATAATGCCTATTCTTATTGCAGAGAAGACAGGACCTCATTTTGCGGTGGGTGACAGCTGTTATTCACATGAGGAAGAGGTAAAAACATATAATCCGGACGGAAAACTGATTGCGGCAAAGGAAAACCGTTATTCGCTTCTTCGTGATGAGAAGCCACAGGAAGCATATTTTAACTGTCATACGGATATAACAATACCCTATGATGAATTGGGAAGTCTTTGCTGCTTTGGTGAAGACGGCTCAGAAACAGAGATACTTAAGGACGGACGGTTTGTACTTGAGGGACTTGAAGAATTGAACATCCCTTTGGATGAGATATAAAAATGTATTATTTACGGAGGATTAATTATGCCACAGGTAGGAATTGTAATGGGTAGTGATTCAGATATGCCGGTAATGAGTAAGGCGGCAGATATTCTGGATAAGTTTGGAATCAGTTACGACATGCATATCATTTCCGCTCACAGAGAGCCACAGGAGTTTTTTGATTATGCAAACAGCGCAGAGGAGAGAGGCTATAAGGTCATTATAGCAGGTGCAGGCATGGCTGCTCATCTTCCGGGAATGTGTGCGGCTATTTTCCCGATGCCCGTTATCGGTATTCCAATGCATACAACAAGCCTTGGCGGAAGAGATTCTCTTTATTCAATAGTTCAGATGCCCAGCGGTATCCCTGTTGCAACTGTTGCAATTAACGGTGGTGCCAATGCAGGAATTCTGGCAGCAAAGATTCTTGCAACGAGTGACAGTGCTCTTTTACAGAAACTTAAGGATTACAAGGAAGACTTAAAACAGCAGGTTGTAGGCAAGGACAACAAGCTTCAGGAAGTCGGATATAAAAATTACGAGAAATAAAAAGGAGAACATTATGGATTACAGAAAAGCCGGAGTTGATATTGAAGCAGGTTACAAATCTGTTGAACTTATGAAGGGATTTGTAAAAGAGACAAACAGACCTGAGGTACTTGGTGGTATCGGAGGATTTGCCGGAGCATTTTCCATGGAAAAATACAAGAGCATGGATAAGCCCACACTTGTATCCGGAACAGACGGATGCGGTACAAAGGTTAAGCTTGCATTCCTTATGGACAAGCATGACACAATCGGTATCGATGCAGTTGCAATGTGTGTAAATGATATAGTTTGCGGTGGTGGTGAGCCATTGTTCTTCCTGGATTATATAGCATGCGGAAAGAACTATCCCGAGAAGATAGCAACAATCGTTAAGGGTGTTGCAGAAGGCTGTAAACAGTCAGGCTGTGCACTTGTAGGCGGTGAGACAGCAGAGCATCCGGGACTTATGCCTGAAGATGAATACGATCTTGCAGGTTTTGCTGTAGGTATTGTTGACGAGAAGGATATTATCGACGGTTCAACACTTAAGGCAGGGGATGTACTTATCGGACTTGCTTCATCAGGTGTTCACAGCAACGGATTCTCACTTGTCAGAAAAGTATTTGACATGACAAAGGAAAGTCTTGATACATATTATGATGAACTTGGCGGAAAGCTTGGTGAGGTTCTTATTGAGCCAACACGTATTTACGTTAAGGCACTTCAGGCAGCCAAGGCAGCAGGCGTAAACCTTAAGGCATGCAGCCATATTACAGGTGGCGGTTTCTATGAAAATGTTCCTCGTATGCTTAAGGAAGGAACACATGCCAATATTAAAAAGGATTCATATCCTGTTCCACCGATTTTCACATTAATGCAGAAGAAGGCAGACCTTGAAGAGACAATGATGTACAACACATTTAATATGGGTCTCGGAATGGTTATCGCTGTTGATCCTGCTGATGTTGATAAGGCAATGGAAGCATTTAAGTCTACAGGTGACAAGCCGTATGTTGTAGGTGAGATTGTTGCAGGTGAAAAGGGAGTAACCTTATGCTAGACATAGTTGTATGTGTATCCGGGGGCGGAACAAACCTCCAGGCAATAATAGATAAGATAGCAAACGGTCAGATTAAGAATGCCAGAATTGTGGGAGTTATTTCCAACAATTACGGAGTGAAATCTCTGGAAAGAGCAAAGAACGCCGGAATAGAAGCAAAGGTTATATCTCCAAAGGACTTTGCCGACAGAGAAGCATTTAACGAGGCACTTCTTTCAAATGTAAAGGCATTTAATCCGGGACTTGTTGTTTTGGCAGGATTTTTGGTTAATATACCGGCTGCTTTTGTTAAGGAGTATTCCGGCAGGATTATTAACATACATCCGTCACTGATTCCTTCATTTTGCGGAAAGGGCTTCTATGGCTTAAAGGTACATGAGGCAGTTCTTCAAAGAGGAGTGAAGGTTACGGGAGCCACAGCACATTTTGTGGATGACGGAACCGATACGGGTCCAATCATTTTTCAAAAGGCAGTATATGTTGAACAGGGCGATACGCCTCAGTCTTTACAACTTCGTGTTATGGAGCAGGCTGAATGGGAGATATTACCAAAGGCAATCGACTGTTATGCAAACGGAAAGATAAAGATTGTTGACGGACGGGTAATTGTATCTGAATAAAGAGAATATTAATAGGAGAAAATTTCATGAAAGTTTTAATCGTTGGAGGCGGCGGCAGAGAACACGCAATTGCCGTAAGCATGAAGAAAAGTAAAAGAGTTGATAAAATCTACTGTGTTCCCGGTAATGCAGGAATAGCACAGGTGGCTGAATGCGATAGTTCAATAGGCGTTATGGAATTTGATAAGGTTGTTGCCTATGCAAAGGAAAAGCAGCCCGACGTGATTTTTGTGGCTCCCGACGACCCGCTTGTAGGTGGTCTTGTGGATGTTCTTGAAGAAGCAGGCTTTAGAGTGTTCGGACCAAGAAAAAATGCAGCAATCCTTGAGGGAAGTAAAGCATTTTCAAAGGATCTGATGAAGAAATACAATATTCCCACAGCTGCTTACGAAACCTTTGACGATCCGGATAAGGCATTGGCCTATTTGGAAACAGCTGATATGCCGATAGTATTAAAGGCTGACGGTCTTGCACTTGGCAAGGGTGTTCTTATCTGCAATAATCTTGAAGAAGCAAAGGCCGGCGTTAAAGAGATTATGCTTGATAAGCATTTCGGTGATTCCGGCAATAAGATGGTTATAGAAGAGTTTATGACGGGAAGGGAAGTATCTGTTCTTTCATGGGTTGACGGCAAGACAATTAAGATTATGTCTTCTGCACAGGACCATAAGAGAGCTCTTGACGGAGATCAGGGACTTAATACCGGTGGTATGGGTAACTTCTCACCGAGCCCTTTCTATACAGAAGAAGTTGATGAGTTTTGTAAGAAGTATATTTATCAGGCTACTGTTGATGCCATGGCTGCTGAAGGCAGAGAGTTCAAGGGAGTTATTTTCTTTGGACTTATGCTCACTCCGAAGGGGCCGAGGGTTCTGGAATATAATGCAAGATTCGGTGATCCTGAGACACAGGTTGTTTTGTGCAGAATGAAGAATGATATCATGGATGTTATTGATGCATGTATCGACGGAACACTTGATAAAGTTGATTTACAGTTTGAAGACAATGCTGCTGTTTGTGTTGTTCTTGCAAGCGACGGATACCCTGTTAAATATGAAAAAGGCAAGGTAATTACTGGACTTGAAGCATTTGACGGCAAGGAAGATTATTATTGCTTCCATGCAGGAACAAAGGAAAAAGATGGACAAATAGTAACAAATGGTGGTAGAGTATTAGGCGTGACAGCCGTTGGCGCCACATTGAAAGAAGCGAGAGCGAAAGCTTACGAGGCAACCAAGTGGGTTTCATTTGAAAACAAATATATGAGAACCGACATTGGCAAAGCTATTGATGAAGCATAAACAATATAAAAGGGAGATTGTTATGAAATTTAGTAAATTGGTCAGAGGCTTATGCACAGCACTTATTGTTACTGCCGGTCTTTATTTCGGAACAATTACTGCATATGCCGCAGGAACAGGTAAGGCTACCGATGATGGAGTAAGAATCAGAGCTACAGCATCTAAAGACGGTGAGGTTATCGGAAGCTCAACAAAGGGTAATAAGATTGATATCTTTTCACAGACTAAGGACAGTGAAGGAAACGTTTGGTATAAGGTAACTGTTTCCGGAGATACCAAGGGATATATCAGAGCAGATTATATAACGGATGTTTCAGGTGATATTCCTTCAGAAGGCGGTAGCACAGAAAGCACTACACAGTCTTCAACTACAACAGAGACTTCTACAACAGAGACTTCTGCAGCAGAGACGTCCACAACAGAGGCATCCACAACAGCGGTTAATCCATCTGCTTATACATTCGGTACAACAAGCGGAGAAGTAAGTGTAAGAGAATCTCCGTCAACAAAGGCCAATAAGGTTACTACAACTGCAACAAACCAGGATGTTGCCATTACAGGCGAGGCAACCGGTGCAGACGGAATGGTATGGTACCAGATTAATTATGGTGATATTACAGGTTTCATAAGATCTGACTTAATTACACCGGGTTCTAATGAACCGGAAGAAGAGCTTCCTACAGATGATGAACTGGTGGAGGCTCCCGAGGTAGATGAACCGGTAGTAGCCAACGCAGATTATGAGCTTCGCTTTGAGCCAAACAATGATGGTGTTGAAGTATGGTATCTGTATGACAATGTTAAAGGAACAAGGCAGACTCTTGACAATATCTTTGCTGTAATGAATCAGAGTCAGCAGATGGAAGCAGAGGACAATGGCAGTTCATCATTGAAGATTGTTGTAATTGTTCTCGGTGTTGTTGTAGTACTTCTTGTTATTGCTGTATTCTTTCTTATATTCAAACTTAAGGATGCATATGAGGATTGGGAAGATGACGAAGACGACGACGATGATGAAGATGAAGAAGAGGAAATTCCTGTAAAGTCTTCACCGATTCCGGATGATGACGAAGAACTTGATGACGATGATATTAAGATTGTATCAAAGAAGGGTAAAGCCAAGAAGGCAGCTCCTGCTTCAAAGCCGGCAAAGGCACAGGGCGAATCCTGGAAGTCAAATAAGTTTTTTGAGATAGATGATGATGTTGAATTTGAATTCCTTGATATTGATAAATAATATTGTTGATAAAGAACTGTATTGATTAATAGTATTGTTGATAAAGAACTGTATTGATAAATGGTATTGTTGATATGGTATTATGTTGATATTGACAGATGATTATATGCATTCAGAGCATTGCTTTGGGTGCATAATCATTATAGGGGGTAATTACCTATGAGAGAATTTACAAACAGTGCAAAGGTTGCATTGAAGCACGCCGGAAGGTATGCCAAGAACCTTCACCAGTCATATATAGGAACCGAGCATATCCTTCTTGGACTTATTAAAGAGGGAGAAGGCCTGGCTGCCAAGGTTTTGGTTCAGAACGGTGCATCAATTGCAGCAATAGAAGAACTGGTGCGTGATTTTGTTGCGCCTCAGGGAGAAGTGGTTGTGGCGGAGAGAGACGGCTATTCACCCAGAGCCCTTACTGTGCTTGAAGAAAGTGACAAGCAGGCTGAAAGATTTAACTGTGATAAAATCGGAACAGAACATATCCTTTTGTCAATTATAAAGGAAGGGGAAAATGTTGCTGCCCGTCTTCTCATTACATTAGGCGTTAATCTGCCTAAGATTTATGCAGAGACACTTGTTTCCATGGGCGAGGACGGTAACCTTTACAAAGAGGACCTGCCCATAAAGAATACAAAGAAGCAGGGTGCAGGAATGCTTGAACAGTACAGCCGCGACCTTACAAAGCTTGCAAAGCAGGGAAAACTTGACCCTGTTATTGGTCGTGATGTGGAGATATCAAGACTTATTCTTATATTGAGCAGAAGAACCAAGAATAATCCTTGCCTTGTGGGTGAACCGGGTGTCGGAAAAACAGCAATTGTTGAAGGCCTTGCCCAGAGAATCGTTGCAGGTGAGGTGCCGGATACGGTAAAGGATAAGAGAGTGCTTACACTGGATCTTTCGGGAATGGTAGCCGGAAGTAAATACCGTGGTGAATTTGAGGAAAGAATCAAAAAGGTAATGAAGGAAGTTATAGAGGACGGCAATGTTATTCTGTTCCTTGATGAGCTTCATACACTTATCGGTGCAGGTGGAGCTGAGGGTTCAATTGATGCATCCAATATTCTTAAACCAAGCCTCAGTCGTGGTGAAATACAGTTGATTGGTGCGACAACCATAGCCGAATACAGAAAGTATATAGAGAAGGATACTGCACTGGAAAGACGTTTTCAGCCTATCAATGTGGAAGAACCGACAGAAGAAGAGGCTATTCGTATCCTTAAGGGAATTGCACCCAAATACGAAGAGCATCATAAGGTTACAATTCTTGGAACAGCTATTGAAGCAGCCGTAAGACTGTCTGCAAGATATATTAATGACAGAAACCTTCCGGATAAAGCAATTGACCTCATAGATGAGGCTTCTAGTGCAGTGAGACTGAAAACCTACGGTACGCCCGAGAAGATTACACAGCTTCAGGATGAAATCAAAAAACTGGATACCATGATTGAAAATGCCATAAAGCTTGAGGCATTTGCACAGGCCGGAGAACTGAAGCGTAAGGAAGACGATCTTGTTAAAAAACTTGAAAAATTAAAGAAGCAGGAAGAAAAGGCTGCCCTTAAGAAGAACTATATTGTCAGCGAGGATGAAATTGCACAGGCTGTTGCAGACTGGACCAAGATCCCCGTTGCAAAGCTCAATGAAAAGGAAGCTGACAGACTGTTAAAACTTGAGAGCATTCTCCATAAGCGTGTCATTGGTCAGAATGAAGCCGTTACAGCTCTTGCCAGGTCTATGAGAAGGGGAAGAGTGGGTCTTCAGGATCCAAAACGTCCGATTGGTTCTTTCCTGTTTTTGGGTCCTACCGGTGTTGGTAAGACTGAATTGTGTAAAGCGCTGGCTGAAGCCATGTTTGGTTCTGAGGATTCATTAATCAGAGTCGATATGTCTGAGTATATGGAAAGTCATTCCGTATCAAAGATGATTGGCTCACCTCCGGGATATGTAGGACATGACGACGGAGGACAGTTGTCTGATAAAGTAAGGCAGAACCCATATAGCGTTGTGCTTTTTGATGAAATTGAGAAGGCGCATCCGGATGTTTTCAATATCCTGTTGCAGGTTCTTGATGACGGCCATATTACTGATTCGAAGGGTAGAACGGTTTCATTTAAAAATACGGTTATTATTATGACAAGTAATGCCGGAGCAATGAGAATCATGGAACCCAAGAACCTTGGATTTGCCAGCAAATCCGATGAGCAGAAAGATTATGAGAAGATGAAAGAAGGGGTAATGGAGGAGGTTAAGCGTATGTTTAAGCCGGAGTTCATTAACCGTATTGATGACATCATGGTATTCCATTCACTTACCAAGGAAGACATGAATGATATTGTTACGCTTCTTTCAAAGAGCTTGATAAACAGATGCAGGGAACAGTTGGAAATCAATCTGACTATTTCTCCTGCTGTAAAGAAGTACATTGTCGAGAAGTATACTAACCTTAAGATGGGTGCAAGACCGCTTAAAAGAGCAATTCAAAGTGAGATAGAGGATGCACTTGCACAGGAGATACTGCTCAAAAACGTTAAACCCGGTGACAATGTTAACGTAGGAATGAAAAGTAAGAAAGTTGTTTTTTCAGTTAAGTAGTTCAGTTAAGTAGTTCAATTAAGTAGTTCAATTAAGCAGTTCAGTTAAGTTGTTTGGTTAAGTAGATTAGTTAAGCTGTTTGGTTAAGTGGATTAGTTAAGTTGTTCAACTAAGTAGTTTTTTGTTTCTTTGCTTATTGTCTTATCCGCCGGTTAAGCAAGTCCGTGCTTAAAGGCGGATAAGAAGTCAAGAAGGGGAAAAGTATCTGCCCCAAAACTCAATTTTTAACAGATAAAAAACATCAAATCAGAGAATTATCCGCCACGATAATGATTTTGGGGCGGATAAAAAGTCAAGAAGGGGAAAAGTATCTGCCCCAAAACTCAATTTTTAACAGATAAAAAACATCAAATCAGAGAATTATCCGCCGTGATAATGATTTTGGGGCGGATAAGAAGTCAAGAAGTGAACAAGTATCTGTACATATTTCGGGATATGGGCGGATAAAAAGAGAAAACCTTTGTTTTTTAGTGTACTAGATGGAAGACTCTAGGACGCAGAAAGGAGGAAAAATTGTAGCAAACACAAAAATAGCAAATAGAACAGGCAAACGAAGAAAGGAGAAACAAATTATGAATAACAAGATAAGAAACGAATATCAAAATCAAAGGCTTTACGAGCAGAATCAAAAAGCATGTGAGCAGAATCAAACTTTCTATTGTTATGAAAAGAGAATAAAATATCTGGATAATTTGATTGCAAATATTGAATCAGATAAACGTGAGTTTCCAAAGGGAAATTTACGAATCAGTAAAAATGGGGAAAAGATTCAGTATTATCTTATTACGCAAAAAGGGGACAAGAACGGTTGCTACATAAGAAAAGAAAATTTTGAAATGGTAAAAGAAATAGCCAGGAGAGACTATCTTCATACGGTTTTAAAAGAGGCTAAGCGCGAAACCAAGGCTCTGAAAAGATTTTTGAAAGGTATGAAAGGGATAAGCGTTGAAGAGGTATATGAAGAATTAAGCATTTATAGAAAAGAATTAGTTGAACCGATTCTGCAGTCGGACAGGATTTTTGTAAATGAATGGCTGAATGAACAATATATAGGTAATCCGTTTTCGCCTGAAGAGAAGGTGTATGAGACAAAGAGGGGAGAAAAAGTCAGATCGAAATCAGAAGTGCTTTTGGCTGATATGTATTATGAAATGGGCATTCCATACAAATATGAATATCCGATAAAAATGTTTAGCGGAAAAATCAGGTATCCGGATTTTGTCCTTTTGAAAATGCCGGAGAGAAAAGAAATATATCATGAACATATGGGGCTTTTGGAAGAAAGAGAGTACAGACAAATGAATTTATTAAAATTGAATGAATATGCTAAGTCAGGAATACAGATTGGAGATAATTTGCTGATAACTTTTGAAACGGATTATGCCCCGTTGGTAATAAGTGATGTTAAGAAAATGATAAGTCATTTATTTGAAAAATAAAAATTGTCATCCACTTATTTTTTAAGCGGATGACAATTTAGTATTGCGAAAAATATTTGTAACTTTTAGGTGTCTATTGTAGTTCATGTAGCGCCGACCGAAGGTGAATTAACAATAGTTCATGTGGCGCTGCGAAAGTCGATTAATAGTTCTTGCCGTGCTTGCCGTTAGGATTTGCAAAGAGTACCTTTGCAAGAAGGCCGATACCACCAAAAAGAAGTACAAAGATAACAATTGTTGCGAACAGTGATGTTGATTTCCAATATAACTCCATATTCATGATTACGTTGATGAAAATGATTGCAAGACTTACGCCGCAGCATGTCTTTGATACCCAGTTATATTTATAGAACAGGAAAATGATGCTGGCGATAAGTGGTACGAAAATCAAACCATCCATGTTTCTTCCAAACATTTTGAAACTGAATATGCTTGCAGCATAAACTTCAATATTCTGCATAAACAGGTAACCACCTACTACAGTCATAAGAAGACCTGCAAAAAACATAATCACATCGTTGTTTCCGCTTTTCATTATTTCATTTTTCATAATTAATTCCTTTCCACATATATGTTATGTATTAGGTTTATATAAATCTTTATTACTTACTTATTATGGGGTCCGGTTACTACTAATGGCTGCTTATTCGGGTTACTACTAATGGCTGTTTATCCGGACAATCATCAAAACTACTTATCCGATATACGGTGTAGCGTACAGCCTTCTCTTTCCAAACTTGATTCCATCTCAAGTACAGTCAAATATCCGCTAATATAATTGATATATTCCTTGACACCCAAATCCTCTACCCATATGAAACCGTCGGTGGTGGAACTTTTGTCATAGGAAGCTTTAAGCGTCCCGTTAGGCCTAATTACTGCATTGGGAATCTCGACGTATTTATAAAAGGTTCCGGAAACTCCTTTTATCTCACAATCAACCTTGTAAGCCGCAAATATCACAAATGGATCAATGGAATAAAAGTTGTGGTCATTTGAGACACTGGAATATATCTTATAGGGTTCTATTGATAGTGAGATATCGGAACTGTCATAGTTTTCATCTCCGAGAGTTTCTCTGATATCGGACTCGACTTTCTCTATGCAATAGTCATGCAACACATTAAGGTCTTCTTCGGATATCTGATTTTCCGCTTCTATGATGGTGTCAAGTCCATCAATTGTAATGTTTTTTGTGGTCGTGGTCCAGTGATAACCGTCCATGGGCAGAGCCGTAACTATGACAATGTCATTATTGTTAAGATCGGTTGATTTGTTGACCGTATATTTAATTTCCCTTATGTCTGAGTTGGATAGCTTGTTCGCGTTAAATTTACCGTAGGGAGCATAGCCGGATATACATGCATTAATATTTTCCATTTTATCGAAAGGATCAACTTCTTTTGTGTCATTCACCCGTGTAGACGACTGTATAGAAGAGGAAGTAATGCCACCGATAAATGTAAAGCAGGAAACGCAACTTCCCAGGAGAAGCAATGAAACAATAACCACTACTATAACGATGGCGTTTTTAGTGTTTTGAATCGTTTGCTTTCGAAGTTCTGTCTGACCGGTTGCTCTGTTCTGCGCAATAGTAAGCTTCTTACCGCAATATTCACAGGTGAGTCTTTTTTGATCCGGAGATATTTCCATTGTTGCACCGCAGCAGGGGCATTGATAAGAATAGAATTTCTGATTTCCCATTTTGTTTTTCTCCCGAAAGATATTAGTGTGAAAGCATTAACTAATCTATACAAAAACCAATAACAAAACAGATAACGAATCGTTACAAATCAAACACTGACCTAATAACAATCCATGTAACAGTATAAAGAATTTGTGAATAAAAATATACTTATTTTTAATATCTTTTTGTTTTTTTCCTATTGTGAGATAATAATATCATAAAAACATACGATAATACATGTATACGATAACAAAATATGAGGGTTTATTTCTGTAAATGAACAAAGTATTAACAAAAAATAAATAATAATAAATTAGGTAGGACAGTATAGTTTTTTACAGAAAAATCAATTATAATAACAATGTAAACATGTAGTGCCGATTAGGGCAGCTTGGAGGTAAGCAAAACAATGGCAGTTGATAAGTTAATATGTGTTGAGAAAGATGATTCGCTTAGCTTTGGTGATTTTACACTGGCTGAAAAATCAAAGGTTGAGGATTTCCCTTACGCGGGTAATTTGATGAAGGTTAAGACCTTTAATGAAATTACCAGACTTGAAAAAAATGGCAGTTTTGTGTATGAATCTGTTCCGGGAACGAGCGTTTTTAATTTTGTTGAAAATGCAGACGGGGTGGAATTCTTTGTTGAAGGCGGTGCAGATGAAGATGCACAGATTACCGTAGGACTTGAAGAGGACTGTGAATACAGTGTTTCAATCAATGATAAGGAAGTAGGAAAAATGAAAACCAATCTGGGAGGCAAACTTAATTTTAGCGTTGATCTCAGTGCAGGAAGAGTTAAAGTTGTAATTAAAAAATAGATTTTATAATGCCTGTCATTTGACAGGCATTATTCGTATATGATTTTTTGCATATATTTGACAAGCAATAGCATATATTTGATAATCAGCGGATTTTGTATAAAGAAATGCAATAATTCATATGTACATTAAGGAAGAAATATGGCAAAAAAAGAATCGTTTGTTTATTTTTGTAATGAATGCGGGTATGAATCTGCAAAATGGATGGGACAGTGCCCGGGTTGTAAGTCATGGAACAGTTTTATTGAGGAAAAGGTTGAAAAGAAAAGCCAGGGAAGTGTTGTGAGAACAGGAGGGGCTGAGACTTTAAAACCGGTGTCATTTTCACAGATAAGCACTGAGGAAGAAGAAAGAACAGTTATAGGTATAGGTGAACTTGACCGTGTACTTGGTGGAGGAATTGTAAAAGGTTCCCTTACGCTGGTGGGAGGTGATCCTGGAATAGGAAAGTCGACACTTCTCTTACAGGTGTGCAAAAAACTCTCTGACAGGAATATAAAGGTATTGTATGTTTCCGGTGAGGAAAGCCTTAGGCAGATTAAGCTTCGCGCCAACAGAATCGGTGAAATGACTGATGAACTTAAGCTTTTGTGTGAAACTAATCTTTCAGCGATTGAGGAGACCATAAAGAGGACAAAGCCTGATGTGGCGGTAATAGATTCGATTCAGACGATGTATGATGATGAAATCGGTTCGGCAGCCGGAAGCGTATCACAGGTCAGAGAAGCGACGGGGGTTTTGATGCGGATAGCAAAGGAATTCGGTGTAAGCGTATTCATTGTTGGGCATGTTACAAAGGAGGGTACAGTTGCAGGTCCAAGAGTGCTTGAACATATGGTGGATACGGTTTTGTATTTTGAAGGAGACAGACATGCTTCTTACAGAATTTTGAGGGCAGTCAAAAATCGTTTTGGATCGACAAATGAAATTGGCGTATTTGAGATGAAAAATGATGGACTCAATGAGGTAAAGAACCCGTCGGAATATATGCTTGACGGTAAGCCTGTCGATTCATCGGGAAGTATTGTATCCTGTTCTATAGAAGGTACCAGACCGATATTGATTGAGATTCAGGCGTTGGTTTCAAAAACCGGGTTTGGTTTTCCGAGAAGGCAATCCGCAGGAAGCGATACCAACAGACTTAACCTTCTGATGGCAGTTTTGGAGAAGAGACTGAATATGCCGTTATCGGATCAGGATGCCTATGTCAATATTGCGGGTGGAATAAAGATAACAGAGCCGGCGATTGATCTGGGAATAATAATGGCTGTTGTCTCAAGTTATCGTAATCGTGCAATTGATGACAAGCTGGCAGCGTTCGGAGAAGTTGGGTTAAGCGGAGAAGTTAGAGCGGTTTCTCTTGCCGCGTCCCGTGTTAATGAAGCAAAAAAACTGGGATTAACAACATGCGTGGTACCGTACAGTTGTATGGATGCTGTAAAAGAGATAAAAGGTATAAAGATTGTCGGAGTTAAAAATATTGCTGAAGCAATAGAATTGTTCTAGCAGAAAGGAGAAAATATGTTAAATTTTGATTTTTATGCACCAACCTATTTTGCATTTGGAAAAGATAAGGAAAATGAAACAGGAAAGCTTATCAGACAATTTGGAGGTTCAAAGGTTCTGATACACTACGGCGGAGGTTCTGTGGTTAGGTCGGGACTTCTTGACAGAGTAAAAAAATCACTTGAAGCCGAAGGATTGGAATATCTTGAACTGGGAGGAGTAATGCCAAACCCCAGAAGCGGTCTTGTATATAAAGGAATAGAATTGTGCAGAAAGGAAAATGTGGACTTTATTCTCGCAGTAGGCGGAGGAAGCACCATTGATTCATCAAAGGCCATAGCAGCAGGAACAGTATATGACGGAGATTTCTGGGATTTGTATGAAGGTAAGACTATTACGGAAGCTCTTCCCATTGGTACAGTTCTTACAATTGCAGCTGCAGGAAGTGAAGGATCGCCGGATTCTGTTATAACAAAGGAAGAGGGTATGCTTAAGCGTGGTGCATCCGGAAATGCCATAAGACCGAGATTTTCCGTACTTAATCCTGCACTTACACAGACATTGCCACCATATCAGTCTGCCTGCGGAATTACAGATATTATTGCACACCTTTATGAGAGATATCTGACTAATACCGAAGAGGTTGAGGTTACGGACAGGCTTATTGAAGCACTTATTATGACAATGAAATATGAAGGCCCCAGAGTAATTGAGAATCCCGATAATTATGAGGCAAGAGCAAATATTATGTGGGCAGGAATGGTAGCGCATAATAATATCTGCGGAGTGGGAAGAACACAGGATTGGACAAGTCACAATCTCGAGCATGAACTATCGGCAGAGTATGACTGCGCTCACGGAGCAGGACTTGCAGTTGTCATGCCCGCTGTATTTCTTTATACCATGAATCATGATGTTAAAAGATTTGCGACCATTGCCAGACGCGTATGGGATGTGGTGGAGGAAGATGATGAGGCTGCTGCTAAGGCAGGTATCGAAGCATTAAGAAGCTACCTCATTTCAGTTGGGATGCCCAGAAACTTTGAAGAACTGGGTGCAAAAGAAGAGGATATTGATAAGCTTGCTTATACAGCCTGCTTCGGAGACGGAAACGGAAGTGGATTTGTGGAAGGCTTTACAAAGCTTTCGAAGGAGGATGTAGTAAATATATATAAGTTGATGGTATAAGATACTGAGTGAAACTGAAATGGCTCGGAAGTATACAGAACGTTTCGCTCGAAAAAATCGCTTGCTTTATTGAAAGTACTCTGATATAATGACATTCGTTGGTGTGAAACGCCGACGAATACAGGGGATTGGTCAAATGGTATGATAGGGGTCTCCAAAACCTTTGGTGGGAGTTCGATTCTCTCATCCCCTGCTAGATAGAGTGCTTCAAACCTAGATAAATGCTAGGGTTGAGGCATTTTTTGTTTTGATGAATACGCATTGAAGATAATAGTGCAAAATGATATAATAAGGATGAATTTTTTTGGGGGAAGAGAAGTTCAATTATTACTGTGGCCGTCAAAGGAGTTTGTTATGCAGAAAAGCAAAGAGTTCATGTCTTTTTTATATGTTGTTTCATGTATTATGCTGACTGTATTTCTTGTTTTTACAATTTTGCCGCATAATGTCTATGCCTACGCAGCTGATAATCCGGAAGGTAATTCTATGTCATATTTCCCGCAACCAGAAGCTGATGATTCGCAAAAGACTATGAATAACAATTATGGTAGTATTGAGACATTTTATTCGGTCGGAACCATAGGAAACAACGTTGGGAGTATTAATTCCTGTTTGGGAACGATATATGTTAATGAGCTCAATGCACATATTAATGAGGCCAATGGTAGCAGTTGCGAAATCGGGACAAATTCCGGAACTATAGATAGACTTGTTAATAATGCAAAAGTAACTTTTAATACAGGTAAAATATCATATAACGATTCTGTTATTGGGATTAATAGTGGAAATATAGAAAAAAATAATGGCAAAGTATCGTCCATGACAGGCGGAGAAATACAAGAAAACTGTGCAAGCGCGGAGGTTGTTGTATCACTTGCCGGAAACTGCGGTAAGATTATCGAAAATAAAGGGAAGATAACGTTTGACAATACCAATTCAAATCCGACCAATCTGGAAGTGACAACTAATTCGGGTAACATAATTGTAAAAGGTGGTTGTGTTACTATTAAGGACAATAAGGGTACTGTAACATTGGTGGATAATGCCAAGGTTAATTGTAAGAATAATTATGGCACAATAACGAAGGATGAAACTGCTGTTACGTATATGTCCGATTGTACGAATAATTATGGAACAATCACCTTTAGTCAGAACTACAATGGATCATTACCCAGTACAAAAAATTATTATGAGATAGAATTTGTCGGAGATGACGATAAGGCATCGGAAATAGATTCTGAAACTTCATATGATGGGAAAAATTATACAAGTCAGGAAAAGAAGTTGAGCTTTAAGCTTCCGAAGGAATATGCATGTACAAACAATAATGCTGTATACGATGAGCAGAGCGGTACATGGACGATAGAGAAGACCTATATTGATGCTAATATGGAAAAATACACAGTGAATTGTCACAAATGTTCTTCGGCATCGTATGCTAAGGATCAAGATGAACATTGGATAGTTTGTGATACCTGTAATCGTGTAATTAATAAGGAAGTACATACATATGGCAGTTATGCGTCTAACAATGATGCTACATGCATGAAGGACGGAACAAAGTCACGAACATGCTCGGTATGCCATTATAAAGATACAGTTGCAGACGATGGTTCTCGTTTACAGCATACGATAGTAAAAGATCACCGGGTTGAGCCGACAGAAAATTCTACGGGTCTTACAGAAGGAAGCCATTGCTCGGTATGTAAAGCTGTCATTGTTGCACAAATAGTGATTCCAAAGAAGGAAAAACCATCTGGTGACGATAATAAAGCGGGCGGAAACGGTAACGGAGAAAACGGTAACGGAGGAAACGGTAGCAGCAAAGTAAAAGTGCATAATAGCAGTGTCGGTGGCAGCAATGAAGAAAATGGCAACAGCAGTGAAACGGATGCTGACGTAACGAAACAGTCGGAAGCAGATGAAGCAGATGAAATCACGGATGGACAGAATTCTTCTGATGAAAATGCTTCTTATGAAGAAGCCTCTGATACTGTGACGGAAGATAATAATGCTATATTTGAAGAGGAGAACGAGAAGACTCATATTGATGAATCGCAGTCTCCAAACGAAGTGGTTGAGAAAGAGCAGAATAGTGCCGCGCCTATAGTAGCGGTTGTTGTCGTAAGTATAATTGTTGTTGCCGGAACGGTAGCGGGAGTAAGAGCATATAAGAAAAAATAAACAAATTCTATTGACTATTGTCATATCTTGGACGATAATTCATAGAAGAAAGCGTTGACGAGGACAGTAACTCGTGAAAGGTCAAAGAGAGGGAATTCGGTTGCAGAAATGCACAGGCTGGAAGATTCCTGATCGGAAGCGAAGCGAAAACCACCTCTGAGTGACCCCAATCAGGTACGTGTAGCCTACGTTACAGGCATTAAAGAGTGGCTCATATGAGCAAGCTGGGTGGAACCGCGTAAGAAATTACGTCCCATGCACATTAATTGTTGTGCATGGGATTTTTTGTTTTTGAAAAATCCCATGTCGCAAGCGGTGAGATTGTGTAGAAAAGGAGAAGAAAAATGAAAATCACACTTAAGGACGGCTCTGTAAAAGAGTATGAATGCGCTAAAAGCGTAATTGACATCGCTTTTGATATCAGCGAAGGTCTGGCAAGAGCAGCATGTGCAGGAGAAGTTGACGGAAAGGTTGTTGATCTGCGTACAGAAATCAGTGAGGATTGCACACTCAATATTCTTACGGGAAATGATGCCGAGGGACTGAGAGTTGTAAGGCATACATGTTCGCATGTACTGGCTGAGGCTGTAAAGAGATTGTATCCCAATGCAAAACTTGCTATCGGACCGGCAATCGATGAAGGCTTCTATTATGATTTTGATGTAGAGAATCCATTTTCGAGAGAAGAACTTGATAATATCGAGGCAGAGATGAAGAAGATTATCAAGGAGGGCAACAAACTCGAAAGATTTGAACTTCCCAGAGCAGAAGCTATCAAATACATGGAAGAAAAAGAAGAGCCGTATAAGGTTGAACTCATAAAGGACCTTCCGGAAGACGCAGTAATCAGTTTTTACAGTCAGGGTGAAGGATTTACAGATCTTTGTGCAGGACCGCATCTTATGAGCACAAAGGGAATAAAAGCATTTAAGCTTACTTCTTCATCAATGGCTTACTGGAGAGGAGATTCCAATAAGGCAAGACTGCAGAGAATATACGGAAGTGCATTTATCAATAAGGATGATTTGGCAGCTTACCTCGCTCACCTTGAGGATATAAAGATGCGTGATCACAACAGACTCGGACGAGAAATGAAACTGTTCTTAACAGCAGATGTTATCGGACAGGGACTTCCGCTCTTTACTCCCAAGGGAACAAAGATGATTCAGAAGCTTCAGAGATGGATTGAGGATTTGGAGGATTACGAGTGGGGATATGTACGTACAAGAACTCCGCTTATGGCCAAGTCTGACCTCTATAAGATTTCAGGTCACTGGGATCATTACATGGATGGCATGTTTATCCTTAATCAGGACAGTGAGGACAAGGAAACAATGGCACTTCGTCCGATGACATGTCCTTTCCAGTATTACGTATATATGAACGATCAGAAGAGTTATCGTGACCTTCCGTATCGTATGAGTGAGACATCTACTCTTTTCAGAAATGAGGATTCGGGTGAAATGCACGGCCTTACAAGAGTAAGGCAGTTCACCATTACAGAGGCACACATTATCCTTACTCCGCAGCAGGCTGAGGAAGAACTTACAAGATGTGTTGATCTGGCACATTTCGTTATGAAGACTCTCGGACTTGACGGAGATGTAACGTACAGACTTTCAAAATGGGATCCCAATAACAAGAGCAAGTATGAAGGTGATGAGGAGTACTGGAATTCTACACAGCAGTATCTTCGTGATGTAATGATTAAGAACGGTATTAAGTTTACGGAAGAAGACGGAGAAGCAGCCTTCTACGGTCCCAAGATTGATATCCAGGCAAAGAATGTGTACGGCAAGGAAGATACAATGGTTACTATTCAGCTGGATTGTTCTTCTGCCCAGAAGTTTGGTATGTATTATGTTGATCAGAACGGCGACAAGGCACTTCCATGGATAATTCACAGAACATCTATGGGTTGCTATGAAAGAACACTTGCTTGGCTTATTGAGCATTATGCAGGCAAATTCCCTACATGGATGTGCGCAGAGCAGGTTAGAATTCTTCCTATTTCTGAGAAGTATGCCGATTACGCTCAGAAGGTTAAGGATGCATTAAGGGCTGCCGGTGTTGATGTTACAATCGACAACAGATCTGAAAAAATCGGCTATAAGATTCGTGAGGCAAGACTCGAGAAGCTTCCATATATGCTGGTAGTGGGTGAGAAGGAAGAGGCTGACGGACTTGTATCGGTAAGAAGCAGATTCGCAGGTGACGAGGGTCAGAAGACAATTGAGGAATTTGTCGCACAGATAGTTGATGAAATCAAGAACAAGACAATCAGAGAAGAAATTCCTGAAGATCAGAGAAAGTAAGCAGGGTTTATGAGTATTAAGAAGTCCTATAAAACAAGTAAATACTTTGTGGCGGTTTGTGTATTGCTGTTGGCTTTAGCTTTGGTAATTGGTTGCGGAAAAGAGACTGCGGCGGAGGATAAATCAGAAGCGTCAACAGTTTCGGAAGAAATTGCAACAGATGAAAATGCAGCAAACGATGACGTTACTACCAATGGTGAAGCAGATTCCAATGACAAGGCCTATTCTAATGCCAAGGTCGATTCTAATGTCGAGGACGATTCCGATGTTGAGGTATCTTCCGATGTCGGGCTTGCTTCTACAGGCGATGGAGAAACAACGCAGACCGACTCCGCGAGTGCAGAAACGATACAGCCGTTGTCAATAGAAGAACAGATTCGACTTCTTGTGGATAGTAAGGATGTATGGTATCAGGAAAAATCCGATAAGGAGAATTCGAAGATATACTATCTTGTAACCGATCTTGATATGAATGACAGAATTGAGATTATCAGATGTGATTATTGTGCTCTTCCTGAGTTTTGTAAAAACCGTTTTTTTGAAGTCAGCGCAGATTATTCCTCTGTTGAAAAGATGGATTATGATGTTGAGACAATGTGGGCAAACGGAGAAGAAAACGGCACATCGCATGGCATTGCAAATGCGCCTGTACCGATTAACTGTTTTTGGAACAAGGCCGGAAACAGGACAACCTATTATTATATCATTCCCACACGAGAGCATGAAGAAGGGGTGGAAACAATAACGCAGATGTCGCTTGGTGTCAATAATACGGGAAAAGTGTTTACTGATTTTACAGGCTATGCAAATATGAATACTCAAACAGGAGAGATTACTTATTCCGATTACAACGGATTTGAATGTTCGCAGGAAGAGTTCGAAAAATCAGGATTTATCAGCTACTCCGTTGAGAGCGGATGGCAGTGTGACAGTGTTACATGGCAGACAGTTGTTATAGATGATACAACAGATATGTATGAGAGCTTAATGAACTCATATACCGCTTATGCGCATAATCCGGTTAACAGAGCGTACTAAATGCAGTAGTGTATACAGTTTGCCAAGCAACTAAAGACATAGAAAGGTGCAACGAAATTTGTCTGTTGCACCTTTTTTGTGTATTTATTGCCGGGAAAATGCAAATGCGCATAGGTGAAAATAATTCATCTTTAAGGTGTACAAATATCCTCACCTTATCACCGAGTAAAATGATAACTTTTCTTGACTAAAGTGGCTCGATTAATTATTATATACGAGTAGATAATTTTTTAACAATCTTTTCAAGGAGGGTCAGTATGGCGAAGTTAAGTGATACAGCCATTGCTAAGATCAGTGAGATTTGCAATCGTTATAAAGATGAAACAACTCCACTGATGATGATTCTGAGTGATATTCAGAAGGAATACGGCTACATTCCGCTTGAAGTTCAGGAGTTGGTTTCTGAAAAGACAGGTGTAAGTGTAGCAGAGATTTATGGTGTTGTTACATTTTATTCATTCTTTTCATTAAAACCAAAGGGAAAATATGTTATAGGCTGCTGCCTTGGTACAGCTTGCTATGTAAAAGGTGCTCAGCAGGTTATTGACAAGTTTTCTGAAATTCTTGGTATTAAACCCGGCGAAACAACAGAAGACGGAATGTTTACTATAGATGCACTCAGATGTATAGGTGCATGTGGTATTGCACCTGCAGTATCAATCAACGGAAAGGTATATCCGAAGGTTGCTGTTGGAGCAGTAAACGGAATTATTGAGGAACTCCGTGCTCAGGGAGGTGCAAACTAATGATTAAGAATTTTGAGGAATTACAGACAAAACAGCAGGAATGTTCAGCTTGCCTTGCCGCAAAATTTAATGGTGAGAGCAACAAAAGAGCTATCGTTCTTTGCGGTGGTACAGGCTGCCTTTCATCTGATTCTGCTGCAATCAGAGAAAAGTTCGAACAGCAGATCAAAGAAAAAGGACTTGAGGATAAGGTAACGGTTAACCAGGTTGGTTGTTTCGGATTCTGTTCTCAGGGACCGTTTGTAAAAATATATCCTGAAGATACATTGTATCGTATGGTTAAAATTGATGACGTTGATGAGATTATCGAAAAAGATATTATCGGCGGTGAAGTTGTAGAGAGACTTCTTTATGTAGATCCTACTACGCAGGAAAAGGTTGTTAAACAGGAAGATATAACATTTTATAAGAAACAGGTACGTATTGCACTTCACGGATGTGGCGTAATTAATCCCGAAGATATCAATGAGGCACTTGGAGCAGGAGCGTTTGAAGGTCTTGCAAAGGCGCTCAAGATGGATAGACAGGATGTTATCAATGACATTCTTGAATCAGGTCTTCGCGGACGTGGTGGCGGCGGATTCCCAACGGGAAGAAAATGGCAGTTCGCTTATGCTCAGCCGGAAGGCGAGAAATATGTTGTATGTAACGGTGATGAAGGTGACCCGGGTGCATTTATGGACAGATCAATCCTTGAAGGTAACCCGCTTGCTGTAATCGAGGGTATGGTTATTGCCGGATATGCAATCGGCGCTTCTAATGGTTATTTCTATGTAAGAGCAGAATACCCTATTGCTGTTAACAGATTAAAACTTGCTATCAAACAAGCAGAAGAAATAGGACTTTTGGGTGACAATATTCTTGGAACAGGCTTCTCGTTCCGTTGCCATATAAGACTTGGCGCCGGTGCATTTGTTTGTGGTGAAGAGACAGCTCTTCTTAACTCAATCGAAGGCCAGAGAGGTATGCCTCGTCCACGTCCTCCGTTCCCTGCTGTTAAGGGATTGTGGCAGTGCCCGACAATCGTTAATAATGTTGAGACACTCGCATGTGTTCCTTATATATTACGTAACGGAGTAGAGAGCTTTGCAAAACTCGGTACTGAGAAATCAAAGGGTACAAAGGTATTTGCTCTCGGTGGAAAAATCAATAATGTCGGACTTGTTGAGGTTCCCATGGGAACAACTCTTCGCGAACTCATTTATGATATTGGCGGAGGAATTCCGAACGGAAAGAAATTCAAGGCTATTCAGACAGGTGGTCCTTCGGGCGGATGTCTTACAGAAAAAGACCTTGATACACCAATCGATTTCGACAGCCTTGTTGCCAAGGGCTCTATGATGGGTTCCGGCGGAGCTATTGTAATGGATGAAGATAACTGTATGGTTGACGTTGCCAAGTTCTACATGGAATTCATTTGCGATGAGTCATGCGGTAAATGTTCACCTTGCCGAATCGGAACAAAGAGACTTCTTGAGTATCTTACAAAGATTTGCAATGGCCAGGGGTCAATGCAGGATATCGAAGAACTTGAGACACTTGCTGCAACAATTAAAGAAGGTTCACTTTGTGCTCTCGGACAGACAGCTGCTAATCCGATTCTTTCAACACTTGCACAGTTTAGGGATGAGTACATTGCTCATGTCGTTGATAAGAAATGCCCTGCAAAGGTATGTAAGAACCTTATGAGATATGAGGTTAATCCGGAACTTTGTAAGAAATGTTCACTTTGCGCACGTCAGTGTCCTGTTGGAGCAATTACGGGTGTTGTCGGCAAAGAGCCATTTGTAATCGATCAGTCAAAATGTATTAAGTGCGGTCTCTGCCAGTCTTCGTGCAGATTCCAGGCTATAGAGAAAAAGTAAGGGAGGAAAAGAAAGATGGCTTTAATTAATATCAAAATCGAAGGAATCCCTTATCAGGTTGAAGATGGACTTACAATTCTTGAGGCTGCAAGACAGTGCGGTTATGAGATTCCGTCATTATGTGCATTTAATCACGGAGAATGTAACAGAGGTTCATGCCGAGTATGTCTCGTTGAGGCTACCGGTGCAAGAGGACTTGTTGCTTCCTGTGTATATCCTGTAAATGAAGGTATGGAAATCAGCATCAGCTCACCGAGAGCCGTAGCTGCAAGACGTACTTCGGTTGAACTTCTTCTTTCAAATCATTCTATGAACTGCCAGCAGTGCGATAAGAACGGTAAATGCGAGCTCCTCCATGTTGCACAGCTTGTCGGAGCACGTGAAAATATGTTTGAAGGTGAAAAGACACCGGTTACAGTTGATACATGTAACCCTTCAATCGTAAGAGATACATCAAAGTGTATTCTTTGCGGAAGATGCGTTAGCAGATGTGCAAATGCTCACGGCAACGGTGTTATCGGATTTGAGAACAGAGGCTTCAAGACGATTGTTGCTCCTGCCGAAAACAGAAACTTTGACGATTCACCATGTATAATGTGCGGACAGTGTGTGAGCGTATGCCCTACAGGCGCATTAATGGAGAAATCTGAAATAGATAAGGTTGACGATGCCATGAAGGCAGGCAAGTATGTTGTCGTTCAGACAGCTCCTGCAGTAAGAGCTGCTCTCGGAGAAGAGTTTGGCATGAAGATAGGTACGCCCGTAACGGGTAAAATGGTTGCTGCATTAAGAAGACTGGGCTTTAAGAAGGTTTTCGATACCAACTATGCTGCAGACCTTACAATTATGGAAGAGGCAACAGAACTTCTCGGAAGAATCAAGAATGGCGGAGCACTTCCGATGATTACATCATGTTCACCCGGATGGATTAACTACGCTGAGTATTATTACGGAGATCAGCTTGATCATCTTTCAAGCTGCAAATCACCTCACGAAATGTTCGGTGCCATTCTTAAGTCATTTTATGCTGAGAAGATTGGTGTTGATCCTAAGGATATGTTCGTAGTATCAATTATGCCTTGTACAGCAAAGAAATTCGAGAAGGATCGTGATCAGCTTGTAACAGGCGGACTTAAAGATGTTGACGCAGTACTTACAACACGTGAACTTGGAAGACTTATCAAGAGAAGCGGTATTCAGTTTAACAAACTTGCAGATGAAGAATTTGACAATGATATTGTAGGCGATTACACAGGTGCCGGAGTAATCTTCGGTGTAACCGGCGGTGTAATGGAAGCGGCTCTTCGTACAGCTCATTTTGTTCTTACAGGCAAGGAGCACGAGGCAGTTAAGTTTGAACAGGTTCGTGGTTTTGACGGAATTAAGGAAGCTTCATTTGACCTTGCAGGCCAGAAGATTAACGTGGCAGTTGCTCACGGTATGAAGAATGCCAAGGTTCTTATGGATCAGATCAAAGCAGGTGAGAGCAAATATCAGTTTATTGAGATTATGGGATGTCCCGGCGGTTGCGTAAACGGTGGTGGTCAGCCATATGTTCGTGAGTGCTTCCTTCCTGATGAAGATATTGATATTATGGATACATATATTCAGAAGAGAGCAAATGCTCTTTATTCAGAGGATGAGAGACAGCAGATTCGTCAGTCGCATAACAATCCTCAGATTAAAGCATTGTATGATCAGTTCCTTGGTGAGCCTAATTCTCATAAAGCACATGAACTGCTTCACACAAGCTATAATGCAAGAGTGCCCTTTAACTAAGAGTGGTATAACATTTTAAAAAGCAGTATTAATGACAGAGTCTTGCCTTTGTGACAGGACTCTGTTTTCACTTTATTTGCCATTTCTATTGGAAATTGTCAGAAAATATAGTAGAATATATGAATAGTCATACATAGGAGGGGAACTATGTTTGGAAGGAAGCAAGTAGAGGACAACGGGTTACAGCTTCAGCTTGAAGCATTACAGGCACAGCTTGATGAGGCCAATGCAAGGGCTGATGAAAATGAAGAAAAACTTAAGATGGTTATCGGAATAGTTCATTCGGGACTGTGGACTGCTTATTTTAATGAAAGAGGAGAAGCGGACCGTGTTGTATATTCGGATGAATTCAGAAAAATGATTCATTGCTCCAAGGAAGAATTCAAGGATGACATGGATGCGCTTTTGTTAATCATTCATCCTGAAGATAAAGAACGTGTTTTGGGAGCATTTGGGGCGGCTCTTGCGGATTTGACCGGAAGAACCAAGTACGATGTTGATTACAGACTTCGTGTTCAGGGAGCCTATAAATGGTTTCATGCATCAGGAGAGGTTGTAAGAGATGAGGGCGGTATGCCACAGATGTTTGTAGGAACATTTATGGATATCGATAATCAGATGCATACAAGGGATGAATTGGAGATGGCTACCAACAGACAAAGAGCCATTGATTCCATGATGCTTGAGGGTACCTGGAGTATGGATCTCACCAATGCAAGGGTAGACGATCCTACGGCACCTATGGTATTTTCACAGCAGTTCAAAGAATTGTTGGGTTACCATGATTCCAATGACTTCCCGGATATTATGAGTTCCTGGATTACAAAGATTCATCCTGATGACGTGGGAGCAGCATCTGAGAGAATTGCCATGCAGCTTGCCGATAAAACCGGTAATACGGACTTTGATATGGAATACCGTATGCTTCACAGAGACGGAACATACAGATGGTTCCGTGCTTCAAGCACTGTAATTTGGTCAAAGGACAGAACGCCGTTAATGATAGCGGGAACAATTCTTGATATTACCGAACAAGTCGAAAACAGATTCAAGTTTGAGGATATTATGGCACCCAACATTGAGGCTCTTTCGGACAGCATTTCCGGAATATCAACTACAGTTGATGAGGCAACGGCACAGATGATGGATATTGCCAGAAGCCAGTCAGAGATAGCTGAAGCAGCCGGTGAGATTGAGAAGTCTGTAGATGCGTCGATGGCTATTATTCAGAGTATTCAGAAGATTACAAACCAGACAAATCTTCTTTCGCTTAACGCAAGTATTGAGGCTGCAAGGGCCGGAGAGGCAGGAAGAGGCTTTGCGGTTGTTGCAAGTGAGGTTCAGGGATTATCACGTTCAACCAAGGAAACGACCGATAAGATATCTAAGATTCTGGAAGAAATGAATTCATCTGTAAGGGATGTTATGGGCAGGGTAGCACTTATCAATGATAATGTTGCCAGCCAGAGTGCCAATATGGAAGAGATAAATGCAACCGTAGAAGAAGCACACAGCCTTGCCATTGAGATAGGAGATATGGCGAGAACTCTTTATTCAAAAAATGCTTGACAGTATAGTGATGTTATGGTAATTTATCAGAGGTGAAAACAACAAGCAGAGTATCCACTCTCACCTTGCGGCTAACGTGCTTCAAGAGTTCAAAGTTTTCTCACACTGATAAACACAGTTTATTTTTGGTGAGTAATTTTAGTGGATAGTTATGCTATCCACTTTTTTATTGATATCGAAAGATACATGTATGGGAGGAAAAAACTATTAGCGAATTATTCATTAATGATCAGATTAGGGACAAGGAAGTTCGTGTTATTGGTGAAGACGGTGAACAGTTAGGCATTATGGGAATCAAAGAAGCCCTTGCACTTGCTGATGAAGCCGGTGTTGATCTTGTAAAGATTGCACCAACCGCTAAACCGCCTGTTTGCAGAATTGTTGATTACGGTAAGTTCAAATATGAACAGACACGTAAGGAAAAGGATGCAAAGAAAAAGCAGAAGGTTGTTGAGATTAAGGAAATCAGATTATCTCCCAATATCGATACAAACGACCTTAATACAAAGGTTAATGCCGCAAAGAAGTTTCTGTCAAAGGGTGACAGAGTAAAGGTTACTTTGCGATTCAGAGGACGTGAGATGGCTCATATGAATACGAGCAAGCACATTCTTGATGATTTTGCCGAAAGCCTTAGCGAGGTTGCTGTTGTTGAGAAGGCACCTAAGGTTGAAGGCCGTAGTATGACAATGTTTTTAACTGAAAAGAAGTAATCAGTTAATATAGAAGGGCAAGGAGGATAAGGATATGCCAAAGATGAAAACCAGCAGATCTGCTGCTAAACGTTTTAAACTGACAGGTAATGGTAAGTTAAAGAGAAATAAGGCTTACAAGCGTCATATTTTAACAAAGAAGACAACAAAGAATAAGAGAAATCTTAGAAAGCCTGCTATGACAGATGCAACAAATGTAAAGAATATGAAGAAGATTTTACCATATTTATAAGATGGGCTTTTGAAATAGGAGGAAATGAAAAATGGCAAGAATTAAAGGCGGCATGAACGCTAGAAAGAAACATAATAGAGTATTAAAGCTTGCAAAGGGCTACAGAGGAGCAAGGTCTAACCAGTACAGAGTTGCAAAACAGTCTGTTATGCGTGCTCTTACAAGCTCATATGCAGGAAGAAAAGAGAGAAAGCGTCAGTTCAGACAGCTTTGGATTGCACGTATCAACGCTGCAGCTCGTATGAATGGTATTTCATACAGCCAGTTTATGTACGGACTTAAGAAGGCAAATGTTGATATCAACCGTAAGATGTTAGCTGAAATGGCAGTTAACGATGCAGAAGGCTTTACAACACTTGCTGAGCTCGCAAAGAGCACACTTGCTTAATTAATTTGATAATTGCAGGTTGCATTTGTAAAAAATGCAACCTGTTGATTAAAAAGAGACATTTTTTAATTAACGGAAAAAGACGTTATTTTGTGTTGACAAACCCGGAATGTTTTTATATACTAGCATAGTCGGATTTGATAAAGCACATATGTGTGTCCCGATTCGGGATCTTAGCTCAGCTGGGAGAGCATCTGCCTTACAAGCAGAGGGTCACAGGTTCGAGCCCTGTAGGTCCCATTTAACTAAATATGGCGAGATAGCTCAGTTGGCTAGAGCATGCGGTTCATACCCGCAGTGTCGAGGGTTCAAATCCCCCTCTCGCTATTGCTAAAAAGAGAAATCGTTTCAGATTTCTCTTTTTTCGCAATAAAGAAATATAAATATGCATTACTCCGATGTTGTAGATAAGGAAGGTTTTTCAATAGTGATGTTTGGAAATAAAAAGCTTTTGAAGATGGTAGAAAAGGCATTTGGACAGAATCCTTTGGAGGGGCATCTTTATTATAATGCCGAAAAAAGAATAGATAGAATTGGAAAATACCATGACAATCTGGCGGGATTGGATGATTCAAAGTGGGTCGTTGATGATATTACCTGGAATGATCTGGAAATGGACAGGGTATTCCTTCGGATTAACCATACAAATAGCTTTATTGGAGAACAGACTCTTTACCACAAGTTGCATGTGCTTAACGGCAGGACTGCCGGTGGGTTAAGTAATGATAAATCCGACGTTGAAAAGCGGCTTGAATATTATGAGGCAAATACTAAAAAGCGGGCTGATATGGAGGTAAAACTTCAATACATCGGAAAGATGAATGAAGGCTATTTTCTTTCGGATTTTTTGATGAATACGAATGAATTCAAACTGGGCAATCCCCTCATTTATCATTTCCTGCAGTTAATGCTTGTGGTCTTTATGATTCTTTCCTTTATTTTTGATAATATGATTCTTCTTACTTTGGGAGGTGCAGTAGCACTTGTTAACCTGATGATATATATGTCGGTTAAGCAAAAATATGAGATTTTCTTTACATCGCTTATTGAGTTTAAGAAGATTTTTGAATTTACCAAATGGATGAATAAATATGACAAAAGCGGCACAATTATAACAGCTGACGCTCAAAAAGCACTGAAAGAACTCAGAAAAATGTCATGGGTCATTTCGGGAATGAACGGAAGGCGACAAGCTTCAATGGCCGGTGATGTTTTTGGCATACTTAGAGAGTATCTCTGGGGAATGCTGCTGATAGATGTGTCTATGTTTAATCATATAATGAGAATCATAGACGGAAAGCAAAAGGAGGTTCTTTGCCTACTGGATTTTGTAGGAGGTGTTGATTCTGACATTGCGGTTGTTTCCTATAGAAAAAGTATGGATGCCTGGTGTAAACCCGAATATGTAAGCCATGGAATGACTGTTGAAAAAATGGCGCATCCACTGATTAATAACCCTGTGACGAATGATTTTAACTTAACTGACAGAGCAGTTCTTACAGGCGCCAATGCGTCCGGAAAATCAACCTTTATGAAGAGTGTTGCAGTCAATTGTATTCTTGCTCAGTCAATCAATACCTGCGTGGCTGAAACCTTTCGCACGCAACCGTTAATTGTAATGACTTGTATGGCTCTTCGTGATGATATTCTGACGGGCGAAAGCTATTATTATCGTGAAGCAAAATGCATAAAGCGTATGCTTGATTTAATAGTAAAAGAGGATAACGTTCTTGTTGTAATTGACGAAATCCTGAAGGGTACAAATACAGAAGAAAGAATAGCGGCTTCAAAGGCCATTATGGATTATATCGCCGAAACTGATTGCTTAACTTTACTTGCAACACATGATAAGGAACTGACCGAAAACGGTGCTTACAAAAATTATCATTTTAGAAATGATATTAAAGGTGGAGACATAGTATTTGATTACCTGATTCATACAGGCAGAAGCGAACAATCAAATGCAATAGAACTGCTTACCCATTTGGAATATCCGAGTGAGGTGGTAAAGAACGCCAGAAAGTATCTGCATGAGTAAAAACAATATTGTGGCATGGAAATGACAATGGGATGTTAATGATTTATAATATAAAAGGAATTATTAAAAAAATTCAGGCAGAGAGTTTTGTTTTAAGGAAGAGATGTTATGGCAAAGGCAAATACACCGATTAATATTGGCAAAAGAATATGCAAAAATAGAATTACGATGGCTCCGACAGTTAAATTTGCTGCAGGACCTGACGGAATGGTAACCGATGAGTTTGTCAGACATTATGAAAAAAGAGCAGAGCATGGAGCGGGGCTTATAGTTGTAGAAGCCACATGTGTATCTGCGGATGGCAGACTGGCTCCTTCGCAGTTGGGCTTGTGGTGTGATGAACAGATTGCGGGACACAAGATGATTACGGAGGCAGTTCATCAGCATAATTGTCTGATTATTCCCCAGATTCACCATGGAGGACTTGGAACACATCCTGAATGCGGACCGGCTGTTTCGCCGACAAAAGTGTTGTGGAATAACGGCTTTCGCGAAGTGGATGCAATTGAGATGTCACATGATGATATTCAAAGAGTTATAGGTCAGTTTACTGATGCTGCAATTCGTGCAAAAAAGGCCGGGTATGACGGAGTTCAGCTGCATGCCTGCCATGCGTACCTGATTAATGCATTTGCTTCAAATGTTAATAACAGAACAGACGAATACGGAGGAAGTGTTGAAAACAGGGCACGTTTCGGATGCGAGATTATTAGGAAAATAAGAGAAAACTGCGGAGAAGACTTTATAATTTCGGCAAGAATATCAGGAGCTGATCCAACGGTTTCAGAATCAAAAGAAATTGCTAAATATTATGTGGAAGCCGGGTGCGATTATCTGCAGGTTTCCTGTGGAATAGGAGAGTTCGACGATGTTCTCTATGATGAGTCGCTGCCCTATAATAAGATAGCGGCACTGGGAGTTGACATGCATAGGAACTTTAAAGGAATTGTTCCGGTTTCTACGGTTAATGACTTGCGTACAGTTGAAAAGGTTAAGTACCTTCTTGAAAATGATTTGGTAGATACGGTTGATTTGGGATGCGGACTGTTGGCAGATCCCGCATTTACTGAGGCCATTTTGTACGATGCGCCATATGTCGGATGCTTTAGCTGTAAAGGATGCGCATTCGGACCCGGTCATTCACATCCTTGTCCGGCAATGAGGATTAGGGGAGATAATGAGTTTTCGCTTGGTTGAGAAGGAAGATTATTACATTATTTTAATAAATAAGGGAGATGCGTCAGATGGATGCCGGTAAAAGGGTTTTTGCTGATTTAACAAAAAGAATTAATAGGACGAACAGATATATTGCTGTAGGAAGTGTACTTGTTACAATTGCCAATAGTATTGCAATATGGACTGCACCGGGATTGTTTTTACATGGTAATGTTCCAAAGATAATTATTACCGTTTTGTTTGTGGCGGGAGTTTTTTTGGAGATTTTGTTTTCACATACTTCCTTTGTTGAGGAAAGACATACGGCAACCTATATTATGATATGGTCTATGGTTGCATATATGATTTGTGACATATTTTCACGAAATCTTTTTATTCCGTACCTTGTATTCGGACCGATTTTTGCTTCTTTGCTGTATTATGACAAGAGATATATACGTTATTCTGCATCAATAGCCTTCTTATTCGGTTGCGGAACAAAACTGTATGATATTTTTGCTATTGATGCCGATTTGTTTGAGAGTATTTCATGTATGATTTTTCTGTTGGCCTTTATGCTGACCTGCTTTGTAATGTCTATACTGTTTGAGGTATATAACAGAGATATATTTGGGTTGATTCAGGATGAAAAAGAGTATCAACAACGTATCGGAAACAACCTGAACTCAGTACTTAAAGGGGTAATGAGCGAGTCTGAAAGAATAGGCCTTCAGCTTGATGAGCTGGAAACATCTTCAGATGACATTGCAGTAAGTATCCAGGAAATAAACAGGGGCTGTAAGGTAACAAGCGAATCTGCATTGATGCAGAAGGAAATGACAGACAATATCGGAATGCTTATTGATGATACGGCAGGAATTGGTGAACAGATAAACAATATTTCCGAAAGCGTTACTAATGCGGTTCTTGAGGGACAGGAATCCGCTGATAAGCTTACAAATCTTTCACAGGAAATTGATAATACCAGCAGTTCCGTAAGAAAGACCATGGATTCACTTCTCAACAGAGCATTACAGATGAAATCGGTAGTTGATACAATTGCGGCCATTTCCGAAGAAACAACACTTCTTGCACTTAATGCATCAATTGAGGCAGCGAGAGCCGGAGAAGCAGGTAAGGGATTTGCGGTTGTTGCATCTGAGATTAATGTACTTGCAGAGGATTCTAAGAATACAGCGACAAGATCTGACGAATCACAGAAGAAGATTTCTGTAGCAATCAATGATATTCTTACTGAAGCTAACAGTCTTACAGATATTGTTGCCGGTGTTAATGAGAAGACAGTTTCACTTGCAGAATCATCTGCAGAGATTGCAAAGACGATAGAAGATGTGAAGCAGCTTGCTGAGAATATTAAGCGTCAGATGGATAAGCTTTGATAGTTTGATACAATTTATATGTAGTGAGAAGAGAAACCGATTATCGGTTTCTCTTTTTATAAAAAGATATATTAACGGAGATGAATAAGGAATGATAAAGTGTCCCAATTGTGGTGCTGAAATAGAGAATGATGTAGCAAAATGTCCGTACTGTAACTACATCAATTTTGAGGGTGCACAGAAGGAATACTTCAAAGAACTTAATAGGCTTAAGGATAATCTTGAAGAGGTAAAAGAAGAGCCTTCAAAAGCGTTAAAGCGAGGACTATCCGGCGGTGCGAAGGTAATTCTGCGGACACTTGCAGTCATATTTGCTTTTGCAGTTATTGTAGCGATTGTTTTAATGGTATCGTTAAAGAAGTCACCTAAGATGTACTTATCTCCGGAAGAAGAAGCGGCT